>NZ_CAMLHO010000029.1 GCF_946479765.1 uncultured Aliivibrio sp.
TTTGATTCATTTGATTCATTTGATTCATTTGATTCATTTGATTCATTTGATTCATTTGATTCATCATTATCTATGATAGATTCTATTATTTTATTTGAAAATTCATAACCTTTAAAATAACCAATTGCTAATGCTAAACTTAGTTCACCTGTGGCTATTTTAAATTTATCACCACTATCATTAGCAATTTGAATATAACTGAGTATTGGATCTATCATACCAAACAGATCGTTATCTTTATATTTTAATGTAGCTATTTTATCCCAGAAATAGAGCTTTTCATCACAATCAAAGTCACCATATTTAAAAGCTATATTTAAAATAGCAATTCCTATTTTTGGTCCATTTTTATAACCTAAAATAGGGCGAATACTTTCTGCTATCTGTTTAATATTTTCAGTATATTCCTGTTTATTAATACGATTAAAGTTAGCTATGATAGAGCACTCTAATGGTTCACAATTATTACTAAACGCTACTAATTGTTGTTCATACTCTTCAACATTAACATCAATATCATAATTGTGAGACATTTCGTTAACAAAAAACACAGTCGCATTTGAAATAATCATTATTCCAATAATAGAGAGAATTATTTTTTTCATTTTGATATTTATAAAAAAGAAAGGAGTATACACCTAAATTTTCCGCTCACAATAAATTAGGTGTATTTATTTTACTAAAAAAAAGTGACTTTACTTAACCATGGTTCGATAATCTGATGGTGTATAACTGGTTTTATTTTTAAATACTCGATAAAAGTAATTCACATCTTGAAAACCACAACGGGTCGCAACTTCAGTTAAACGAAAAGTATATTTTTTTAACATGAATTTCGCACGTTCAATTCGTACCCAAGTAATATAGTCAGCCAATGTCATGTGACCTTGCTGTCTAAACATCCGTGATAGATGGTTAGGTGAAATATTAAAACGGCTCGCAATATTACTTCTGTCTATGCTGCGATGAAAATTCTCTTGAATGTAAATACATATCCCTTGGTACAGATCTTCACTGCGTTTTTTAGGTGATATCGTTTCATTCTGCTCGCCCAGCATGGATTTACTGTAACTTAGTAGTGCCAGAAGGAGGTATTCATCAATCTGCTTTTTATTGGGCTCACGAGCTAACGCATTTAAGGCCTCTAAAATATTGTCTATCGCATGACCTGTTCGAGTTTGAATACTGTACTTCTGCACATCATAGAATCCTTCTTCACCTTTGCGCTTACTCACCAAACTAAAGCCTACTTGTCTGCGTCCAAATAGCAAACTAAGTACCGAGCAATCCTCACTCCAGTCGGGTTTATTCCAACAGTTAGGTGGAATATAGAGTGCATCGCCTGCCATGATTTTCACTTCGGTAATACCGACATCAGGATCTTCTATTTGATTTAGATATTCGCCGCTGATCACTAATTCTAAACGTGGAAAGTTCACTTGGTAACAGCATGAGGGAGGCGTCACTTTATCGCCTGCAAACCAGACTTTATTAAAGCTTTCTCTTTCAGACAATAACGCTTCTAAGACAGTATTAAAGACTAAACCCATTTCCACTCTTACCAAAATAAATCACACTTTTATCCACTAAACTTATAAAAAACATAACGTTACTGATAAATACCACATCAAGAAAACCACCAGAGCATTGAGCTAAGTTATTATTTATTAACTAGTTTTTCGATAATTGCATTATAGCCTTTTGGTTTTATAAAAATCAGAGCTGAATCACACTTGGCTTTATAGGATACAAAAATCCAGTAAATGCATTTCTCGCACACTTACCAATATCTCCTATCAGAATCACACTATTCCCTCACAAGACATCCATCTAAATGGGAATAACTTATGATTACCGACTTAATCAACGAACAATTAATTTGCTTAGATCTTGCAGCAAAAACCAAAGGCGACGTTTTTGCTGAAATGGCAGAACACCTTCTACAGCAAGGGCGGATCAACGACAAACTTGTATTTCTTAATGATATCTATGCAAGAGAAGAATTAGGAAATACAGGCTTTGAAGAAGGCGTTGCTTTACCTCACGCAAAAAGCTCAGCGGTTATATCCCCTGCGGTAATGATTGGTGTTAGTAAGCAAGGCATTGAATACGGTGCAGAAGATGGATTACCGTCTAAGTTGTTCTTTATGATTGCCTCTCCTGAAAACGGCGCTGACCACCATATTGAAGTACTCGCAGAGCTGTCTTGTAAATTGATTGAAGATGGATTTATTGAAAAATTCTTAGCGGCAACGTCACCAAAAATGGCGTTAGCGCTGTTACTTGAAAAAACAGACAACACCAATACCGTTGCTGCGACTAACGGCTTTTTGATCGGTGTTACTGGCTGTCCTGCCGGTATTGCTCATACCTACCTAGCCTCTGAAGCACTAGAAAAAGGCGCGGCAGAATTAGGCTACAAAATCAAAGTAGAAACCAATGGTTCTATTGGGGTGAAAAACAGCCCAACAGCAGAAGAAATCGAACAAGCTGATGCCATTATCGTAGCCTGTGATAAGCAAGTCGACCTTACGCGTTTCGCGGGGAAAAAACTGATCCAAACCAACGTAAAAGCCCCAATTAAAGATGCAAAAGGCCTCATTACTCAATCATTAACACAACCCCCTTTTGTCGCTGATACCACTAAATCAAACACCGAAAATAAAGGCAGCGTGTCTCAAACCCGCTCTGATATTTATCGTTATTTAATGAATGGCGTCTCTCACATGATCCCATTTGTGGTCACTGGCGGTCTATTAATCGCACTGGCATTAGCTCTTGGTGGGCAGCCAACCGAAAGCGGCATGGCGATCCCTCCTGGTAGCTTATGGAATAAAGTACTCGATGTCGGTGTCGTTGCTTTTACCTTGATGATCCCAGTTCTTGCTGGTTACATTGCTTACGCTATTGCTGATCGTCCAGCGTTAACACCCGGACTTATCGGTGGTTGGATTGCCAATAACGGCTCATTTTATGGTGCTGATGCAGGCACCGGTTTTATCGGTGCCATTATCGCCGGTCTGCTAGTGGGTTATTTTGTTAAATTCATCGTTAACATTAACTACCACAAGTTCATTCAACCTCTTGTGCCTATCGTCATTGCGCCGATTACGGGCTCATTATTTATCGCTTCATTATTCATTTTTGTTATTGGTGCACCCATTGCCGATTTAATGGATTCGCTAAACGTATTACTAACCAACATGAGCACAGGTAACGTTGTTCTACTTGGGATTGTTCTAGGTGGCATGGCAGGCTTTGATATGGGTGGCCCATTCAATAAAGTCGCCTTCCTATTCTCGGTTGGCATGATTGCAAGCGGTCAAACTCAATTCATGGGTGCAATGGCGTGTGCAATTCCTGTCGCTCCACTAGGTATGTCACTAGCAACGGTTATTGGTCGCAAGTTCAACATCTTTGAAGAATCTGAAATTGAAGCAGGTAAAGCCTCTGGTGCCATGGGTCTAGTCGGTATTTCTGAAGGTGCAATTCCATTCGCAGCGCAAGATCCTATCTCAGTTATCCCTGCCAATATGCTTGGCTCTATGGTTGCTGCTGTCATGGCATTCTCATTCGGTATTACCAACAGCGTTGCTCACGGTGGTCCTGTTGTTGCCCTACTGGGTGCAATGAATAAACCAGTATTAGCTCTGGCTTGTATGGCAGCAGGCGCAACGGTAACAGCGTTAGTTTGTGTCTCTATCAAGAAAGCTCGCCAAGCGAAATCATTCTCTACCGCTGCGGCTTAATCTTCCCTATCTCCACTGTTTTCTTTCTGGTAATACACAAAAACCAAAGAAGAACCTCAGTGGAGACCTTATTTTTGATGACATCGAGTGCATTATGAATCCATCTAATCAACAATACTTCTACCCTATGATCAATGTAATTCAAGATTATGCATGGGGAAGTACGACTTCTATCGAAACCTTATTTGATATTAAAAACACCAGTAATAAACCTCAAGCTGAACTATGGATGGGCGCTCACCCCAATGGATGCTCTACCGTTATCATTAATGATCAGCCTATCTTATTATCTGACTTAATAAATCAAAACCAAGCAGCCTGTTTATCTTCATTAACCGCAGACCATTTTGGTGAACTGCCTTATTTATTCAAAGTGTTAGCCGCTGAAAAAGCACTATCAATTCAAGTTCACCCTAATAAGCAACAAGCCATGGCTGGCTATGATAAAGAAGAGCACGCAGGGATTGCATTAAATGCTTTTAATCGTAATTACAAAGATAACAACCATAAGCCTGAACTGGTTTATGCGTTAACCCCTTATAAAGCAATGAATGGTTTTCGTGAGTATCAAGATATCATCACTCTATTTAAAGAAATGAATTTAACAACCATTGAAGCGCTAGTGGCTAATTTTGAACAGCAACCAAACTCTCAAGGGCTAAAGGATTTCTTTCAAGCCATTCTGTCATTAACTGATGAAACAAAAGACACCGCATTGTCGGAATTAGGTCTTTTTGCAGCAAATAACAAGCAGAATACCTTGTTTGAATTGATTGATGATCTATCCATTCAATACCCGAACGATATTGGTCTATTCACCCCATTAATGCTGAATGTGATCACACTGCAACCGGGTGAAGCCATGTACTTAACGGCTTGCACACCTCATGCGTATATTAATGGCACTGGATTAGAAATAATGGCCAATTCAGACAATGTCTTACGTGCAGGATTAACACCAAAATTCATGGATATTGATGAACTGATGGATTGTACAGAGTTCGTAAGCATCCCGGCTGAATCATTGATTATGCAACCTAACATTATTAACGGGGGGATGAATTACCCTATTCCTGTCAGTGATTTTAAATTCTCTGTTTTTGCACCAGTAGACGAGCTACCACTAGAAACACACAGTGCAGAGATCCTATTTGCGATTGATGGCGACATGACATTAAACCACTCAACAGGTGAAACCGTTAATGTATCTAAAGGACACTCTGTATTTGTTCCCGCTTATGCACACCAATACACATTAAAATGCAGCGGAAAAGTAGCACGTGCGTATAACTAATTCTTTGTAATTTGAACCTCGCTGGCTACTTTATTGTTAGTCAGCGATATTCTGATAGAGCACGAATAATCTACTCAATCAATTGGCACATCGCGTATAAAATAAGAGCTTGGAGACCTTTTGGTTGCCTTGTATTGACTAATCTCTGACTAAATTCAACAGACAACATACTGCGAGTTAAATAGGTTGCCGCCATGATCATGTCTCGATTTGGTTTTTCAGGCAGAACCAAAGCAATAATCAAGTTAACCTCTCCCATCTTTGATGCCCAATCAACCGAGTAATCACTACGAATGATCGCAATTGTCGGTTTCTCAACATAAGGAGAAATAACATGGGGTAAGGCGATTTGTTTTGCCATTGCCGTTGATGAGCGCTCTTCTCGCTTTATTAAAGACAGCAACAATTCATCAGACTCTTGCGGGTAAATAAGCTGAGATAAGCCTTTTAGTATTTCAAATTTAGATAACGAGGTTTGTGCTTTTACGTAGTGAAAATCAACTTCACAATGAGGGGTTAGTTGCGGACGAGTATTAACGATAGTTTCGGAGAAATCACACAATTTATCTGAAGCGACAAAATCAAACGTTGAAGAAAGCAAATCAGTGAGAACAAAGTTGGCCCATTCAGCATCCAACCCTACCGTGACTAGCTGACAAAAATCTCCAGGCCTTAATCCTACTTTCAACAACCCTAACGAACTGGCGGCATCTGTACTGAGATTTTGCGTAATATTATCGATATAAACAAGACTTTGAAACTTTTTAGCTAATCGAGTGAGCTGACTTACCATTTGAGGTGGCAAGCCTTGCTCTTTCACAAAAAAGGTAATGCGATAGTCGATAATGGCAGACTTCATTATGAAAGATGTTTTCTCAAAATAGCATCAACATCCGTTAGTATCGATTCAATGCTATATTGCTTGGTATTGATACCTAAAAAACGACTCTTATTTTCAATTTCAATATCGGAAGCGATGATAACAAGATCGGCATTCACGATATCTACAGGAGTTAGTACTTCTTCTACCCCCATCGCACCTTGAGTTTCCACTTTAATGGATACGCCTAATTTAGCGGCTGCTTTTTTTAATACGTCCGCTGCCATATAAGTATGTGCAATTCCGGTGGGACACGCTGTTACTGCCACAATTTTCATGATTTGCTCTTAATAAATACAATGATGAAATAACGCTAAGTATTCTCAAGGTATTGTTATGGTGAGAATGACTGATTGATATCACGACTATTAATCATAAAGTGCTTTTGTATCAATTAATAAGGAGCAAACTCACACTTTGCCACTGACGGTACAATAATCCAGTAAATGCCTTTATTCTCCAGTTATAAAAATATCAATATCCTCTAACATTACTGGTTATTACCAATAGAAACGGAATCGTTATGGACATCACTTCGCTTATAGACACTCATGTTATCTGTTTAGATCTCAAGTCAACGTCTAAAGAAAGCATACTTGAAGAGATGGTTAAAATACTCGACGATGCCGGCAAGATAGCGGACAAACAGCAGTTTTTAGCCGATGTTTGGGCACGAGAAGAAATTGGAAATACTGGCTTTGAGGATGGCATTGCGATCCCTCATGCTAAAAGTGTTGCGGTAATTACCCCTTCTGTTGCGATTGGTATCAGCCGAACAGGTATCGATTATGGGGCAGAAGATGGTCTACCTTCAGATGTATTTTTTATGCTTGCCTCTACCGATGGTGATGACAACCAACATATTGAAGCCTTATCACAAATATCTATCCGCTTAATTGAAGACGGTTTTACCGACAAATTAAAAGCAGTTAAAAGCAAAGAAGAAGCCTTAGCACTGTTCACCGATTCAATTCAGCAAGAAGACGGCTTTACTTCCACCATCACCATTGAAACACAGGCGGATAAAAGTGACTTATCCCGCGGCCTAAGTCGTGCGAAAGAACATCTATTATTTGGCACCTCACACATGATCCCATTCATTGTCGCTGGTGGTGTTTTACTTTCTTTGTCAGTGATGATTTCAGGTCATGGGGCAGTGCCAACAGAAGGTATATTGGCTGATATTGCTCAAATGGGCATTGCAGGCTTAACTTTATTTACCGTCGTTCTTGGTGGTTACATCGCCTATTCCATTGCCGATAAACCGGGTTTAGCGCCAGGAATGATTGGTTCTTGGATCGCGGTTCAACAATATAACACCGGATTTTTAGGAGCAATAATCATTGGCTTCTTCGCAGGCTTTGTCGTAAGAACCTTAAAGAAAATCAAACTGCCAGATAGCATGGCCTCATTAGGTTCTATTTTCATCTATCCATTGATTGGCACTTTTGTTACCTGCGCTGCGGTTATGTGGGTCATCGGTGCTCCTATTGCCAATACTATGACAATGCTTAATGAATGGCTCGCCAGTATGGCAGGCTCTAGTAAAGTCGTTCTTGGGGTGATCCTTGGAGCGATGACCGCGTTTGATATGGGCGGCCCTATCAATAAAGTCGCAACCCTATTTGCTCAAACTCAAGTAAACACTCAACCTTGGTTAATGGGGGGGATTGGCATTGCCATTTGTACACCACCACTAGGCATGGCACTGGCAACGATTTTATCCCCTAAGAAATTCAAACGTGAAGAACGAGAAGCAGGCAAAGCGGCAGGTATCATGGGAATGATCGGTATTACCGAAGGCGCGATCCCATTTGCTGCTGCCGATCCTGCTCGTGTTATTCCTGCCATTGTGGCTGGTGGTATTGTCGGTAACGTGACTGGATTTTTATTCAACGTATTAAATCATGCCCCATGGGGCGGCTGGATTGTCTTGCCCGTTGTTGATGGTAAATTTGGTTATATTCTAGGGACGATACTTGGCTCATTAACCACTGCACTCATTGTTATTTATCTAAAGAAAAACGCCGTAGAAGATGATAATGAACACGTCCGTGATCTTATATTAACCACCGTTAAAAACGAAGGTGAAGCGGATGTATTGGCGGTTACCGCTTGTCCATCAGGCGTTGCTCATACCTTTCTTGCTGCAAAGAGTTTAGAAAAAGCAGCACAACGACTAGGCATTAAAATAAAAGTTGAAACTCAAGGTGCTGACGGTATTAATAATCGCATTACTCCATTAGATATTAAGCACGCAAAATTGGTTATCTTTGCCCATGATGTGGCAATCAAAGAGCCGCTTCGATTCTCAGGTAAGCAGACGCTTGATATCAGCACCAAAGAGGCTATGTATAATGGCGAAGCCTTACTTAAATCGAACAAAGTTAAATTATCATCAAAACGGTTTTTATCTTCTTAGTCCACTAATCCCAAATACAGCACCACTAACAATCAACGTAATAGATTAAAGATAACAAAAAAAGAGCAGCTATTATGGCTGCTCTCTATCAATACACAAGGGTAAGCCTTGTTCTAGTCACTAATTACTCATCGCTACTTTCTTTGGTTGTACTTTACTGAACACTTTATTTACTAGAATAGTAATAAGCACAGGAAGCAACCAAGAAGTATGAGAAGAGAATAATGGTAACCATTGGTCACAAAAAATAGTCATAGCCTCAGGCAAAGTACCTAAGATATGCAATGCATCAATAGTTCCGAACAATGCTGCAATGCATACAATCGTAGTATGACTCATCGAAATCATCGGTTTCTCTGATTCTGTCTTTTCTGGCAGTAAAATCATTGCAATGATCAACGCAATAGCTATCGGACATAAAATAAGGATCGCAGGTAAACTCACTTCAATAATCGTCTCTAACCCTACGTTTGAAATGATAGCCGTAAGCACCATAATTACCGTTGCGCTTACTTTAAAGGTTACACCATAAGTATTTTTATAGTATTCAGAGTTCGCATTAGTTAAGCCAATCGTTGTAGTTAAGCACGCCATTAATGTGATTGCCGCTAATAGAAGTTGACCTAATACACCAAACTCCCCTGCCGCATAACGCGTTAAGATCTCGCCACCATTACTCGCATTGGGTGCAATTTGAGATGACGTTGAACCTAAGTAGCCCATTGCTAAATAACATAATGACATCAGCACAGAATAAATAACGGCAATGCGTAGTGTGTAGTAAGAAATTGCTTTTTTACTCTCAACGCCTTTGCTACGAATGGTTTGAATTATTACCCAACCAAACGCCACTGCCGCAATCGCATCTAATGTCATGTAACCTTGAATTAAACCATTAACCGCAGGGGCTTGCTCGTAAATTTCAATTGCTTGGCTTGGGGAACCTAATGGATTCAATAATGCCGCGACAACCAATACCGTTAACATCGCAATTAATGCCGGTGTCATGATCTTACCGATATAATCAATTAACTTACCCGGTTTTAATGCCAACCATAAGGTTAATGCACAGAATAAAGCGGAGAACACCATTAAACCATTACCAGAATAGAAAGGTTTAATGCCCATCTCATACGCAACGGTTACTGCTCGTGGCAATACAAATGCAGGGCCTAACGTAGTAAGTACTAAAAACCAAAATGAGCGGTCCATCCATTTAGGAAGTGACGATGTCAGCTTATCAGCAGAAGATAAACGGCCTAATACGACCAAAGTGATAGCAGGAAGTCCGACAGCAGTAAGCAGGAAGCCGCCAATAGCAATAAGCCAATTGTCGCCAGCTTGTTGTGCCATTAATGGTGGATAGATTAAGTTACCTGCACCGAGAAAGAGTGCAAATGTCATAAAGCCGATAGCGGCGAGATCTCTTCTGTTCAAACGACATACCTTTTATAAAGTGAAGCAGGGTGTCAATTTGGCTAGAAGATTATAAAGAAAGGTTCTTATCCGCCAGCCTAACTGACGAATAAAAAAATCGTCAGTATCAGTAAATGACAACGACGACAGAGACGAGTGCATAAGCATTACGCTTAGTAGCAGTGAGTAAACCTGCTTGATGTTGTTTGATGTCTGTAGACATAACTTACACACTCTATAAAATAATTGTCTTTAAACTAAAGGAAACACAATAGATTGTAAAGCCTAAATATTGATTGGTTATTTATTGTTCTAATTTTATATAAGATAACAGACATAATACTATCATACGCTATTGATATATAAGCCTGTTAATCTAACTAAGTACTCAGTAACAAAATACCGAGTACTTTAATTTAATTATCTTTAACTACTTAACTGCTGCTACAAATGCAATTTCAACTAAGTAATCAGGATCGGCTAACTCAACTTTTAAACATGCTCGGCTAGGTGCACACCCTTCTGGTAACCACTTTATCCACGCTTCATTAAATACAGCCAAATTAGCAAAGTCAGTCACATAAATAGTAACCGATACCAAACGGGATTTATCACTGTTTGCGCTTGCTAACATCTCTTCAGCTTGTGCAAAAATTTGCTCAGTCTGGCCTCGCATGTCTGCACTTTCATCACAAGCAACTTCAACAAAATGTGCCATCTTATTAAAGACAGTAACATCTGACCATTTCTCACTTGGATTAATACGTTGAATACCCATTTTTCACTTATACAATCAAAATTAAATAGATGCTTATTTTATCAGAAGAAAAAAATAGAGCACCGATTTAATTACGATAATATCAAATAAGACAATCATAACCTCAATGCGTTTCACTGACTCGCAATCTTAACCTGCACGAAGCGCTAAAATTTTCGCTATATCATGCGTTTCTCTATAAAGAGTTAATGCTTCATCTTTAGACTCAATCGCAACAATCGACATTCTATCTGCAAGTTCATTGCCTTCAATACCAACGTGACCGTTAACATGAAAGACCTCGATCTTATTCGCGATCTCTTGATACAAGGCGTACATAGGTTTAATTATGTCTAAGTTTTTGATTTCACCGCTCGCTTTCGTCCAGCCTTTCTTCGACCAACCTTCCGCCCACTGAGTAATACTCTGTATCGCATACATAGAATCACAATAAATGGCAACGGAATAGCCTTTAGCAATCTTCCCTTTTGCCAATATAAAAGCTTGGTATAACCCATTTAATTCAGCGGTATTATTTGTACCAACCGCTTGGTAAATACCGTACCACAATTCACTTATCTTATTATTTTCATAAACAGCAATACCTGCACCCGCTTCACCTGGGTTAGGCACACTTGCCCCATCGGTGAAAATTTTAATATCAAATGGCATCTCCGTTATTTGGTCTTGAGAGAGAGGTGTCTTTTTTGACCCACCTGATTTTTTAGCCGTAGTAACTGTCGATGATTGAGTGCTCGTTGGATCCCCAAAAGCGGATTCAGCCTCTATTAATGAAGGAAATGATTTATACTTCGCCCCGGCAAATTTATCGACTTGAGCTTTGCATTGAGCCCACGTTGTAAATATTCCAGTTTCACGACCTTTCCACACGACATAATATTTTTGAGCCAATCTAATTCCCTTACTAACAATTTACGAATGAATATAACGCTGCAATTACACAACTAATGAACTTTATAAGCACAAAATGAGCATCATGCGCTTCAATCATCTTCCATTGTAGGTTTGAATACAATGCAGGTATATGAGTAAACACCAATAATTCTGATTCAGCCATTTCAGAGCTCGCCATATTGCCTTAGTTTTAACTGGTTATTTTTGACAAAATTTTAATCATTATGTGATGGGCATCTGTAAATATCATTCCTATACTAGCGATAATATTAGATGACCAATACGGAGATAAATCAATGGATACAACATCACTCATCTATGACACTCTAACTAGCTTAACAAATGCAGAGCCTAACCAGTACGCTGAAATTAGGCAGAAACTGTACGACCAATTAAACTTACCTTTTGATAAGAAGTTTGCTTTATATTCAAGCGTCTTAGGTCCAGTTAGCGCTGGAAGATTAGAGGATCTTGATGATGCAGTGACTAAAGCTTGTAAAATTCTAGAAGAGAACCCTAGCTGATAGTAACCATTTAATATTGCTAGCCTTTAATTATTAACTTTAAAGGCTAGAACCCATCCTAAAATGCACATAACGCCTGCATGACACATTTGCTATCATATAGATTAAGCCAAAATTTACCAATTAATACGGTAAAATCTAGAATACCGAATGTAGTAAATTGTGTTGATGTGATTGTTAACTGCGCTTTTCAGCTTTAGTTACACAAATAGAAAACAGTTCTTTCATTGGCACATAATTACAATGATAACCATGGATATTGGCGGCTACCCACTGCTCAGCAGTAATACCAGAAAAATTAATATTATAACCACAGTTGATTGCAATATGCTCAAACAACAAACGTTGGGCGCGACCATTACCTTCACGAAATGGATGTAGAACGTTAATATCGCAATAATACTCAGCTAATTTAGTAAGAAACTCATCGTATGATAGATCAACTAAATACTTATCTTTTTCTAACATTGAAAACAGATTATTCGCTTCTTTTTCAATCCTAACTACATTACAAAAACGTGTATTCCCCTTTGAAATATCAATCGTTCTTAGTTCGCCTGCCCATTCAAATAGATCGGAGAACAAAATGTGATGAATTGAACGCAGATAGCTGAAATCGTAAGGAGGCAATTGAAACTCCACATACATTGCAGCTAACGTTGTTAAATCACGTTCAGCAGCCTCTAATACCGCTTCATTGCTGATATTGAGCTTATTAACAAGAACCGTACTATTTTCGTAAGTATAAGGATCTTGAGTTGTGCCATATTTATCAGCCATTGAGCGCCTCTAACGAATTTACGTTTGAGTATTTGTTTAACAAAATTTGACGTTGTTGCTCTCTGTCTAGTGATAAATCGAAATCACTAGCAACATTATGCCCCTCTAAACGCATACTTTCTTTAAAGTTATCCATTTTGACTTGCTCGAAATAGGCATGTTTTTCTTCGTAAGAAGAAAGCATTGAATTACTTGGCATAACTAAATCAATGTCATTAAGTTTAGATTGAATCGCTTTCCCTGATTCAAAAACACCCCAGCTATTTATAGAAAAACGGAAGGTTCGACCTTGGCGCTCTCTTTGAATATTTAAGCCTAAATGTTCAACTAATGAGTTAACTACGGATTGTACTTTACGTTCAGAAATCCCAGTTGCAGCCACGATAGCTTGAGTATTTGGAGATTCCAATCGTGTCATTGCAGCTAAAACTAATAATTCGTATTTCATGCTTACCTCGCACATTTATGCGGAAATAATATTAGTCTACTACTCAAAGGGAATGATTACCATATTTGAAAGCTAAATTAACAAAGAAGCAATTAACGCCTGCATAACACGTTTGCTACCATGTAGATTAAGATCAAATTTACCACTTAATGCGGTAAACTCAAAGAAACCTAGAATGCCGAATGTAGCAAATCGTGTTGATGCCTTTGTTATATCAATCAAATTGACGCGGTAAGATGCTGATATTCTTCCAATGCAAAATCATCTGTCATTCCACTGATATAATCGATAAGTAACCTAGAACGGTAATAAATTTCAACTAACTTATCAGAGCCTGATAATTCTTCTTTATCAAATAATGCAGTTACCTCCAGAAAATATGCTGATTTATGCTTACTTGATAGTTTATGAAACAACCGAGTTTCAATTGGATTACTTTTCAATCTATTATTTAGAGCTAAGTATTTAAAATCGTCAAATGACAACTCTATTAAAGGTGAATATATTTTTAATAACCCAGATATTACCGCATAACCTTTAAGCTCTAAATTTTCCACTTCTCTATGATTAAATACATTATCAACAGAAAGGTACCTTAGAGTTTCTGTCGCAAGGTTATATTTATCACACCCACCCAGTAAAGATTCATCAAAGTAACCATTAAAAACTAAATCATGATTTTCAACATACCTGCGTGTAGCATACTTTGCGAGATCGTTAACCAATGTAGTTCTAAGCGTTAATATATAAGTATGATTTCTATTGAATTTTTCTTTATTAGCCTTCTCCATTGCTTTATCAGCAATATCTAATAAGTAACCTTCATCAACAACCTTATTATCAACTCCTTTTTTATCTCTAAATGACTCCCAAATCCTTTTGATTTCAGAATGTAGTTTATCAATAGACAAAATTCCTTTATCAACAGCATCATCAACATCTGCAATACAATAAGATATATCATCAGCAGCTTCCATAATATACGTTAATGGAAATCTACATCCTTTTTCAATAGATAAGCTTTTTTGAATTTTCTGATATAATTTTTCTTCAGAAAAATAATACCCTGGTTTTTTCTTTCTATAACTAAATTTTTCAGTTTCTACCGTGTTAGGTTTATCCTCATAAGCTGCTCGAGTATATTTGATTAAACAAGCTAATTGAGTATATGTAAGGTTAAGTGTCTGTATTTGATGAAGTAACCTTATGCCTTGAGCATTACCTTCAAAATTACATAAATCTTTAACTAATTTATCGCAGTCTTTTTCTGCACTAAATGTACTTCGTATAAATTTCGAGAGAAAAGATTCAGTCCATAAATTTATAGCTTCTTCCCCAAAATGTCCAAATGGTGGATTACCTATATCATGTAATAAGCAAGATACCTCTACTGCACTCACAAATCCTTCTGAGTACTCAGAAATATCTAAGCCTTGTATGCTTAATTCTTTAATAATTAGCTTACTAATATAACGACCGACTTGTTGCACTTCTAAAGAATGTGTTAATCGGCTACGTACTGCCGCATTTGACTCTAAAGGGAATACCTGTGTTTTTTTCTGTAATCGTCTAACTGCAGCAGAGTTTACCGCTCTACCTCGATCACTTTCCATTTCTTCGTTAAAATCTCGACCTTCGATCGATGATACTCTGAATCTATCTAATTTTAATTTATTTTTATAATCCATAAAACCTCCAACTGATTGATATAACATTAAAATATACCCCTCACTTTCCTAATATCCACAAAACCAACTGAATATAACCTATCAACAACCAGAAAGTGATTCATATATCTACGCCAAACAGCATACCAGAACGCTGTCTTATTTCGTTATATTTTCTTTATAAATCCAACAAAAAAACGCTGAGTAGTTTATGTCTACTCAGCGTTTAATTTATTGATACTTTAGTAACTAAAACGCCATCACAATGGATGGCGTTTTCTTATCATTATCAAACTAGCTTAGTTACTTCTCTTTTGATTTGTTTTTGTGTCTTTCAAGCTTTCCTTCCCAATACGTTGCGCCTTTAATACCTAGCTTAACTGGATCAAACGTATAGGTTGTTACCCCGCGTTTTTGCTGATCTTCATAATCTCTCAACGCTTTTAGAGCCGGTTTAGACATAAAGAAGATAATCAAAATACCGATAATGTTTAACCATGCCATTAAGCCTACGCCAATATCACCCATTGCCCACGCCATGTTAGCGGTTTTGATGGTGCCGTAGAATACCGCAGACATGATCACCAACTTAAGGATAAACATCATGCCATCAACTTTAACGGTACGACGAATGTAAGCGATGTTGGTTTCTGCAATGTAGTAGTAAGCAAGAATCGTTGTAAAAGCAAAGAAGAACAACGCAAAAGCAATGAAGATTTTACCAATACCCGGTAACGTACTTTCAATCGCTAGTTGAGTGAACATAGGGCCGTTTGCGCCAATCGTTTCAGAAATATTCTGAACTAAGAATACGCCTTCACCGCCGCCTTGAACATTATATGTACCCGTAATAAGGATCATAAACGCCGTAGCAGAACATACTAACAACGTATCAATGTAGATAGAGAACGATTGAACCAAACCTTGCTGTGCAGGGTGTTCAACACTTGCAGCAGCTGCCGCATGAGGCCCCGTACCTTGACCCGCTTCGTTAGAGTAAACACCACGTTTAACACCCCAACCAATTGCGGCACCAAAGCCTGCCATTGGAGTGAATGCATCACCTATGATCATACCAAAGATAGTTGGTACTTCTGAGATGTTAAGTAGAATAATAACGAATGCAAGAATGATGTAAGCCAATGCCATGAACGGCACAACAATTTGAGTGAAATGCGCAATACGCTTAACGCCACCAAAGATGATGAAACCAAGGATCACTGAGATAACCGCACCAGTAAAAATTTTTGCAAAACTGAACACACCAATGCCCGTATCAATCATGCCACCCGTACCAAACGCGGTTTCAACGGCATTACCGATACTGTTTGATTGCACACCCGGAAGTAACACGCCACACGCAAAAATCGTCGCAATAGCAAATATCCACGCATACCATTTTTGACCCATAGCTTTTTCAATATAGTAAGCTGGACCACCACGGAACTGGCCTTCATCTTCTTCTTTATAAATTTGAGCAAGGGTTGATTCTGCATACGCGGTTGCCGCGCCTAAGAAAGCCACTACCCACATCCAGAATATCGCACCGGGGCCACCAAAGCCGATAGCAGCAGCAACCCCAGCGATATTACCTGTACCAACACGACCAGACAACGAGACTGCCAGAGCTTGGAATGAGCTTATCCCTTTACTTGATTCTTTATTAGAAACAAGTAAGCGACACATTTCTTTAAAATGACGAATTTGAACAAAACGAGTTTGAATGGAATAAAAGAGACCAGAACCCAAGCAGAGATAAATCAGCACTGGGCTCCAGATTATGCTATTGATAAAATCAACGATACCTTGCATATAAAATCCTTTTCAGTTTATGAAGATGGTTTAATTATTTAACCAACCATACAGCAAGGTTTAACATCTAGTTAACAACAACCTTTCTTAAAGATATAAAAGTGTGAATCAAAGCACTAAATAGCGAAATAGATAAACTAAACGGATAGATAAAACTAAGAACATATGAGTTGGTGATTATTTATACTGCTGAAGTATCATTTGGATGATATTTAGTTAATACCAGGCAGGTTACTTACGAAAAACAAAGGTAATGAAGAGAAAAGCCTAGAAATACGTTGTTTCTAGGCCTATTCAATTAAACGATTTTAACGCCTGCTGGCATCAAACGTTCTGGCGTTAACAGCACGCTTTCTGATTCATCTTCTGTTTCTGCACACAGCAACATGCACTCCGACGTTTCACCGCGCATTTTTGCTTTTGCTAAATTACATAACACAACGACTTGTTTATTCATTAATTCTTCTTCTGTGTAGTAAGGTACAAGACTTGTGACAGTTTGTAGGCTTTGCTCACCCACATCAATTTGTACAATGTAGAGTTTGTCTGCGTTCTCATGGCGCTTAACGTCTGTGATTTTTCCAACACGAATATCTAATTTTGCGAAATCACCGTATGCAATTGTTTCCATTTTACTTTATCCTTAACTTGGCTTAGTGGTAACGTTTACATTATCAGCAAACTACGATTGAGCAAGAAAACACCATTAAATTTTTACTAAAACTTTAACTTGATCAAATTACAGGATTGAAATCACGATTATGGCAACAATAAAAGATGTAGCAAAAGAAGCTGGCGTATCTGTTGCCACCGTTTCTCGTGTAGTAAATAAATCGCCAAAAGCGAGTAAAGCGGCGATTGAATCGGTTAATGCTGCAATGACAAAATTAGGTTATCGCCCTAATGCTAATGCGCGAGCGCTCGTCAGTAAAAGTACTAACACGATTGGGGTTCTAGTCGCGGATGTCTCTGATCCCTTTTTTGGAGCGTTAATCAAGGCGGTTGATGGTGTTGCAAGAGCAAACAATAAACATTTACTGATTGGTAATGGTTATCACGATGCGAACATTGAAAAAGAAGCGATTGAATTATTAATGAATAGCCAGTGCCAATCTCTAATCATTCACGCTAAAGGCCTCAGTGATGATGAGTTAATTCAATTTGCCAATGAAGTTCCAGGGTTAGTCGTGATTAATCGCCATATTCCTGAGATTGCCCATCGTTGTATTTCTCTTGATAATGAATTGGGCTCCCTCCTTGCTACTGAGCATCTCATTGAGTCAGGACACAAAGAATTAGCCTACATCAACTCAAACCAGAATATTGATGATTGCCACCATCGACAATTAGGGTATTTGAATGCCTTAAAAAAGCATCATTTAACCAGTAATAGCGCATTAATCGTAGAAGCTGAACCAAGTGATGAAGGTGGTGAAGAAGCAATGGCTGAGTTACTAAGCAGAGGTGTACCGTTCACTGGTGTGGTTTGTTATAACGATTACATGGCAGCTGGGGCACTATCTACCTTAGAAAAACAGAATATCTCGGTACCAAATGATATTTCTCTAATGGGGTTCGATAATGGCTTAATCGCTAAATACTTGCACCCAAAACTCAGTACTGTCGACTACCCTATTCACACCATGGCTGAGCAGGCAGCTGAACTGTCATTAGCCTTGGTAAAAGGAAATAGCAGTGATATTACTGGTGCAATATTTCAAGCGAGTTTAATTGAACGCTCTTCAGTAAAAAATCAATCATAACGGCGAACGCCACATAAATAAAAAGGCCAAGCATTCACTCTTGGCCTCTCTTTACTAAGTTTTAATTTTAATCCCTAGATCCCTAGATCCCTAGATCCCTAGATCCCTAGATCCCTAGAATAACCGACACACTAGGTATACGCTTCTAGTTTTTCAAGAATGAGTTCTTTCTTAAACGGTTTTGCCACATAGTCATCCATGCCTGATTGGTAGCATTTATCTATATCTTCAACAAAGACACTGGCGGTTAAGGCAATAATTGGTAAGCGTTTTCTGTCACCTTCTTGCTCCCATTCTCGTATCGCTTCAGTTGCTGAAAATCCATCCATCACTGGCATCATGCAATCCATTAATACCAATACGTAATCTGTAGTTTGTGCTTTGATCATATTAACCGCTTCTTGACCGTCATTCGCTAAATCAACACGCAGTCCTTCTTTTTTCAATAACAACGAAGCAACCTTTTGATTGACTAAATTGTCCTCAACAACAAGAATCGATCTAGTTACCACACCGCTATTTTTCTCATTTTTTGGATCACAATTAGAAGAGTTCGCTAACATAATTGATTCACTTGATTGCTTCAATTCCAACTTTGCTTTTTGAAAAGCCTTGTCGATAACCTTAGTAAATCGCTTGCCAAGCAGCGGGTAAATAATCAAACCATCAATGGCGTGATGAAAATCGATCTTTTCATCTTGCTGTTTTCTACAAACAATCAATATCGGGCGTTGCTCAAGCTCATTTATTTTATGTACATAATCCAGTGTCGAACTCGCCGTATTCTGACAATAAATCACAAGATCATGTTGTTCTGATCTCACCGCAATATCATCGTTATTTGCCACTATCGTCGTTAATAAACCTAATTTCTTACACTCGGAATTTAATTGAGACGCATAGGCTTTATCATTACTGATAATTAAGCACGTTGCACCACTGCATTCTGGTAACGTCGGTATTGCAGGGTCAACCACTTCAACATCAAGCATGAAGTAAAACTTACTACCGAACCCTTTTTCTGAATCTACCTTGATTTCACCACCCAATAACTCAACCAATTGACGACAAATAGCAAGCCCTAAGCCTGTACCACCAAATTGACGAGTAATAGAGCTGTCTTCTTGAATAAATGGTTCAAACACTTGTTTGAGTTTATCTTTATTAATTCCGATACCGGTATCTTTTACAGAGAACAATAATGCCCCGCGTGAATTGGCGTGTTCTTCATAATGAATAGAAATAATGACAGCGCCGTTCTGTGTAAATTTAACCGCATTCGACAGTAGGTTCATCAATACCTGACGTAATCTATGTTCATCAAGCATCACTATTTCCGGAAGGTTTGGAGCTAATTCAATTTGCAGCGCGAGTCCTTTCTCTGATGCTTTACTTAACACTACCGTAGCCGTGTCATACACCACTTCGGCAACATTAGATTGCTGAGGAACCAAAACTAGATGCCCTGATTCTATTTTCGACAAATCAAGGATATCATTAATGAGTAAGAGTAAAGCTTGTGACGATGTTTCAATAGTCTGAAGGTATTCAGTTTGAACTGGGTTAAGCTCCGTATCCGCTAAAATATCTGACATACCAATAATGCCATTTAATGGGGTTCGTATCTCATGAGACATATTGGCTAAGAATGAACTTTTCGCTCTAGTTGATGATTCTGCTTTTATTTTTTCTATTTCAAGAAATTCTGTTTTCTGATTAAAAGATGAGATCAAACTGCCTATTTCATCTTTGTAAGAATAATTAATGTCTATTTTTTCATTCGAATCTGTCTCATTAATTTGATCTGATATTAAGATAATCGGATTAATTAAACTGCGATTAATGATGTAGTAACCAATGATTACACACAGCAATAAAATAGGAACAATACCTAATTCAATATTAATAATCTGTGCATAAATTTCATCAGAAACCGTTCGATAAGAATTAATAACATTGATTTGCCAATTAAAATCTTCCATCGTATGCTTTACTACATACATGCCTTCTTGAACGTTAAATTTATACTCTGCAATGGTGATATCACCATTCTTAATAATAACACCTAATTTATGCTTTTCCGCTTGGGACTCAATAACGCCAATTAACCCTTTTAGAGATATATCTATGGTTGCAACGCCAATAAATTTCCCTTCATTAAAATAAGGTTGAGAAGCTGTGATCATTTTCTGCTGAGTGAAAGGATCAATATAAACCTCAGACCATGAAATTCGTTGGGTACTATTCTCATGAGCAACAGACACATACCAAGATTCGTTTTGATAAGGTGATGCACTAAGTTGATTATAATCATCAACTAACTCAACCTCACCTTGTTCATTTCGTGACAGAAATACACTGGCTAGGCGCTTAGAAGGTATGAATGTATTAGGCTCGGGCCATATTCCACCACTAATAATGATGTCATCACTTTCTTTAAATACAGAAGAAAGCATATTTTGAATAACATCAGCAGGATAACCACTAACCGCAACACCAACCAACGCATGTAACGTTGAAAGAGAGTGACTAAGTGGATCATCTATTTCTCGTGATAAAAGTTGGGTCTTTACATCAAGGTTGCTTTCTAAATTAGAACGGATAGGTGATTGGACAACGTAATAAGTAATACTTCCGATAATGGCAATTAAAAAGCAGACATAGCAGCCCAACGCTAATATGCTTTTTTTCTTTAAGGACATATCTTTATTCATAAAATACCTAGCGCTTAATTTATTAACTATAATTATAGTCAGCATAGGCAATTTTTCATAAAAAAGCATAGCTAAGTATGATCAAAGGCACATTAATTTGTGAATAAAAAAATCCCTAACCAATTAACTGCTAGGGACTTTTAATAAAACAAGCTAGGTAGTTTATACTATAAACTGATAGCAAGTTTCGTAATGATACGTTTCACTTGGTGATAAAATGGCATTTGGTTGCGGCCATTCAGGATGATTTGCCGCATCTGGCAAGAATTGGGTTTCTAATGCGATGCCTGAATAATCTTGATAATCACCACCAATTCGATTCGGTGTTCCTGCAAGCCAATTTCCCGTATACAGCTGCATCGCAGGTTTTGTCGTCAATACATGCAGAGTAACTAAGCTATCTGGAGATGTTAAGCTTGCCGCGCACTCGCCTTTTGCACAGGTTTTATCAAGCACAAATGAGTGATCGTAACCTTTGGCTTTCTCTTGATCTTTATCGAGCATGAAATCTTGGGAAATCACTTTTGGATCAGTAAAATCAAAATTGGTATCTTTTACTTTTTTCCATAACCCTTTTGGTATGCCAACGTCTGTTGTTGGAACATACTCACTGGCATTGATACTTAAGATATGATCAAGAGCGAGATATTCACTGTCTGCACCAAGCAAATTAAAATATGCATGATTGGTTAAGTTAATCGGCGTTAATTTAGTCGTGCTGCCGTTATAACGGATCACGACTTCATTATCGTCAGTGAGCAGGTATTTTACGTTAACGGTTAATTCACCAGGAAACCCTTGATCGCCATCGGGTGATACTAGGCTAAATTCAACGCTATTTGTCGTTTCTTCTACCACTGACCAGCGACGTTTATCAAACCCTTCAGGCCCACCATGTAAGGTGTTTCCTGCTTGGTTTGTCTCTACCTGATATTTAGTATTATCAATTTTGAATTGGCCATTCGCAATCCGATTAGCATAACGACCAACGGTAACGCCCATGTAGCTTTGTTGTTTCTCAAAGTCCGCCATTGTCGACTGGCCTAGCAATACTTCACGTAGCTTGTTCTTTACTGGTACTTTACAGCTTAGCCATGTTGCGCCAATGTCCATAAACACGGCACGCATTCCGTTTTCATTTTTAAGTTCGAATAACTGAGCAAGGCGACCATCACTGGCCGCCTCCTTTGTCATGGTTTCGAACAATGTTGATTGTTCTGTCATGTGTATTCCTTACAGCACTTCTACTAAACCTGCACCATTTTTTGCTTGGCACACATAAATTGATTCTTTTAGGCCTGTTGCCGTTTCATACAGTTCTTCAACTGCTGCTTTAACTTCATCAACCAATACTGGCGGAACTAAAGCAACGATGCAGCCACCAAAACCACCGCCAGTCATACGAACGCCGCCTTCTGTACCAATCACGTTTTTAACGATATCAACTAAGGTATCGACTTCGTTTACTGTGATTTCAAAGTCATCACGCATTGAGACATGTGATTCAGCCATTAATACAGCCATTCGTTTCATATCACCTGACGCTAACACTTTTGCCGCTTCTTCGGTACGATCATTTTCTGTAATCACGTGACGCGCACGTTTTGCGACCATTTCATCTAATTCATGTGCTTTTGCGTTGAACTCTTCAATGCTCACATCACGCAGTGCTTTTACACCAAAGATCCGTGCAGCTTCTTCACATTGCTCACGGCGAGTGTTGTATTCTGAATCAACCAAGCCACGTTTTTTGTTTGAGTTAATAATAACCACCGACATGTTTTCTGGCATTGATACCGCTGTGGTTTCTAGAGAACGGCAATCGAGTAACATTGCGTGATTTTCATTACCTTCTGCTGAAACCATTTGATCCATGATGCCGCAATTACAACCTACAAATTCATTCTCTGCTTGTTGACCATTTAGTGCGATTTCTGCTTGGCTGATGTTTAGGTTATACAGCTCTTTAAAGGTTTGTCCGATAACCACTTCTAATGCGGCTGATGAACTAAGACCTGCACCTTGAGGAACATTACCCGAAACTGAAATATCTGCCCCTTTGAATTCAAAACCACGACCAATTAAACACTTCACCACGCCACGAATGTAGTTTGCCCACATTTTGTTTTCTTGGAATGTGATCTCTTGAGTGATATCAAACTCGTCCGTTTCATTGCCATAATCTACTGATACGACACGAACGATATTGTCATCACGCTTTGCAGCAGCCACTACTGTTTGGTAGTTAATCGCACAAGGTAATACAAAACCGTCGTTGTAATCGGTGTGTTCACCAATTAAGTTCACACGACCCGGCGCTTGAACAATGTGCGTTGGTGCGTAAGAAAGCGCTGAGTTGAATGCGTCTTTTACGTTTTTAATTAGGTTTGTCATAATCTTGTTCTCAAATTTTGTAGGGAATTCTATCTTTAGGTTTTAGGTCGGTCGCAAGCACCCTGCTCTAGTCCCTAATCCTTATAATGCACATCGCTCACATCACGCAGTTTTTGTGCGGCTTGCTCGGCGGTTAAATCACGTTGGCTTTCGGCTAACATTTCGTAGCCCACCATAAATTTACGAACCGATGCAGAGCGAAGCAGTGGCGGATAAAACAGTGCATGCAGTTGCCAATGATCAACGTCTGTGCCCTCTTCAAAGAAAGGCGCGTAATGCCAGCCCATTGAGTATGGGAATGAGCACTGGAACAAATTGTCATAACGGCTGGTTAGTTTTTTGATTGCTAACGCCAAATCATCACGTTGCTCGTCCGTTAATTCACTCATGCGACGAATGTGTGTTTTTGGTAGTAACATGGTTTCAAACGGCCATGCTGCCCAATAAGGTACTACGGCAATCCAATGCTCTGTTTCTACAACCGTACGCTCGCCATCTTTTAATTCTGATTCAACGTAATCAACCAATAGGTTTGAGCCGTGTTCTTGATAATATTCTTTTAAGTGTTTTTCTTTGCGCTCAATTTCGTTGGGTAAAAAGCTGTTTGCCCATACTTGACCGTGTGGATGCGGTTGAGAGCAACCCATCGTCTCGCCTTTGTTCTCAAACGCTTGTACCCAAACGTATTCTTTACCTAGCTCTTCAATTTGGTCATTCCACGTTTCAATCACATTACGAATTTGACCTACTGGCAGCTCTGGTAATGTTTTACTGTGATCTGGAGAGAAGCAGATAACACGACTTAACCCACGAACGCCTTCGGTTCTAAATAAGGGATTTGTTGATTTTGGCGCTTCAGGTGAATCAGTCATCAATGCCGCAAAGTCATTACTGAATACGTAAGTACCTTTGTAATCAGGATTCGTATCACCAGAGATACGATCGTTAGTTGGGCACAAGAAACAGCCTTTGTCGTATTGTGGTAATTGCTCTGTCGATGGTTTTTCATCTTGACCACTCCACGGACGTTTCGCACGGTGCGGTGAGACTAGAATCCACTGTCCCGTTAATGGGTTATAACGACGGTGTGGGTGATCAACTGGATTAAATTCTTGAGTAGACATAACTATTAATATCCTTTTGGATTATTTGACTGCCAGCGCCATGTATCAGCACTCATTTCCATGACGTTTCTAGTGGCTTTCCAGCCCAGTTCTTTTTCTGCTTTTTCGGTGCTTGCCCAACATTCTGCAATGTCACCCGCACGACGAGGACACAACGTATAAGGAACTGGCTTACCCGACGCTTGTGCAAACGCCTCAACCATTTCTAAAACACTTGAACCTTTACTTGTGCCTAAGTTGTAAATATGAAGACCTGATTTTTCACCCACCGTTTTTAATGCTGCAATGTGTCCATCCGCTAAATCCATCACATGAATATAATCGCGAACGCCTGTGCCATCTGGTGTTGGGTAATCATTACCAAATACAGACAATGATTCACGACGACCCACCGCAACTTGCGCGATAAATGGCATTAGGTTATTTGGAATGCCTTGTGGGTCTTCACCCATAGTGCCTGATGGATGCGCGCCTACTGGGTTGAAATAGCGAAGTAAGGTAATACTCCAATCGTTCTCTGCATCAAACAGATCAGAGAAACACTCTTCAACCATGTATTTACTGCGACCATAAGGATTTGTGGTTGCGCCAGTTGGTGAGTTTTCAGTAATAGGAACAATAGCAGGATCGCCATAGACGGTTGCTGATGAGCTAAATACGATGCTTTTTACATTCGCTTTTCGCATTGAACGAGCCAGCACCAATGAACCATTAACGTTGTTGTCGTAATACTCTAGAGGTTTTGCAACAGACTCACCCACGGCTTTTAAACCAGCAAAGTGGATCACCGATGAAATAGTGTTTTCAGCAAAAATACTATCTAGAAAGGCTTCATCACGAATGTCCCCCTGATAAAAGACAGGACGAACTTGAGTTAACGCTTCGATACGATCAAGCACTGCGACTTTGCTGTTTCCCAAGTTATCCAAAATGATAGGTTCAATGCCTGCTTCAATCATTTGAATACATGTATGGCTACCGATATAGCCCATTCCGCCTGTTACTAATACTTTCATGATTAACTCTTCCTACTGAATTTTCATCAAGTCTATCAGCGAATTTAAACGAATATCGTGATCACTTTCAAAAAATGTAAACGTTTACACTAAATTGTTCATTTCATCAAAACTAATAAATAACACGGCTTCGCTCTATCTAATTGGAAAATAAAAAGACAAAAAAGAAGCCGTAATAACTTACGGCTTCTTTGACTTAGGAGCACGATATTTTTAAGGGGGAATATCGTAAGGTGATAACAACGTTACTCTGCTTGCAATGCCATTTTCTTACGTTGCTTGAAAATGCGTCTAAATATACCAACAAACATCACCAAACCACACACACCGTATACTTGCATGAAGAAAGGGTCATCCGATATAAAGCCTACGTTCGAGAACATAACATACGCGCCAAGTACCATATAAAGTACAATGGCTGACGCTTCAAATCTGAACTCCCAAGGAGTTACATCCATGCTTTCATTCACTGGCATCACATAATCGGTATCACGCGGCATAAACATACCAATCAAGAACATCAGTGCAGTACATACCACAAACAAAATCGCTAACTGATGCAAGAAATGCAGTGGTGTTTTGAAGATTAATTGCATTGCAGCATAAGAACTAACGAATACAACCAGAGCGACTTTCGCTGCAATTGCAGGTACACGCTTTGAAATATAGCCAACAAATACAATCGTAAAAATTGGAACACTAAAGAAACCGGCAACCATTTGTAAATATTGAAATAAACCTTCAGGTGCAAACATAATAAACGGTGAAATACACACTGAAATAATCGCAATGAACACACCAAAGATACGGCCTTTGCCTACTAATTCCTCATCGGTTGCATTTTGACCAAATAGGGGTTTGTATACATTAAGTGCAAACAACGTTGTCGAGCTATTTAACACGCCGTTAAACGTACTTAAAATAGCACCAAACATCACGGCAACAAAAAAACCAACCAGAGGTTTTGGTAACACTTCATTGACTAAACGCGTATACATTGTATCTGGGTTACCAGCGTTAGCACCAAACATATGGTAAGCAATGATGCCTGGAATAATCAGGAATAACGGCGAAATCACTTTAATTGCCCCCGCCATGATCACCCCTTTTTGCCCCTCTTTTAAATTCTTAGCACCTAACGCACGTTGAATGATCGATTGGTCTGTACCCCAGTAATATAAGTTAACCAATAATAGACCCGTAAATAACGTAGAGAATGGCAGAGGATCCGTTGATGTACCGACTGATTGCAGTTTCTCTGGCGCTGCGGTTAATACCGTATCTAACCCAGACATAAAGCTGCCGTCACCAAGAACCATCAATCCAAAGACAGGGATCATCAAACCACCAATGATCAAACCAATGCCATTAATGGTATCCGCAATAACGACTGCTTTTAAGCCGCCATAAATCGCATAGAAGAAGCCTAATAACCCAATTGTCGCTGAAATAATCGCAATCGCAGTAAATTCAGAAACACCCAATAATCCTTGAACATCAAATATTTCACCAAGTACTACTGCGCCAGCGTATAAGGTTGTAGGCAAAATATTAATCACATACTGGCACAAGAATAATAAAGTAACGAATTTCTTTACCGACATGTCATAGCGGCTTTCTAAGAAATCAGGAATGGTGGTGATCCCTTGTTTTAGATAACGTGGGACCAACAACAAAGCAATAATCACAAGCGTGACGCCTGACGCCACTTCCCAACCCATAACACTCATGTTATGCGTATATGCTTGAGCACTCATGCCTACAAAACTGGTGGCACTTAAATTGGTTAGGATTAACGAACTGGCAATTAACCCACCCGTTAGACTTCGACCGCCTAAGAAATACCCGTCTTGTGACTTATTTTGCGTGTTTTTTACTTTGTTATAGGTATAAAACCCAACAAAACCCGTAAAGAGAAGAAATGATAGAAATACTGTGATGGACATTTTTTTGCTTCCTTATAGCAATCACAGTAAGTAAGTGATCAGAAATAGCGTAGGAAAAATGCTTGAGAACAAGGTGAAATTTTTAAATAAATAGTTATTCTACAATCAAAAATTTCAACACCGTTATCGAGCATTTTAACCAGCTAGAATGACCAGTTATTTACTACAATTGGTATTAATTCATAGTATTAATAGGTGGCAGCCAATGCCGCCACTCATTATGTATGGTGCTCGCTTATATTTTATTTAACGAAACAATAAGCGCAGATTCAGGATCAAGGATTGGTAATATCAAACCGATTTCTTGTAAGTTATTACCCGTTAGCGTTAATGTTTGATCTAACCATTTTGGTGCTTGTTTCATTAATTGGAAGCTGGCTTTAGGCATCTCAACTAATGTCACTTCATATTTTGCATCCGCATCAACACAGGTCATTCGTAGTGGCGATGGTAACGCATAACTTGGCATCGCTAATTGGCATACCGTAACAATGGTTTCATCTTCACCTTGAACGCCATAAACGTATTGATTTTTGTCAGCAACATCCATGCGGAAACTACGACCAGAATGCAATAAATGACGGTATTTTTTATGTAGTGCAATATAATGAGAGAACGCGGCTTTCTCTTCCATTGACTCTTTTACTGGATCAAGTTCTACGCCCATGTGCCCACCCAATGCCGTCACACCGCGCATATTAATATGATGCTGACGATTGGTGGAATGACATTCAGCAGGGCCAATGTGCGCCCCCATTACCTCTGGTGGGAAGAAATAACTCATACCACGTTGGATCGTTTGTCGCTCTAGTGCATCATTACAATCCGATGCCCAGAAACGGTGTGTACGTTTTAAAATTTCAAAATCGATACGACCACCACCAGAAGAACACGATTCGATTTCAACGTTTGGGTGCTGTGCCAATAATTGATCGACTAACGCATAAAGCGCCTTGGTTTGACCATGAACGGCAGGACGACCATTATGACCTGGTTGAACCAACTCACGGTTCATGTCCCATTTTAAATACGTAATGTTATAGCGTGTTAACAACTCATTTAAACGGTCAAACAGGTATTGGAAACACTCAGCATTCTGTAAATCCAATACGTGCTGCCAACGACCAGAAGGTTGATGATATCCCTCTAAACCAAGCATCCACTCTGGGTGACTACGGTATAAATTGGAATCTTTGCTGACCATTTCAGGTTCAACCCATAAGCCAAACTCCATACCGATTTCATTAACGTGCTCAATCACAGGCTCTAGACCATTGGGGTATTTTTCTTCATCTAAATACCAATCGCCTAACGCAGCTTTATCATCATGACGACCGACAAACCAACCATCATCAATAATGAAACGCTCAACGCCCATCTCTGCCGCTTCGGTTGCCATTTGCATAATGTATTCAGGTTTATGATCAAAATAGATCCCTTCCCATGTATTTAAATGCACAGGACGAGGTTTATCCGCTGGGAACGAAATAATGTTTTGACGAACATACTGATGGAAACGTTCAGAGATCCCGTTCAAGCCATTGCTGCTATAACAACCATATAACCAAGGCGATTGATACGTTTCATTTGCGCCTAAAATGCACTCGCCTGAAAACAGTAATTCACCTGCTTGAACAAAACGACGACCATCGCTACGCACATCCGCACGCAGTTCATGGTTTCCACTCCAACCTAAATGGAAGCCCCACACTTGCCCCTGTTGCTCACTAAATCCATGTTCACCCACAAACAAGCCTGGGAAGTTTTCATGCGACGTACGGCCGCGGCGGTTCTGTTGCATAAATCCGCCATGTTCAAGAGGTTGACGTTGTGTCTGGAACTCTTGACACCAGCGACCGTGAAACGTCATTAATTCATTAGCATGATTTGGTAATGGTAACGTCGAAGACAATTTACCTAAGTAGTAATCTGATTCACCTCTGTTGGTAACAGTAATGCGTTTTTTTACGACATCTGAATCGTGGTCTATATGCAATTCAACCAACAATTCAAGCAGAGCAACCTCATCACGCAAGGTAATTTGAACCGATTGACCATCCACTTGTTGATCAACAATATGGAAAACTGGAGCCCAATCCATGCCATGTCGGTGCCCTTCAATACCTGGCGCATTAAAATGACCACGACCAAGTTCAGGACAAAGAGACAAAGGCACATCGATATCAAGACGAGCTTGTGAAATTGGTCGCTCTATCGCAAACAATAAATCGCTATCAATCTCATTAATTTTACCGCCCCAGTGAATGATCTCAGGGATCAAATCTACTTTGATAATAATGCTGTGATTTTTACTGCTTAAATGAATCAACTTATCCATACTACTTCCAAATTGTTTTCGTAAACAAACTATGGTTGCATTGTGTTCTTTTGATGGCTTTTTTCTAGCTACAGCTGCGATTAATGTGATCTTAAAGGCACTAAAAACCAACCAAATGTGCGCTTGATCTTATTGTTTTCGAAAACAATATTTTTTGTTAACTCGACAATTATTTGAACCATACTACAGTTTTAATAAGAGTCTCGTGTTACCTTCCTATTATGATAACGAAAACAAGAAGAGATAAATGACAGTCACCTTTAAAGATGTTGCTAAATTGGCGGGAGTTTCCACTCAAACCGTATCACGAGTCACTAACGGGTCAATAAATGTTTCCGAAAACACTCGTGTAAAAGTCAATAAAGCCATTAAACAACTTGGGTATATTCCCAACAAAAGCGCTCAAATGTTAAGCCGCTCAAAATCAAATGTGATCGGCCTAATCACTCTGGAAATGTCACTCCATGGGGCAGCCTTAATCGCTAACGGCATTCGATTACAAGCGCACGATATGGGGTATGGCACTGTCTTTTCTGTCGTAGATACTCCCTGCTTAGAAAATATTCAAGCTTCTATACATGAGCTTATTTCACAGCAAGCCACCTGCATTATTTTGAATATCCCATTAACGGCAACCGCTGCGGAACAGTTAGTTGAGCAATACCCTCATTTACATTTTGTGTTTATTGACGTACCAGAAGAGAGCCGAGTGCATTATGTATGTTGTGACCATCAATCAGGAGCGCAATTAGCGACTCAGCATTTATTAGACACCCAACATCAACAGTTTTTATTGATAACAGGACCACAGGCCTCAAGCGCATCAATGTCTCGTTATCAAACCTGGCTATCTGTTCTAGAGCAAAATAAATTACAGCCAGTAAACACGGTAGAAGGTAACTGGCAAGCAAACAGCGGCTATCTTGCCGTTCGAGAGACGGTCGCAAATCAAATTACGTTTGATGCTGTATTAGTGGCGAATGACCAAATGGCTTTAGGCGTATTAAGAGCCCTAAATGAACTCGGACTCACTGTGCCTTCTCAAGTATCGGTTATCGGATTTGATGATATTAATGACAGCGCCTATTTCACCCCCCCACTCACCACGGTGAAGCAGCACTTTCTTGAAATAGGTAAAGAGGCGGTAATTATTGGTTTACGTTCCGACGAACAAGACAGTTCCGAACTTATTCAACGTAATCTTGATGTCGCCTTTGTTCAACGTCAAAGTACCGCACCAAGAACAAAAAAAACGTATCAAAAAGAAAATCTTGTTCGTTTATTAAATGACATAAAACAATTATTACCTGACGCATAATGTGAGCATCTAATGCAAGATCCTTTAATTCAAAACATCATTGATTTTATTTCACACATTGATCCCTTTACACGTCTGCCTAAAACGATAGTCGAGCGTATCTCATCAAAAATTCGCATTATCTATTTGGCAAAAAATGATGACCTTGACTCATCAACTCAAGAGCATCAACAATATTTGTATCTTATCCGCACAGGTGCTATCGAACAAATTAATCAAGATGGTTCATTACGCTCACGTTTAGGTGAAGAAGATGTGTTTGGTTTTAGCTTATTAAAAAATACGCATGGCTATCAGATCAAAGCGATTGAAAGTTCGTTACTTTATTTAATTCCCATTAGCGTCATTCATGATATACAACACTCACACCCTGAATACTCACATCTGTTTGACTCAGAAACAGAAGTTCGCATTAACTCTGCGATAAATGCCGTATGGTCAAATAACGATAACAATCATTTTTTAAATAGTATTCAAGATGTCTCCACTTCACACACTCTTGAAGTAGATAGGAATGAATCGATTTATGAGGTAGCGCAACGTATTCGTCTCGGTAAAGTCTCTTGCGTCGTTGTTACGGATAAAGACCGTTTAGTGGGAATTGTCACGAATGCCGACATGACTGAAAGAGTGATAGCAGATGCGCTCGATATTCATCAGCCAATACATCATATTATGACAGCAAATCCCATCACCATTTGCGCTTCTTCTTTGATTTATCAAGCCATTATTACCATGATGCAATCCAACATTAAGCATCTTCCAGTGATGGATGGTCACAAAGTCGTCGCGTTAGTCACCTTGCCTTTGTTACTACAAAACAACCGATTACAAGCGATATTTTTTATAGATAAAGTCAAATCAGCACACAATGAAAACGAACTTTCTCAATACGCCTCTCAACGCCAAGTCATTTTTAATCAGTTAGTTAAAGATAAAGTTCCTGCCGCTGTGATCAGCCAGATCATGACCATTATTATGGACACTTATAACCAACGCCTGATTGATATTGCGATTGATCGCCTAGGTCAACCACCCTGCGAATATGCATGGATTGTGGCTGGTTCTCATGCACGTAATGAAGTACACATTTCCTCAGATCAAGACAGCGCTCTGATATTATCGGATGATGCAACATCACAAGATAGATTGTATTTTCAACACCTTGCAATGATAGTAACAAAAGGCATGGACAGCAGTGGCTACAGTTTATGCCCAGGAAAATTCATGGCTGTAACACCAAAATGGTGCCAACCGTTATCGATATGGAAAGCCTATTATAAAAAATGGATCGTCAATCCTGAATACGCTTTTTTACTGAATCTTAGTGTATTTCTCGATACCAGAGTCATCGCAGGTAATGCATCGTTTCTTCGTTCAATCCAAGACGAAATACAAGATCGAACTTCCAATCCCTATTTGCTTACCACGCTATTTACTGATTCATTACAACACCGAGCGCCATTAGGCATTTTTAATAATTTAATTTTGGTAAAAAACGACAACAATGAAAAAACGCTGAATATTAAACGGCACGGAATTAACATTATTGTCGACTTGGCCCGCTTATATAGTTTAGCCGCAAAAACATCGGAGCCAAATACCCGTGAACGCTTACTGATTGCCAATCAACAAGGCTTAATCAGTGATGGGTCACTAAAAAACATATTAAGTGCGTACGACTTTTTATGTAATTTCCGCTTTTCATATCAAGCTGATGCTATTACCCATGGTCAGCAACCGGATCATCATATCAACCCCAATTATTTTGGGAGCTTTGAGCGACAACACATTAAAGACGCCTTTCGCTTAATTGACGATTGGCAAAAAGTCACCAAAGTAAATTTAGGATTATTGGTATGATCTCTTTATTCCAACGCCAAACTTCATGGCAAAAGCTCATTAAACACAAACGAGAATACCTAGCTAAAGAGGCCCTAACAGAAGAGATAAGATCTGCACTCAATTTTTCATTACCACTAGGGACAACATTAATTAAAGACTTGTCTTTTCTTGTTTTTGATTTAGAGACAACCGGAGTGAATGCCCAAAATGACCAAATATTAAGTATCGGCTGGGTAGAGATAAACCAAGGCAAGATAGATCTGTCGTCCGCTCAACATTATTACATTAATCATGGCCACGACGTAAAAAAAGAAACCGCGGTGATTAATCATATTACGCCAACCATGCTTGCTGAGGGATCCCCATTAAATGAGGTCTTATCGCTGTTTCTAGCAGCCGCAAAAAATCGAAGTCTCATAGTGCATGGCAAATCAATTGAACACGCTTTTTTAGCGCATTACACCAAAACGTATTTTTCATTGCCTCCCCTGCCTTTTGTTTGGATTGATACGCTTTCAATTGAAGTCAACATTGCCAGAAAACTGGGAATAATGACGCAACAAAGCCAGCAATTGCATCGGGTAAGAGAGCGCTATAAATTACCACGCTATGCCGCACATAATGCCCTTATTGATTCGTTAGCAACGGCTGAATTATTTTTAGCTCAAACACAGAAAATATTAAAAAAAGAAAACCAAACCATTGATCACATTTATCAGTATTCACAATAAAAAAAGGTCGCTCCTTTAACAGCAGTGGCCTTCTTTTTTTTAGATTAAATATAATTAAGCTTCAACTGCTTTTTGAGTACTCGCTTTCACTGTTTCTTCACCCTCAACTGCTTCAGGGTTAAAACCATCATGTAAACGGTAATAACGGTGGTACACCAAGCCACTCACCGTCATTAGAACTGCAGGAACACCTGCCATCATAAAGTGAAGTCCCATGATAGTTTCTGCTGATTGCGCTACATTTGGAATGTAACCAACAATCGATAACCCCATACCTACGATAAAGCCACCTGCCGCACCCGCAAATTTCACAAGCATCGTTTGAACTGAGAAGATAACACTCTCACTACGACGACCCGTTTTGTATTCACCGTAATCCACTACATCCGCTAGCATTACTGTTTGCAATGCATTCGCAATACCTACACCAAACTTGATTGCAGCACCAGCACAACCGATTAACAGAACATTACCAGGAGAAACAACACCCATAAGAATAAGAAGCACACAAGAAACCACAGGGAAACCACACGCCATTAACCACAAGTATTTACGAGGAAAGAGTGTCGCTAAGCGCGGGAACAAAAAGACGCCAGCCACTTCAGAAATACCTGCAACCATCATATAAACTGGAAATAACTCAGGGTTACCTAACGCATAAGTGAAGTAGTAAATAGCAAAGCCACCCACTAATAGGTTAGCAATTTGAAATGATAATATCGTACCAATCAACGCTTTTAATTGATCATTTTTACCAATGATAACCAATACATCTTTAAAGCTGAATTTCTCTGCTTTTACGCTTGCTTCTGTTACTGGCTCTTTTACATTACGAGCAATTAAGAAGGCGCTTAGTACAAACAAAACCGCAATTAGCATCGCAACATTAAAGAAACCATCACCTTGATTGCCGTTACCTAGTTCACCCACAATATGTAGACCATAAGTACCGGTAATGAACCATGCAAGACTGGCAAATAAACGAGGCCATACAACCAGTTTTTCACGTTCTTGACGAGAACTTGATAGCGCAGGGATCATTGACCAATAAGGAATATCCATAATGGTGTAAGTTAAGCCCCAAAGGATATAAGCCGCTGCCGCATAAATGTATAACGCAGTGCCTTCAAACATGTGCGTACTAAAAAGACCGACAAGTACGATTGCATTTAAGAGCGTGCCAATCACAATCCAAGGACGAAATTTACCAAATTTAGAACGAGTATTATCAACAATAACGCCCATCATCGGATCAGTAATAGCATCGATAATACGAGCTGCTAAAAAAATCGTTCCCACAAACGCCGCAGACAAACCTGCCACGTCGGTAAAATAAAACATTAAAAATATATAAATTGGCGCACAAGCAAAATCTTTACCTAATGCACCAAGACCGTAAGAAAGTTTAGTTTGTAGAGTAATTTTTTCAGACATCTTATATTCCTTTCCGATGGTGGAAGTTCTCTTTTTAACTAGAGATTCATTCCTACTTAATTGATGATGCCATGCTACCCACTCCGTAACCATTATTCCGTGACCAAAAACCACTTTATGGAAACGTTTCCAGTTATATTCCAAAAATGAGATCTTAACGCAGTTTAACTTTAAGGCACTGTTTTAAAACAAAAATAAGTCCTTACTTATATATAGTGACATTATATATAAGTAAGGACTTATCTGAATTACGCTATTTTATTGTTATCGTTTACAATTTTTCTAATTTTATCAACATCGCACTTTCTGCATCTAAAATCGGCATCGTTAATCCTACGTCTTCGCACCATTCCCCGGACAGATCACAACTGTCTTCAGTCCAAAATGGTTGGTAATTTACAATCTCATTATAATTAGACGGTTTATCTAGAATACTCACCCGGTATACAGCGGTACGATCTAAACCAGGAATACGTAAATGCCCACTTAACGAATTGGTTGGCATTGCTAATTGCGCCAACATGACGACCGCTTCAGATTGATCATTTGCCACTACCGCATGAATTTGGTGTGCTTCGTCATCCGATGGAACCCGCCACGTTCGACCTGTATGCAGTAACGGGCGTAAGGTTTTATGCAACTTGATATAGCGCTCAAACCCTTGCTTTTCCTCTTGTAACTCTTTTACCGGATCAAGCTCAATACCCATGTGTCCAAATATCGCCGTTAGCCCTCTAAACTCAATGCTATGGCGGCGGCGTGTACTATGACAATGGCTTGAACCAATGTGACTGCCCATCACTTCTGGAGGAAAGAAGTAACTCATACCTCGTTGAATACTTTGTCGCTCTAGCGCATCATTATTATCCGATGGCCAAAAACGATGAGTACGTTTCAACACTTCAAAATCAATACGTCCACCACCTGCTGCGCACGATTCAATCTCAACCTTTGGGTGTGCAGCACGGATCTTATCAACCAATTGATAGTAACGTGCTACTTGTTGATGCCCTGCCGCCAGACCATTATGAGCTGGCTGTACGACTTCACGGTTCATGTCCCACTTAATATAATCAATCGCATACTGGGTTAAGAAATGATCTAATCGTTCATAGAGGTAGTTAAACGCCTCGTCATTTTGCAGATCAATAACGTATTGGTTACGTCCTGTTGGCTGGTCATAACCTTCAACTGCCAGCAACCAATCAGGGTGTTGACGATATAAATCAGAATCCTTGTTGATCATTTCAGGTTCAAACCAAAGACCAAACTCCATACCTAATCCACGAACATGATCAATAATTGGCGTTAACCCTTTCGGATATTTGTTGTTATCTAAGAACCAATCACCCAATGCGGCTTTATCACCGCTTCGACCTTTGAACCAACCGTCATCAATAATAAAACGCTCTACTCCCATTTGAGCCGATTGCGTTGCCATTTCCATAATGTAGTCAGGATCATGCTCAAAATAGATCCCTTCCCACGTATTAAGGTGAATTGGGCGTGCGGTATTTATTATTTGCTTATCAAGAATTGATTCTCTGACGTGTGAGTGAAATTGATGACTCATGCCATTTAATCCTTGATCACTGTAACTTGCATACAGCCATGGTGTTGTTAATTCCTCACCTTGTTGCAAGGTAATTTCACCCGGAAGATAAATCACTTCAGCCTGCATATAACGACGGCCATCGGCTTTTACATCAACACGCAAACGGTGATTACCACTCCATGCAAAATGGAACCCATACACATCGCCTTGCATTTCATCAAAGTGACGGGTGCCTGCAACTAATGCCGGGTAATGCTCATGAGACGTACGCCCACGACGGTTTTCTTGTTGATATCCACCTTGTTGTAATGGCTGACGAACCGTTTGAAATTCATGGACCCAACGACCGTAATACGTCATTAACTCAGCAGCTCGAGCAGGTAACGGTAAGGTATTTGCTAATCGATTAATTTGGTAAGGTGTTGATTTTATATTGGTAAGAGAATGACGAGTTTTCATCACATCTTGTTTATCTAAACTCAACTCCGTTATCATTCGCAATCCAGCAAGCGCATCTTCACTCGTCAGAGTCACGCTATGTGAATTCGATTTAATCTCTGTCATTGTAAATACAGGCGCCCAATCAGCACCATTACGGTGCCCTTCAAGACACGGACTGCTAAATACGCCTCGGCCTAACTCTGGCGCGAGCGTCATTGCAACATCATTATCCAAACGGCCATAAGGAACTGGACGCAAAAGAGAAGAACAGAAAGAGGCAATATCCCCACTTACTGGCTTACCCCAGTGCAAGATCTCTGCACATTCGCCAGCGTCAATAATTACCTGGCTATTTGTACCCGTTAATACAATGATTTCTTTTTGCGTCATGAGATGAACCGTAAGCAGTTTTAATTGCCCTCTATAATAAAGAAAAAAAGGAATATTTCTGTGAATTACCGCAAACTATGGAAACGTTTACAAAAACTAAAAGAACACAGCAAAGATCAATAAATACTGATTTTAAATAGATAAAAAAGAGAATTTAACGTGAGAAAGATCACGATTAATAGGTTAAAAAGGACGATAAAGTAAAAATGCCACTCACGTCATGTAAACGTTTCCAAAAAGTATTTACACTAGGCCCATATTAATGCGAAGGGTAACGATTCCTCCTTTTTACTTACCTATTTCGCACTCTCATTAAATCAGTACGTAGGAATATCACGATGGAATTTTCAGCCATTTTGCAACGACGCGATTGGGAAAACCCACAGTCGGTTAATATTCATTGCTTAAAAGCACACAGTCCATTAGCCAGCTTTCGCTCTCTTGCTGACGCACAAGAAAATCAGCGTTCTCAACGCACTTCATTAAACGGACAATGGAAATTTCACTTATTTTCGGCACCAGAAGCCGTCAATGGTGAATTTATTAAACCTGAATTTAATGACTCCGCATGGAATGACATTACCGTGCCTTCGAATTGGCAACTTCAAGGTTATGACAAACCTATTTATGCCAACGTAAAATACCCATTTGACGTCAATCCTCCTTATGTTCCAAAAGAGAACCCAACAGGTTGCTACCGCACAACGCTGTCATTAACAGAAGAAAACCTTAAAGAAACACAGCGTATTATTTTTGATGGCGTTAATTCCGCTTTTCATTTGTGGTGTAACGGTGTGTGGATTGGTTACAGCCAAGACAGCCGTTTACCTACTGAGTTTGATCTAACAGAGCACCTTCATATTGGTAGCAATACCTTATCGGTAATGGTGATCCGTTGGAGTGATGGCAGCTATTTAGAAGATCAAGACATGTGGTGGCTAAGTGGAATATTCCGCGATGTCACTTTATTATCAAAACCAAAACAGTGCATTGAAGATGTGTTTGTTACTCCTGATTTAGATGCCTGTTATCGTGATGGCAGCTTATCGATTGTCACGACCATTAATGCACCAGTAACTTCTCAAGTTCAAGCTCAGCTTTTTGATGAAAACGGTGCCGTTACTGACGCTATCATTGCTTCACCACATAACAAACGCATTGATGAGCGTGGCTCGTACGATAATGTTATTTTCCAAACACTGTCAGTTCGTGATCCAAAAAAATGGACCGCTGAAACACCAAATCTATACCGCCTTGTTGTTTCATTATTAGACGAAGACGGACAACATATTGAAAGTGAAGCCTATCACGTTGGTTTTCGTAAAATTGAAATCAGCGATAGTCAGCTGAAACTTAATGGTCAGCCTTTATTGATCCGTGGTGTTAACCGTCATGAACATCACCCGGAACTTGGGCATGTGATGACAGAAGAAGATATGATCCGCGATATCTGTCTGATGAAACAATATAACTTCAATGCCGTACGTACTGCGCACTACCCTAACCACCCTCGATGGTATGAACTGTGTGACCAATACGGTTTGTATGTGTGTGATGAAGCCAATATTGAAACGCATGGCATGATCCCAATGAACCGCTTATCAACCGATCCTCAGTGGACCCACGCCTACATGAGTCGTTACACACAAATGGTGTTACGTGATAAAAACCACGCCTCTATTATTTTGTGGTCGCTAGGTAATGAATCAGGCCATGGCAGCACTCATAATGCAATGTACGCTTGGTCAAAACAATTTGATCCCTCACGTCCTGTTCAATATGAAGGTGGTGGTGCAAATAGCACGGCAACTGACATTATTTGTCCAATGTACGCTCGTGTAGATACCACCATTGAAGATGACGCCGTTCCGAAATGGCCAATTAAAAAATGGATTTCATTACCAAACGAACAACGCCCATTAATCTTATGTGAATACGCACATGCCATGGGCAATAGCCTAGGTAGTTTTGATGATTATTGGCAAGCCTTCCGTGAATATCCTCGCCTTCAAGGTGGTTTCATTTGGGATTGGGTTGATCAAGGGATCAGTCAACACGATGAAAATGGACAACACTTCTGGGCTTACGGCGGTGATTTTGGTGATGTCATTAATGATCGTCAATTCTGTATTAATGGATTGATGTTCCCTGATCGAACGCCACACCCTACGCTAGAAGAAGCAAAATATAGCCAACGAATGATCAGTATTGAATTGATAAAACAAACATCAAATCAATGTACTTTACGCATTCATAATGAACATCTTTTCCGCACGACTGATAATGAAGTATTGCAATGGAGTTTATTAGAAAATGGCGTTGCAGTGTTAACCGGTGAACACGTATTAAATACAGAGGCGAACGATAAAGAAACCGTGAATCTAGACCTCACATTCACCACAAAACCACAAGCGCAGTACCACTTATCCATTGATGTGGCTTTACTTAATGATACTCTTTGGGCATCAGCGGGCCATGTAGTGACAACAGAGCAATTTGCACTCACCAATTCAAATGGATTAATGCTCCCTGCAACCAATACCCTAGTTGCTCCTTTATTAACAGAAGATGAGAACCACGTATTTATTACCAGTCATAATGAAGTGCATCAATGGCAATTGAATCGTACGACGGGTCTTCTGAGTGATTGGCAAGTCAACGGTGAGCCTCAGTTTTTAGCATCACCAAAAGATAACTTCTTCCGTGCGCCATTAGATAATGACATTGGTGTGAGTGAAGTCGATTTCGTCGACCCAAATGCGTGGGTATGTCGTTGGGAAGAAGCCGGTATAGGTCACTGGAAGCAAGAGTGCATAAAGTGTCATGCTAATACCACGTCTGATTCTATCGTGGTCAGCTCGACGTTTGCGTACCAACACAATAATGAAGTTCAAGCACTCTCTGTTTGGAATTATACGTTCTGTGATGATGGTGAAATGTCGCTTGATATCTCAGTGACATTAGCAGATCACTTACCACCAATGCCACGTATTGGCTTAGAGCTTGAACTGCCATTAAAACAAGAAAATATGAATATATCTTGGAAAGGATTAGGGCCATTTGAGAACTATCCTGACCGTTTAGCCGCCGCACGTTTTGGCCACTACACTCAATCGCTAGAAAATATGCATACACCGTATATTTTCCCGACAGACAGTGGGTTACGTTGCCATACTAAGTGGCTGCAAGCTGGTGATATTGAAATCATGGGCGACTATCAATTTAATGTCAGCCGATACAGCTTAGAACAATTAACAAATGCCAAACACACCAATGATTTGCATGAAGAAGATACGCTCTATTTACGAATCGATCATAAACACATGGGCGTTGGTGGTGATGACTCATGGAGTCCAAGCGTTCATAAGGAATATCAGTTAACCGATAAATCTTACCGTTATCAATTAAGTTTTAAACCTAAAACGCATTAAGCTCACTAACTCAAATCAAATCCTCAGAATCACGGTTCTGAGGATTTTTTTGTTTTTCTTATCGCTATGTTAATTACATTGCTTTATTTAAAGATAAAATCCTTTATATTAAACAAGTTACTTCATAACAAACCAATACTCCCTACTGCACAAATAAGAATAAGAGATTTCTATGGCCACCATTAAAGACGTAGCAAAAGAAGCAGGCGTATCAATTGCGACGACATCCCGAGTCATTAACAATGCCCCACACACCAGTGAAAAAGCGATTGTTGCTGTCAAAAAAGCCATGGAAACCTTAGGTTATCGCCCCAATTCAAACGCTCGTGCTTTAGTGAGTAAAACCTCAAATACCATTGGTGTATTGGTTAATGATGTTTCTGCTCCTTTCTTTGGCTCTATGGTAAAAGCCATTGATACGGTTGCTAACGAACAAGGAAAACAGGTTCTTATTGGTAATGGGTATCATGATGCAACCAAAGAAAAAAACGCCATTGATTTGCTAATTAATAGCCGTTGTGAGTCATTAGTGGTGCACAGTAAAGGGTTAACTAATGACGTTCTAATTAAATTAGCGGATGAAGTTCCAGGAATGGTTCTTATTAACCGTTTTATTCCTGAAATTGCGTCTCGTTGCATTGCACTTGATAATTACAAAGGATCTTACCTTGCGACGGAGCACTTGATCCGCCAAGGGCATCAGCACATCGGTTATATCTGCTCAAGTCATGACATTGATGATGCTTATGACCGTAAAACCGGTTACTTACAAGCATTAGAAGATAATGGGATTACTGTAAAAGAAGAATACATTGAATATGGCGAACCCGATGAAGAAGGCGGAGAGCAAGCAGTTATAAACTTAATTGCCAAAAATACGCCGATAACAGCTATCGCCACTTATAACGATTATATGGCCGCTGGATGCATGGCATTATTGCAAGAGAACGGGATTCGGATCCCTGAAGACATGTCGGTCATTGGGTTTGATGATGGTCATATTGCTCGCTATATTTATCCTCGATTAACGACTATTCGTTACCCTATCCAAATCATGGCGAATCAAGCGGTAAACTTATCTCTCAAATTAGCGAGTCGCGATGCTGAAGAACAAACCGATCATAAGTTATTTATTCCAATTTTAGTTCGTCGCTCTTCTGTTGGTTGTATTTCATCGAAATAAATACACATTAAAACCAACAACCTTAATAGTAACTTATAAACCTGAATCATTTTCCATGGCATGCTGAGCCCTCGGCATGTCATTATTTTTAATCGCTTTCTTATTTAGAGCGTATTTCCATGCCAAGAACCGAAGCTACAATGAATAAAAGAATGAATATTATTGCCTTAACTTGGCCAATATTCATTGAAACGCTACTTCGCACTGCCATTAATACCAGTGATGTTTTCATGCTATCTAGCTATTCTGATCACGCTGTTTCTGCTGTTGGGGTTATTTCTCAAATATCCTTTTTCCTAATCGTAGTCTCTAGCATGGTCAGCAGCGGTACTGGCATATTAATCTCTCAATACAATGGCGCTGGTCGTTACGACGACGTCGTCCATGTAGGCATTGCCAGTGTGTTCCTAGCTATTATTGTCGGGATATTTCTCAGTTTGTTTGCCGTAGTCGGTGCTGAGTATTTGATCCCTCTGTATAATTTAGAAGCCCAAGTAGAACAATACGCAACCGAATATTTACTGATTAGTGGGGCGTTCACCTTTTCTATCACCATTGGTATTGTATTCTCGACAATCCTACGTAGCCACGGATACGCAAAATCCCCAATGGTCATTAACCTCATTGCCGGCGCGATTAATATCATCGGTAATTACTGTGCTTTGTACCAACCTTTTGGACTGCCTGTTTATGGCGTTGCTGGTGTTGCTATCTCAACCGTATTTAGTCAATGCCTCGGTACCTTATTATTTTTAGTTGTGCTGCGAAAAAAAGAAATTACCTTACCATTAACCCAGTATCGTGACGTACCAAAAGCGATATACAAAAAAATATTAACCATTGGTGCCATGAATTCAGGTGAAGTACTTTCTTATAATATGGCGCAAATGGCGATTGTATTCTTTATCGTTCAAATGGGTACCGCGTCATTAACTGCCTTCACTTACGCACAGAATATTGCGCGTATTTCTTTTGCCTTTGCCCTTTCTATCGGCCAAGCCAGTCAAATTCAGACGGGCTATTTTGTCGGCAAAGGATGGATAGATGACATCACCTTGAAAGTACAAAAATACTTTGTCGTCAGCTTTATTGCCTCTTTAACTATAACCGTCATGATTTATCTTTTCCGATTCGAGATCATTGATGTATTTACCCAAGATCCTGAGGTAATTCTTTTGGTTGCAAGCTTAATTACAGGCTCAATACTGCTTGAAGCAGGCCGTGTGTTTAACCTCATCTTTATTTCTGCATTAAAAGCGACGGGTGGCATTAAATTCCCCGTTCAAATGGGTATATTGAGTATGTGGGGCAACGGCGTAGTAATGAGCTACTTCTTAGGTATACATTGGGGTTATGGTGTATTAGGAGCCTGGCTTGCTGTGGCGATGGATGAGTGGTTTAGAGGATTGATTATGGCTTATCGCTGGCGAGCAAAGAAATGGATTAAATACACGCTATAGCAACAATACATTAATCAGTTAACTAGAAAAGAGACGAACTCAGCGGATCTTCGCTAAAATACGATGACTTTGTCTCTCATATAATAAAAGTTTTACTAAATTCATGATAATTTTAGTATCGTAGTAAGTACTAATTCAGTACTATGAGAAATAGTAGATTAAAAACGTTATGGCTGGAGGATGAATGGCAACGTTAAAGGAAATAGCCAACGAAGCTGGAGTTTCATTGGCGACGGTATCTCGTGTATTAAATGAAGATCCGACGTTGAGCGTAAAAGATGAAACCAGACGACGCATTTTTGAAATTGCAGAAAAGCTAGAGTACAAGACCAGCAGCACCCGAAAACTAGCCGCCGCATTGCCAAAACAAGTACAAGAGAATCTTCACTTTTTAGCGCTTTATAATTATAAGCAAGAAACAGAAGTGAATGACCCCTACTACCTCGCTATACGTCATGGTATTGAAACCCAATGTGATAAGTTTGATATCACGTTGACCAATAGCTATGAAAGCAGCCTTGAGATTAAGAACCCGAAGGTTGATGGTATTTTACTCGTTGGTCGTCAAAGTAAAGCTCAATTAAAAGCCATTCAAAAGATCAGTAAAAACATTGTTTATATTGACTATACCGATCACGAACAAAACTTTGATTCGGTTGATATCGATCTGGCTCGCATCAGTAAAGAAGTCATTAATTACTTTATGAATCAAGGCTATAAACGCATTGGCTTCATTGGTGGTCAAGATGATATTGATTGCTCTGATATTCGTGAAGAAGTCTTTACTGAATACGGCCAATTAAAAGGCGTAGTGTCTGAATCTGATTTATATCGTGGTGCGTTTTCAAGCTCATCGGGCTATAAGCTCGCTAAAGAAATGCTAGAAACCGATTATCCTAATGCATGGTTTATCGCTTCTGACTCTATCGCTATCGGTGTATTACGTGCGATTCATGAGAAAGGATTACGTATTCCTGAAGACATTGCATTAATTAGTGTAAACGATATTCCGACAGCGAAGTTTACCTTCCCTTCCCTCTCTACTGTTCGAATTCATTCTGAATTAATGGGAAGCCAAGGGGTAAATTTATTGCTAGAACGTCGTCGTGATGAACGTGTTATTCCTCTACGAGTCTATATCCCAAGTAAGTTACGTTTACGTGATACCACTAAAAAATAAATTATCGACTCACGTTATGATTGATATCAAGCAGCGTTTATCTCGCTGCTTTTTTTACACCTAAATTTTAACGACTCACCCTATTCTTTTCTGTTTCTGCACAATACAGCATCACTTCACGCTTATTTTATCTATTTATTAATCAATTAAGGTTAATGGATTGTTTCTGCAACTCTGATTAACGTTACCGTGCTCACAAACCTCAGTTCATTATGTGACCAAGTTAAAAGTAAAACAATTTACCGATTTGTTTTACTAAAACTTTAGTTAATATCTTTTACCAGAGATTGAATTATTACCTATTAATAAGAACTATCGGCATCGACCGGGAGGCTACACGTGAACAATTGGGAAAACTTCTTCCGTCTAAATGAGAACCGCATGGCACCACGCGCTTACTTCTTCTCATACGACTCTGTTCAAACTGCGAAAACATTCCAACGTGAATTAAGCAGCCACTACCAGCTATTAAGTGGCCAATGGACTTTCAACTTCTTCACTAACCCATTACTTGTGCCTGACGAGTTCTACTCTCAACACATGAGCGATTGGGGCAATATTACTGTTCCTAACATGTGGCAAATGGAAGGTCATGGCGATCTTCAATACACCGATGAAGGCTTTCCTTTCCCTATCGATGTTCCTTTTGTACCAAGTGACAATCCTACTGGTGCTTATCAACGTACCTTCACGTTAGGTGAAACGTGGAACAACAAACAAACTATTATCAAATTTGATGGCGTAGAAACTTACTTTGAAGTGTACGTAAACGGTAGCTACGTTGGTTTTAGTAAAGGCAGCCGTTTAACTGCTGAATTTGATATCTCTGAATTTGCACAACAAGGTGAAAACCTGCTTTCTGTTCGTGTAATGCAATGGGCAGATTCTACCTACATTGAAGACCAAGATATGTGGTGGACCGGCGGTATCTTCCGTGATGTTTACTTAATCGGTAAAGAACAAGTTCATGTTCAAGACATTACGATCCGCACTGATTTCGATGAAAACTACCAAAGTGCAACATTATCTTGTAAAGCAGAGCTAGAAAACCTAACAAGTAACTCAGTATCTAATTATTCACTTGATTACACACTGTTTGATGGTAAGTCTGTCGTTTCTGAAGGTACCGTAAATTCACTCTCTTTTGATGCGAACCATAGTGTCGATATCAAGATTAATATGGAAAACCCAACGCATTGGACGGCAGAAAATCCTTACCTATACCAACTGATCCTGACTCTAAAAGATGAAAATGATAAGACACTAGAAATCATCCCAAACCGCGTTGGTTTCCGCGATATTAAAGTGCGCGATGGTCTGTTCTACATCAACAACAAATACGTAATGCTGCATGGTGTGAACCGTCATGATAACGACCACTTAAAAGGTCGCGCTGTGGGTATGGATCGTGTTGAGAAAGACATCGTATTGATGAAGCAACACAACATCAACTCTGTTCGTACTGCACACTACCCTAACGATCCTCGTTTCTATGAACTGTGTGATGTATACGGTCTATTTGTGATGGGTGAAACTGATGTTGAAACTCACGGCTTTGCTAACGTCGGGGATTTAAGCCGCATCACCAATGATCCAGAATGGAAGAATGTATTTGTAGAACGTATTCAACGTCATATTCACGCTCAGAAAAACCATGCATCAATCATCATGTGGTCGCTCGGTAACGAATCAGGCTACGGCTGTAATATCAAATCTATGTATGATGCAGCAAAAGCAATTGATGACACTCGTTTAGTTCATTATGAAGAAGACCGCGATGCTGAAGTGGTTGATATCATCAGTACTATGTACTCTCGCGCTCAATTAATGAATGCGTTTGGTGAGCATCCACATAATAAACCACGCATCATTTGTGAATACGCACACGCTATGGGTAATGGCCCGGGAGGGTTAACTGAATACCAAAACGTGTTCTACAAGCATGACTCTATTCAAGGTCATTACGTTTGGGAATGGTGTGACCACGGCATTCTTGCAAAAGATGAAAACGGCACTGAATTCTTAAAATACGGTGGCGATTACGGCGATTATCCAAACAACTATAACTTCTGTATGGATGGCTTGGTTTATTCAGATCAAACCCCAGGTCCAGGCTTAAAAGAATACAAGCAAGTTATTGCGCCAGTAAAAATCCAAGCAAAAGACGCAGCAAACGGCATTTTCACTGTTGATAACAAGCTGTGGTTCTCAAACCTTGATGACTACACCATTACCGCAGAGATCCGTGCCGAAGGCGAAACACTGCAAAGCATCACACTTAAAGTAGAAGGCTTGGCTGAAAACTCAAGCCGTGATATTGAAATTACATTGCCTGAATTAGATGGTCGTGAAGCCTTCATTAACTTCACCGTTCGTAAAGACTCTCGCACTCTATACAGCGAAGCGAATCACGATATTGCGGTGTACCAAGTTCAATTAAAAGAAAATACAGAGCAACTTCCGGTGTTCTCAAACAGCAATGCGATAGCTCTTGATATCACAGCTTCTCGTTTAGATTATGTTGTGAAAGGCTTAAACTTTACGCTTACTTTCTCGAAAGTGAACGGTAAATTAACCTCATGGCTAGTGAATGGCGAAGAGTTAATTGCAAGCTCGCCAAAACTAAACTTCTTCAAACCGATGGTGGATAACCATAAGCAAGAGCATGATGGTCTGTGGGAGCCTGCACATCTTCAAATCATGCAAGAGCACTTCCGCTCTATCGACCTTGATGCATCAAATGGTAAGGCAACCTTTACAGTAACCAGCATCATTGCTCCGCCAGTATTTGATTTTGGTATGCGTTGTACTTACGTTTATGAAATCAATAAAGAAGGCCAGTTAAATATTCAGTTATCTGGAGAACGTTACGGTGATTACCCTCATGTTATCCCTGTGATTGGTTTAGATCTTGGCATCAATAATGAGTTTGACCAAGTTCAATACTACGGCCGAGGTCCTGAAGAGAACTACCAAGACAGCCAACAAGCAAACATGATTGATGTATACCAAACAACCGTTGCGAATATGTTTGAGAACTACCCGTTCCCACAAAATAACGGCAACCGTCAACACGTTCGTTGGGCATCGCTAGCCAATCGTCATGGTAGTGGTTTGTTTGTTAAACCTGAGCAAGATATTAACTTCAGCGCTTGGTTCTACACGAGCCAAAACATTCACGAAGCACAGCACACGATTGAGCTTGAGAAGAGTGGCTACATCACACTTAACCTTGACCATAAATTAATGGGCTTAGGTTCAAACTCTTGGGGCTCTGAGGTGTTGGATTCATACCGTGTTTACATGGATAAATTCCAATACGCACTGACTTTGGTTCCATTCCAACAGGGTGGCTGTTCACCAAAAACATTAGCTAATCACACATTTACCTCAAACACGACATTCACTTCAAAAACAACAGTTGAAGGCGGAGAAAAGTAATGATCATTTTAGACAACCTAGAACAATTTAAAGTGGTATATCGTGACGGCCGTAAATGGAACCGTTGTGTAGAAGCAATTGAAAACATTGCGAATCTTAGAGATGGCATTATGTATTCGATTGGTGATTCTCTGGTGTACATGATTGAAGATGGCGTGGCTAAAAACACTGAAAACTTTGTTGGAAACCGTCGTTACTTCGATATTCATTACTACTTAGAAGGTCGTGAAACCGTTGAGGTCGCGAATAAGTCTGAACTAGAAAGCGTGCAAGCGTATTCAGATGAAACGGACCGTGAACACCTAAATGGCAGCGGTCAAATACATCAACTTTGTGAAGGCCAAGTCGCAGTATTTGATAACAGTAAAGCCTACAAATTCCATGGCGATAGTCGTGTTCGTAAAGTGGTTCTAAAAGTCACTATCGAAGATGGCTATTTCCTGAATAAATAAGTAATACCTGAAATAAAAAACTATGAGAGGGGTTGGATCATAACCGACCAAGCCCCTCCTATCCTACAATATGTGATTCATCGGAGTACCTTATGTCTACATCAACACGAGGCACC
>NZ_CAMLHO010000030.1 GCF_946479765.1 uncultured Aliivibrio sp.
GAACGCCGGACTGTTAATCCGTATGTCGCTGGTTCAAGTCCAGCAAAGGGAGCCAAATTTTAAAGCCTTGTCTAACGACGAGGCTTTTTTTTGCTTCTTTTTTGCCTAAAGATTAAAAACCTATTCTTTCTATGGTTGTTATCACGCTCTTAAAGTCCGATAATAACCAGATCACCTATTATCATAAAAATCATTGGCATGACTGAGTATCTATTACTACTTGTTGGTACTGTTTTAGTGAACAACTTTGTACTGGTTAAGTTTTTGGGTCTTTGTCCATTTATGGGCGTCTCTAAAAAACTAGAAAGTGCAATCGGAATGGGCCTTGCGACAACCTTTGTCCTAACCCTCGCTTCAGTGTGTTCATATCTTGTTGAAACCTATATTTTAACGCCTCTTGGCATTGAATATTTACGCACCATGAGTTTTATTCTTGTGATTGCAGTTGTCGTTCAATTCACGGAAATGGTTGTACATAAAACAAGTCCAACATTATATCGTGTCCTTGGTATTTTCTTACCTTTGATCACAACGAACTGTGCTGTTCTTGGTGTGGCCTTACTTAATGTATCTGAGAATCATAATTTCATCGAATCCATCATCTATGGCTTTGGTGCTGCCGTTGGTTTTTCATTAGTTCTCATTCTTTTCTCTGCTATGCGTGAACGTATTGCCGCTGCTGATGTTCCTTTGCCTTTTAAAGGTGCGTCTATTGCAATGATCACCGCAGGTTTAATGTCTTTAGCCTTCATGGGCTTTACTGGTTTAGTGAAATTATAAACATGAGTTCAATTTTAATCGCTGTTATTGCTATTGCTGCACTCGCCTTAATCTTTGGATTAATTCTAGGATTTGCGTCAATTAAATTTAAAGTGGAATCAGATCCTATTGCCGAACAGATCGACGCTATCTTACCCCAGACACAATGTGGCCAATGCGGATACCCAGGGTGTAAGCCTTATGCGACAGCCATTGCAAATGGGGATGACATAAACAAATGCCCTCCCGGCGGTCAAGCGACGATTGAAAAATTAGCCGATCTCATGGGAGTAGATGTCCCGAGTACTGATGATGAAGTCGTAAATGTAAAGACAATCGCCTTCATCCATGAAGACATGTGTATTGGCTGTACCAAATGTATTCAAGCTTGCCCAGTGGATGCCATTGTCGGTGGCACAAAAGCCTTACACACCGTGATTGAAGCTGAATGTACTGGCTGTGATTTATGTGTTGCTCCCTGCCCAACAGATTGTATTGAAATGATCCCTGTAAGCACGACACCTGATAATTGGAAATGGGATTTACATACTATCCCTGTTGTTAATCTTCCGGCAGATAAGCCTTCTCAAACATCGGAGCTGTAACCCATGTTGTCCATTATCGAACAAATTAAACAAGGCCAACTGTGGGATTTTCATGGTGGTATCCATCCGCCTGAAAATAAAACCATCTCAACTCGTAACGTAATTCAACAGGCCGGAGTTCCAAATGAACTCATTTTGCCATTAAAGCAACATATTGGTAGTAAAGGGGACATCTTAGTTGCTGTCGGTGAGCTCGTGCTAAAAGGCCAACCACTCACGCAAGGTAATATTGCCATGTGTGTGCCTATTCATGCGCCTACATCTGGAAAAATCACTGCCATAGAGCCAAGAACCGTCGCTCACCCTTCTGGTTTAACTGACCTTTGTATTGTCATTGAATCAGATAACAACGATCAATGGATTGACGATCGAGAACCTATCACTGACTTTTTCAATCAAGATCCTATTGATCTTATTGAGCGTATTCGTCAATCCGGTATTTCAGGCATGGGTGGTGCTGGTTTCCCTACCAGTAGAAAGCTACAAAGTGGTATTGGTAAAGCAGATATATTAATTATTAATGCCGCTGAATGTGAACCTTATATCACTGCCGATGATCGTTTAATGCAAGATTATGCGGAAGAAGTCGTTACTGGTATTAAGATCCTCCAACATATTTTAACGCCTAAATTGGCCGTTATCGGTATTGAAGATAATAAGCCAGAAGCAATAAAAGCATTAAATAGGGTAATTACTGATCATGATAATATCGTGATCCGAGTGATCCCAACCAAATACCCATCGGGTGGCTCTCGTCAGTTAGTTAAAATTTTAACCGGTAAGGAGGTTCCTGCTAGCGGCCGTTCTACAGATATAGGCGTTATCGTGCAAAACGTAGGAACTATTTTTGCGGTTAAACGTGCAATCTGTGACGCTGAACCTTTAATTGAACGAGTCGTCACATTGACTGGAAACAGTCTTGATGTTCCGGGTAATTTTTGGGTTCGTTTAGGAACTACTGTTGATCATTTAATGACATTGGCTGGTTATAAAGCCGATAAAAAACACCCTAGAATTATTATGGGTGGTTCGTTAATGGGCTTTACTCTGCCACATAAGCAGATCCCTATAACTAAAATTACCAACTGTATTATTACACCAGACAGAAAAGAGCTGCCCCTTTATAATCATGAAATGGCCTGCATTCGATGCAGTAGTTGTGCTGATGCCTGCCCTGCTGCTTTATTACCTCAGCAATTGTATTGGTACGCAAAATCAGAAGAGTTCGATAAATGTGAAGAATACCATTTATCTGATTGTATTGAGTGTGGTGCTTGTGCCTATGTTTGCCCAAGTGAAATTCCACTGGTTCAATATTATCGCCAAGCAAAATCAGAAATTTACGCTCGCAAGCAAGATGCGCAAGCTGCTGATCGTGCCAAAGTTCGCTTTGAAGAAAAAAATGCGCGAATGGAACGCGATAAAGCAGAACGTGAAAATAAATTCAAACTGGCTGCAGAAAATCGACGTAAAGAAATGAAAACAGAAACCTCAGCAGGCTCAGGAAATGATGCGATTGCCGCTGCAATTGCGCGAGTCAAAGCTCAAAAAGCCGCTGAAGAATCTGGTGTAGCTAGCCCAAGACCTGCTGTTGCAGCAGCAATTGCGCGCGCTAAAGCCAAGCAAGCAGAAGCGCTCAAAGCGAACACCGCTGAACCTGACAATTCTGAAATGGCAAAATTACGCGAAGAGCGTAAGCAACAATCACGAGAACGGAAAGCAAATCTTGCCGCAGAAACTAATAATTCTGAAGTAAATAATACAGAGTCAGAAAAAATCGCTGATACCGCTAATAAAAAAGATGCCGTTGCTGCTGCCATTGCTCGTGCAAAAGCGCGCAAAGCAGCACAGGCAGAAAAAGAAAGTGGACCTACTGAAACAGTAGCAACCGCTGCCGTTGAAAATGAATCAGCATCTGAACCAGTCGATCCTAAAAAAGCAGCCGTCGCCGCAGCCATCGCTCGTGCAAAAGCGCGCAAAGCAGCACAGGCAGAAAAAGAAAGTGGTCCGACTGAAACAGTAGCAATCGCTGCTGTTGAAAATGAATCAGCATCTGAACCAGTCGATCCTAAAAAAGCAGCGGTAGCCGCTGCAATAGCGCGAGCAAAAGCACGCAAAGCAGCTCAACAAATTGAAAAGAATAAGGAAGAGTAACAGTGGCCTTTTTTATCACTAGCTCACCACACGCTCACAGTAAAAAGAGTACAAGAACCATCATGAAACTGGTTGCCTTAGCGACAATACCAGGTCTACTCGCTCAAACTTACTTTTTTGGTTGGGGCTCCTTCCTACAAGTTTTGATTGCTATTATTACTGCAATTTCAGCAGAAGCATTGGTCTTAAAGTGTCGTAAAAGACCACTTAGACCTTATCTCAGTGACAATAGTGCCTTGCTAACAGGAGTATTACTTGCTCTTGCTATTCCACCACTGTCTCCTTGGTGGATAACGGTTATTGGTGTGATCTTTGCCATCGTTATAGCTAAGCATTTATATGGCGGATTAGGGCAAAACCTCTTTAATCCTGCCATGGCTGCTTATGTAGTATTACTGATCTCTTTCCCTGTACAAATGACCACGTGGTTACCAGTAAAGGTGCTACTTACTGAAAGTATCAGCTTCTCTGATTCCATCTGGTTAATACTTAATGGATTAAGCCAAGACGGTTTTTCGGTTCATCAACTCACTATGAATGTTGATGGTATGACAATGGCAACGCCATTAGATACCGTAAAAACAGGCCTTAAAGCAGGATTAACGACCAATGAGATTTTAGCGGCTCCTATTTTTAATAGCGTTGCTGGTTTAGGTTGGTTATGGGTAAATATAGGTTTCTTACTTGGTGGCCTTTTCTTACTACAACAACGTCTTATTCATTGGCATATTCCGGTGAGTTTTTTAGCAAGCTTGTTTGTCATAAGCAGCTTATTTTCTCTTTTCTCACCAGATACAGCAACATCACCGCTGTTTAATTTATTCTCGGGTGCAACCATGCTAGGTGCTTTCTTTATTGCTACCGATCCGGTTTCTGCGGCAACGACACCTAAAGGCCGCTTATATTATGGCGCTCTTATTGGTGCTCTAGTTTACATTATTCGTACTTGGGGTGGTTTCCCTGACGGGGTTGCTTTTGCGGTTCTCCTAACCAACATGTGTGTACCTTTAATTGACTACTATACAAAACCAAGAACCTACGGCCATAAAAAAGGGTAATTCTATGCTACAGACAATGAAAAAAAGCAGCCTTGTTTTGGTCTTATTTGCTATTGCTTCCACTGCATTAGTTACCATTACTTATGCATTAACCAAAGATCAAATTGCGTATCAACAGCAGCAACAGTTATTGTCCACCTTAAATCAAGTGGTACCAACTGAGCAACATGACAATGAATTATTTAAAGCTTGTACCTTAATCTCAAATGCAGACGCATTAGGCACAGAGGAAGCAATGCCAATCTACCTAGCCTCATTAAATGGCAAGCATTCCGGCGCAGCAATTGAAGCCATTGCTCCTGATGGATATAGCGGTGCAATTAAAATTATCGTTGGTGTTGATGCTGATTCAATGGTAACGGGCGTTCGCGTACTATCACATCAAGAAACACCTGGATTGGGCGATAAAATTGATACTCGTATTACTCGCTGGGTTGATGGATTCTTAGGCAAAAGTGTTGATTCTGTCGAGGACAGTAGCTGGGCCGTTCAAAAGGACGGTGGTCAATTTGATCAATTCACTGGTGCAACAATTACACCAAGAGCCGTAGTTAAAGCCGTAAAAAAAGCAGTTTGGTTTTATAAAACACACCAAGATGAACTGCAAACTCTTCCACTTAATTGTGAGGCTAACTAATGACAACGAATAAAGAATTACTCAAAAATGGATTATGGGATAACAACCCTGCCCTAGTGCAATTATTGGGGTTGTGTCCTCTACTTGCTGTTTCAGCAACCGTAACTAATGCCTTAGGTTTAGGTATTGCGACGACTTTAGTGCTTATTGGATCTAATTTAATCGTGTCTCTTGTTCGTCAATGGATCCCACAAGAAGTTCGTATTCCTGTATTTGTAATGATCATTGCCTCACTAGTAACCTGCGTTCAATTATTAATGAATGCCTATGCTTATGGTTTATATCTATCCCTTGGTATCTTTATTCCATTGATCGTAACAAACTGCATCATCATTGGTCGTGCTGAAGCCTTTGCCTCAAAAAATGATCCTATCCCTGCAATATTAGATGGCTTGTGGATGGGATTAGGTATGACGGCTGTTCTAGTCTTACTTGGCGCTATGCGTGAAGTATTAGGTAATGGGACCTTATTTGATGGGGCTGATTTATTACTTGGTGACTGGGCAACCGTATTACGAATTGAATTATTCCAAGTAGATAGTCATTTCCTATTAGCAATGCTTCCTCCTGGTGCCTTTTTAGGGGTCGGTTTTCTTATTGCATTAAAAAACATTATTGATAAAAGAATAAGCGATCGCCAACCTAAACAGCAAAAAATAGAAATCGAGCGCGCGCGAGTTTCATAGATAAGGACATAAAAAGCAGTATGAATAATATAAAACGACGAGAAATATTAGAACGCTTACGAGCTGATAATCCGCACCCACAAACGGAACTTGAATGGTCAACGCCGTTTGAGTTATTAATTGCTGTTTTATTATCTGCGCAAGCAACCGATGTGAGTGTTAACAAAGCCACACGCAAGCTCTACCCTGTAGCAAACACACCTCACTCTATTTTAGATTTAGGCGTTGATGGCTTAAAAACGTACATAAAAACGATTGGTTTGTTTAATACCAAAGCTGAAAATGTCATTAAAACCTGCCGTATGTTAATTGATCTCCATGATAGTGAGATCCCAGAAGACCAAGACGCATTAGAAGCACTTCCAGGTGTCGGACATAAAACCGCAAACGTAGTACTTAACACCGCGTTTGGTTGGCCGACAATTGCGGTTGATACTCATATTTATCGTGTCTCTAATCGAACTAAACTCGCAATGGGTAAAACCGTTAATGATGTTGAAAAAAAATTGGTTAAAGTGGTGCCAAAAGAATTCAAATTAGACGTTCACCACTGGCTTATTCTTCATGGTCGTTATACTTGTATCGCTCGAAAACCACGCTGTGGTAGCTGCATGATTGAAGACCTATGTGAATTCAAAGAAAAAACAGAAGTTTAATACTAATCTGAATAATCAAATTAAAAACTGGAGCAAAATAATGGCTAATGGACGCATTTTACACACGATGATCCGTGTAGGTAATTTAGATAAATCAATTGAGTTTTATACCAAAGTTATGGGAATGGATCTTCTTCGTCAAAACACCAATGAAGAATACAAATATACTCTCGCTTTTCTTGGTTATGGTGATGAATCTCAAGGTGCAGTTATCGAATTGACTTATAACTGGGGTACTGAAGAATATGATATGGGTAATGCTTTTGGCCATATTGCTATCGGTGTCAATGATGTTTATCAAACTTGTGATGCAATCAAAGCCGTGGGTGGAAATGTGACTCGTGAAGCAGGCCCAGTAAAAGGCGGTTCAACACATATTGCTTTTGTTAAAGATCCAGATGGCTACATGATTGAGTTAATTCAAAATAAAAGTGCTTCAGCCGGTTTAGAAGGCTAATAAGCTCAATATCCACTTAAATAAAAAGGCGTCTATTTATTAGACGCCTTTTTATTATTAACACTTTTTCTAATTAACGCTTTTTCTAATTAAATAATCGTTCTACCTAAAGAGATAACCACGCGTCGGTTTTTATTCTTACCAATTGGTGTTGCGTTATCCGCAATAGGACGACGCTCACCATAAGATTGAACTCGAATACGGTCAGCAGGTAAGCCAATTGATTCAAAGTAATTTTGTAATTTCACCGCTCGTCTTTCTGATACTTGTTGATTGACGTTTTTACCGCCACTCGAATCGGTGTAGGTTGCCACTAAAACTAAGTCGACATCTTTGGTGTATCGAATAAAATCTGCAATTTGAGATAAGCGTTTTTTCGATGATTTATTCAACTCATCACTATTTTTATCAAAATGCAAAATAGTAAATGAGATATCTTCAAAACTGTAAGGTAATAAATTGGCAATACACATACTGAACACGTTGTATTGCTCTTGGAATACCACTGGAGATAACGCAACTTCAATTAACTGCTTAGGACTCTGCCAATCAGCATAGGTAAACGTAGGAAAGCGACCATTTTCTAACTCTGCTAGCATTGACCATGCTGTTGTTCCGCCAACATAACCATCAAATTGCTTAAAGAATTTTAAATTTATCATTGCATCAGCACTTTCACCCGGCGTCCAACGAGGTGGCATCGACACTAAATTCACAGAACGAGTCTCTCCCATTGGGCGGCTCATTTTTAGCTCAAAATCCAAATTTATCTTTTTATTTGCGTACGATGAAAATTCTGCGTTACCATAATTTGGAATATTATGAGATAAGCGACACTCTAATGGCGAGTTTTGTAACATCGTCCATTTTGATTGCTCAGGTTTCGCAACATAGTTCTTATTTGCTAATACTGGAGTAGCAATCAATGAGCTTACTAACAGAGCTGAAGTAAAAAGTGTTTTTTTCATAATACCTAAATCTATGGGTCATGCCGTTGACGATGGTCTAACTAAAGCAAAAATTAGACCAATAATACTGATTTTCCCTCTTCACCCTATTTAACTTCAATAAATATATCCTCATCACACCTTATTTACAGTTTTTATGCTAACGATAATCTGCAATAATAGCGGCAACATTTTCTTACGTACCGAATGATGACTGAAGTAGAGCAACATAATTTATTAAAAAAACGTTTTCGTGGTTACTTCCCTGTAGTTATTGATGTTGAGACCGCTGGTTTTAATTCAAAAACCGATGCTTTACTTGAAATCTGTGCAGTCACTTTAGCAATGGATGAAGAAGGCTATTTAAAGCCAGCAACCACTATTCACTACCATGTTACCCCTTTTGAAGGTGCCAATCTTGAACAAGAAGCCTTAGATTTCATCGGTATTCGTGACCCATTCAGTCCTTTACGTGGTGCAGTAACCGAAGATGTGGCTTTAAAAGAAATTTTTAAACTCATTCGTAAAGAGCAAAAACAACATGATTGCCGACGCGCTATCATGGTGGCTCATAATGCCAATTTTGATCACAGCTTTGTAATGGAAGCTGCTGAACGAACGAAATTAAAACGCATTCCTTTTCATCCATTCTGTACTTTTGATACTGCCGCAATCAGTGGCTTAGCTCTTGGTCAAACCGTATTAGCGAAAGCGTGTAAAACGGCAGGAATGGATTTTGACGGAAAAGAAGCACACTCTGCTCTTTATGATACGGAAAAAACAGCGGAACTGTTCTGCCATATCGTAAATAAATGGAAAGATCTTGGTGGTTGGCCTCTAGCGCCAGAACCAGAAAGTGATACTAATAATAAATAACTGGCTACTTTACTAACAACACAACATTTACAGGGAAACTAAACAAAATGAATCCAATCATTCTTTCTGTTTCAGTAATGCTTATCCTCGCTTTACTTAGAGTTAACGTTGTTGTTGCTCTAACATTCAGTGCACTAATCGGCGGATTAGTCGGTGGTTTATCATTATCTGATACTATTTCAGCTTTTGAAGGGGGCTTAGGTGGTGGTGCGACTATTGCACTAAGCTACGCAATGCTCGGTGCTTTTGCTGTCGCTATCTCTAAGTCAGGCGTGACTGATTTATTGGCTCATAATGTAATTAAACGCATTAATGGCAAAGATAATCTACACGCGGCAACAGGGGTTAAATATCTTCTACTCTGCTTGATTTTATTAATCACCATTTCATCTCAAAACGTAGTTCCTGTGCATATTGCTTTTATCCCAATTCTAATCCCACCATTGATCCAAGTATTCAATAAATTAAAACTGGACCGTCGTTTAATTGCATGTGTTCTTACCTTTGGTTTAGTGACCCCTTACATGATCCTTCCTGTTGGTTTTGGAGGGATATTCCTTAACAATATTCTATTAAAAAACCTGCATGACAATGGCCTTGATGTTATAGCAAGCCAAGTACCTCTAGCGATGGCTTTACCCGCTCTAGGTATGGTTACAGGCCTCTTAATTGCTATTTTTATCTCTTATCGCAAACCGCGTACTTATGTCGATATCGATAATGCAGAAATGCAAGCCACTAACGCAACGCCTACGTTTAATAAACGTCACATCCAAATCTCTATTGTCGCTATTATTGCCGCTCTTTCCGTTCAATTGGCAACAGGCTCAATGATTGTTGGTGCGTTAGCAGGTTTTATGGTGTTTACTTTTGGCGGCGTTATTGCGTGGAAAGAAACTCAAGATGTCTTTACTCGTGGCGTCCATATGATGGCAATGATCGGCTTTATTATGATTTCAGCCGCAGGTTTTGCCGCAGTAATGAAAGCGACTGGCGGTGTTGAGATACTCGTTGATTCATTATCAACCTCTATCGGTGATAACAAGCCTCTTGCTGCGCTATTAATGCTCATTGTCGGCTTATTAGTAACAATGGGCATCGGTTCATCCTTTTCAACCATCCCAATCATTGCCACTATTTATGTCCCACTTGCCGTTGCATTTGGCTTCTCACCGATGGCTACCATTGCCTTAGTCGGTACTGCTGCTGCATTAGGTGATGCAGGTTCACCAGCCTCTGATTCAACATTGGGGCCAACATCTGGCCTGAATGCAGATGGTCAACATGAACACGTATGGGAAACTGTTGTTCCTACATTCCTACACTACAACCTTCCATTGATTGCTTTTGGTTGGATTGCGGCGATGGTTCTATAACTAGCTAATTAACCAATTTATTACATTGATAATTCAGTTAATTTATATATGAAAAGCGGCAGTTAATCTGTCGTTTTTTATATTAAGAACAAATATTTTTTTCTTCAACAGTTCGTTTTATCTATATTTCATCAAAACACTTGCTATACTCTGCCGCTGTCTAGTCATCACCTATTATTAACATGAAATTAATTAAGCTTTCCTCATTTCTCATCATTGACGACAGCACTGTCATTCAAAATGCTATTAGAGCATTGCTCAGCCGTATAGGGGTTCCAACTAACAATGTAGTTTGTTGCCCTACCGCTGGTGCAGCTGTTGGTGCCTTTAAACAACACAAATTTGATGTTCTTTTTGTTGATCATAATCTGGGGCACGGCAGCACAGGTCTTCAAATGTTGGAACAATTGCGTCTACTAAAATTGATCAACGATAACACCCTTGTTTACATCATCACTGGTAATGAAGATCCACAAATTGAATTAGCCTACAGTGATTACAAACCAGAAAAGTACATACAAAAGCCGATCCGCCCAGAAGAAATCATTAAGGTTATTAATCATGATTTAATCAAGCGTCAATTCGCTGTAGCAATGATCTCAGCGTATACCAAAGATGGACTTGCTGGTGTAAAACCTCTTATCTTTAAAGCCCCAAATAAAGTAATCCTTAAAGATTCGATGTTAAAGCTGACTTCCCGGTTAATAAAAGTAAATCGATTAACCGAAGCATTAAGTGTGAATAAAGCGCTATTGTCTATTATTAAAGAATCGGTCGACGTTGAAATACAACAAGCCGAAATTTATATCACACAACAAAATTGGGACGCAGCCAATCAAGTCATTGATGCGTTGCTTCCACAGAATGAAACCAACAATCTTCACTTATTAGACCTAAAAGCTCAAATCGCATTTTATCGTAATAATTTATCTATTGCGATCCGCTATTGGAAAAAAGGGTTTGAATTAGCGCCCTATTCTTATTTACGTTTTAGCCATTTAGTTTGGTCTTTATTAGCAAAAGGCGAGCGCTATGATGCGTTTGATTTGCTAACAAAATACGCCTACTTATTGCCAAATTCAGCATTTGATAGCGCAGGTAAACGAGCAATGGCTGCATGGGGGGATTTATTCTTAGCGTCAGAAGAGACTCTTCAAGATTGGTCACCTGAAAGTTCATGGCAGCGTGTTAGTGTAAAACTGAAAGGGCGTTTACGAGGCATACCTTGTACTTCAGCCCAACGAGCATTATCCGCCTTATGGCAATTAAAAATGAATCGATATGGCGAAGCGAATCGCTTAATATCAGATATAGAATTTTCTGATATTACTGACTATGAAACTGCTTATATTGTGTATTTAGTCTATTGTGAAATGAAATTAGATGATGAAAAAGAAGCCATTGAAGAGAAGTGGTTGAGTAAAATAAAAGAAGGTAAGACAATGTTAGCTAAGCTACAAACACTTGCTTTTGAAAAAGAAAAAGCATCTGCATAATTTTAATTTAATGATACCAATCCGGATAAGTAGTTGTTCTATTCATTCTTGGCGTTGTTATTAAGTCTATAGTTATTAAAAAAGCCACGTATTATCAAAAATACGTGGCTTTTTAATTAAACAAATCATAAATAAAGTATGAATGTTTTAATTCTTACTCAGCTTCAGGTGCATTACGTTGTGCAGCTTCTTGAACTAGAGGCTTTAATTCGCCCTTTTGGAACATTTCAAGAATGATGTCACAACCGCCAATTAACTCACCTTCAACCCAAAGTTGTGGGAAGGTAGGCCATTGTGCGTATGCTGGAAGTTCAGCACGAATGTCTGGATTTTGTAGGATATCTACATAAGCAAATTTCTCGCCGCAGTTCATTAGCGCTTGAGATGCTTGAGATGAAAATCCACAGCTTGGAAGCTTAGGAGAGCCTTTCATATATAAAATGATGTGATTTTCAGCAATTTGTTGCTTGATCTTATCGATAGTTTCCATTGTATCCTCTAATGGGTCGACACTAAGTTGTATTCATTCTACTTGTTATGCTCCCAGAAAAAAATACCTAATATTTGTAAGAGTATTATTTATTGAAAATTCACCACTTTTTCTTTTAATAAAATCAAAACTTGCTAGAATCAAATCGAAGTCAGAATAATTTATACACTCAATTGAGCGCATATTTTTGGAATTTAGTGAGGCGTAGACCTCTTATAAAATGGAGACATGAGCAATGTCATTTGAATTACCAGCTCTACCGTTCGCAAAAGACGCATTAGAACCACACATCTCAGCTGAGACTTTAGATTACCACCACGGCAAACATCACAATACTTATGTGGTTAAGCTTAACGGTCTTATCCCAGGTACAGAATTTGAAGGCAAAACGTTAGAAGAAATCATCAAAACTTCTACTGGTGGTGTTTTCAATAACGCAGCACAAATCTGGAACCACACGTTCTACTGGAACTGCCTAGCTCCAAACGCTGGCGGCCAACCAACTGGTGCAGTAGCTGCTGCTATCGACACTGCATTTGGTTCTTTCGAAGAATTCAAAGCTAAATTTACAGATTCAGCAATCAACAACTTCGGTTCTTCTTGGACTTGGCTTGTTAAAAACGCTGACGGTTCTCTAGCTATCGTTAATACATCTAACGCAGCGACTCCTCTAACAGACGAAGGCGTTACACCGCTTCTTACTGTCGATTTATGGGAACACGCTTATTACATCGATTTCCGTAACGTACGTCCTGACTACATGGGTGCGTTCTGGTCTCTAGTAAACTGGTCTTTCGTAGAAGAAAACCTAGCTAAATAATCCTATGATTTAATTAACCGCGTCTATAACGGTTAATATCAAAGCAAAAAGGTCGGTATTTATACTGGCCTTTTTTTATTTCCTTAATTTGCGGTAACGCTTTGCCTTACATTAGAAAGTAATTACAAAAAACGGCAATTAATTTCCTAAAAAAGCTAAAGTTTTTCAATTCTGTTCCGATAAGTATTTATCATTAAGAGGAATTGATTCATGAAAGTACATACTTTAGATAAAGCAGAGTTAATCAGTGAAATTCAATACGGTTCAAACCTAAACCATGCTATGGAAGCAGGTCGCCGTGCAGATTTTGCTTTAATGATGTCTTTACTCTCTAATGACTTACGTGAAAATACACCCGTTGAAAAAGTAGATGAGAAAAAAGTAACTGAAGAGCTACTTCGCAAACGCTTCCAATTAGCTGATGCCCAAATTCTACGTAGCAATGAAGAAAGTTACTCTCGCGCCGCTTCTCAAGCAAACCAATTTCATAATGGTGGCTTAGCAAGTGCTAAACTGCAATACGGCTTAGCTCCTGATGCTATGGCTTATATGCCACAAGGTACTTGTAATTTACCAGAAGATGTTTACCACAACCTTTCAGGGCACCAACGCCGTCAATTAGAATCAGGTAATGAGATCTTTAACGCTATTCCTCAAGATCTATATAACGAACTAGTAACTGCTAAAGGTCATTCAGAAATGAACCTTTACGTTTAACATTTACGATTTGTAGCCTATTTTTTAACCTACCTCTCTTTCCTGCCCACAACTCTCATTAATATAAATCTATTATGTGAGTTAGTTCATAAATACAAATATTGAATTCGATTTAATCCCTATTTCCAACAAAGCTCACAGCAGATACCCTATTTCTATCCCATGATTAAAGCACTTTATGACACTAATAATAAAATGCGTTAGGGAAGGAATGTTATGCAAATTGAACACTCAACCATTCTAATCACATCCGCTGGGAATTTTATGGGTCGTTCTGTTGCCTACCATTTTGCCTCATTGGGTGCATATCTGATTATTGCTGATTCAAATCATGATGATCTTGCTGATACTCATCGTTTATGTCGTCAAGTCAGTTCGAATATCATCAGTTTTCCACTAAAAGACCAATCTCTAGAGAGCATTCACCGCTTATTCCATAGTATTGACGAAGAATTTAGCGCTGGCATTGATGTATTAATTAACAATTATACTGATGTTGCGTTACCAAGCTTACTGACACCATACAATAAAGAGTGCCCATTTCAATTAACGGAATTAGCCGCTACCTTATTTACTTATGGACAATACGCTGCTAAAAACATGAGACATCATCGTAAAGAAGGCGTAATCATAAACTTAGGGCATCATAAATATTCTTCAGAGCAGCAATACTTAGAAAACTCTACAGCTCTGCTTGCCGGACTAACAAAAAGTTGGGCTAAAGAATTGAATCCATTTAAAATTCGAGTCGGCGGGGTTACTCCGCGCCTTTCTAATGAGTATTCAGAACCAAACATCAACTTAATCAATCAAGAGTTGCTCAAAAATACAGAATACATTCTACAAAATGACTATTTTAATGGCCGCATTATCGAAGCAACCGCTTAGAAAGTTAATGCCTCCTTGGTATAACAAGAATAAAAACCAAAAGTAACTGGCATAAAAAAACCACCTTATTCATAAGGTGGTTTTTTTCATTTCAATATCTTCAAATTATTAATGAAAACATTTTAGCTTATTTAGCATCGAATTATTTCTTTGCTTTTTTCGCTTTTACTTCTTCTTTCACTTCTGGTGCGTCCATTACGTCAGCGTAAGCCGTACCGTAGTAAGAAGCTATTAATACTTCTTTAAGCTCTTTGATCAATGGGTAACGTGGGTTAGCACCAGTACATTGGTCATCAAATGCATCTTCAGCTAATTTGTCTACTTTAGCCATAAATTCAGCTTCGTTAACGCCAGCGGCTTGAATTGACAGTGGGATATCCAATGCAATTTTAAGCTCTTCTAACCAGTTAAGTAACGCATTAACTTTCGTTTCAGTATTACCATCACGGTAACCTAAATGCTCTGCAATTTCAGCGTAACGAGCACGTGCTTTAGGACGGTCGTACTGAGAGAATGCAGCTTGTTTAGTTGGGTTGTTAGTCGCATTAAAACGAACAGTATTCGAGATTAATAACGCATTCGCAAGACCGTGTGGAATGTGGAATTCAGCGCCTAATTTATGCGCCATTGAGTGACACACACCTAGGAAAGACTGCGCAAAAGACATACCAGCGATAGTTGCTGCATTGTGAACTTTCTCACGTGCGATTGGATCTTTCTTACCGTTAGCGTAAGAGCTTGGTAAGTACTCTTTAAGCATCTTAAGTGATTGCAGAGCGTGACCATCTGAGTATTCGTTTGCAAGAACAGAAACATAAGCTTCTAATGCGTGCGTTACTGCATCGTAACCACCGAATGCACATAAAGACTTAGGCATATCCATTACAAGGTTAGCATCAACAACTGCCATATTTGGTGTTAGTTCGTAATCTGCTAATGGGTATTTTTGACCTGTTTTTTCATCGGTTACAACAGCGAATGGTGTAACTTCAGAACCAGTACCTGAAGTAGTTGTAATACATACTAGCTCAGCTTTTTGGCCCATTTTAGGGAACTTGTAAATACGTTTACGGATATCCATAAAGCGCATAGATAAGTCTTCGAAATCAGTTTCTGGATGTTCGTACATCACCCACATGATTTTCGCAGCATCCATTGGTGAACCACCACCAACCGCTAAGATAACATCAGGTTGGTAGCTTGCACATGCTTCTGCACCCGCTTTAACTACTGCTAATGTTGGATCCGCTTCTACTTCATGGAACACTTCAACTTCCATGCCTTTCTCTTTTAAGATTGAGCGTAGGTCATCGATGTAACCGTTGTTGAATAAGAAACGGTCAGTAACGATTAGTGCACGTTTTTTACCTTCAAGATCGCTCATTGCGATTGGCAAACAGCCGCGACGGAAGTAGATAGATTTTGGTAGTTTATGCCACAACATATTTTCTGCTCGCTTAGCTACAATTTTCTTGTTGATAAGGTGCTTAGGACCTACGTTTTCAGAGATAGCGTTACCACCCCAAGAACCACAACCTAGTGTTAATGAAGGAGCCAATTCGAAGTTGTAAAGGTCACCAATACCACCTTGAGATGCTGGCGTGTTTACAAGAATACGAGCTGTTTTCATTTTGTCACCGAAGTACGCAATACGCTCTTCGTTGTTATCTTGGTCTGTGTAAAGTACTGACGTATGACCAACACCGCCTATATCTAATACGATACCTGCTTGACGCACAGCATCTTCAAAGTCTTTCGCTTTGAATAAACCTAATGTAGGAGATAGTTTTTCATGAGCAAATTCGTCATCCCATGAAGCTTCTAAGCCTTCACCGATAAGAATTTTAGTAGAAGTAGGTACTTTAACATTTGCTAGCTCAGCGATTTTGTATGCTGGTTGGCCAACGATGTTAGCGTTAAGTGCGCCATCAATAAGTAGTACTTTACGTACTTTATTTGCGTCTTCTTTGCTTAGGATAACAGCGCCGTATTTAGCGAAACGAGCTTTAACTTCGTCGTAGATTGACTCAACAACAATTGCAGCTTGTTCAGAAGCACAAATAACACCGTTATCGAATGTTTTAGACATTAAGATAGAAGAAACAGCACGTTTGATATCAGCAGTTTCATCGATAACTACAGGCGTATTACCCGCACCAACACCGATTGCTGGTTTACCTGATGAATAAGCCGCTTTCACCATGCCTGGACCACCAGTAGCAAGGATCATGTTGATGTTATCATGTTTCATTAGTGCGTTTGATAGCTCAACAGATGGTTGGTCAATCCAACCAATGATGTCTTTTGGTGCGCCAGCTTTAATTGCAGCTTCTAATACGACTTTAGCTGCGTAGTTAGTTGCATTTTTAGCGCGTGGGTGCGGCGAGAAGATACAGCCGTTACGTGTTTTAAGACAGATTAGTGCTTTAAAGATTGCTGTAGAAGTAGGGTTTGTCGTTGGAACGATTGCACAAACAATACCTAGAGGTTCAGCAATAGTAATCGTGCCGCCTTCATCGTTACGATCGATGATGCCACACGTTAGCTCGTCTTTGTATTTATTGTAAATGAACTCAGAAGCAAAATGGTTTTTGATTACTTTGTCTTCCATGATACCCATGCCAGACTCTTCTGCTGCCATTTTTGCAAGCTCGATACGAGCCGTTGAAGCAGCTAGAGACGCAGCACGAAATATTGTATCAACTTGCTCTTGTGAAAAGCTTGCAAATTCTTGTTGCGCCGCTTTAACACGTGCTACTAGAGCATCAAGTTCAGCTAAATTAGTTACAGGCATATTGTTTCTCCTAAAAATAAAAACTATAAAATTCATTAAAAAACTATTTAGTAAGGACTCTGCTTTTTCATCCTTCTTTGCAGTTCAGCTTAACCATTTCTCTTGGTTACCTTGCTTTACTTTCTTAGTAAATTGCTTTCAAAATTGATTATATTCTTTCACAATTTGAAAAGTATTGATTCAGATCAGTTATGATAATTTATTTACCACTTTCGGCTTACACCTAACGAGCATCTCATTATAAATATGATTTAGATCACATGGTTATACTTGATTTTGACATACTTCAAAAAGCAAACTAATGACAAAACTCTCAATATAAAAAATAAAAGTTGTAATAAACTTACATAAACACGGCAAAAAATGACAAATTGTGGTGAAAACCGCGTGCCACTAAAGAGTAGTATAACTAAAATAAAATTCATATCTTTTATCATTAAAATAACTTGCTCTAGATCACTTTGTTATGAATATCTCACAATTAATCACTCATACAGAGTGCCAGCTAGTAAAGTTGTAGTGGAGAGTACTGCACTTTTTTATTATTCTTATCCACAGTGATAAGTAGGAAATATAGACAGCATTATGAAAACAAAGCGAATAAAGCATTATTTGTATACCACCATATTTGGTACACATACTAAAGGAGGGAAACGATTTGATATCGCATTGATCATATTAATCCTTACCTCTCAAGCAACATTAGTATTGGATTCAATCAGTTCAGTAAAAGCGACTTATGGTGAAGTATTGTGGGTCCTAGAGTATGTTTTTACAGCCATCTTTACCCTTGAGTACCTTTTGAGGCTCTATTGCTCCCCAAGGCCAAGTTCATACGCTAGAAGTTTTTATGGTGTAATTGATTTATTAGCGATTCTACCAACTTACTTAGCGCTGTTTTTCCCGAGCGCAAGTTACATCGCTATTATTCGACTACTTCGTGTGATGAGGATTTTTAGAGTCCTAAAACTAGTACGCTACCTACAAGATTCTAATATTCTTTTGCGATCATTATTAATGGCAAAAAGAAAGATACTTATTTTCTTTAGTACGGTTGCTATTTTAGTGACTGTTTTTGGTTCTTTGATGTTTGTAATTGAGGGGCCAGACAATGGGTTTACCAGTATTCCGCAAAGTATTTATTGGGCAATTGTTACGATAACGACGGTAGGTTATGGGGATCTAGTGCCTCATACAGCACTGGGGAAAGCAGTTGCATCATTAACGATGTTACTCGGTTATTCTATTTTAGCAGTACCAACAGGTATTATTACGGCCGAGTTAAATCAAGAAATGAACACTCATCGAGATTTAGTACGTTGTCCGAATTGTGTAAAAGGAGGCCATGAAACAGATTCGATGCATTGCAAGCACTGTGGAAGTAAATTACCAGAGCCACATGCGAGGATAGTAAAACCAAAACAGCGTTAATTTGATGTATTCAAACTAAAGCTGGAGTTCTTTATTAACGTGGGTTATTCAGAGTAAAGCGTTAATGATCCTTGAGACATATGAGTCAAAGAGTCAGCCTCTAAAAATTTTGGTGCTGCAATAACAGCAAGTAATACGAATACGGCTGCGAATGCCGCAAATTTAGTTAGGACTTGTCCTTTCGTTTTTCTCATTAGTCTGTTTTCTTTAATTTATTAAACTATCGATAATTTACTTCAATTACCCCTTATCGACAGTTTTATAGATTTTTTTTGGGACCAATGTTGCATTATAATTCTTATTGCTGAGATATTAAGCAAAAAAGAGAAAATCAGTCAGATTAAATATTTACACGAATAATATCTTCTTGCCCTTGAGCAAACTGTTTCTTTAACTCAGCTTTTGATTTAAAACTAATCTCTCCGCCTTCAGCCACTGTCATATGCTGGGCCTCTTTATTATGTTTTGATTGATATAGCATCATTGCTTGCATGCAAGTACTTCGTTGCTCTGTTGATAGTGGCGTGCCGTTATGCCACTTCCCTGTCTCAACAGCATATTGTAAGTTTTTGAAGACATCTGCTGTCATTGATTCTAGTAATTTATTAATATTCATTATTCCCTCTCTTTATATACTAACGACTACTAAACGATATCTTTTCATTAATGTTAGTCAACAATATGCCGATAAATAGGTGTAATGGATCACGTTTCCTTTTTTCTATCTATAGGATCATCATGTTTTTAACTATTAAACGACTTTCTTTGCTTACTCTGAGTACGCTTTTACTATCAGCATGTTTTGGAGAAAAACCAACAAGCGAACAGTTGTGTAAAGATCATACCGGTTTACAATGTAATCAATTAAATATGCAAGATGGTCAATGCCGCACTCAGCGTGACACACTGATCCTTAGTCGATTTGATTCCTTAAAAAGTAATAGTGATTTAGATAAATTAAACACAATTAAAGCAACTCATGAATACCAAGTCTGTTTAACCTCTGCCGCACAAATAGAGCCCATCACAGCAAAGGAAGTTAAATCTAAACGCAGTGAAGCATTACTACATACTTACGATGCTATTGATGCATTATCGTTAGAGCTTCAAGATTCCAAAGAGCCTAAAGTTCTTTTTTATCGCTGGGTAAGCGGAGACAAAACGGCATTACGTGAATTTTTACAATTAGAAGGGACAAAAGAACTCGAATCTACCGAACTTCAATACGCACTAGCCACTTTTTATACCCAGCGAGATGGTAATAAAACCATCCTGATCCTTAATCATTCATTAGAGATCCTTACTGAACAAGATTACAAAAATGGAATCCATGCTGTTGTGATCGAATCACTAGCCAGCCTTAATCATAAAGAAGGCAACAAAGAATATGCTTACATTTGGGCGTTAGTCGGCAAAGGATTTGAGTTACAAGTTGCTTCAGAAAAACAACTTGACCTGTTGTACCAATTTACAGACGAAGAAAAAGAAAGGTTAAGCAAAATCAGTGACACGATTCAAGAGAGCATAGAAACACAAACCTTTGCATCCTCACTACTACCTATCGCTACATTACCTAGTACAACGTTATAAACTATGTGATGTTAAAAACTATGTGATGTTAAAAACAAAAAACAGATAAAGAACAAAAGGAGCGAACCTGCTCCTTTGTTTTTATTAATAGAAATAACGGTCTATCTCCCCCTACTCTACCACTGACTTTCATCAAAATTTAATGATACCGAATTAACACAGAAACGTTCTCCTGTTGTTTTAGGTCCATCATTAAATACATGTCCTAAGTGGCTATCACAAGTTCGACATCTAATTTCTATTCTTTCCATCCCATGGCTCATATCTTTAATATAGCTGATCACTTGGTCATTAATTGGTGCGTCAAAGCTTGGCCAACCACATCCTGAATCGTATTTATTTTTAGAGGAAAATAAAACAGTTTGACAGCATGTACAAGCATAAGATCCTGTTGCTTTATTATGTAATAACATACCCGAAAAAGGAGCTTCTGTTCCTTGTTTACGACAAATATTAAACTCATCTTGAGTTAACTGACTTTGCCAATCAACTTCTGTAAGTTCTAAAAATGGTTTTGATTTATCCATCTGAATGACTACCCCTTAAGACTTATTTAAATTAAACCTTGCTAACAATCACCTTTGTAGCACATAATTTGCTGAAGTAATTTTACAGCAGCCGTGCAAAATGACATTAATAGTTATGTAGCTTTTTTTCATAACATGTAATTAAGGTCGCTAAATAACCAGCTTTTCTATAAGTTACGTAAGATTTTTTCTTTATGTTAACAGAATATGATGGTTTTCTTGATTTTAAACAATATAAATGGCATTTTCGCTTGCAGGTTGGCTCAGGATTTTGTAATTTTACTACCAGTTACTTTAAACCTGAAAATCAAATTTAAGTTGTGGAGCAACATATAATGACTATCAAAGTAGGTATTAACGGTTTTGGCCGTATTGGACGTTTTGTTTTCCGTGCATCTGTAGAGCGCAACGACATCGAAGTTGTTGGTATTAACGATCTTATCGACGTTGAATACATGGCTTACATGCTTAAGTACGACTCAACTCATGGTCGTTTTAACGGTACAGTTGAAGTAGTAGACGGTAACCTAGTAGTTAACGGTAACACAGTACGTGTAACTGCTGAACGTAACCCAGAAGAACTTAAGTGGGATGCAATCAACGTTGACGTTGTTGCTGAAGCTACTGGTCTTTTCCTTACTGACGAAACTGCTCGTAAACACATCACAGCTGGCGCTAAGAAAGTAGTTCTTACTGGCCCTTCTGGTGACGTACCAATGTTCGTTATGGGCGTTAACGCTGCAGATTACGCTGGTCAAGATATCGTTTCTAACGCTTCTTGTACTACTAACTGTCTTGCACCTATCGCTAAAGTACTTAACGACAAGTGGGGCATTGAATCTGGTCTTATGACTACAGTTCACGCAACTACAGCAACTCAAAAAACTGTAGATGGTCCTTCTGCGAAAGATTGGCGTGGTGGCCGTGGTGCTTCTCAAAACATCATCCCATCTTCAACTGGTGCAGCTAAAGCAGTAGGTAAAGTAATTCCTGAGCTTGACGGCCTTCTAACTGGTATGGCTTTCCGCGTACCAACTGCAAACGTTTCTGTTGTTGACCTTACAGTTAACCTAAAAACTGCTGCAACTTACGAAGAAATCTGTGCTGAAATGAAGCGTGCTTCTGAAAACGAATACGCTGGCGTTCTAGGTTACACAGAAGAAGCTGTTGTTTCTCAAGACTTCATCGGCGAAACACAAACTTCAGTATTTGATGCTGCTGCTGGTGTTGCTCTAACTGACAAATTCGTTAAGCTTGTATCTTGGTACGACAACGAAATCGGTTACTCAAACAAAGTTCTTGACCTAATCGCTCACGTTTCTAAGTAAGCATTAGTTTAGACTTTCTTTGAAAGCTAACTTAAAAGGTTTTGTTATCTTTTAAGAATAAAAGGCGACTTAATTGTCGCCTTTTTTGTATCTGTTATTTGCAGTCGAGTATCTATTCCTTTTCCAATACCACTAAGGCCACCTGAAAAAGAATATATATTTATCATTTTAGGAGTTACCTATGAATCTTACTCATCTTCCAACCATCAGCGTCTTATCTGATAACGTTACCATTGCTCAGCTTGATGACGTTAAGATCGTCCGCGTACTTCACGAGAAAGTAGAAGCGGCTATTTCCTTACACGGGGGGCATGTTTTATCTTTCACACCAAAAGGTCAAAACGACTTTATTTGGATGAGCAAAGACGCCATTTTCAACCCTGACAAAGCAATTCGTGGCGGTGTTCCTGTTTGCTGGCCTTGGTTTGGTCGTATTGCAAACCCGGCACATGGTTTTGCTCGTAACAGTGCTTGGTCATTAATCGAACATCGTGAAAATGAGAAAGGGGTTATTGTGGTTCTTGGTTTACAAGCCTCAAATGAAACAAAGGCAATTTGGCCTTTTGAATTTGAAGCACGCTTAACCGTAGAAATTAGTGATGAGTTAACGATTACTCTTGATGCTAAGAATACCGATGATAAAGCCTGGAACTGCTCAGGGGCACTGCACACTTACCTTAATGTTGCTGATATTGCCTCAACAACGATTACTGGTATGGGTGAAAGCTACATTGATGGTTTGCAAGACGGAAAAATAAGTAATGGTGGAGATACACTACGCATTAATAGTGCCGTTGATCGTGTCTATACCCAACCACAAGAGACAATTACAGTATCAGATACACAACGTGTCTTATCTATCACTAATGCAGGTCATAATGCAGCTGTTATCTGGAATCCTTGGATTGAAGGCGCTGAATCTATGGGTGATATGAATAACGATGGCTATCAAACCATGGTGTGTGTTGAATCCACTTATCATGCGACAAGTCTTGACGTTGCTAAAGTCATTCAACCTAATGAGTCATTTGTATTAAGTACAACAATCACAGCTTAATTATTTAGATTCTAAAAACAAAAACGGAAGCACTTAGGCTTCCGTTTTTTATATCATCTATTTTTAGCTTCGCTATTTTTTATAATAAGCACCCGCAAAAATTATCTTTCCCAGTACGACTCTTCTAATGAATCTTCACGCTCAGGCAAACCACGAGATAAACGTGGTGAATGCTGTGCTAATACTTCAAAACTTACACGGTTTGAATACTTACATACTTGAGATAATGAAGAGTACGTTAAGTAAGAATGTTGATGCTTACTTGAGTTCGGCACATTATTACGATGGTAATGATTTGCAGCCATATCATGTAACAATGCAGACAAAGCACCATCACCCGCGCCATTCGTATTTTTGATTTTCTCAGGGCCACCCATGTACGGTGAAATATGAGAATATACTTTTGTCGGCTGCTCACAACTTGCTTTAACTGCTGGACGACTGAATTCATATTGATTAAATTCAGCGATTGTTCCTGGAAGTAATGGCAACGATGTTTCACGTTTCGCTGATTCTTCTGTGTAACCGGCCATGTATAGTCCAACCGGACCTGCCGTACATAAAACAAGATCAACCCATTCAAGCGCTTTATCTGCGGCTTCTAGTGGATCAGAAGCACCAGTCAGTGCCTCGCCTTCTTCTTCGTTCATAGCAACAACTGAGACATGATCTCTTAGGAAATCACGCCAATATTGTGGGTCGTCTTGAACTACAAACTTCGTACCCATGGTTAATACCACTGGCACATCATGTTTTTTCGCGTACTCAATTGCTTTCATGGTTGCTTCAGGCATTGGATCACCCTCTTTACAACGAACTAAGTACGCAGTCAAAACTAATGCTGATGCATTTTTAAATATTTTCTCTGGAATACTTTCTGCTCGAAGTTGATTCATATCACCTTCGCTGATCGCAAACGTACGCTCACCGTCTTGGCTAATAAGCGCAAAACAACGACCAATCGCACCAGGAACAGGTTGAAGGTAATTTAAATCCATTCGGCTAGACGTATTACATAGGTAACGGTATGAATAGCTACCAATGTGAATGTCTTCACTCATTACACCGAGTAACACTGACTTATCATCAGCCAATACTGAGTAATTGTGTAGTGTATTACCAATCGTGCCACCAGCGAATTCATTGGTGATCATGTTGTTATCTTTAAGTTCGTTATAAAGCATTTCCGCTTTATCATTATCGATAACCAGTGAGTGTCCTTTACTCAAGCCATACTTTTCAATAAAAGCATCATCAATTCTAGCTTCAATATCCACTAACGTTTGATCAATACCAACAATGTGCGTACGCGACATTTTTTTGGTTTCTTGAGCTTGGCTAACTAATGGATCACGAGCGTGAACAGGGAAATAATGCTTGGATTTACGCTGACCTGGAAATTTCATAAAATAATCATTCAACTGGCTAATGGAATAAGTGCGGGAGTTTAGCCCTTGCTTAACGCCCTCGCAATACCTGATATTAATACCAACGACAAGCAAACGTTTGCTTGCGGGAATTATTTAAGTAACTAGCGTTCTTATCTGTATTCATGGTAATTTAAAGCGTATTTTTTAAAGGTAACCACCATGACTACTGAACTAATTAGCTACGATGATGTAATTGAAGTCGCTTACGATATTTTCTTAGAGATGGCTCAAGATAATCTTGAACCTGCTGACGTTGCTCTTTTCACACTACAATTTGATGACCGCGGCGCTGCTGAAGTTATTGATACTCGTGATGACTGGGCTGAACATGTTGGTTTTGAAGTCGATGGCGAAGTATACGCTGAGGTTCTTATCGGTTTAGTCAACGAAGAATCTGACGTATTAGATGATGTATTTGCACGTATGTTAGTAAGCCGAGATCCAGAACATAAATTCTGCCATATGCTATGGAAACGTGATTAATTCATAATCACCACATGAAAATTATTATAAAAGGAGCTATTTGCTCCTTTTTTATTGAGTTTCATATCATCAATCCCCATTATTTCTTTATGCTCACAAACTGCTTATGGCAGAAAATAATAAAGGAATACTATGTCTCAATTTCAATCTCGATGCCCATCGTGCAATGGATTAAACCGCCTTCCTATTGAACGTATTAATGACACAGCTACGTGTGGTCGTTGTAAAGAACAACTATTAGATGGAAAGCCAGTAGAGGGAACGTCTGATAATCTTGCCGCTTTAATGAATAGTGATAAACCTGTTGTTATCGACTTCTGGGCCCCGTGGTGTAATCCGTGCGTGGGTTTCTCTCCTGTATTTGAAGATGTTGCGGCCGAGCGTAATGGTCAAGTTCGTTGTGTGAAAGTAAATACAGAAGCTCAACAACAAATCGGCGCTCAATATCAGATCCGTTCTATCCCGACAATTATGGTTTTTAAAAATGGTCAACGTGTAGATATGATCAATGGTGCATTGCCAAAAGGCCAATTTGATCAGTGGTTGAACCAAGCACTACTTAAATAATTTAAACCGCAAACAAACAAAAGCCGCTTTATGACTTAACATAAAGCGGCTTTTTAGTGTTTATCTAGTCTATGTTATAGAACAGATTAACCGATGAACTCAACACCATTCATGTACTTACGCAGTACTTCAGGGATTGCAATTTTGCCATCAGCTTGTTGGAAGTTCTCTAAAATCGCAACCATTGTACGACCGACAGCAAGACCTGAACCGTTTAGTGTATGAACCAATTCTGGTTTCTTCTCGCCTTGACGACGGAAACGCGCTTGCATACGACGCGCTTGGAAATCCCACATGTTTGAACAAGATGAGATCTCACGGTATGTTTCTTGTGCTGGAACCCATACTTCTAAGTCGTAAGTTTTACGAGAGCCGAAGCCCATATCACCCGTACAAAGAATCACTTTACGGTAAGGAAGTTCAAGAAGTTGAAGTACTTTCTCAGCATGACCTGTTAGTTCTTCAAGCGCGGCCATTGAATCTTCTGGTTTCGTAATTTGAACTAATTCAACTTTGTCGAATTGGTGCATACGAATAAGACCACGAGTATCACGACCGTAAGAACCTGCTTCAGAACGGAAACACGGTGTATGTGCCGTCATTTTCAGTGGAAGATCAGCTTCTTCAGTAATTGTGTCGCGCACCATGTTTGTTACTGGTACTTCCGCTGTAGGAATAAGTGATAGCATCTTAAGAGGTACGTCACTTACTTGCTCTGTTAGCGGGCTTGTATGGAATAGGTCTTCACTAAACTTAGGTAGCTGACCCGTTCCATATAGGCTGTCGTGGTTAACTAAGTATGGAACGTACATTTCCATGTAGCCGTGTTCTTCCGTGTGAAGATCAAGCATAAACTGCGATAAAGCACGGTGTAAACGCGCAAACTGGCCTTTCATTACAATGAAACGAGAGCCTGAGATTTTAACTGCGCTTGCAAAGTCAAGACCATCAGCAAGCTCGCCAAGAGCTACATGGTCTTTCACTTCAAAGTCGTACGTTAGCGGTGTACCCCAACGTAATACTTCTACATTTTCTTCTTCATCTTTACCATAAGGTACAGATTCATCAGGCAGGTTAGGTACTGAGGATGCGATTGTTTCAATTTGTTGCTGAAGTTCAGTAAGTGCTACTTTTGCTTCATCTAATTCAGAGCCTAGGTTTGCAACGTCAGCCATGATGCGATCAGCTTCTTCGTGATCGCCCTTCGCTTTTGCTTGACCAATGGACTTCGAACGGGAATTACGCTGCGCTTGAAGCTCTTCAGTTTTAACTTGAAGGGACTTACGTTGTTCTTCAAGGTTGCGAAGTGTCTCTACGTCTAGCTTAAAGCCACGACGTGCCAGTTTCTCTGCTGTTTCATCCAGCTCTGTACGAAGTAATTTTGAATCAAGCATTTGTAATCCTATGCCTTATGGTCATTGTGGGTTCAAAGTAAACGAACTCACTTAATAATAAAATTTTGTGCAATTTCTAATTCTAAATTGCGATTTGAATAAGATACCGAAAATGATCTTTTATTGGTAGCGTTTTAAGGTACTGTTTTGATCTAATTTAGCTAAATACTCTAGCTTTTCGCTAATTTTGGTTTCTAGACCACGTTTTGTTGGAAAGTAGTACTTACGATCCTGCATTTCAGGCGGAAAATAATTTTCACCAGAGGCATAAGCGTTTGGTTCGTCATGCGCATAACGATAGTCAGCACCGTACCCCATATCTTTCATTAATGAGGTTGGTGCGTTACGTAAGTGATTGGGCACATCATAATCTGGCGAGTTAATCGCATCCATTTGTGCTTGTTTCCATGCCGTATAAACCGCATTACTTTTTGGTGCACACGCTAAATAGACAACCGCTTGTGCAATTGCTCTTTCCCCTTCTGCCGGACCAATTCGCGTAAAACAATCCCACGCATTCATCGCAATTTCCATCGCACGAGGATCAGCATTACCAATATCTTCTGAGGCGATTGCGAGTAAACGACGCGCAACATACAAAGGATCACCACCCGCGGCGATAATACGCGCAGTCCAATACAGTGCGGCATCTGGATTTGAACCACGGATTGACTTATGCACAGCTGAGATTAAGTCGTACCACATGTCCCCTTTATTATCGAAACGTGCCAGTTTTTCACCCGCAACTTCGGCCAATAAAGGTAAATCCACCACTTTTTTTCCTTCGTGGTTTTCTTCTGCCATGTCATGCAAAAGCTCAAGGTAGTTTAATGACATGCGCGCATCACCCGACACTAAATCGGCCAATTGCAGTTTAACCTCATCTGGCAGAATGAAGTGTTCATCATTTAATCCACGATCTTTATCCAAAAGAGCTTGATCAATCACTTGTACGATATCTTGCTTTTCTAATGATTTAAGCTTGTATACTCGTGCACGTGACAATAATGCATTATTTAGCTCAAAAGACGGGTTTTCCGTTGTCGCACCAATAAACGTGATTGTTCCATTTTCGATATGAGGCAAAAAAGCATCTTGCTGACTTTTATTAAAACGATGTACTTCGTCTACAAATAAAATCGTTCTGCGGCCTGTCGTTTGATTTTCTTTGGCCTTCTCTATTGCCGCTCGAATATCTTTTACGCCAGACGTTACCGCTGATACGCGCTCCACTTCTGCATTGGCATAATTTGCTGCCACTTCTGCTAATGTTGTTTTGCCCGTTCCCGGCGGTCCCCATAAAATCATTGAATGGATCTGACCTGCCTCAAGTGCACGACGTAGCGGTTTACCAACACCCAATAAGTGCTGTTGACCAATATACTGCTCAATATTTTGAGGGCGCATTCTAGCAGCAAGGGGACGAAAATCGTCCCCTGCTGAAAAATCTAAACTGAAATTACTCACGTTTATCCTTTTAGTTGCTTCGATGTCTATTAACGTTGGTCGTCAATATCAACACCCGCAGGGACCGTAAAGCTAAAATTATTTTGTGCTGGCTTTTTCGCTTCAAATTTTGAGAAGCTAAAATCACTGCGTTGACCGTCTTGCTCAACAACAGAGAAACCAGTCACTTCACCTGATGCTTGAATACGCACAATAAATTCACTTTTAATTGCCGAATCAGCTTTAGGCGACACTGTAAATGAATCACCATTTTGAGCTACTGAGTAGTTATCCCAATCAGACGTTTTATTACGAGTTAATAAAACAAATGGCGTTTGTGTCGTTGCTTTATCTAAACCCATCAGCGTCACCTGCTCAACAAATGGATTGTAATACCACAACGTTTGTCCATCAGTAACTAATAGGTTTTCATCAGGTGTCTGTGTATGCCAGCGAAATAAATTCGGACGTAATATTTTTACATCCCCCTCGCCTTGCATCAATACATCGCCTTCTGGACTGACTACTTTTTGGGTAAAGTCAGCTTCAAAGCCTGCATTTTGATTTAAACGCCCAGTTAACTCACTTTGAGGTGATGCTAAAACTGTCGCACTAAAGACACCAGAACTTAATAAACACAGAGAAATCAAAAACTTTTTCATTATTAATTATCACTTATCTAAAATAGAGGATTAATCGCCACTGCCAACAGGAGGTGGAGCAATGACTTCACGGTTACCGTTATGGCCCGGAGTACTAACAATACCGTGAGCTTCTAGTTGCTCAACAATACGAGCGGCACGGTTATAACCAATTCTAAACTGACGTTGAACACCAGATACTGAACCTCTGCGAGAGGTCGTTACAAATTCAACCACTTGATCGAATAATTGATCAAGCTCTTCTTCACTGTCCGATTTCTCACCTGGTAGCAAGGATTCTGCACCTTGTTCACTCTTGGTAATCGCCTCAATGTAATTTGGACGACCACGAGCTTTCCAGTCATTAACCACTGCATGAACATCATCATCTGAGGCAAATGCACCATGTACACGAACCGTATGGTTAGAACCAGGAGCAAGGTAAAGCATGTCGCCCATACCAAGTAATGACTCAGCTCCACCTTGATCAAGAATCGTTCTTGAATCGATTTTGGTGGATACAGTAAAGGCCACACGTGTTGGTATATTGGCTTTAATCAAACCGGTAATTACATCAACCGAAGGACGCTGCGTTGCAAGAATTAAGTGAATACCTGCCGCACGAGCTTTTTGAGCCAAACGAGCGATCAGTTCTTCTACTTTTTTACCTACCACCATCATCAGATCGGCAAATTCATCAACGATAACAATAATAGAGGGTAACTTTTCTAACAACGGCGGCATCTCATCCATGCTGTCACCCGGTTTCCATAATGGATCATGGATTGGGTGGCCTGCTGCTGCTGCCATTTTTAACTTATCATTAAAGCCTTGTAGGTTACGTACCCCTAATGCAGACATTAATTTATAACGACGCTCCATTTCACCGACACACCAACGCAGTGCATTACCGGCATCTTTCATATCAGTAACAACTTCAGTCAATAAGTGTGGGATTCCTTCGTAGATAGAAAGTTCCAACATTTTTGGATCGATCATAATAAAACGCACATCTTCTGGCGTGGCTTTATATAGCACACTCAAAATCATGACGTTTACACCTACTGATTTACCTGAACCGGTGGTACCCGCAACTAATACGTGAGGCATTTTTGCTAAATCAGCAATAACCGCTTCGCCTGCGATATCAAGTCCCATCACTACCGTAGTTGGCGATTTTGCATTTTGAAATATTTCACTACCTACAACATCAGAAAAGAAAACGGTTTGACGATTAAAATTCGGTAATTCCAAACCAACATAAGGTTTACCCGGAATAACTTCGACAACACGTACTGCCATTGCCGATAAAGAACGAGCTAAATCGGTTGCTAGACCTGAGATGCGACTTACTTTAACCCCCGGAGCTAAATCCAATTCAAAACGTGTAATCACAGGACCAGGGAAGATGCCTACCACACGCGCTTTAATTTTATAATCGGCTAATTTCGCTTCAACTAGACGAGCTGTGTGCTCTAGTGATTCACGAGACTCCATTTCTGCACGTGTATCTGGTGAGAACAATAAATCTAAGGTTGGCAGTGGCGACGTTGGTACTGGTAAATTAGGCTCTGAATTAACCAAAAATGGGTTTTGTAAAGCGGCTTGCGTGGCTTTCTCTTTAGCCACTAGTGCTTGAAATGCAGCAATATCAGCATCTAAATGCGTTGGCTTTTCTTCAGGGAATACCTCTTCAATCACAACGTCATTAACCAAAGGGATCTCTTTTATTTCTGGGATCTCTTCTACTTCATCAAACGATGTATCAACCGCATTAATGTGCAGATCGTCTATTTCTTCACCTTGAACATCTTGTTCAATTGCATTAAACGCTGGTAATGCCTCTTCATATAGAATTGTTTCTTGTTCTGTATTATCAGGCAATGAATCAAACTCAGGTGAGAAATACGTTTTATCTTCATCGCCAATCAAAGCTGTTGTATTTTCAGTACACTCTTCAAGTACAACGTCAGTACTCTGGTCTTCATACTTATTAGTGTGCTGCTCATTATATTGTGCGCTTAATGACTCAAGATTATCAGCTTCCAATGTACTTTCTATAACGTCCACAAACTCAGGCATATCGATAACAACATCTTCAGCACCCATCGCCATCGCAGAAGAACTCACCGCAGCAACGGTCGAGGTATACGCAAAAGCTTGCCCTGCATCAACCTGACTTAGTAAAGGATCTTGACCTAATGCTTCAGTATCTAGCTCTGCAATTGTCGCATTACTGCGCATAGCTAAATTAATACCATCTTCTAATTGTTCAGGTTCATCGATCTCTTTAAGTAACTCTGAAACGGTTGGTTGATTCATTAAATCTGTTGTGTTCATGTCTGTTGCATATAATGCTTCAGGCTGAACCTCTATGAATGGAGAATCACTCGATGTCGCTTCATTAAATTCTTGCGATGTAACTTGTGAAGCGAGCACATCTGAACTAGGCGCTGAGAATAATGGGTCATCTGCATAGTTGTCATTTATTTCAAACGTATCAATATCGCTTCCTTTCTCTGCCTCAGGGGCATTCGCAAACATTGACAGTTCACGAGAAGATATTTTTGGGGTTTCAAATGGATCAATTTCTATATCAGAAGCCTCAACCGCTGTCGACGTAAAAGATAAACCTGAATCAATAGGCGTATTTTTAAGTTCTACTTCATTTTCAACTTGGTAGGTTTCATCTTCTGTTTTTCTCATTTTATTTACAACGATTCTAACGCCTTCAAGAGCCATACCGCCAAGATTATCAACGATCGTTAACCAAGAAACGCCCGTAAAGAGCGTTAAACCCGCTCCCCATAGAAACATAAAGATGAGTGTTGAACCAAGTACATTCAAAACAGGCGTCGTAATACTGGTAAGAACATCGCCAACAACACCACCAGAAGAAAAGTACCAAAGATCATCAAAATTGGTATCAGCCAGTGCGCAACTTGTTAAAAATAAAATCAACAAACCAAGAATGCGAGTTCCAATCATCATTAGATCCAGTTCGCCCTCTTCTTTATCTTGATTTTGATCTTTTTTGCGGAAAATAATCCATGTACAGCCTAGAAGAATAACAGGCAATAAGTAAGCTAAAGAGCCAAAAGCAAAGAAAAGAGTATCAGCTACCCACGCACCAAAGGAACCACCAGCATTCTCGACTGTTCCAGCCCAAGCCGTTTGAGTCCATGATGGATCTGCTGGATTAAAACTAAATAAAGAAGTGGTTATAAAAATAGCGGCAAGTAAACCGACAATGAATAACGCTTCTTGTAGGCGTTGATTACCATTCAATCGAGCTTTTTCAGGCTCGGCAACCAATTCTACTTTCAACGTTGTTAGCTGCATTTTTCTTTCAGCAATTTTTTCTTTAATCTTTGTAAACAAAATACTATCCAATGTCACTGTGCTTAGATTTAGTCATCCCTCTTATATAAATGCATTCGATAGAGGGGAAAAGTAAAGATCACTAAATCTGTAGAAATTAAAAACAAGTCGAGCGGCATAACGCCGCTCGCCATTGCTCAAAGGCATATAAAGATAGAGTATACCTAAATCACCTTTAAGCTCTTCAAGATTATACAAATTTAAAGAAAGAAAATCTCTAATTTAGAATCTTGATTCAATTAGCGAGTTTTAATCACTAAATGATTGGTTTGTTTTACTTCTTCCATTACTACATACGTACGAGTGTCATTAACACCTGGAAGACGTAATAGTGTATCACCAAGCAATCGGCGATAAGCACTCATATCTGATACTCGCGTTTTTAAAAGATAGTCAAAATCACCTGAAACAAGGTGACACTCTTGAATATCATCTAATAACTGTACTGCTGTGTTAAATTGCTCAAACACATCCGGAGCACCACGATTAAGCGTGATCTCAACAAATACTAATAATGACGCATCAAGATATTGTGGATTCAGCAAGGCTGTATAACCATTGATGTACCCTTGACGTTCTAAACGACGAACACGTTCTAAACACGGAGTCGGCGATAAGCCTACTCTTTTAGATAATTCAACATTCGAAATTCGCCCATCTTTTTGAAGCTCATTTAAAATATTGCGATCGATACGATCCAGTTCCTTGGATGGTTTCTTATTATCTACCATTTTTTATTCCACCTTATTACTTCCTTGCAAAAAAATATACTACAACTTTTTAATATTTAGCATCAAATTCTGCCATTTACAATCTATACTAGATAAAAATTCAAAACAAAAACCCTACAAGCAGTCAAAATAACTATAACATAAAAGGAAATCAGGATGATCATTGGCGTACCTAAAGAAATAAAAAATCATGAATACCGCGTTGGCATGATCCCAGCGAGTGTTCGTGAATTAATATCTCATGGCCATATCGTTTTTGTCGAAACAAAAGCGGGGTCTGGCATTGGTTTTACTGACGATGATTATATCGCAGTAGGCGCATCCATACTTCCTACAGCTAAAGACGTTTTCGCTCAAGCTGACATGATAGTTAAAGTTAAAGAGCCGCAAGCTGTTGAGCGTGCAATGCTACGTGAAGGGCAAATTTTATTCACGTATTTACATCTTGCACCAGATTTTCCACAAACAGAAGATCTAATTAAGAGTAAGGCTGTCTGCATTGCGTATGAGACTGTAACAGATTATATGGGTCGTCTGCCACTATTAGCGCCAATGTCTGAAGTTGCAGGCCGTATGTCTATTCAAGCAGGTGCGCAAACTCTTGAAAAATCTAACGGTGGCCGCGGCTTACTTCTTGGTGGAGTTCCGGGTGTTGAGCCTGCAAAAGTCGTTATTATTGGTGGCGGTGTTGTTGGTGCGAATGCTGCAAGAATGGCGGTAGGTATGCGTGCTGACGTCACTATTTTAGACCGAAATCTTGATACACTTCGCTCTCTTGATGAAGAATTCCAAGGTCGAGCAAAAGTGGTTTATTCAACGGTTGACGCGATTGAGATGCATGTATTAGAAGCTGACCTAGTTATTGGTGCCGTTCTTATCCCGGGTGCAGCAGCACCTAAACTAGTTACCGCAGACCACATCAAACGCATGAAACCAGGTGCAGCGGTTGTTGATGTAGCTATCGATCAGGGGGGATGTTTTGAGACTTCCCATGCAACAACTCATGCAGACCCTACTTATATTGTTGATGACGTTGTTCACTACTGTGTGGCAAACATGCCAGGTGCTGTTGCTCGTACCTCAACGTTTGCCCTTAATAATGCAACATTACCTTACATTATTAAATTAGCAGATAAAGGCTATAAAGCGGCTCTTTTTGAAGATAAAGGTTTCCTAAATGGCTTAAATGTTATTCACGGGAAAGTGACTTGCAAAGAAGTCGCAGAAAGCTTTGATTTAGAATACGTTACTCCAGAAACAGCACTCACTGCATAAAAGACACATCCTATAACAAAATCATTTGAGGGCACCCATCGCGGTGCCCTTTCTTTACGTCAATAAATTCCCTACAATCACCTCATACCAAAGGATAATGAACACCCAACTTGTGTTTCCTACCCTTATTTTTTGTTTCTATTGATTTTAGCTCGGAGAGCTTATGAGCAACGTAAAGCATTCTAAATTATTGATCCTTGGATCTGGCCCTGCTGGTTATACTTCCGCTGTTTATGCAGCACGAGCGAACCTTAATCCAGTGATGATTACCGGCATGCAGCAAGGTGGGCAATTAACCACAACAACAGAAGTTGAAAACTGGCCAGGCGGCGCTGCAGATATGACAGGTCCTGGTTTAATGGAAGAAATGAAGGCACACGCTGAGCGTTTCAATACTGAAATTATTTTCGACCATATTAATGAAACTGATTTTAGTCAGCGTCCTTTCCGTTTAAAGGGCGACTCTGCTGAATATACATGTGATGCGTTGATCATTTCGACTGGTGCTTCTGCAAAATACTTAGGTTTAGAATCTGAAGAAGCATTTAAAGGCCGCGGCGTTTCTGCTTGTGCAACCTGTGATGGTTTCTTCTACCGTAATCAAAAAGTCGCGGTTGTTGGCGGTGGAAACACTGCTGTTGAAGAAGCGCTGTACTTATCAAATATTGCTGCTGAAGTTCATTTAATTCACCGCCGAGATACCTTCCGCTCTGAAAAAATCCTAATCGACCGCTTAATGGATAAAGTTGAAAACGGCAATATCATTCTACATACAGATCGTACTCTAGAAGAAGTTCTAGGTGATGAGATGGGTGTTACTGGCGTAAGATTAAAAGATACAAAATCAGATACGACGGAAGACTTAGAAGTAATGGGCGCTTTCATTGCCATTGGTCACCAACCAAATACCGCTATCTTTAATGGTCAACTTGATATGAAAAATGGCTATATCAAAGTTAAGTCTGGTCTTGAAGGTAACGCGACTCAAACTAATATTGAAGGTATTTTTGCCGCTGGCGATGTGATGGACCATAATTATCGTCAAGCAATTACCTCAGCAGGCACGGGTTGTATGGCTGCATTAGATGCTGAACGTTTTTTAGATGCGTTAGAAGCAAAAGAAAGTTAGACTATCTGAGTTAACGTTAAGCCCGAAGCGAATACTTCGGGTTTCTTTTGCTCATCTTATTTTGCTGATGTGCCGATAAGTTTCTTATATTCCAATTATTACAATAGAAACTTTAGTGCGTGCAAAATAATACAAAACGTAAGCCTTCAATATTATGGATAAACAACAACAACGCGAGTTAGACCAATGGCTCAAAGGCCAAAGTAAGCTTGCAAAAAAATGGCTAACCCTTTCAATTGGGCTTGGCTTCCTTTCTAGTCTTTTTCTTATTGCACAAGCGGCATTGCTCGCTGATATATTGCATCAACTAATCATTGAACAAGTTGATAAATATGAACTTATTAACCACTTTATTGCCATTCTCGCTATTGTTTCAATCCGAGCTGCATGCAGCTGGGGACGAGAAATCGCAGGCTATCGTTGTGGTGAACATATCCGTGTTCATATTCGCCAATTAATCTTAGACAAACTTCAAGACCTTGGTCCTGCCTATATTAAAGGCAAGCCTGCTGGTGCATGGGCAACCTTGCTACTTGAACAGGTAGAAGATATGCAAGATTTCTTTTCTCGCTATCTGCCTCAAATGTCTTTATCAGTATTGATCCCATTTGTTATTTTGATTGTCGTCTTTCCACAAAACTGGGCTGCTGGTTTAGTATTTTTACTTACCGCACCGTTAGTTCCATTATTCATGGCATTAGTGGGGATGGGCGCCGCAGACGCTAACCGTCGTAATTTTAAAGCATTACAACGTTTATCTGGTCACTTCTATGACCGCCTGCAATCAATGACCACCATTCGTTTATTCAATAAAACCGCACAAGAAACAGCGCACCTTCATGGCGCATCTGAGGTTTTCCGTAAACGAACGATGGAAGTATTACGATTAGCATTTTTATCTTCTGCTGTATTGGAATTCTTTACTTCTATCTCTATCGCTATCGTAGCTGTATATTTTGGTTTCACCTTCATTGGTGAATTGAATTTTGGCCATTACGGAACCACAGTAACCCTCTTTACTGGTCTATTTATCCTTATTCTTGCGCCCGAGTTTTACCAGCCATTACGTGATTTAGGTACTTTCTATCATGCCAAAGCACAAGCTGTCGGTGCTGCTGAATCTCTTGTCGAGTTTTTAAATACAGAAACCAGCTCACAAACTAAAGGGGACAAAAAAGTCTCTGATTCAAGTACTCTTGATATTAAGGTGACCGAACTCATTGTTACCACTCACGATAATAATACCTTGCTTGGTCCAATTAGCTTCCATCTACATGAAGGCTCTCAAACCGCATTAGTCGGCCCAAGTGGTGCCGGTAAAACCAGTTTAATTAATGCCATTCTTGGTTTTTTACCATACCAAGGCAGCATTAAAATAAACGGTACTGAGTTATCTGAGTTGAACAAAAAAGAATGGTATAAAGAAATCAACTGGGTTGGGCAAAATCCAACCTTGGTTCACGGTACTATTGCAGAAAACATTACGTTAGGTAAGCAAGGGATCTCTCAAGAGCAACTTGATACCGCTAGCCAACAAGCCTTTGCCAATGAATTTATTGATGACCTTGGTTATCAACACCCAGTATCTGATCGCTCAGGCGGCTTATCTGTTGGCCAAGCACAACGATTAGCGTTAGCAAGAGCACTATTACAACAAGGCCGTTTGTGGATCTTAGATGAACCAACAGCAAGTCTTGATGCTAAAAGTGAACGTCTCGTAATGAGAAGTCTTAATGAAGCAACACTGGGTCTAACCACATTAATGATCAGTCATCGCTTAGATCAACTTCATACGATGAACACCATTTTAGTGATGGATAAGGGTCAAGTGGTTCAATCTGGTTCATTTGATGAAATTAAAGACTCCGGCTTATTTGCAACCATGCTTGCCGCAAAACAACCAAAGCAAGGTGATCTTGATGCGTGATTTACTGCCTTACATTAAATTATATAAAAAACACTGGTTTGGTCTAACGCTAGGAATGCTACTTAGCTTTGCTACCTTGTTTGCTTCCATTGGCCTACTAACCATTTCCGGTTGGTTTATTTCCGCCTCTGCTATTGCGGGTTTAACCATTGCTCGTGAAACCTTTAACTACATGCTTCCTGCGGGAGCGGTACGTGGCTTCTCTATTGGCCGAACTGCTGGTCGTTGGGGGGAGCGTGTCGTTAGCCACAACGCAACTTTTAAGCTATTGACTGAACTTCGGATTTTCTTTTTCAAAAAGTTAATCCCATTAATTCCAGGCCGTTTTTCAAAACTACGTGATGCAGATTTATTAAACCGCCTTGTTGCTGATGTGGATGCGATGGATCATGTCTATTTACGCCTTATTAGTCCAATCATTGTTGGTACGCTAGGTATTATCGGGTTAACCGCTTTTCTTGCTTGGTTTGATGCCACTATCGGACTTACGCTTGGTGCGATCTTATTCTCGTTGCTACTTATCTGGCCCACTTTGTTTTATAAGTTAGGTAAACAAAATGGCACCGAGCTAACACATAACAAAGCAACATTAAGAATCAAAACACTCGATTGGCTACAAGGCAATTCAGAATTACGTATCTTTGGTGCAGAAGAACAATATCAACAACGTATTCTAGACGCTCAAGTCGCTCTGTTATCAAATCAACGTCACATGGCAACGCTGACGGGTTTAGCAAATGGATTATTACTGCTAGCTAATGGTTGGACACTGTTGTTAATGCTGTGGATCTCTGCGGATGGTATTGCAGGCATGACACCAGATCCTATGGTTGCAATGGTTGCTTTTGCTACGATGGCAAGCTTTGAGTTATTAATGCCTATTGCTGGTGCTTTCCAGTACTTAGGCCAAACACTAAGCTCTGCTCGCCGCTTGAATGAAATTATCACAGCAGAACCAGATACTGTCTTTGATGAAAACGGTGTAGAACAAGATGTAAAAGGTAATCTAACGATCTCTGATGTTAGTTATCAATACATAGATGCTGACACTGATGCGATTAAACACATTTCATTAGATATACTTGCCGGTCAAAAAATGGCAATTGTCGGTCAAACAGGCTCTGGGAAATCAACCTTACTGCAATTGTTAACCCGTCAATGGGATCCTACATCTGGTGCTATTTCTATTGATGGTGTTCTACTGCCTAAATGGAAAGAATCAAGCTTACGCAGTGCGATGTCTGTTGTAAGTCAACGTGTTGATATTCTCAATGGCTCATTGCGTGATAATCTACTGCTTGCTAATGACAGTGCGACAGACGAGATACTAGCTCAAACCCTTGAAAAAATCGGTTTGCATGATCTTGTTTCTAATGAAGGATTAAATACTTGGTTAGGAGATGGAGGTCGTCAACTTTCTGGCGGTGAACGTCGTCGAATTGGTATAGCCCGAGCGCTACTGCATGATGCGCCTATTGTGTTGTTGGATGAACCAACCGAAGGGTTAGATCAGAAAACAGAGCAACAAATCATGTCAGTCTTGAATGAACACATTAAAGACAAAACCGTGGTCTTCATCACTCATCGCTTAGTAAACTTAGAAGCAATGGATCATATCTGCTTGATGGATCATGGTGAAGTGATTGAATATGGTACGCATCAGAGCTTGCTTGCACTCAACGGTGCTTATCACCAATTGTGGCAACGCTTTTAGCTTTCGATTAGTTCCAACTTTCTATTAGTTTTAACTCTCTATTGGTTTAAAGTTACTAAGAATTCAAACCTATAAAAAAACCGATACTGTTAATGCAGTATCGGTTTTTTACTAACTTCTTATGCAGGTTCTAAAATTATGCGTATTTTTCTTCAAACGATTTCATGAACTCAACTAACGCTTGAACACCTTCTAATGGCATTGCGTTATAAATAGAAGCTCGCATTCCACCAACGGCTCTATGTCCCTTTAGCGCTTTCATTCCTGCGTCATCGGCTAATGCTAAGAATTGAGCGTCCAGTTCTGAATTTGCTAACTGGAATGGTACATTCATTAATGAACGGTTACCGGCATGGACCTCATTTCGATAAAAATCAGACTGATCGATATAATCGTATAATACCGCTGCTTTCTTACGATTATGAGCTTCCATTGCTTCAATACCACCATTCGCTTTTAGCCATTTAAATACTAAACCCGAAAGATACCAAGCGTATGTTGGCGGCGTATTAAACATCGACTCTTTATCTGCTAGAACACCGTAACTTAAAACACTAGGAAGGGCATCAGCAGCCAGTTCAAGTAAATCATCACGTACAATGACAATCGTTAAACCTGCTGGCCCAATATTTTTTTGAGCTCCAGCATAGATAACGCCATACTTAGAAACATCAATTTGGCGAGATAAAATAGTTGAAGACATATCCGCAACAATTGGTTTATCTGTCACAGGTAAATCGTTAATTTCAATACCATCAATGGTTTCATTTGGACAAAAATGAACATAAGCGGCATCATCACTTAATGCCCACTCAGCAGCGGGTTGAACTGCTTTTTTTCCATCGATATTAATAATCGTTTCAATCACATTAGGCGTACAATATTTTTTTGCTTCAACAACGGCACTTTGCGCCCAATAACCAGCATCAACGTAATCTGCTTTGGTATTGCCTCCAAGCAGATTCAGTGGAACTGCAGCAAACTGTGCTCGAGCTCCACCTTGACAAAACAAGACCTTATAGTTGTCAGGAATAGATAACAGATCACGTAAATCTTGCTCTGATTCTTCCGCAACTTTAATGAACTCTTTGCTACGGTGGCTAATCTCCATGACTGAAGTGCCTAAACCGTTCCAATTCACCAATTCCTTTTGAGCTTGGGCTAGAACGTCTACTGGCAGCATTGCTGGACCAGCACAAAAGTTAAATACTTTTTCCATGTTTATCAAAGGCTCCTGCTATTTTATAAAAGTTAAGTTTGTAAAATAATGATATAGAAATTAATACCACTTTTTGCCTTACAAATAAATCATAAAGTGATCTAATTCACTAAATAAAAAAATAGCCCACCTAGGTGAGCTATCATCTATACGCATCTTAGCTATTAACGTAGATAACTTAAAAAGCCCAATAACATAAACAACGGCATTTTTTGACCGTTAAGTAATTCAATTTGTCCATCAGAAACCTTAGCTGACAAACGGTAGTTATCTCCCTCTTCTACCGCAAACTCATTAATTAATAACTCATCCATTTGCATACGTAATTCAGGTGTTTCATCGACTAATTTTTTTGCAATCACAAGTTCTGTAGAGCCAGTTATCGTCTTAACTAATTGGTCTGCATTTTGTGATGCTCTTGCCGTGCCTGCCGGTAATGTAAGTAAAATATGACTATCGACTTTACTGCCTAAAACTTCTGCACTAAATTCATTAATATTAGCTTTAAAACCTTGAGCGGCTAATAAATCAAACGAAAGCATTAGTTGCTCAACTTTCTCATTGCTTAACTCTTGATCTTGAAGAAGCGGAACCAGTTTTACCAAGCCATCATAATTAAGATCTTCAAAGCTAATATCAAAAACCCCATTTTTTACAACGCCAGCACTCGTAACAGCCTCATTGAGAGTTAATCGATTTTGAGTACTAAAGCTATTCTCTTCTGCTTTATCTTTTACTTCATGAAGGCGATTCACACTAGTGTATTTCATCCCCTTAAGTTCATTATTAATATCACTTTCTATATCGTTGATCGTCAATTTATCTAAACCAACACTAGCCTCACCAATAAAGATATCGTTAACGTAATGACCTATACTCTGACCTACGACATTCTCAACAACCATTGCTGATTGATTATCCAAACGCAGTTCAGTTTTAGGTAACTGGTAAGATAGCGTAAATTGCCCATCTTTTTCAATGACAGCAGCAAGCTGAGAAGCGGCTAGAAATAGTTTTTCAACGCCTTGAGCCTGTAAATCTGCTGTCGCAAAATCAGTGTCTTGACTCGTAAGCAATAGATCCGTGGTGCCTGTTAACTTACTGTTCGTTTTCAAGGTTAGGCCTTGAACAAATTCAGAGATATCTTCTTTGCTAATAAAAGTAGAAGTAGAAGATACAGAAAATAGTCCGTGAGAAATATCGTGATCTACCATGATTTCTGTTGGATAATCGGCTTGCTCTAGCTCTTCACTCAGTCCTTTATCAACGACATGAATTCGGCTTTGAGCATGAGAGCTTAAATAGCCTCGGTCGTAAGAAACTGACTCTACTTCAATAATTGAATTATTGTACGATGCAATTCCATCTTTAAAAATTGCTTCACCAATCTTACCTGTCGCAAAAGGCCAACAAGCGATAAGTGCAACAGCACCACCAATTGCAGCGTATTTCTTTAATTCATTCATATTCTTATCCAGTTTTATCCATTTCAATTAGTTTACCTAAGTCTCTCTGTGCAATACAACTCTATTTATTTATAATGCTAACCTATTTACTGAACGTTAAACGTATAAAATAAACAAACTATATTTAACAACTCTGTCTATATTGGCTCATATTTTGCTTGGCTAAATAATAAGAAGTAATACACTAATTTTTTGACTAAGTTGCAGTAACTCTAAATTTTACATACTCCCTTCTAGCATAAATACCAATTTCTGTTAGTATTTAGATAATATTTTTGGTTACAGCACTCAATTTGATAGGTTTCAAATATCATGATCCGTAAGACACTTTTAGCTTCAAGCCTAATGTTTATTTCAGCAACATCAATGGCTGCAGATAATGATCCAAACAATTCAAACATGAGCAACTTTAGCTATGACTATGCGGAAGCTCGTATTGGATTTAGCCCATCAACATTTGGTGCTGGTTTAAGTAAATCAATCCACCCTAATGCTCATGCGATCGTATCTCTCGATTCTGAATTAGATGGCGATTACGACTTAGCAACCGGTCTTGGCTTCCACGCTCCAGTAAATAACTGGGCAGATATCACTGGTGAAATGCTACTTCGTGTTGTTGATAATAATCGCAACTTCAAAAATGACACTGGCATGGAATTGAACTTAGGTGTTCGCCAATGGTTAGGTCCACAGTTAGAAGTCGGTGGTAAAGTAGGTTATTTATCAATTAAAGATACTGATGACACATTGTTTTCCGTATATGGTCGTTTCCACTCTACAGAGCTATTCTCAATTGGTGCTGAAGGCCGATTCAATGGCATCTACGGTGACCAATTGCTACTAACTGCTCGCTTTAAATACTAAATTTAATATACCAATTTGAATCACTGATAAATCAATCAGTGATTTAGATTAGTATAGTTAGAAAAAAACTCGTTATCCCTTCAACAATGAATAGATAGCGAGGTTTTTTTTATGTTCTACATTTAAATCTGTTTAAGTAATGCTTTTTTCGTTGGCTCTTGCAATAGAGTCCAATGCACGCCTGATTCTGCACCAGCAAATTTCCACAAAAGCTTCACGTCAACATCACCACCATACGTGTTATTTACTTTTCTAAAGACACTTACTGCACCAACGTCAAAAAATGAATCTACGTCAGGAACTCCCGCTTTTTTAATCATTCTTTCTAGCGTAAGTTGCATATTAGGTAAGTCGCGTAAACGGCGATTCTCTTTTGATTTTTTAAATTCTCGCTCTGCTCGTGAATTATCCATTGCTTCTTTAATCATAGTAAGAAGTAGCGTTGGTCTTTTCTCAAACAGCTCACTAATGTCAAAATAATTCACTGTCGCAATAGTAGATTTTTTTACATGCTTAAAGCGTTCGCAACCTAATTTTTCAAACTGATCATCAACATCACCACCACCTCGAACGTATAATCGCCCTTCAGTAACAAGTGAAAACATTGCGTCTTCAGTAAATAGTCCTACGCCACCAAACATCGAGCGTTTATTAAATTTACCCAGTTTTTTTACAAAGTTAAAAAAGCGTTCCTCTAAATGACTCATGTCGTTCTCCTTGATCTTAAACTTAGCGACCCCCGTCCCTGTCATAAATTTGACATCAAGCAATTGAATAATAAACGTACAATACCTATTTTTCTATAATTTTTCGATTAAGTCCTGAATTTACTATAGATTTCTTTATTGCGATCACACCTTGTAGTATTAATTCATGCAACAAAGTAAGTTTTTTTTCAGGTCGATATCACATTATAGTCTCACAACTATACACATCATTTCGTTGATGAAGTTCACAATATCCATTGGTAGGGTAAATAAAAAACAACTTATTTATTTATCCGTAATAACTTCGTGATGCCTAAAAGGCACTAATTGTCTTAAATCTCTAGATAAGTTGCCTTATTTTATTAAGATTTTTTTTAGAAAACATAAAAATACTGTATGATTATTTCATTATTCAAAGGTATTAATAAAGAATGAATCATTTATCCTTTTTCTGGTTATCTCCTGATAAAGAAAAGCTACTAGCTGCATTAGGAACTGAATTTTGCCAAATGGCATCTCAGAGTATTTCATCAGGTAATATCCAATTACCCCCAATCCCTGATGTGGTTCTGAAAATTCAAAAGTTATGTACTCTTGAAGGCACATTAATTAAAGATGTCTCTGATACTTTATTGGAAGATCCTAGCCTTACAGCTATTGTAATTCGAATGGCAAATTCTGTCATTTTCAACCGAAGAAATATCACCTGTACCGATGTATTAACCGCCGTTTCTCGGCTGGGTATTTATCGTGTTCGTGATATTGTAACCGCTCAAGCGATTGAACAACTCAAACATTCAAGTGATTTAAACAAAGAATGTAATGCACTACTACGTAAAAGTGCCGCTCGTTCACGTGAATTTGCCGCGGTAATGACCATGGTTTGTGAAGAGATAATTAAAGAATCCGATGATGGATCTCTTAATTATCTTGAGCCAGAAAAAGCACTTTTAACAGGATTGCTTGCCGACATCGGTTTATTTTGCCTTGTTAATGAATATTTTGATTACCTTGAAAAAGGGAATTATTTAGACCTAGATTTGGCGATCTATATTTTTAATAAAGAGTGTAATGACACCAGTTACCATGTACTCAGTCATTGGCAATTTGATGTCGATTTCTTAGCTGTTGCCACCAATGAAGAGAAATCAACCAACACTGAATACCCTATCAATTATTTAAACATTGCTCGTATTGCTAACCACCTTTTAATGTTTAGACATAAAGACGATGCCATTGATGATCATGACGTTGAGATTACTCTTGAAGGTGCAGAAGCTCTGTATACATTAAGTAACTTAACAGATAGCCAATTCAACGATCGAATTAAAGAAACCCTAAGAAGCAGTGGTTTGTAGTTTAATTACAGCAAAACTAATAACTTATATTGATGTACTTGATAAGCCTTGATATTCTCAAGGCTTCTTCATGGATGAGGTCTATATCATGCTTTCCGGAATGCTCTTTGTTTTTTTACCACTACTTTTTGGGTATCTGATCCCATTACATAAGAAAAAGCCTCTCCAGCATATTAATGCAGCAACAAGCCATTTAGTTACCATTATCTTAGCCTTAATGGGCTTAAGTCTTGCCGCGCTTGATAATCTAGCCCAAAACTTAAACCAAATAATAACCATTACTGCCGTCTTTTTTGTCTCTATTAGTGTGTGTAATTTAGCAATTCTTCCCATTATGGATAAACTCTTCCCTCTAAATTCAGAAGGGAATAAAAATACGCTACCTCTATTTAAAATGATCCTTGAGTCAGCCAAGTTATTACTTGCTGTCGCGGGCGGCTTACTTGTTGGCTTACTTAGTGGTATCGACTTATCTTGGGTTGAAAAGGCAAGTGAACTGATCTTGCTTCTCCTGCTGTTTCTTATTGGCATTCAGCTACGAAATAGTGGTTTATCACTGCGTCAAATTTTACTCAATAAACACGGCATTATCATCGCGGTAGTCATCATGTCTACCTCTTTGATTGGTGGACTGATTGCTGCTCTATTTTTAGATATCCCCCTACAGCATGGACTTGCTATGGCTTCTGGCTTTGGTTGGTATTCTCTTGCAGGTATTTTAATGGGTGATGCGCTAGGACCAGTATATGGTGGTGCAGCCTTTCTCAATGAATTAATGCGTGAATTAGTCGCTCTTTTATTAATCCCAACACTTATTCATCGCTATCCTGTCACCTCAATTGGTTATGCTGGCGCAACAGCAATGGATTTTACGCTACCTGTCATCCAAAATTGTGGTGGGATCCGCTGCGTACCTATCGCTATTGTTAGTGGCTTTATTTTAAGTTTAGCGGTTCCCTTCTTAATGCTATTTTTTGTCTCTCTATAAAAGAGTAAATTAAGAGGGAAACATCACACTATGAGCCGTTCCCATTGCATTTAATAATACGATGCCTACAATCACAACCCATAATAATGATTCATTTCTAAGGATTTGTAATGAAACTCGTTGCTCTTATTTTACCGTTTGCTTTGCTTACAACCTCTGTTCAAGCTGCCGATACTGAATGTTTAAGTAACAAATACAGCCAATACGTTGATGCTTCTTTAACTTGGTACAAAGAACTGATTGCCATTACAATTAAAAAAGATCCGAATTTAGAAAGCGTCGGGGAATGGTTTCTTGAAGGCCGTCAGCATCATTTCGAATTAAATCGTGCCGCTGTCGATTTTTACCTTAAAAATGACCCATCAAAAGTAAAAACAAATCAATCTATTGAATCTTGGTTACAGCTTGATCAAAAAGAAATTAAAACATTAGCTGCAAATAATGATGCTTTGGGTAAGGTTGCAAAAATAACCTTTGATGATCGTCAAACTCAACCTCATAAACAAAATTATGAATTGCGATCTGCATTTGCCGATATTCTTAGCCACCCAAAAGAAATCGATGCACCACTAAATGCATACAATGAGACAATCTCTAAAATTAGCGATATTACCTGCAAATGATTTGTTTACTAATTAATCAATATGTATTGATTTCGTAAAATTTATACGCTCAACTGTTCATGAGGCACATTTAGACAAGACATTTTTATCATTTTGTTCTAAATTGTGCCTTTAGTCATGGGCAAAGCGATCATCACTTTGCTTTTCAATCACCAACAGAATAGAACAGATACCATGGTAACAGACAACAAGACAGCGGATGCCAACTTAGAAAGCATGTTGCGAATTTTTACTGTTCCGGAAGCGCCCGATTCGACTCTTGGGAAAATTGAACAAGAACTCTCTCAAAACCTGAATCAATTCTTACGAGAACATATTGTCGCAGAAGAGAAGCCTCTGACTGAAATCGAAAAAGATTTTACTGACTCTTCTATGCCAGAATCTCCTATGTATGTTTCTGAACATACTGAGCACTTACTGAACACCTTAGTTTCTCAATCTGTTCATACTTCTGCACCTAGCTTTATTGGTCATATGACTTCTGCATTACCTTATTTCTTAATGCCGCTGTCAAAAATTATGATCGCGTTGAACCAAAATTTAGTAAAAATTGAAACCTCTAAAGCATTTACTCCTTTAGAACGTCAAGTTTTAGGCATTCTACACCGCCTTATTTATGGTCAACAAGATGACTTTTATCATCATTGGATGCATAGTGCCGATCACTCCCTTGGTGCCTTCTGCTCTGGTGGAACCATTGCCAACATCACTGCTTTATGGGTTGCAAGAAACCGCTTATTAAAACCTGATGGTGATTTTGAAGGTATTGCAAAGCAAGGCCTCTTCGCAGCATTAACTCATTATAAGTGCAATGGCCTTGCGATTTTTGTTTCCGAACGTGGTCATTATTCAGTTAAAAAAGCCGCCGATGTATTAGGCATTGGTCAAGATGGTGTTATCACAGTAAAAACTGACAATAACAACCGTATTTGTTTAGCTGATTTAGACCTAAAAATCGCGGCAGCTAAAGCCAAAAACATTAAACCGCTTGCTATCATTGGCGTTGCAGGTACAACGGAAACAGGAACAATAGATCCATTGTGTAAACTTGCTCAAGTAGCACAGCGCGAAGACTGTCACTTCCATGTTGATGCGGCTTGGGGCGGTGCGACATTAATGTCTAATACCTATCGACATTTATTGGATGGTATTGATTTAGCCGATTCAGTTACTATTGATGCGCATAAACAACTGTATGTACCAATGGGTGCAGGCATGGTTATCTTTAAAGATCCAGAGTTGATGTCTTCAATTCAACACCATGCTGAGTATATCCTACGAAAAGGGTCAAAAGATCTAGGCAGACACACGCTAGAAGGGTCTCGTAGTGGTATGGCTATGCTGTTGTACTCTTGCTTTAATATCATTAGTCGACCAGGTTATGAACTACTGATAAATCAAAGTATTGAAAAAGCAAAATACTTTTCAGATCTGATCCAACAGCAAGATGACTTTGAAGTCATCTCTGAACCAGAGCTCTGCTTACTGACTTATCGATATATACCAAATAAAGTGACAGCAGCTTTAGGCATTGCAAATAAAGAACAAACGGCAGAAATCTACGAGCATCTGGATAATCTCACTAAGTTTATCCAAAAAACACAGCGTGAGACTGGCAAGTCTTTTGTGTCTCGTACTCGATTAACACCAAAAGCCTATCAATACCAACCAACGATTGTATTTAGAGTTGTACTGGCAAACCCACTAACAACCAAAGAGATCTTGCAAAGCGTTCTTGTAGAACAAAGAGAAATAGCAAGCAGCAGTGAAGTATCACTTCCTCAACTTCTTAACCTTGCTGAATCAATTCTACAATAATCACTTCTTTCGCTTAGCCTAAGATAGGTTATTTTATAACCGTAAAATAACCTATCTTTTGTAATTATTTTCCTCTTAACTGAAATTTAATCACAAAAAAAACCTCTGAATCACAATAAAATGACGTTTATAAAACAAAACACTTTCTAAATTGAAAGTGTTTTTAGAGTTCTGTCATATTATTGTTATA
>NZ_CAMLHO010000031.1 GCF_946479765.1 uncultured Aliivibrio sp.
CGGCCTGTCACGCCGGGGGTCGCGGGTTCGAGTCCCGTCCACTCCGCCACTATTTAAAAAAGCCCTAATCGAAAGATTAGGGCTTTTTTACGTCTGTAGAAAAGTAAATGGTGCAAGTAGACACTGCGGAGTGGTAGTTCCGTTGGTTAAGCTTCCTCTCTACTCTTTCATCCTGTATTCTTTCATATTGCTATTTCAAGGATGACATCATGTGTTTTAAGCCTCTATTATTTTCTTCTATTGCCCTATATCTATTTTCATCAGTATCACTTGCCGATGAACCTCGTCCTAAAATTGGTCTCGTACTTGCTGGCGGTGGTGCAAAAGGTGCTGCACATATCGGCGTATTAAAATCATTAGAAGAAATGCATATTCCCATTGATTACATTACAGGTACTAGTATGGGGGCATATATTGGAGGGTTATATGCATCAGGATTGAGTGCCGATGAAATTGAAGTATTTATTGATTCCGTGAATTGGAATAGCGGTTTTGTTGATAAAGTTGAGCGAAGTGAAAGGCAAATCAGAGATAAAGAATATGAAGATCGCTACCAAATAGGAACCGATATTGGTTTCTCATTTACAGAATTAAAAGCACCAAAAGGCTTTGTTCAAGGCCAAAATATGGCAAAAATCCTTCGAACTACTTCTGGTAATGTTCCTTATTTAGAATCGTTTGACGATCTTCCTATCCCGTTTAGAGCGGTAGCAACCGATATTGAAAAACTCGAACCTGTCATTTTGGATAAAGGCGATTTATCAAAAGCGATGATGGCTAGTATGTCAGTACCAGGAGCTTTACCACCAGTTGAATATGACGGCCTTTTATTGGTTGATGGTGGTAGTGTTAATAATATGCCTGTTGATATAGCAAGAGAGATGGGGGCGGATATTATTATTGCTGTTGATATTGGTTCGGACTATCTAGAAGCTAAAGACATATCTAGTTATTTATCTGTTATGGGGCAACTGACTAATTACATTGTAAAAAATAGTACACTCCAACAAGAAAAATTATTAGATGAACAAGACATTTTACTTTCACCTCATGTCGGAAAAATGGAAACAGCAGAATTTGATAAAATGCCTTTTGCTTATGGTAAGGGTTATGATATTGCGTATGAAAAACATAAAGAATTAAATAAATTGGTTTTATCCAAAATTGATTATCAAGCATATTTAGAAGACAAAAAACTGAAAACTGAGCAGCTCACCCGTGGTGAATCATTACCAATTAATAAAATAAAACTAGCTAATAATAGTCTATATACAGAGAAAATGCTGTTAGACCGATTGAATCTTAAAGAAGGCAAAGCTTATACCGCGAATGAACTTGAAGGGCACATCAGAGACCTGTATGTCATTGATAGATTTGAAAGAGTTGACTATTATTATGAAGGAAATGATGTTGGTTCCCATGATCTTATTGTTGAGGTAAAAGAAAAAAGTTGGGGACCAAATTATTTAGACTTTCGTTTTGCTTTAGAAGATGATTTTGATAATCAAAGTAAATATTCATTAGGTATTTCTATAAATTTTACCGATATTGAATTAACAGGATTAAGAGATAATCGTTCAGAATTGAGAACAAATTTCGAATTCGGGACTGATAAATTAATTTCAGCTGAGTTGTATACTCCCTTTTTAGTGAACCAACTATTATTTACCTCTTTTAAATCGATTTATAGTGTAGAACAGAAAAAATTCTCCCTTTCAGGAAATGAGTTGAGCTCAATTGATAATAATTTCCCTCTAGAATACAGTGATCTTGTATTTGAAGGAGCGTTTGGTTTACAGGGGCACCTATGGAGTGATTTTAGAATTGGTGGTCGGTATACCAAGGGTGATGTTGCTTTTACCAGTATTTCAAGTATTGATGCAAGTTATACAAGAGAAGGTATTTTTGCTCAATATCGTCTTGATACACTGGATAATTATACCTTTCCTACTAAAGGCTTCTACGTTCGTTCTGAGTATTTATATTCTCATGATAATGTTGATGATAGCGCTATCGATTCGGATGGGACAAAAGATTCGGTTATAGAGTTTACAGTCAATACAAGAGCTGCTTGGACTCATTCTCGTCATACTTTCGTCGGTAACTTTGAATACGGTATTGTAGAAAATAAAAAAGGTGATTTACAATTAGAACCTAAATCTCTTGGTGGTTTTTTACGTTTATCAGGAACACCAAAAGACAGCTTAACTGGGCAGAATTTAATGTTTGCTAGTCTTGTTTATCGCTATCGTTTAATGGATAACGACTTTGGTTTATTTCAATCCCCTATATATTTAGGTGGCTCAATAGAAAATGGGGGGCTCTGGAATGGTGAAAGTTTTAAAGAAGCTCCAATTTATACTGCAGGGTCTGTTTTTGCAGGAATAGACTCACCAATAGGACCAATTATTTTAGCTTATGGTAGAACAGAGCAAAGCCACGAATCGGTATATTTAAGCATTGGTGCAACATTATAATTTTTAAAAGTGCGCCATAAGTCATATGTTGTTTGATGTCGTTAGATTTTAATTTTAAGTTAAATTTGATATAGTCTGGCCACATTTTTAGTCTATATCGACATCATATTCTCTTGTTTTATTGAGATTTATAACAGTATTTAAAAGTTAATGGATATAAACTGAATCGTTTCCAAGGATGTTTACTCATTAAGAGTAGACCAGAAAGTGAGGAATTAAGTCGTGCTTGAAGCTTATCGTAAACACGTCGCAGAACGTGCTTCTGAAGGTGTGGTCCCAAGACCATTAAATGCTGAGCAAGTAGCAGCATTAGTTGAACTAGTAAAAAATCCGCCACAAGGTGAAGAAGAACTCCTTCTTGATTTACTAGAAAATCGCATTCCCCCAGGTGTTGATGAAGCGGCTTATGTCAAAGCCGGTTTTTTAACTGCAATTACAACTGGTGATATTTCTTCGTCATTAGTGAGTCGTGAAAAAGCAGCAGAGTTATTAGGTACGATGCAAGGCGGCTACAATATCGATTCATTAGTAAGTTTACTTGATGACGTCGAATTAGCGCCGATCGCAGTTAAAGCATTATCCCATACATTATTAATGTTTGATTCTTTTTACGATGTAGAAGAAAAAGCGAAAGCTGGCAATGCTTCAGCTCAACAAGTTCTTCAATCTTGGGCTGATGCTGATTGGTTTACAGCAAAAGAAAAAGTAGCTGAAAAAATTACCGTTAAAGTATTTAAAGTCACGGGTGAAACTAATACCGATGATTTATCACCAGCACCAGATGCTTGGTCTCGTCCTGATATTCCTGTACATGCGAAAGCGATGTTAAAGATGGAACGAGAGGGCATTAATCCAGATCAAGAGGGCAGTGTTGGCCCTATTAATCAAATTGAAGAACTGCAAAAAGACGGTATTCCATTGGCGTATGTTGGTGATGTAGTTGGTACGGGTTCTTCTCGTAAGTCGGCGACAAATTCTGTTCTGTGGTTTATGGGTGATGATATTCCTTATGTACCGAACAAGCGCACTGGTGGTGTTTGTTTAGGTGGTAAGATCGCGCCGATCTTCTACAACACAATGGAAGACTCAGGTGCGCTACCGATTGAATTGAATGTTCAAGAGATGAATATGGGGGATGTCATTGATATCTTTCCTTATGAAGGTGTTGTTCGTAAAGATGGCGTGGAGATTTCTAGCTTTAATCTTGGTAAAGTATTGCTTGATGAAGTCCGTGCTGGTGGTCGTATTCCACTGATCATTGGTCGTGGTTTAACAAGCCGTGCTCGTACTTCCCTTGGTCTTGAAGAGACAGATTTATTTGCTAAACCCGTTGATCCATCGGCTTCAGATAAAGGCTACACTTTAGCTCAGAAGATGGTTGGTAAAGCTTGTGGAGTTGAAGGTGTTCGTGCTGGTCAGTATTGTGAACCTAAAATGACCACCGTGGGCTCTCAGGATACTACTGGCCCTATGACTCGTGATGAACTAAAAGATCTTGCTTGTCTTGGCTTCTCTGCTGATCTTGTAATGCAGTCATTCTGTCATACATCGGCTTATCCAAAACCTGTTGATGTTAATACTCACCATACATTGCCTGATTTTATTATGAATCGTGGCGGAGTTTCACTTCGTCCGGGTGACGGTGTTATTCACTCTTGGCTAAACCGTATGCTTCTACCTGATACCGTGGGTACGGGTGGTGATTCACATACACGTTTCCCTCTAGGTATTTCTTTCCCTGCTGGTTCTGGCCTTGTTGCCTTTGCTGCTGCGACAGGTGTTATGCCTCTGGATATGCCTGAATCAATTTTGGTTCGTTTTAAAGGCGATATGCAACCAGGTATTACACTGCGTGATCTGGTTCATGCAATCCCTTACTACGGTATTCAGCAAGGTCTACTAACCGTTGCTAAAGCGGGTAAAGTAAATGAATTCTCTGGTCGTGTACTTGAGATTGAAGGTGTTGAACATTTATCGGTAGAACAAGCGTTTGAGTTATCAGATGCATCGGCAGAGCGTTCAGCGGCTGGTTGTACCGTTAAGCTTTCTCAAGAGTCGATTGAGGAGTACTTGAATTCAAACATTGTTATGTTGAAGTGGATGATTTCTGAAGGTTATGGTGAGCGTCGCACTCTTGAGCGTCGCGTTACTTCAATGGAAGAGTGGTTAGCTAATCCTGAATTGATGGAAGCGGATAAAGATGCGGAATACGCGCATGTGATCGAAATTGATCTTGTTGATATTAAAGAACCAATCCTTTGTGCTCCAAATGATCCGGATGACGCTCGTTTACTTTCAGAAGTTCAAGGTACAGAAATTAATGAAGTATTCATTGGTTCTTGTATGACAAATATTGGTCACTTCCGTGCGGCAGGTAAAATGTTAGAAGAGTTTAATGGCTCTTTAAGTACACGTTTATGGGTTGCACCACCAACTAAAATGGATAAAGACCAGTTAATTGAAGAAGGCTACTACGGCATCTTTGGTCGTGCTGGTGTTCGTATTGAAACTCCAGGTTGTTCTCTATGTATGGGGAACCAAGCGCGTGTTGCTGATAAATCGACAGTAATGTCGACGTCAACTCGTAACTTCCCGAACCGTTTAGGTACTGGTGCTAACGTTTATCTTGCTTCTGCTGAGCTATCAGCGGTTGGTGCGATTTTAGGTCGAATTCCAACGCAAGCTGAATACTTAGAGTACGCTGAAAAGATTAATGCAACAGCAGCAGATACGTATCGTTACTTGAATTTCCATAAAATGGGTCAGTATACAGAAAAAGCAGATACGGTTATCTTCCAAGAACCCGCTTAACTTTTGTTTATAAATGAAAAAAGCAGCCAAATTGGCTGCTTTTTTATTGCGTTGAATCTTAAGTTAATTATTTTTAATATTCATCGAGTAGATTGCAGCGACATTTCTTGCTGTGTTTTCAACATTAATCGCGGCTTCTTTTAGTGCTGTTTCTAATGATACAGAGCGAGGAACGACACTGAATACCGCATCAATGCCATATTCATGAACAACTGCGCAATCATCCGATAAACAACCAGCAATCCCAATAACAGGCAAATTGAATTTTTTCGCTGCTCTTGCTACACCAATAGGAGTTTTACCATGAATGGTTTGGCTATCGATTCGACCTTCTCCTGTGATGACAAGATTAGCACTCGATACTATATTTGATAGGTTTACGGCATCCATCACTATTTCGATACCAGGGCGAAGAGTGGCATCAAATAAACCAAGTAGCGCAGCACCAAGTCCACCAGCAGCCCCAGCGCCTTCAGTATCTTTTACGTCTTTATTCAATTGTGATTTCATCACATCAGCGTAATGGCTTAGGTTTGAATCTAATGTTTTTACCATTTCTGGAGTTGCCCCTTTTTGTGGGCCAAAAATATAAGAAGCACCTTTAGGGCCACATAATGGGTTATCAACATCGCACGCGACTTCAAGCGTAATATCATTAAGGCGGGGATCTTTATTTGATGTATCGATCGTTGCAAGGTGTGCTAATGAGCCTCCACCAAAAGCAAGATCATTACCATTTTTATCTAGCAGCTTAATACCAAGAGCTTGAGCCATACCAATACCGCCATCGTTGGTAGCACTGCCACCAATACCTACGATGATATGTTTAACCCCTTTATCTAATGCGGCTTTAATTAACTCGCCAGTTCCATAGGTTGTTGTGTGTAAAGGGTTACGTAAACTTGGTTCAACAAGATGTAAGCCTGATGCCGCTGCCATTTCTATAATTGCGGTTTGTCCATCGCCAAGTAATCCATAGAATCCAGTTACTTTCTCACCAAGAGGAGCGGTAACCGTATGTTCAATTATAGATCCACCAGTAGCATCAATTAGAGATTGAACAGTCCCTTCACCGCCATCGGCCATCGGTAATTTAATATATTCAGCGTTAGGTAATACCTGTTTAAATCCAGCTTCAATTGCCGTAGCGACTTCCATTGCGGTTAAACTTTCTTTGTATGAATCAGGAGCGATAACAATTTTCATAATAAAGCCTTATTAAACAAATAAACCGAAGACACCAAAAATTAGAGTAGAAACGGTTGCGATCATTAGACCTACTGCCGACTCATAAGGGATAAGTTTTAAACGTTCTTTCATATCCATATGAACTGCACCGCCTGTCGCATGAAAGAAACTGCCGTGTGGCATATGATCAAATACCGTTGCACCCGCATGGATCATTGCTGCACCAGCAAGAGCAGGCACGCCAAGCTCTAGAATAGTATGACTAAACACACTTGCAGCAACCGCAGTACCAGCGGTGGTTGATGCTGTCGCTAATGACATCATGGCACCAGAAATTGGTGCTAATAAATAAGAAGGAAGACCAGATGCAGTTAATACTTCAATCAACCCTGATTTGAGACCTGAATTTGCAATGATACCAGCGAGTGTACCTGTACCTAGTAGCATCACTGCAACGGGAGCCATTCGAGATAGACCGGATACTGCAAAATGGTTAGCGTCTTTAAATCGGCCCATTGCTACAGCACCAAGTAAGCCACCAAGCGGAAGGGCAATTAAAGGGTCAACATTAATTCCTGCGATAGGGCGTAAGGCAAGAAGGCTGATAGCAACAAGAGGGGCAACAATTGAAGCAACAAAACTTGGTAGGCGAGAATGATCAACAGAGATGACTTCGTGTTCTTGAACTTTACTGCCTTTATTCACCAATTTTTTAGCAATAAAGTAAGCGAAAACGACGCCAAATAAACCAGGAATAACACCGGCAGCCATTACCGAAGTTAAAGGAACATTAAAGGCATCAGCAGCTGCAATAGCGTTTGGATTTGGTGACATTACGTTACCAGCTTTACCGCCACCAACCATCGCTAATAGGATTGCCATTTTTGAAAGGTCTGCACGACGAGCAATTGCGAGAGCAATAGGAGCAACAGTAATAACGGCAACATCAACAAAAACCCCAACGGCTGTTAAGATCATTGTCGCCACAGCTAAAGCAAGCAAAGCGCGAGTTTCTCCGACTTTCTTTACAATGGTTTCAGCAATTGATGTTGCAGCACCTGATTCGATTAATACACCAGCAAGAACACCAGCTGCGAGAATGCGAAGTACAGCAGTAACAATACCTTGAGCGCCACCAATCATTAAGTTAACGGTATCAGTTAGCGATACACCTCCAACAATACCACCGATAAAAGCACCAATGATCATGCCATACGCTGGCGGCACTTTTTTCAAAATGAGTGTAATTGCCACGATCAGCGCAGCAATTGCACCTAAAGTAGATACTTCGATCATATTAATGTTCCATTTAATAATTAAGATGTCGGTAATCTATCTGTAACCAAGAAAATAAGCTTTAGACGCATGAACAAAAATTAATTGATTAGATAATTCATATGTTGTGCAGTTGCACAAATACTCTCGTATTATTTACTGGCTAATATAGCTAAATACAAATAAGTCCTTTCATTTATCTTATTGATATTTAAGCCTGTTTCACTTTCTATTTTTTCTAATCGGTAACGAAGAGTATTTCGATGAATATGAAGCGCTTTGCATGTTTGAGCTGAATCACAGTTATGAGTAAAAAAAGTGCGCAATGTTTTTAGTAAGCTGCCTTTTGTATCAGCTAACAATAGTTTTTTCAGTGGGAGCGTTAATTGTTGTGAACGCCAAACATCATTCCGTAAGCCATCAATAAGAACGGGTAGTACATTATCTTGATAAAATAGAATTCGGCTTTTAGAATTTGCAGTATTCATGGTCGCTTTCGCGGTCATATAAGACTGAGCTAACCCTTCTAAATTAGGAAAGTAATCACCGAGAGCTATTTTTATCGTGAACTTTTCATCATGAGATATCCTCTGGAAAAGCTGGCGAATACGCTTTTCTTCATGACATCGATTCCATCCCGTATCTGTTAGTGTTATTGGTTTTAAAACGACTACTTCATTTAAAGTGACAGAACTGATGGCAACCAAATTATCTCGTTCAGGGTATTCGAGTAAGTGAACCAGTTTTTGTAGATGAGTAAGAGAGAGGTTTTCACCATTAAATGAATCGACTTTAATGATGGTCGCGATTCTAGGTTGCTTAAGATCGAGTTCTAATCGTTCTGCAATAGAATACAATTGCTGAGTATTGAGATCTGAGGGTTGGATAAGTTGCAGTACTAATTCTTCTTTGTGTCGTTTACTCCACTGTATTTCTGTCATTAGAGCAGCTTGCTCAATAATCAGTTCAGCAGTCATTTTCACTAACTCGCCGTATTGCTGGATATCAGCAGGTTTTCCTGAAATACCAACGACACCAATAATGTTATTCTGAAAAATGATTGGAAGATTGATCCCTGCCTTTACACCTCGTAATTGTTGGGCTGTCGCATGATCAATTTCTACAATTCTATTCTCATTAATCGCTAAAATCGCACCTTCATGACGACAATTAAGGCGAGATATATCTCCTGAACCAATGATCACACCATATTCATCCATCACATTGACTGAATGTTTAATTATTTTCATCGAGCGTTCAACAATCTGTTTCGCGATTACTGTTGTTAACTGCATTATATTGTCTCTGTTTATCGGTCAGTGAGTTAGGTGGTTTGCTATAAAAATAGTAGAGATGGGATTATACTTAAGGAAAGTAGCTCGGCATTGTCTTTGATTAAAAACGTGTGAGCTAATACTTGTTAATCGTTAGGATGTCCGATGGATTACGAATTTAAGAAAAATACACTTGATGGTACTTACCATGCGAACTTCTCTATGGGTCATGAAGCGATGGGACGTTGGCTTGTAGAAGATGTTGCAAAAGACATTGAATTATTAGCAGAGTTGTATCAACAAATTGCGGCAGTAAAAAATACACAAGATGAATGGAAACGTTCAGGGAAGGTAATGACACTAATTTTAACCGATCAAGAAGTTATCGTGCAAGAAAATGCGATTTTTGAAAATTCGGAAGAAGAATTTGAAGAAGATATCCATATATATGACGATGAATGTATATCGGTATGTGGGTTAGAGGATTTTGAATCTATGCTCCAAAGTTGGGAAGCATTTATCCGACGTTTTTAATTCGCATTATAATTGCTCATTATTCGGGAAAGGCTGCACTTATTTAGTGCAGTTTTTTTATTTTATAAAAAAGAATAAATTAACCTATTGATTATTATTGTTTTTAAAAGTTGGCACACGAATTGGATTGTTAATTATAAGTTGCAAGTAATTCTAAGGATTGAATCATGAAAATAATTAATGCCATTATTAAACCATTTAAGTTAGACGATGTTCGTGAAGCGCTCGCAGAAGCGGGAGTCGATGGAATGACAGTCTCTGAAGTAAAAGGGTTTGGTCGTCAAAAAGGTCATACAGAACTGTATCGAGGCGCAGAATATCAAGTCGATTTCTTGCCAAAAGTAAAATTAGAAATTGCAGTTCAAGCTGAGCATGTTGATAACATTATTGAAGCGATAACCAAGGCGGCGCATACCGGAAAAATTGGAGATGGTAAGATTTTTGTTTATGACCTTCAGCAAGCAGTACGTATTCGTACTGGCGAAACTGACACTGAAGCACTTTAAGGATAAAGGACAATATTATGGACATTTCAACAACAGTATCAGAACTACGTTACGCACTAGATACCTTTTTCTTCTTAATGTCAGGTGCATTGGTTATGTGGATGGCCGCAGGCTTTGCCATGTTAGAAGCGGGTTTAGTTCGTTCAAAAAACACCACTGAAATCTTAACTAAAAACCTGTGTTTGTATGCCATTGCCTGTACGACTTATTTAGTGGTTGGTTACAACATTATGTACGTTGATAATACAGCAGGCGGTTTTATTCCCTCGATTGGGGCTTTGATTGGTACTCAATCGGAAGGTGCCGATCATTCATTAGAGTCTGATTTCTTTTTCCAAGTCGTTTTCGTAGCAACAGCGATGTCAGTGGTATCAGGTGCAGTTGCTGAACGAATGAAGCTTTGGTCTTTTCTTGTATTCTCTACGATTTTAACTGCCTTTATTTACCCAATGGAAGGTTACTGGACATGGGGGGGTGGTTTCTTATCAGAAGCAGGTTTTAGTGACTTTGCAGGTTCTGGTATTGTTCATATGGCCGGGGCTTCAGCTGCATTAGCTGGCGTATTGTTGCTTGGTGCTCGTAAAGGTAAATATGGTAAGAAAGGTCAAATCTACCCAATTCCAGGCTCTAATATGCCATTAGCAACGTTAGGTACTTTTATTTTATGGTTTGGGTGGTTTGGGTTTAACGGTGGTTCGCAATTAATGATTTCTGATTTTGAAAACGCTACCGCAGTTGGTCAGATATTTTTGAACACCAATGCCGCCGCCGCCGCCGGTGCAATCACCGCGTTATTTGTTTGTAAAACCACGTGGGGAAAAGCGGATTTAACTATGGTACTTAATGGTGCGTTGGCTGGGCTTGTTGCCATTACTGCGGATCCTTTATCACCATCGCCTTTAGCTGCTGTAAGTATTGGTGCAATCGCTGGTGGACTGGTTGTCTTTAGTATTGTTGCTTTTGATAAAATTAAAATTGATGATCCAGTAGGTGCAATTTCTGTTCATGGTGTGTGTGGATTATTTGGCCTGATGGTTGTTCCACTAAACAATCCGGATGCAACGTTTGGCGCTCAACTGTTCGGTGCGGTCGTTATCTTTGCATGGGTATTTGGTGCAAGTCTTGTTGTTTGGGCGATACTTAAGGCAACAATGGGTATTCGAGTAACAGAAGATGAAGAGCTTGAAGGCATGGATGTTCATGATTGTGGGGTAGATGCTTATCCTGAGTTTGTTAGTGTGAAATAAATCCACCAATTCATAATAATTTACAAAATATAAAGCTCTGATATCAATGATGTTGGGGCTTTTTTTTGTAAAAAATGCGTTAGATCATTGTCATTTTAAAATTGATTTGTATAATAGCGATATTGATAAGTATTCTTATTACCATTTGTAACTAGAGATTTTAAAGGAATATCATGAAAAAGTTATTATCAGTTTCTGCATTAATTGCAGGCATGTTCGCTCCAAGTGTTATGGCTGCAGAAGAAGTTAACGTTTACTCTTATCGTCAGCCTTTCTTGGTTGAACCAATGTTTAAAGAGTTTACCAAAGAGACTGGTATTAAAGTTAATGTGAAGTTTGCTAAAAAAGGTCTAGCTGAAAAGCTGGCTCAAGAAGGTGAGTTAAGCCCTGCTGATGTAGTATTAACTACAGATATTAGCCGTCTAGCGGAGTTAACGAATAAAAATCTAGTTCAATCAGTGGACAGCACAACAATTGATGCAAATGTTCCAGCTCAATATCGTGATACAGATAATGAGTGGTTTGCATTAACGCTTCGTGCTCGTAACGTATATTCGTCTCGTGACCGTGTTGGTAAGTTAGGTGCTGATTTTGATTATGCAGATCTAGCTAATCCTGAATGGAAAGGTAAAATTTGTACTCGTAGCGGTAAGCACCCTTACAATGTATCTCTAGTCTCTTCTATGATTGCTCATCACGGTGAAGCTGAAGCAAAAACATGGTTAGAAGGCGTAAAAGAAAACCTAGCACGTAAACCTCAAGGTAATGATCGTGCACAAGTTAAAGCAATTAAAGAAGGTCTTTGTGATGTTGCTTTAGGTAACAGCTATTACTTAGGTAAAATGGTTAATGATCCTAAGCAAGTATCATGGGCTGAATCGGTATACATTAACTTCCCTAACCAAAACACAGATGGTACACACGTAAACATCAGTGGTATGGCAATGGCTAAATACGCACCAAATAAAGACAATGCATTAAAACTAATGGAATTCTTAACGGGTGATATAGCACAAGGTATGTACGCTGAAGTGAACTACGAATACCCAGTAAAACCAGGAGTTAAACGTTCAGAATTAGTTGCATCTTGGGGTGACTTTAAAGCAGATACTTTATCTTTAGATGCTATTGCAGATAACCACACAAAAGCAATCAAGCTTCTAGACGAAGTTAAATTTGATCTTTAATTTGATATTTACTATTGGTGAGGTAACAATACCTCACCATTTAAAAAAGAGCCTTGCAGTTTAGGCAATGAAAGAAAAATTATTACTCTGGAAAACCAGTAGCTGGAGCTTGGCCCTACTACTGGTTTTGCCGATCATAGCGATCCTATATACCGCACTAGGTAATACTGATGATATTTTTACTCATCTGTTTAATACCGTTTTGCCTACCTATACGTTAAATACGGTTCTATTAGTATTTGGTGCGATGTTCTTTTCCTTAATTTTAGGCGTTCCTTCTGCATGGTTTATGGCCATGTGCCGAATTCCTTCCTCTTCAATATTACAATGGGCGTTGGTTCTTCCTTTAGCTATGCCTGCTTATATTGTGGGTTATATCTATACTGATTGGCTTGATTTTGCAGGTCCAATTCAAGTGTTACTCCGAGATGTAGCGGGATGGCAGTCTTATAGTGATTATTGGTTCCCTGATATCAGAACATTAACCGGTGCAATCTTGGTGATGTCTTTGGTGTTATATCCCTATGTATATTTACTTGCTCGTGCGGCCTTTATGGAGCAAAACATCAGTTTGCTGCAATCTGCACGTTTATTGAAATGTACGCCTTGGGAAAGTTTTAAACGTATTTCTTTACCTCTAGCCCGTCCTTCAATTGCGGTTGCTCTTTCTCTTGTTGCAATGGAAGCGTTAGGTGATTTTGGCACAGTTAGCTACTTCGCAGTAAATACATTAACAACGGCGGTCTATGATACGTGGTTAGGGTATTCGAATTTGAATGCTGCTGCTAAAGTATCTACGTTTATGCTAATGGGGATTCTTTTACTGATCAGTGGTGAGCGATACAGCCGTCGTAAACAGAAAATGTTCCAAGAGAAGTTTAATACCAACGAAGAGTTTCAATATGAACTTCATGGTTGGAAAAAATGGGGTGCATTTGCTTGGTGTTGGGGGTTAGTGTTTATTGCGTTTATTCTCCCTTTATTACAGTTAATCAGTTATTCCATTGATTATTTTGAAGAAAGTTGGACTGCAGAGTTTCAAGAATATGCGTTAAATAGTTTATATGTATCTTCTATTGCAGCGGTTATCGCTGTCATTATTGCTTTGGTGGTGAATTTTTTACATCGCTTACAACCAAATAATAAGTGGAGCGTAATGCCTATGCGTTTAGCATCTCTTGGTTATGCCGTTCCCGGAACAGTGCTTGCTATTGGTGTTATGTTGCCAATGATTGGATTGGATCATTTGGTTAATGATATCTCAAAGCAGTTAGGTTTTGGGATGGTTGGCTTAATTTTCTCGGGTTCAATCTTTGCGTTAATCTTTGCATCGGTAACTCGCTTTTCTGCGGTTGCGATTGGCTCGATTGAAAGTAATTTAAATAAAATCCCACCGTCATTAGATATGGCATCGCGCACTTTAGGCTGTGGAACATGGTCTATGTTACGTCGAGTTCATTTTCCATTAATTCGTCGTGGTTGTTTAATCGCTGGTTTATTAGTGTTTATAGAAACCATGAAGGAGTTAAATGCAGCGCTGTTATTACGCCCATTTAATTTTGAAACATTAGCAACGTACGTATTTAATTTTGCTTCTGATGAGCAATTAGAAATTGCAGCCATGCCTGCGGTATTATTGGTTTTAGTTGGCTTAATCCCATTGATTATAGTTAACCGTTCTTTGGAGCAACATCATTAATGAATTCTGCATTATCTATTTCTAATTTAACTTGTAGCTATCATGATCAGGATATTTTATCTCAGCTCTCTTTAGATGTTGAGTCTGGTGAAATCGTTTGTTTATTAGGAGCAAGTGGTTGTGGTAAAACAACATTACTTAAAGCCATTGCGGGGCTTCTGCCTTTATCGAAAGGTGAGATGAACCTTAATGGAAAAGTGATTACAAACAATAATACGTGGCTACCACCAGAGCAGCGTAATATTGGTATGATCTTTCAAGACTACGCATTATTTCCTCACCTTACAGTGAATGAAAATATTGGGTTTGGATTAAAAGAATGGGATAAGAAACGTGCTGAAGATAAAGTTGAGACGATGCTTCATCTTGTTCATTTAAGTGGATTTGGTGATCGCTACCCACACCAATTATCTGGTGGTCAGCAACAGCGTGTTGCGATTGCAAGAGCGTTAGCCAGCGAACCTGATCTTCTATTATTGGATGAGCCATTTTCTAATATTGATACCCAAGTGCGTCATGATCTAATTAAAGAGATCCGCCGTATTTTTAAAGCTCAAGGCGTAACGGCCATTTTTGTTACTCATAGCCGTGAAGAGGCATTTGCTTTTTCTGATAAATTGGCAGTAATGAATCATGGTGTGATTGAGCAATTCGGTAGTGCCAATGATTTGTATTATTCACCAAACAGTCGTTTTGTCGCTGACTTTTTAGGTGGTGGATCGTACGTATCAGGAATCATTCAACAAGATGGAAATATTGATAGTACCGTCGGTTTGATTTCTTGTGGTCGCAGTACTGAAGACACCAATAAAAAAGCCGATGTATTACTTCGTCCGCAAAATATTACTCTGTATCGAGATCCCAAAGGCAGTGCTATTGTTAAGGAGTTGCAGTTTATGGGTGATACGTGCAGATATGTAATTGAAGATGATGGGACGCAATTAATTGGCGTATCTAATGATTCTTTATCGAATGGTGAGAGAGTAAGAGTAGATATAAAGCCCCATTGCCCAATCGTATTTATTCAAGAAAACAATTAAGCTTTTAGATAAAAAGAACCCAGCCAATCGACTCAAGTATTAGCTGGGTTAAGTCTTTAGAGACGTATTTTTATTTAAAATACGCAGGAAACTAAAGAGAAAGGAAAGCTTTCATTTCATTCAATACTTTTTCTGCTGTTAGTTGGTCTTCCATTTCAGCAAAAATTCTTAGCAATGGTTCTGTTCCTGAGAATCGAGCAATTACCCAACCACCATTTTTGAAATAAACTTTAGCGCCATCGTCATAGCTGACTTTTTCAATTTCATGTTCAAATTCTGGTAGTTGTTTTTCAATATAAATTTTATTGTACAGTGCTTCTTTTTCACTTGCTTTGAATGTGCAGTCGCCTTCGGCAGTATAGGCATAACCATATTTAGCATAAATTTCATCAAGCATTTCAGAGAGTTTTTTACCAGTAACACTGATCATTTCAACTAATAAGCTTGAAGCGAATACGCCATCTTTTCCTTTAATGTGTCCACGAATAGTTAAACCACCCGAACTTTCACCACCAAGTAAAGAATCATCCGCTTCCATTTGTGAACTAATATGCTTAAAGCCTACTGGAACCTCAAAGCTCTTTTCTCCGTGATCAGCTGCAACTTTGTCTAGTAAGTGTGTGGTTGCGATATTACGTACGATAGAGCCTTTCCAGCCTTTGTACTCAAGAAGATAATAATAAAGCAGTAATAACACTTCATTTGGATGAATAAAGTGACCTTTTTCATCAATGATACCTAAGCGGTCAGCATCACCATCAGTACCGATACCAATATCGTAACCATCATGAGCGACTAAGTGCTTTAAGCGATAAAGTGTGGCTGCATTTGGGGATGGCATAAGGCCACCAAAAGAAGGGTTTTCGCTATCATTGATCACATCAACATCACAACGAGCACTGATTAATACGGTTTGTAAGGCATTTTTTGCTACGCCAAACATAGGATCAATTAGTACACGTAAGTTGGCTTTTTTAATTGAATCCATATCAATTTTATCGATGATCGAATCAACAAAATCGTTCATTGGATTGATTATTTCAATAGAACCATCATTTAGCGCCTCTTCAAAATCGACGCTACTGACATCTTGCTGTGTTAGATGGGCAACTTGTTGCTCAATTTTTTGAGTAATGATTTCATCAGCATCGCGTCCGCCTTCAATAAAGACTTTAACGCCATTGTAATCCGCTGGATTGTGAGAGGCGGTAATACAAGCTGAGTAAATACACCCCATCTCTTTGGCTTGGAACATAACAATCGGGGTTGGGACGAATCGGTCAATAAAGCTGACTTTAATGCCGTTTGCAGCGACTACTTCAGCGAACCATTTACCTGCTTTATCTGAAAGAAAGCGACGGTCATAACCAATAACAAAGCCTTTTTCTTGAGCTTGTTCATTGATCATAATATTAGATAACGCTTGAGCGACAAGACATACATTATCCTTAGTGAACTCTTCACCAATGAAAGCACGCCATCCGCCAGTACCAAATTGAATCATTGTAAATTCCTTTTAGAGTAAGGAGCTTGCTATAAGCTCCTTACTTTTATCATTTAAATTAAACGTACTTAACCCATGATTACGATAATGTCATTAACACTGCCTTCCACTTGGACTGGGACTGCGCCGTTAACTTCTTCGCCATTAATTGTGATTGATTGAACGCCTTTACTTACTGAGTTAGGGTTCTTAACTTGAATGTTGTATGTAGCACCACGCCATTGACGAGTCACTGAGAATTCAGGCCAATCTGTTGGGATACACGGATCCACTGTTAAGCCTTCAAACCCAACTCGTACCCCAAGAATAAAGTTAGTCACGGCGAAATAAGCCCAACCAGAAGTACCGGTTAACCAAGGGTGATTAGCGCGGCCGTGATCTTGATGATCTTTACCCATGATGAATTGAACGTATGAGTAAGGTTCTGCCACACGCTTTTCAATCATGTCATTTTGGTTATATGGATTTAGTGCATCGTAAAATTTCATAGCACGGTCACCACGACCTAATTTAGCTTCAGCGACCCAGGCCCATGGATTCGGGTGAGAGAAGATTGCGCCATTTTCTTTTACGCCTTGATAAACACGAGTAACAAAACCGATGTCATCATTTGGTGTTGAGAATGACGGTGAGTTTAAATGTAATCCGTATTCAGAGAATAGATTCTCATCTACCGCATCCATCGCTTTTTCGCCACGCTCTTGAGATACCGCACCAGATAAAACAGCGAGTGTGTTTGATTCAAGATGAACTCGACCTTCAGTTTGTTGTGCAGTACCAATCTTGTCACCATCTTTGGTTAGGCCACGAATGTACCAACCACCTTCTTCATCCCAAAGATGAGTTTCACACGCTTCACGTACGTTCGCTGCCATTTCAGAGTATTTAGCTACATCGGCATCATTATTTCGGAATTTAGCTAAATCTAAGAACTCTTCTAATGCCCAGAAATGTAAGAATGAAACCATTGATGATTCACCACCACCTAGGTTTAGACAGTCATTCCAATCCGCTCGTAAACCTTTACAAATGCCAGTACGGCCAACATATTCTGCTGAAAAATCTAACGCTGCTTTCATGTGTTCATAAACCGTAGCGTTACCGCCATCAGCGTATGGGATCACTTCATCAAAGAAAGAGTGTTCACCGGTTTCCATTACATATTTGATGATCGTTGGAACGATCCACAAATGGTCATCAGAACACGTATCTTCAATACCGTGGATCTTATCGTCATCCGATGGGGTTGGAACAACCGTAGGTGACTTTGATGGAACAACGTCAGCTTTTTCAGGATCAAACCAATCAGGATCAAATAAGTGTAGACCGTAACCCGCTTTCACTTGGCCGCGTAGTAAATCGACAATACGTTTACGTGTCATTTCAGGATTAGAGTGAGGAACAGATATCGCATCTTGAGCGGTATCACGGTAGCCAAGGCCTGTACGTCCGCCAACTTCAATGAATGAAGCAAAACGAGACCACACGACACAGGTTTCTGCTTGATACAGTGTCCAAGTGTTGATCATCGTATCCAAACCTTCGTTTGGTGATTTAACTTGGAATTTTTCACAACGCTCGCTCCAATGATCTTTGATCTCTTGGAATGCAGCATCAACATTTGCGACATCTTGGTATTTTTGACGTAGACGTTCACCGTTGCCTTTACCTAAACCAAGCACGTAAGCGAAACGTACTTCTTCACCCGGTTGAATAGTAAATTGCTTATGGAGAGAACCACAGTGGTTGTAACACGTTTGTGCTGAGTTAGAGCATTGACCTTTTTCAACGGCAATTGGATTGGCTTCATCACGGTATGCACCTAAGAAACTATCACGTTGACCGTCGTATGAATCTGGATCAAAAGTAGAAGCTAAGTAGTAGAAGCCTTCAAAATCATTGGTGTTATAGTAAAGATCGTATTCGATCACACCTTCATTATAAGACGTACCTGCGGAGTACAATGACATTTGGTGGTTTTGGTTGTCAGATTGAATATGGCTGAATGAGAATTCAACAAAAGAGAATGCAGAGATAACACGAGGCTTATCGCTGGTATTCTTAATTACCACATCCCACACTTCAGCATCTTCACCTTTTGGAACAAATAAGGTTTTAGTTGCTTCAATGCCGTTGTAATCACATTTGAATTTAGAGTAAGACAGGCCGTGACGAACTTCGTAGCTTGCTTCATCTAAGCTTTTTGCTACAGGCTGCCATGAGATTGACCAGTAATCGCCAGTTTCATCATCACGAAGGTATACATAGTGTCCAGGGCGATCAAATGTGCCGTTTGGACGGAATTTAGTAACACGATTATACTCTGGAGAGTTATAAAAAGAGTAACCGCCAGCATTGTGAGAAATAACCGTACAGAATTTCTCTGTGCCTAAGTAGTTAGTCCATGGTGCTGGTACGTCAGGGCGTGTGATTACATATTCACGATTGTCGTTATCAAAAAAGCCGTATTTCATTGTTCTATCCTTAACTAAAATACTAATAAATGGGTGACTTATGGTTGACGGAAATTAATACCCTGACGTGTTAGGGTTGGTAATCGTCCATTTAACCTTGATAAAAAGTCTGTCCAGTTTCTGTGTTGTTTTTGTGTCCACATACCTTCAGACATCGCTAAAAGGCGTGGGAAAATCATGTAGTCCATGCGTTCTTGGTTATTGATGATTTCACACCAAAGCGCGCATTGAATACCAAGAATTCGTTTACGAATAGGGTCGTTATCAGCAAGTTCTGCTAATGGTTCATAGTTATATGCATCTTCAAGAGGCAGCACGTTAGCCCAATCAACCCCCGGTTCTTCAGGAGCATAATCTTGTGCCATATCTAGGTAAGTAGTTTGGCCTGGCTGAAGGACGACATCAAAGCCTTGCTTTGCACAGTTAAGTGCTGCTTCTTCGCTTAACCAAGAGTAGATAACGGTATCTTTACTGACTTTGTTTCCATGTTGAGCTTCTTCCCAACCCAACATTTGTTTACCAAGTTGTTTGAGTTTATTTTCAGCATGACGTAATAAATGACCTTGCAGTTCAACTGGGTCGCTATAGCCTTGTTCTTTCATTAATGCTTGGCATTTTTGGCTATCAGTCCAGACACCTTTAGGTACTTCATCTGCACCTATGTGAATGTAAGGAGCTGGAAATAGCTCTGCAATTTCTTCAAGTACGGTATCAATAAAGGTGTAGGTTCCTTCAATTGCCGGAGATAAAACATTATCGGTGTAATGTTGAATACTGCGGTAGTTTGAATGATCGTCTTTATCAACCAATAAATGGGGTAATGCTTTAATTGCTGCACGGCAGTGGCCTGGGATATCTATTTCAGGAATAACCGTAATACCGCGAATATCGGCATAAACTATTACCTCTTTGATCTCTTCTTGTGAATAAAATCCGCCGTGTTTTTTTGCTACGTGAGTATATTGAGGTTCGATTATTTCCTCTGGCCCACGCCACGCACCAATGTCAGTTAATTCTGGAAACGCTTTAATTTCAATACGCCAGCCTTCGTCATCAGTTAGATGCCAATGGAACATATTAAACTTATACTGGGCTAATTGATTTATGAGTCTTTTCACTCTTTCAAGAGGGTGAAAATGACGGGCACAATCAAGCATCATGCCGCGGTAATGAAATCGAGGTTGGTCTTTAATCTTAGTGCATGGAATTTTCTGAGTATGCTCATTTACCAGTTGCAATAATGTGGCACAAGCATGGGTGAAACCTTCATTTGAACCGGCTTTAATTTTAATTGTGTTTTCAGTAACCGTAAGCTGATAAGCCCCTCTATCCAAGGTCGGATTGGCAATAAATAGAATTTGACCATCTGTACTCATAGGGTAGTTTTTTGATGTTATTACTTGAAGTTCTTCACTTAACCAAGTTGCAGCCCCATCCGCTAGATGAGTTTGGGTTTCGAGTGAAATATCATTTAAATCAAACAAACCATCAAGACGTTGCACTGATTCTGGTTTTGGGATTAACGATAATTCAGCAGGTGCCACTCTTGGTATTTGAGTTCGTTCAGTATGTGGTGACGCTAATACTATTGGAGATATAGAGACCTCTAAAAATTGAGGTTTTTCGCTATCGGCAATGAATATAGCAGCATCATCAAGACCATCAGAAATAAAACGAAAAGGGGCGGTTCCAATATTGAATTCTACGTAATAATGGTTATTGGCTTTTAGCATTTGATTGGCATTTGGAATGAGCTTACAGAAGCTACCGATTTGTTCCAAAGTACCTTGCGTATTACTGTGTGGAGCAATGAAGCGATCAATTGTAAAATGAAATTGCCAATGATGAAGATCCACATCGCTTAAATTGTGTAACGTTAAGCCAAAGCGGCTTAGATTGTCTTTTTCTGACAGAACAACAAGATCTACACGATAATCCATCATCTTTTTCCTTATAAAAATGCTAGAACAAGTTATGTTCAGCTTTCCCTGCCATCATGATGCCACCTTCAATAGCATCACATTGTGGTTGAACTAAATACTGGCGAATAGAAGGGGATAACCATTCAACAATGCGTTCGCCAATACTTCCCATTAACGCAATTTGTGTTGCGCCTTTTTTATTTAAAGCAGTTAAGAACATTTCTATATCGCTAGCTGTTTGTTGTAATAGCTCAATAGCAAGATCATCTCCTTTTAATGCAAGAGCGAAAATAGTTGGAGAAAACTGTCCGTAATCGCATGGACGAGCCGTTTTAGACCAATCAACAATGCTGTCGATATCATGAGTAAAATGCGCTAATACATGTTCGGTTAGAGTTGTCGTAGGTTTTATACCATCGGAAGCTAAAAGCGTACGTTGAATTAAATGAAGCCCCATAATCGCACCGCCACCTTGGTCTGATATTGGGAATTCTCGCCCTCCAACAACATGCTGTTGACCATCTTGGATGTAGATACCACAAGAACCAGTTCCTGCAATCATGATTGCTCCATTTTTGCCTTTATGAGCACCTAAACATGCGCCGTAAGCATCTGTATTTAATGTCATTGAAGCAAAAGGGTGTTTTAGTTGCATAAACTCATGCCAAGCTGATTTTTGCTCTGCACCAGCAAGGGCAAGACCAACATGCATTGTTGCAAAGTCATTTTCTGATAATTCACTTTGTGCTGCTGCTTGAGTTATTGCTGTAATGATCGAATCCATTGCGACTGCGACACCAAGTAAGATGTTGGCGCTGCCGCTTTTCGCTTCACCTAATAACTCACCTTGTGCATTGCGAATTCGAGCGCGACAAGAAGTACCACCACCATCAATTCCAACATAAAAATAGGTCATGATTATTATCCTTGCTTCGCTTGATAAGATGACTGAGTCATAATTGCTAATAAATACCATGCGCCGTGAGGGATCCATTGTTCACCCCAACGCCAGTTTTGTAGCATATCCTCACCGTGTGGCGCAGGATTGAAAGCGATATCTTCTTCATCGTCAAAACCGCCAGTAATACCGTTACAGACACCACCTTTAGCGTTAAAAAAGCCAAGGTGAGGAAGGTAATCAGGATTGTTATGACCATGGCCATCTAACATGCACATATCATAAGGATTTAACCCTAATACCCAGTTCAAATTGTTCTGAGCAAAGCTCTCTAACTTCTGTTTAATATCATTAGAAGTAATATGAGGTAAGACTAAATAACTCATACTTGCTAAAGAACCTAGGCGAGCATTCTCTCCTTGCCACCAGTAACCAGATTCATTGTCATGAGCAACAAAAAATGCACTGCGTTTCTCTGAATTAACGGGTTTGACATATTGACGAGGGTAGCCAAAAGGATTATTTACTTCAGCAGTAATGTTTATTTCAAATTCAATAGCTTGAGTAATAACGGTTAGTGCATGCGCACAACGACTATTATCAGACTCAATATCTAAATATTGCGAAAGAGCAATAACAGGAAGACCGGCTTCTGCTGCGTGGAAATAAGGACGTTCGCCATTTTGAGTTGCAGACCAGAAATTATTTTGATGTTCATCACTTTGCTGGCGAGCTGATAATTTTTCTGCCCATGAACGAGCTTCAAGTAAAAATGCGTTATCTTGAGTTGCTTTAAATAGTTCGATAACGGCAAGAAGGGCGCAATATTCATCAATAATATTTTCTTCGCCATTATTTAAATAATTAAGGTTATTCTCTTTCAGATGCCAATAGCCTTTTATCGCGGCTTCTACATAGTTTTTACTAGTAAATTCACCATCAATATCTAAGCGAGAAGCAGAAGCAAGAGCTGCAATGGCTATACCTCCACCTTGACGGAAACCGGCTTGGTAATCATCTGACTTAAGACCCTCTTGAGTCGCGTAAGCACAGAGTTCACGTTGATTAACGTCTTTACTCCACTTATCAAATACGGTCATGTAAAAGAAACCTGCCGGATTTTGCATTCGAACTAAAAAGTCAGCACCAAACAATGCCTCTTCCTTAAGGCGTGTGCGGGAGAATGCTGCAAAATCCGATAGGTTTTGAGTTAATTCAAGCCCTTTTAGCATATTCCAAACTACCATCGGAATTTGCTGAGGGTTCAAATAATTAGTGTAAGAAAGGTGACTGAAGTATTTACTTACATCACCAGACGCGTCGTACCAACCGCCATGAACATCAACGGTTTCATTACTATTTAATACAGGGGCTTTCTTATCTTGCTTGTCAAAAATGCCGCTGCAGCGTTGAGATTTAAAATAATGCAAAACATCAGAAAAGGTATTTTTTATTAATAAATCAGTACCAATAGTGAAAGGATGGGAAGTTATCTCATCAATCACTAAAGTAAATTCACCATGCTCAGTAAAATCAGAAAAATGGATTTCTGAAAAGTATCCTTGGTGCCAATTTGCCACTTGGAGTGATGAAGAAATAGAAAACTGATGTTTTACTTGCTGCGTTTGAGTACAAATGATTTTACCTAATAGCTCTTTATTAAGAGGGGTGCCAGTTAATAATACGGCTGACTTAGGGCCATTAAATTCGTAGCCAATGTGGTTTGTTAACAGTTGCATCTATTTCTCCAAAATACCAATTACTGCTGTTTGAGGTTAACTTGTATGAAATTAATTTTCGTACAAATAACAACGAACAAAATGGTTGTCTGACAGCTTTGTTACGGCAGGCATACGTTCTTTACATTTTTCTGTTACGTGAATACAACGACCTGCAAATGGGCAACCTACTGATTCTGGCGTCCAAAGAGGTATTTCCCCCTTGTTACCTTTCAGTTTGGTATGAATCGATTTGCTTGGATCTGGTACTGCTGATACTAATAGTTGAGTATATGGATGTTGAGGATCGTGAATGATCTCATCGGTGTCGCCCCATTCAACCATATGTCCGACATACATTACTGCTAGATCTTCTGCGATGTAACGAGCAGTTGCGATATCGTGAGTGATGTAAAGTAGAGACATTTCTTTTTCAAACTTCATCTCTTCCATTAGGTTTAGAACACCTGCACGGATAGATACATCAAGCATAGATGTTGGTTCATCAGCAAGAACAACCTCAGCACCTACTGCGATATTACGAGCAAGGTTGACACGTTGACGTTGACCACCTGAAAGTTGATGCGGATATTTTTCAGCGGTCTCTTTTGGTGGGATAAGCCCAACTTGTTCTAGAAGATCGTAAACACGTTCCTCTAGTTCTTTTTTATTACCCGGAGTGACTTTCTTATGAATAAGAAGTGGACGAGCAATATGGTGAAAAATATTGTGCGTTGGGTTTAAAGAGCCAAATGGGTCTTGCCATACCATTTGTACGCCTTCTCGATATTTCATGAGATCATTTTTCTTAACGATATCTTGAATATCACGGCCTTTATATTCGATGATGCCGTCTGTTGGTGCGTACATTTTTGCGATCATTTTTGCTGTGGTGGATTTACCAGAACCTGATTCACCAACAACGGAAAGACCACGACTTTTGTACATTTTGAATGATACGTCGTTGATTGCTCGCATCATTGGGTTCTTAAGTGCGTTGCTACTTACAGGGAAATCTTTAACTAGATTTTTACCTTCAATCAGTAGTTTGCCAAATGCTTTGCTCATAATTTACTCCAGAAAATCCGTTTTATGCTTTTGCTTGTGCAATTGTCTCACCGTAAAGGTGGCAATTTGACAAGTGACCAGGCTCAATCTGACGAAGCTGTGTAGGAATCGTACGACATGCTTCATGTACACGGTCACAACGAGACTGGAAGCGACAACCTTGTGGAATCTCTAATAAATTAAGAGGATTTCCTGGGATACCGGTTAATTTAGTTTTTGGTCCCGTTAACGGTGGGAATGAACTCCCCAATCCTTTCGTATATGGGTGGTAAGGCGAGGTAAGGATCTCTTTTGACGAAGCAACTTCGATCAATTCACCTGAGTACATGATCCCAATGCGATCTGAGAACTCAACCATTAATGATAAATCGTGCGTAATGAATAGAATGGAGAAACCAAACTCTTCTTTAAGCGCATAAATCTTTTGTAAAATTTCACGTTGAACAACAACATCTAGTGCCGTCGTTGGTTCATCCATGATGATCATTTTAGGGTTTAGTGCTAATGCAATTGCAATAACCAAACGCTGGCGCATTCCGCCAGAGAACTGATGAGGATAATCACTTAAACGACTAGGGTGAATATCAACTATTTCCAATAGGCCTTGAGCACGAGTAATCGCTTGTTCACGAGTCATCGTCGTATGGCGCATGATTACATCACAAAACTGCTCTTCCATCGGAAGTACAGGGTTTAATGCATTCATGGCACTTTGGAATACCATTGACATTTGACTCCAACGGAAAGCCTGCATTTGTGGATCGCTATATTTTAAGATGTCTTGGCCATCAAATATAACCTCACCACCAGTGATGAATGCTGGCGGTTTATGTAGGCGCATTAAAGAGAATGCAATGGTTGATTTACCACAACCTGATTCACCAGCCAGACCAAAGACTTCACCTTTACCAATGTCAAAACTCACATTGTTTACAGCACGCACATCACCTGATTCAGTAATGTAATCCACACACAGATTGCGGATAGAAATTTGTGGGTCAGTCATATCAATCTTCCCTGTTCCAATTTAATACGGGTTTAGCTAAATCTGGTTTACGTTCAGTCGTATCTTGAGCTGCTAATTTTTTCCAGCGTTTCATTCCTTTGTGAGAACGAAGTTGTGGGTTAGCAATTTCATCGACTGCGAAGTTAAGCATTGCAAGGCCGACAGCGAGAAGAGTCAGTGCCATACAAGGAGCTATTAGTTCCCACCAAGCGCCAATCAAGATAGATGAAGACGTTTGTACGTTGTACAGCATGATGCCCCAGCTAATCGTACTTGGGTCACCTAGACCTAAGAATGAAATAGTTGCTTCCATCATGATTGCGTACATTACCGAACCGATGAAGCTAGCACCTACGATAGAGATAAGGTTTGGAAGAATCTCAACAAAGATGATGCGCCATGATGATTCACCTAATACTTCTGCGGCTCTTACAAATTCTTTTTCACGTAGAGCTAAGGTTTGAGAGCGAATAACGCGCGCGCCCCAAGCCCAGGATGTACACCCAATTATGAGGGCTATGGTCATTGGTCCTGCTTCACCAATAAAGGCTGCAAGTACGAACAGCAATGGGTACTGAGGAATAACTAACATGATGTTCATCGCAGCCGTTAATATGTCATCAACCTTGCCACCGAAATAACCTGCAGAGATCCCGATAACTGTTGCTAAGAAACACACCACTAAGCCTGCACCAAAACCAACCGCTAGTGATACACGAGCACCATGAGCAAGTTGAGACCAAACATCACGACCCATACGAGTTGTCCCCATTACATGGTCTGCTTTTTTAGACATAAGTAATGTACGACGATCGGTTGCTAAGTTTTCAGATACCCAGCCATCAGGGTTGTTTTCAGCAGCATTTACTACAAAACTTGGGTATTCATGTGGTTTACCTGAACGTTTATCTGGAGCATGGTCGCTAAGAAACGGTGCGAACACTGCAACGAAGATAAATATGAATAAGATACCTAAACCAAATAGAGATTTAGGGTTACCAGAAAGAAGTTTAATTAAGCCTTTCATTATTATTTTCCTCCCTTGCGTAGGCGAGGGTCTAGAACAACGTATAACATGTCAGCAAGAAGGTTAAAGAACAGCATGAACAGAGTCATGATAAGTAGCTGACCTTGAAGAACTTGGTAGTCACGAGACGTAATTGCGTTAAACAATACAGAACCAAGACCTGGGTAGTTAAAGATAATTTCAACGATAAGTTGACCACCGATAGCCATACCTAAAGACATAGATAATGCAGTAACACTTGGTAGCATTGCGTTACGTGCTGCGTAGTTAAATACCACTCGGTTTTCGCTTAATCCCTTTCCTTTTGCCATGGTGATGTAATCTTCACCCAACAGGTTAATCATGTTGTTACGCATGTTAATTAAGAACCCGCCAATTTGAACGACTGACGCACAAAGTAGGGGAAGTATTGCGTGATAAGCGACATCTTTAATAAACGCCCAACTGGTCCAGTCTGGAATTGTTCCGGGAGTATATGCATATCCTGTAGGGAACCATTTTAATCCGACGGCAAAGGTAAACATGGCAAGCATGGCGATAACCACCTGTGGTACTGCTTGGATAACCAACATCCCAGGAGAAATAAAGGTGTCGTAAGCACTACCGCGTTTCCATGCTGCGAAAATACCTAAGATAGAGCCTAGAGAGAAAGATAAAATAACGGCTGTACCGGCTAAGAAAAGAGACCAACCAAATGCGCCACCTAATAGTGTATTTACACTTAATGGGTAGAATTTAATAGAAGTGCCTAATTCCCAAGTTAGAATGTTTTTGATGTAAATAAAGTATTGTTGATAGAGAGGACCATCAACAAAACCAAGTAGTTGTTTCATAGCTTCGATACGCTCAGGAGTTACCTGAGTTGTGGCATTCGCAAACATCATGACAACGGGGTCACCTGGCATTGCTCGCGGAATGATAAAGTTAATCGTTGCAGCAACGACCAACGCAATAAAATAGAACGATAAACGTCTTAGAAAAAATCCCATAACTCACACCTTACTCATCCAGATATTATTTGCCTGACCTGGAAATCAGGACGCAAAATCCCCTGACGACAAGCGCCAATCCTTTAGCTAGTAGGGAAGGGGGAGAATAGGCGGTGCACAAGAGGTACACCGCAAAGGCTTACATATTACTTAACAGGTTTTAGGTCAAGAACGTGTAGAAGACGCTCAGGAATACCAGCCCAGATATTTGGACGTCCTTGAGGGTTCTTTTCGTTCCACCAACCAGTGAAGCGTTTTGTATTATATTGGTACATGTAAGCACCAGACATAATTGGAAGCGTTACTTGATTTTCAGCAATGATCTTCTGAATACCATGAGCAATTTCGATTTGTTCGTCTTTGTCTGCTGTTTTGTAGAAGCTATCAAGTAGTGCATCTAGTTTCGCATCTTTAAAGTAATGCATTGCGAAACGAGGCATACCATCGCCTTCTTGCAGTGCTGAGTTGTATGCACTGTTCCAGTATAGATGTGGATCTGCACCGTGGAAGTAGTTGGTGTAAGCAAGGTCGTATGTGCCTTCTAGCATTGCTTGGTTGTAAACTGCAAATTCAGGAGTACGTGCTTTTGTCTTAATACCAACTTCGTCTAATTGTTCAACAGCTAGCTGTACGGTGTTGTTGAAGTCAGTCCAACCATTTGGAGATTGAATTAGAAGCTCAAATGATTTACCTGATGGAGTATCAACATAACCATCGCCATTCACATCTTTAAAACCAGCTTTAGCAAGTTGTTTTTTAGCCGCTTCAACATTGTAAGTATTAAATTTCTTATACTTATTATGAGTTGCTTCGTCAGACCATGCTTCAAATGTATAACCCATCCCAGATGCGAAATCATTCACTGTGCCGCCGCCGTAGAATGCGATATCAATGATAGTTTGACGGTCAAGAGCCATACCCATAGCGCGACGGAACTCAACGTTTGTTAATGCTTCGTTTTTAGCTGCATCTGGGTTTTTGAAGTTAACCATTAACGCCTGCGTACCTGATGGCGGGTACCAGTATTGGTGGTTAGGACTAGCTGATGCGTAAGTACGGTCGATATCCGGAATGAATGAAGATGTCCAGTCTAGTTCCGAGTTAACTACCTTACCTAACAATTGATCATTGTTTGCGATTTGAGGTACACGTAAACAGTCAACATCTAGGTTATCGTTATCCCAGTAATTAGGGTTACGACACTGAATATAAAGTTGAGGTGTAAATGTATCGATTTCAGTGAACGGACCAGTACCAACTGGGTTTTCATTAGTAAACGTTGTTGGATTTTCCACTTTTGACCAAATGTGCTCAGCAACAACTGGAACGAGTGAAATTTCGTAAGGTACGTTTGAGTTAGCTTCTGATAAAGTGAATTTAACTTGGTATTCATTTAAACGTTCAACTTTTGTAACCCACTTATTGATACCACGTTGGTCAAGTTCTGGCTTGTCCTTCAGTAGTTGATAAGAGTAGATAACATCGTCCGCAGTGAATTTTTCGCCGTCAGACCATTTAACACCTTTACGAATGTCAAAAGTAACACTCATTAGGTCATCGGACATGCGGAAGTCTTCTGCAAGACGCATTACTGGTTTATTACCGTGCATTTCATTAAAGATAACTAGCGGTTCGTAAACAAAATCTGTTGTTGTACGAAGGTTAGTTGCAAGGTACGGGTTAAAGTTTTGAATCATTGTAGGGTAGAAATCAGGTACTATTGTTAGCTCACTTCGAGCTGCTGCATCCGTAGCTGCAAAACCCGTTGTTGCTGCAAGTACTGCAGCAGCTAGTGTAGTTTTTTTAATATTGGCAAGCATAGCTGTTCCTTACTCTTTGCTTTATGTTTCACGATATATACGTCTTTATCAGTTTGATAAACACACATTAAGACCTACCTCAATTTCATTTTTAAAATTACTTTTTAAATGTTTTTTGAGTGGCCTGTAGGCCTTGGGCATGTATAGGAAACCGTTTTTCCACTAAAACGTCAATTTCCATTACCGTTAAAAACGGCAAAATTCACCATTTTGACGTTAAAAGCGTTACTTTGAATGTGCTTGTTTGTTTTGTGGTCACACTTCTCAGTGTGATCTCCCTCTCTTGTATGGCGACCTGTAAAGTGGAATGTTAGTGCTTACTTACTGTTATATTCTTTATTCGTAAAGGTTTGGTTTGATTTTAAATAGATGGTGATACTGGTCACTAGTGATCTGTGTCGTTAATTTTTTTGCTAAAATTATCATGCTAGGTTTGTTGTGAGTCGCTTCTCATTATTATGACAAATCTATTAAGAGCCAATTATTAGCATGTAAAAATAACAAAATCAGAGGGGTGAAAGTCATGGTTAGGTATGCTTATTTCGCTATGTAAATTTGAATAATTGAAAAAAAACCTACAATAAAGGTAGGTTTTTAGTTGAGTAAAATTTGTATATTATTAACTTGATACGATTAATACTTTTAACTTATCTTTTATTCTAATGAGCTTATCTCGTTGAGTATTGAGCTGGTTGCAGTGTTCTAAAATATACTCTAATGTACTTATTACTGTGCGCCATCTTGGTGTCTTAGGTAAAGTTTCAACCCTAAGATACTTATCAAGAGTACGAGTTTGTAGCGTACTTCTATCAAGATATACACGCCATAATCCACTTTCTTCAGCTAGGGTGTATTTTGTTTGTCCTGTTGACTCTTCCCAGTAACTCAGCCCTGAAATCATGCCATCTACAATCAATTCGCGCATGATTGTACCTTTATCATCTTTGTTTTCATTTGCTTTAATTACAAGCTGAGCGATATCTCCACCGACTAAAGATAACGAATCTAGCATTTGTTTATCACCTTCAAACGCAAAGGCGGACAGGGCCTCTACGGCGTGCTCTAAATCATGAATTCTTTGTTCACTAGCCTCATTTTTATGACTGACGATAAGCATTAGTGATAGCCCTGACTCTGCTGGCAGGTGTAATAGGTCTGCGTTAATTTGTTTAATTTCACTATTAATATAGACGTCAATATTACCTCTATAATTCAGTTTGCTTTCTACTAAGCTTCGTTTAGCAATCAGTTCATCAATCGAGTAACGAGAAAGTTGTTCTTTAGTTAGCTGAAATAATTTAGCTGCCGCTTGGTTCACATATTGGATGTAACCATCTTTTTTGGCGCAAATGATGGCTTCGTGAGCGTGGTTTAATTGCTCTAAAATATGACTTTGTGTTTCTAGTAGGCTTACTTCAACTTGTTCTCTATGACGTATTTCTTGCTGTAAACGACTATTTTCATTAATAAAGCCTTCGGCTTGGCTTGCCTGAATATGAGCTTTAATTCTTGCCGCTAACTCTTGTTTGTTAAATGGTTTACTTAAATAATCGTTTGCTCCAGATTCAAATCCACGAACGCGATCTTGAGTTTGATTCAATGCGGTTAGCATGATTATAGGCAGTTGTGAGTGATTATATTTTTGTCTTAATGATTGGCATACTTCATAACCACTCATCCCTGGCATCATAACATCTAATAGCAGAAGCTCTGGTTTTTCCTCTTCAAGCACTTGTAAGGTTTCAGGGCCATCATTAGCTGTTTTTACACGGTAGCCTTCAAGTTTTAAAAAGCTACTTAATACTTGGAGGTTAACAGGCTCATCATCGGCGACTAACAGTAAGGGGCCGTTAGGGTTTTCTGGTAGATCTTCTGTTAATTCATCTAGATTATATTCTAATTTCTCTGGTGTTTGATAATGAGCGATATCTTCTTTCGTGAGTAATTTATGCTGTTGGATTTGCTCCTTAGTTGCTAATGGCACAGTGAAGCTGAAGGTTGCACCTACCATTGGTTGGCTACTTACATAAAGAGATCCGCCCATTAATTCGATCAATTGACGACTAATCGATAAACCAAGTCCAGAACCTTGTCTATAGCGATTTGAATCATGACCAGCTTGAATAAGGGGTTCAAAAATATGCTCTAATTCATCTGCAGGGATTCCATGGCCTGTATCTACTACTTGAACTCGTAAAAATTGGTCGATTACACTGGCTGAAATAACAATTTTCCCTTCTGAGGTATACTTAATTGCATTACCAATTAAGTTATAGAGAACTTGCTCGAGGCGTTGCTCATCGGCATAAACTGAAGGTAATGATTTATCTACTTGGTTGATGATCCGAATCGATTTATTACCAAGTAAGTGTTGAGATAACTCAAGAACTAAGCTCGTTGCTGAGGAGAGTTCGGCAACATGACGGTTTATGTCTAAATTACCATGGCGCATTTTATGGTAATCTAATAAGTCATTTACGAGATTCGTTAATCGTTGACCACTATTAATAATGATCTCCAGTTGGTGCCTATGAGAGGCTGATATTGGTCCATTTGCCCCCGTATAGAGAGCTTCTGCAATACCAACCATCCCATGTAATGGCGTTCTCAATTCATGAGATGTTGTCGCTAAGAATTCATCTTTTAATTTATCTGCTGCTTCTAATTCACTATTCTTATTTTGAATAATCGTCAGGTTTACTTCTAATTCTTCATTTTGAGTTTTAATCAGCTGTATTTTGTCTCGGATTGAGCGCTGCATTCGTGCAAAACTAACCGCAAGGCGGCCAATTTCATCTTTTCTATCTGTGCTGATCATGTCTTGATCGAGATCTCCTGCGGATACTCGTTCAGCAGCCCAAGTCAGTCGTAATAGAGGCGCAGTTATTGAATTTGATAAAAAGTGAGAGGCGACGACTACACAAACAATAGCGATGATCATAGCAATAATAAATATTTTCTCTAATTGCTGTATTCGAGCAAAGGCTTCTTGTTCTGGTAGTTCAATAGATAGGCCCCAGGTGTGATTATCTATATTTATCGGAGTAAAAGCAGCTAATACTTTTTGGTCGTATTTATTTATAAAGTTACCGACGTTAGTTTTTCCAGAAAGTGCAGCGGCTATATTATCCGTTAGATTTTTGTTCTTATCATTATTAGTAATTCGAGAATAAGAATCTTCACCAACAAAGTAAGTTTTAGTTGATGTATTTTCTTGGTTGTTATCTAAAAGGTTGGTAAGCCCAGTATTTGGTAGCTTAAATAAAACGAAACTATGTAAATAGCCTTGTTGAACAATAGGAGCAGCAAACCATGAGATATTTTCTCCATTTACATAAGAAAAATCTGAAAATATAACGGGTATATTGTCTTTGTTTTTAGTGTTTTCAACCATTGAACGTACTTGGCTGTAAGTTTTTTCTAATGTGGTTCCTTTATATTTACCTGTGAGTAAATTGGTTCCATAGTTATCTTCTTTTTTGGTTGAATAGACGACATTACTATTAATATCAATGAGTAGTATGTCGGTAAAGTCAGAGCGTTTGAGTAACTCTTGATAAGCCCAGTGATAGCGTTTATGTAGGAGGCGATAACGTTCACTACCTATATATGAATCTGATTCAGGTAAAATACTGGTGCGAATTTTATTACCAGAGCCTTCTATGTATCTTTGTTGTGCATTTTCTCTGGCATTTTCAATAGAGGAGCCTAAGTTTGGGAAAGCACTGACTAAACCATAAAATCGACCACCACTGGCGTTAGCGAGTTCAGATCGTGCAAACCCTAATACTTCAGATTTTCTAGCTTTAAAGTAATTGGTAATTTGTTGTTCTTTATTATCCCTTAAGGATACAAGGTGCGCAGTACTTTGTGTTGCAAGATCTTGGCTATGCGATTGAAGGAAGAAGATGGCAATAATTGACAATGGGGTAATGCTTAATACAAGAAATGCAATCATTAACGTATTTTGAAGACGTTTAAAGTGTTGTTTTTTTTCCATTTTTAGGCCTAGTTTGCTCTGTATTCCATTCAGCAAAATTGACACAATTAACGTGTCAGTGAGTATGTGATAATTAATTTTAACGTGAAGTTCTGCTGCTTCTTATACGTAAGTTACGTTAAAAATCAAGCAGCAGAATAGTAAAGTGCGGCGGGGTGCGATTATTTTTGTGCGGAATAAATCTTAAACTTATTATTTTTTGCTAAGGTTAAGCATTCACCAAAAGATTTTTCAATAATAGGTGGATACTGTAAGAAACTATTGGCAACTAAAATTAACTGCCCTTTATGGGTTAGATTTTTAGGTGCTTTTTCTAGTAACTCCTCAGTTGAAGAATAATGAGTTTTTAATCCTGCATGAAACGGAGGATTGCTGATAATAAATTGATACTTCTCTTTGGTGTCAGAGTAAACATCACTCACAAATACATTGCCTTCAAGGTTATTGGCTTTTAATGTTTCAATAGAGGAAGCAATAGCAAGAGCGCTAATATCCACCATGTCTAAGTGAATTTTAGGATTGAGTGTTTTCATTACCGATCCAAGAACCCCTGCGCCACAACCAAAATCTAGAACATGGCCGCGTAAGTTAGGTAAGGTTTGCAGTAATAATTCTGAACCTTTATCAAATTCGCCATGACTAAACACGCCAGGTAAGCTTCGTACTTCAATAGTGTGCTCTTTAAATTGAACTTGATACTCTTTAAACCACTCTTGAAGAGTAAAACTAGGCACAGATTCAGTGCATTGCCCCCAATAAAAACTGCAACGACGAGCTGAATCAAATTTACTTATAGGACCGAAATCGGCAAACATCTTTTCAATGCTTTTAACGCCACTTCTATTTTCACCAACGACCACAATTTCAGTATCTTTACCTAACTTTGCCAGTAGCATAGTGAGTAAATACTCAGCTTCAGCTTTTGCTTTTGGCCAGTACAGCAAGATCATATCGGCATCGGTTTCTTCTGTGAGCTCTACTCCAAAGTAACACTTGATGTCATGGTTATTTTCAAACTGCTTATAATAGCCGTAATTTGTGGTAAAAATGGAGGTTGAAGTGCAATGTTTCACTAGCTCAAGTGGAAAATCATCAATAAGTTCACCAGCAATAAGTACACGCTTACCTTCAAAATAAGCGAGTTGACGTTGGGTGATTTGACTTGCTGCAGAATAAGACATGATGGCCTCGAAAGAATACAAAAAAACTGACGAGATTGTCCCATAAAGGAAGGGGAAGGAAAAGGAAAGTAAGAGGCTGTTTACGTGAGTAAAGAAATACAGCCTCTACCTGATAGAGTTTAAGGTATTAATTATTATCTTGTTGATCTAAAAATGATTTAAATTCAGTCTCATACATATTAAAAAGAACTAAGGTTAATGCAAAGATAATAGGACCGTAAATTAAACCAATTAAGCCATATAAGTGAATACCACCTAATAAAGAGAAGAAGATAAGCAAAGTATTCATTCCAGAGTTACCTTGCATTAATAATGGACGAACGATGTTATCAATTGAACCTACCACTAAGACCCCCCAAACGGTTAAGAAAATAGCCCATTCCCATTGGTTCGTTAAGAGTAAGTAAATTGTTGCTGGTACCCAAATAAGAGCAGTACCAACGACAGGTATAAATGAAGCAAACCCCATCATGGTTCCCCAGAATAAACCTGGGAAGCCAGCTAGCCACATTGCAAAACCGCCAGCTAAGCCTTGAGCTATAGCGGTTAAGAATGAACCAAGAATAGCTGATTTTGATACTTGTTCGATCTCATCCAGTAAGCGATCTTCTTGGCTTCTTGAAAGAGGGAGGACATGACGGAAAGCTGAAATAATTTTATCTTGGTCTCGTAATAAAAAGAACAGAACAAACAACATTAAGAAGAAGTTCATTAATACATTAGTGACGTCACCTAGAATTTGAGCACTAACACCGACGACCTTCGTTCCTACTTGAGATGCTAATTGAGCGACTTTTTGAGTTATTTCTGCGGGGTCAATAGTATCAAAAGGTAAATGCTTGTTAATAAATGCTAATACTTGAGACACAATTGGGTGTTCAAATAGAGTTTGTACCCCTCCTTCTATAACCCAATGATAGGCATCTTTAGAGAATGTAGCACCTTGTTGAACGATAGCAACAAAGACAAAAAACAGAGGGATTGCAATAATAAATGTGAGTGCCATGCAAGATAAAATAGCAGCACTATTGGGGCTGTTTGGTAGTTTTTCGCTGATTTTATTATGTAGAGGAGCAAATAAAAGAGACATAATAAAGGCGAGAATAATAGGGTTTAGATAAGGTTGTATTAATAGAAAACACGCATAACCGGCTGCAAGTAAAGCGGCGATTAAAACCCAATGGCTAGAATTTAGTTTATTGAAATGAGACACATTCTTCCCTTATGATGCGGTAAGCTATTTATAAATAATGATGAGTTAAGTTATATAGGTACTTGGTTAGCTTAGCAAGAATAATGGAGAGTAAAAATGGGCTGTTGTGAGAAAGAGACGTGTAGCAGTAATAAAAAAAAATTACCAATCATGCCGATAATTGTTGTGGGGTTGGTTATATTAGTGATTTATTATTGGCAATAAAAATGGCTTCTCTAATTTATAGAGAAGCCATGATTTAACTGTCTTTGAAGTTATTTAGCTTCAGAAGCCATTTTAGCAAAACAACGATCTGCCGCTTCTAGTGTTGCTTCAATTTCTTTTGGTCCATGAGCTAAAGAGGTAAACCCTGCTTCAAATGCTGACGGTGCAAGATAAACACCGTGTGCCAACATTAGATGGAAAAAGCGTTTGAATTGTTCGATGTCGCACTTAGTTACGTCTTCGTAGGTAGTGATAGTTTCTTGATCTGTAAAGAAGAAACCAAACATGCCACCAACGTAATTAACAACCATTGGGATCCCGTGTTTGCTTGCTAGTTCTTTCAAACCTAGTGCTAATTGTTTCGTTGTACTTGCAAGACGTTTTTCATTGCCTTCTTCGGTTAGTACTTTCAAACAAGCGAAACCGGCAGCCATTGCGACAGGATTACCAGAAAGTGTACCCGCTTGATATACAGGACCAGTAGGCGCAATGTATTGCATAATATCTTTACGACCACCAAAAGCACCAACAGGCATACCGCCGCCGATAACTTTACCTAAACAAGTTAGGTCTGGTTTAATGTTGTAATAGCCTTGAGCGCAATTTTCAGCAACACGGAACCCCGTCATTACTTCATCAAAAATTAGTAGAGCGCCTTCAGCATCACAAATCTCACGAAGACCTTCATGGAAGCCTTTAATTGGTGGAATGCAATTCATGTTACCAGCAACTGGCTCAACAATAATACACGCTATTTCACCTTTATTTGCTGCGAACATTTCACGAACAGAGTCTAAATTATTGAATGTCGCTGTCAGTGTGTATTTAGCAAAATCGGCAGGTACACCAGGAGAACTTGGTTGACCAAGTGTTAGTGCACCTGAGCCCGCTTTTACTAATAAACTGTCTGCATGGCCGTGGTAACAACCTTCAAATTTCATGATTTTGTCACGACCAGTATAACCACGAGCAAGACGAATTGCGCTCATGGTTGCTTCTGTGCCAGAACTCACCATGCGAATTTGTTCCATTGATGGTACTAATTCAGAAACAAGTTCAGCCATGTTAATTTCAGTCTCTGTTGGAGCACCGAAACTTAAGCCACGTTGTGCAGCAGATATTACGGCTTCACGAATAGCTGCGTGATTATGACCAAGGATCATTGGACCCCAAGAGCCAACGTAGTCAATATAAGCTTTTCCATCGGCATCAAAAATTAATGGGCCATCGGCACGCTCAATGAAAATTGGTGAGCCACCAACGCCAGCAAAAGCACGAACAGGTGAGTTTACGCCACCAGGGATTTTCTCTTGCGCTTTTGCAAATAGTTCTGCTGATTTGGTCATTACTTATATCCTCGTAGTAATCAATTGGACCAGTTGTCGGTTATTGTACCTAAATTGAATCAGAATGCTTGAGTTGATCGTATTAATCCCCATCTAATAAGTAAATAATGATGCTGAATGAGAACTAACTTGCTCTGTTAAGCGTGATGGATGTATTGAATACTTGAATGAAACAGTCAGGTATTAGATAATCAGAATTAAAATAGAATTGGAAACCAATCTGAGAGGTTGAAATGAGTGATATATCTGTGCCGTTAACGTTTTCTGATGTTGCTGCAGCAAAAGTAAAAACGTTAATAGCAGAAGAAGAAAACCCAAATCTAAAACTACGTGTATATATTACAGGTGGTGGCTGTAGCGGTTTCCAATACGGATTTACTTTTGATGAAGACGTAAACGAAGGCGATATGACGCTAGTAAATGATGGCGTCACTTTAGTTGTCGACCCAATGAGTTTACAGTACTTGATTGGCGGTGTTGTTGATTATACAGAAGGCCTAGAGGGTTCTCGCTTCTTTATTAATAACCCAAATGCGACAACAACATGTGGCTGTGGCGCATCGTTTAGTGTGTAACAACTGAGATAGAAAGGTAAGTTGAGTACTCTCTACTTACCTTTTTTTATAAATTTACGGTATAAAAGAGAATCAAACTTACAGTAAATCAGGATGTATTACTGTTTACCTACCTTCTAAGCACTAAGGATTGTTGCTATGGGTAAATACACATCTGCCTTTTTTCCCTATCTTATTCATCGCCCTTGGATTATTTCTTCTTTTTTATTTTTGAGCTTATTTCTCTGGATAATGAGCGGCCCTTCTCACGCCGAAAATACAGAAATAAAATCAGATAATGTCGCCTTAAAAGTACCTTTAGCGAATGTTATTGTTGAGCGCTTCGAATCAACCCCCACCCATAAAACGATTTCATTATATGGAAGAACAGCGCCTGATCGTAAAACGATATTAGGGGCTCAAGTTGCTGCTCAAGTTGAAGATTTATTAGTAAGAAAAGGGGTTAGAGTAAAAAAAGGTCAGCCGATTGCTCATCTAGATATGGCAGATCTTGATTTACGTTTAAGCCAAGCTAAAGCCATCTACTCAGTTCGTCTGAAAGAATTTAAAGCAGCAAAAGAGCTTCGTCGTAAAGGTCTGCAAGGAGACGTCGCTTTTAGTCAAGCAGAGGCCTCTTTGGCAGAAGCCAGAGCAAGCGTAAGAAATGCTGAACTCATCTTAAAAAATACCACAATCACAGCACCCTTTGATGGCATTGTTGAACACCTCTTTGTTGAAGTAGGTGATTTTGTCAGTCGTGGTGATCCTGTTGCTAAAGTGGTGGTATTAGATCCTTTAGTTATCGAAGTTAACGCCAGTGAAAGGCATATTGAGCAGATTAATAAAGGTCAAAAAGCAGAGGTATTCTTTATTAATGGTTCTTCAATTGAGGGTTATGTTCGTTATATATCGAGTGTTTCTTCATTGTCGACCAACACTTTTTCTGTTGAGGTTGAAATACCGAATGTTGGAGCAGAGATCTATGCAGGCATGAGTTCTGAAGTAGAAATAAACCTCGATCTTCAGTTGGCGTTAAAAGTCTCTCCTGCCATGTTAGCGCTAAATGAAGCGGGGGATTTAGGAGTAAAAACGGTTATTCAAAGTGAAGGGAATTCTGATAGTGATCAGAAAGTAAAATTTGTGCCGATCCAATTAGTAAAAGCAGAAGATGATGGTATTTGGTTAACGGGGCTTGGTGATGAAGTCGACATTATTACTGTTGGGCAAGGATTTGTCCGTGATGGTGATTTCATTCACGCTCAACGTAAATAGGGACGTCATATGTTAGCTATTATTAATGCGGCATTAAGTCGTGCTCGAACTATGTTGATGCTACTTGTGTTACTGCTTGTGGCCGGTGTATCTACGTATATAGTCATTCCAAAAGAATCTAATCCAGACATCACTATACCTATTATTTATGTGTCGATGAGTCACCAAGGCATTTCGCCTGAAGATTCAGAACGTTTATTAGTTCGTCCAATGGAGCAAGAGTTGCGCTCTATTGAAGGAATTAAAGAAATGACAGCCGTTGCTGGTGAAGGGCATGGTTCAGTGACATTAGAATTTAACGTGGGTACTGATTTAGATAAAGCGTTAACGGATGTAAGGGACGCGGTTGATTTGGTAAAGCCAGATTTGCCAGAAGAGAGTGATGAACCAACAGTCAATGAAGTTACTTTAGCAGCAGAGCAAGCGGTGTTGTCTGTTGTCTTATATGGAACCGTTCCTGAGCGAACCACTGTACAAATAGCTCGTAAATTACGAGATAAGCTTGAAAGCTATAAGCAAATACTAGAAGTTGATATTGCTGGTGATCGGGAAGATGTGGTCGAAATTATTGTCGATCCTCTTTTATTGGAAAGTTACGGATTAGATCAAGCCGCTATTTATAACCTGATAGCACTGAATAATCGAGTGGTAGCCGCAGGGTTTGTTGATACCGGTTATGGACGATTTTCAGTTAAGGTGCCTTCTGTTTTTGATTCATTAAAAGATGTCCTTGAGCTACCGATTAAAGTGGATGGTAAGCAAGTTGTTACTTTTGGAGATATTGCAACGGTTCGAAAAGCCTTTAGAGACCCAAACAGTTACGCTCGGCTAAATGGTGAAAAAGCGATTGTTTTAGACATCAAAAAACGCTCTGGCGAAAATATTATTGAAACGGTTGAAATAGTAAAAGCGGTTTTAGCTGGTGCTCAAGAGCTTGATTCATGGCCGAATAATTTATTGGTAAAATACACATGGGATGAATCAAAAGACGTTAAGATCATGCTTAATGATCTGCAAAATAATATTCTTTCAGCCATCTTACTGGTTGTGATTGTTATTATTGCTATTTTGGGAGCAAGAACAGCTCTTTTGGTCGGGATCTCGATCCCAGGCTCATTTCTTACTGGCTTATTAATGCTGGCATTGTCGGGATTAACCATCAATATCGTGGTGTTGTTTTCTCTTATTATGGCCGTAGGGATGTTGGTTGATGGAGCGATCGTAGTTACAGAGTATGCCGATCGACGAATGCAAGAAGGGTCACATCGCATTGATGCATATCGAGAAGCCGCGCAGCGAATGGCTTGGCCGATCACCGCTTCAACAGCAACGACATTAGCCGCTTTTGCTCCTTTGCTATTTTGGCCTGATATTACGGGTGAGTTCATGAAGTACTTGCCTCTCACCTTAATCGCGACATTGAGTGCATCCCTTGTTATGGCTCTGTTATTTGTTCCTGTTTTAGGGAGTTTATTTGGTAAGCCGCAACAAGTATTACCAAAGAAGAGAGAGAGGTTGTATTCCCTGAGTCAGGGAGATTATAGTCAGGCTGAAGGAATTACAAAACTCTACTTCCATACGCTATCGATGGCATTAAAACACCCGTTTAAAATTTTACTGTTGGCAATTGTGCTAGCGGTTGGGATTGGTTTTACTTACGCTAAAGCCGGTTTAGGTGTCGTCTTCTTCCCTGATGTTGACCCTCCGTTCTTAACGGTCAAAGTGCGTTCTCATGGTGATCTCTCTATTAATGAAAAAGATAAATTAATGGTTGAGGTGCAAGACCAAATACTAGGAATGAAAGAGTTAGACAGTATTTACACGCGAACTGGAGGTGATGATGAGATTGGACAAATACAGATCACTCCAGTCGATTGGCAATATCGTCGGCCAGTAAAAGAGATCATTAGTGATTTAAGAGCGCAAACAAAGGGTATTGCAGGTATTGAATTAGAGTTCAGTACGCCAAATGCAGGGCCTCCGAGTGAGCATGATTTAGTTATCGAACTCAGTGCTAGAAATGGCGTTCAGCTTAATCAATCAGTCATGAAAGTGAGAGAGTGGATTGACGCTAATCCAGCCTTTACCAATGTGAGTGATACCTCGAATAAACAAGGAATTGATTGGAAAATAGACATTCGTCGAGATGATGCTGCGCGCTTTGGTGCAGATGCGACACTGGTTGGTAATACGGTGCAATTTGTTACGAATGGGCTCAAAATTGGTGATTACTTACCAGATGATAATGATGAACAAGTTGATATTCTTGTTCGTTTTCCTGAAGAGCATCGGGATATTGGGCGCTTTGATGAGTTAAGAGTAAAAACGGTAAATGGGTTGGTTCCTATTACGAATTTTGCGCGGATCATTCCGACTCATAAACAAGATACGATTCATCGAATTGATGGCCATCGGATCTTAACTGTTAAAGCAGATATGAGTGATGGCTATAACTTAAGTATTGAGTTACCAAAGATTGAATCAGCATTGAACTCTTTAGATTTACCTGAGGATGTTGAGTTTAAATTAAGAGGGCAAAATGAAGAGCAAAATAATTCAGCTAAATTTCTTCAAAATGCCTTTATTGTCGCACTGGCTGTAATGGCAATTATCTTGGTAACGCAATTTAATAGTTTCTATCAGGCTTTTCTTATTCTGAGTGCGGTTTTATTTTCAACCGTTGGTGTTTTTGCTGGTTTGCTGATATTCCAGCGTCCGTTTGGGATCATAATGTCAGGGATAGGGGTGATCTCTTTGGCTGGGATAGTCGTAAACAATAATATTGTGCTTATTGATACCTACAATACGTTACGTAAAGAAGGGCTTGAAAAAGTAGATGCGATATTACAAACAGGTGTTCAACGTTTACGCCCAGTGCTATTAACTACGGTGACGACGATCCTAGGTTTAATGCCTATGGTACTGGAAATGAATATTGATCTGGTGAGCCAAAAAGTGGAGTTTGGTGCACCTAGTACTCAGTGGTGGTCACAACTAGCAACGGCAGTCGCTGGGGGCTTAGCATTTGCGACGGTATTAACGCTGGTATTAACGCCTTGTTTACTGATGTTAGGTAGAGATAAAGAATACTCGAACGAGAGATAAAAATAATGCCCTACGGCGTCATCAGATCATGACGCCGTAGGGCATTATCGTACTTTAACTTGTTAGTGAGTGAGTACCGGGTGGTTGCCAACAATAAATTGGCTGTACTGCTCAAGTTGCTTTAGGCGTTCTTTTGCTACAAGTTCAAACTCTGTCTTATCGTTACCTGCTAATGATGTTGATTGTGGTAACGAGACCGTTCTTGCGTCTTTATGAACACCGTTAACTAAGAATTCATAATGTAAGTGAGGACCAGTCACTCGCCCTGTGCCACCAAGGGTACCGATAGTATCGCCTTGTTTTACTCGTTGGCCTGTTTTTACATAACGTATAGTCATGTGCAAATATTTAGTAATGTAGGTATTACTGTGGCGAATAAATACATAGTTACCATTGAACTTATTGTAGCCTGCTTTATCGACGACACCGTCACCCGCAGCCCAAATAGGGGTGCCAATAGGTGCGACATAATCCGTTCCTTTATGTGCTTTTCTTTGGCCTGTCACTGGGTGTAAGCGACGAGGATTAAAGTTAGAACTCACATAACGAAAGTTAATTGGAGAGCGTAAAAATGCCTTTTTCATTGCTCGGCCATTTGGCTCGTAGAAATTACCATTTTTATCATTACGAATAGCGGTAAAGGTATCACCACGGTTTGTAAAAGAAGCTGCAATTATATTACCTTTGCCAGCGTATTCACCTTCTACATATCGCTCTTCATAAAGAACTTTAAAGTTATCACCTTCTCGAATATCTAATGCAAAATCGATATCCCAACCAAAAATACCCGCCAGCTCCATGATTTGGTTTGCATTTAGTCCTGCGCCAATAGAAGCATTCCAGAAGTTCGAAGTAATGGTAGCTTTCGTGTAGTTAAGTTGAGTATCGATATCTTGTTTTTCAAATAAACCAAGATAGCTATCGCCAATTTTGCTAATACGGTAGGTTTCAAACTGACTTATTGGACGGATAAGTTGGATGATTTCTTGATTTTTATTAAAGCCAAATTTTAATTTATCTCCAGGGCGAAGGCGAGTCAGCTGTTTTTCAATCTCTTTATCGCTATTGGTTAGATTATATAGTTGACGAGCAGTTAGCCCGACTCGACTAAATAAAACGGATGCACTCTCTCCCGATTTTACCGTGTAGCTTTCCCAAGATAATTGCTTGTTGGGAGAGGTCTGGTCATGAGAAATGAGAGCTTCTTGGCGAATTTCTGTTGGATAAGTTTGCCCAATGGTGAGTTTATAAAACCCAGAATCAGGTGCAACAGAATCTGGAATAGTAGCTACAGCGGCGATTATCCCTGCGCTGCAAATACCAATAAGAATGCGATGAATTACAGGAATGCGAGTTAATTTAGATAATATCATTCGATTAGGTAGTAAATATTGAATACAAATAACAACATAAGAGTGTAGCTTTTTTTTAGCCTAACTACTATGAGAGAAGATTATAGTATAAGGCTTAGTCACCTTTTTTTTATTAAAAGTTCAATAAATCATCAAAGTTAATGGTAATTGATAGAAAGGCAGCCTATTGCTGCCTGTCTATTGGTCTATTTGTTCAGTGCGAACGTAGGCAATGAAAGGTGCCAACGAATTGCTGCTAATCGAATAACCAATGTAGTAGCAACCCCTAAAAGCATTGCTGTTGAACCCTGAACATCAAACTCGAGAGCAGAGGTGTGAGCTATGCCACCTAAAATACAAGCAGTCGCATATACTTCACTTCTTAATACCATTGGGACTTCTCGGGCAAGTACATCTCGAATTATTCCACCGCCACAACCAGTGATAACGCCCATAATTACGGCGACCATAGGGTCTGCATTATATTTTAATGCTTTCTCAACACCTATCCCCACAAAGACAGCTAATCCAATAGCATCGGATACAGGTAAAACATACCAAGGGAGACGTTTAGGTTTTCTGATGATTAACATGGTTAAAATACAGGTAACAAAAATGACTAATAAATAGTTGGTATCAGTAATCCAGAAAACAGGGGTGGCACCAAGTGCCATATCTCGAATAGTACCACCACCAATAGCGGTAACACTGGCAAGTACTGTGACGCCAAAAGGGTCCATTTTTAATCGTCCTGCTAATAACACTCCTGAAATAGCAAAGATGGCGGTGCCGAACATATCAATTGTATAGATTAACATCTTGTCCTCTATGACTTACTGCATGATGTTGTTGAGAATACAGTTATAAACCGTGTTTGATTATAACCATTAGAGTGCTTTGAAGGATTAGCCAGATAGCTATTCTCCAACTTAAAAAACGATGTATTTGTGCCAAATGAATTGCAGAAGGTGCGATCTTTCCTCCAAGTTTTGGTCTACTGATTTTCTTGCCTTGATAAATAACAGGACCGCCCATAGAAAGCTCAAATTTTTTGCCAATAATGATAAGTAGCCATGCATTATTTTTATTTGGCCAACTTTTTTTCTGTTGTTTGAGTGTGTGGAGAGCGATTTGAAAATGTTTCCCGAAAAGGCATAAAAAACTAAAAAGTTTTAAAGGGACGAAATCTAGAATGGTTTGAATGGTTAGTGCTGGAATACCAAATGGCCTAAATGTATCTCTCGAAGGTGACCAAGCGCGAGCTAATTCTAAAGATAAACGATAAATAAAAGCCCCGATCCCTCCAGCAATGCCATACCAGAACAGTACTCCAATCACGGTTCTTGCATAACCCAAAACAATTGTTTCAGCACTTGCTTTACCTAAACCAAGAAGAGATAGTGGTTCTACATCTCTATTTAACCAAGGCATTAAAACTGTTTTTGCTTCTTGTTTATTTTCTTGATTGATCGCTTGTATTGCATCTTTACATAACTTTTCTACACCGCGCCATTCTAAAGAGATTAATAGTAATCCTAAATTAAATAAAGGTAGATTCCAGATAAGAGGTAATGCAGCAATATAAACAATAATTGCAGGGATAATCATTAACGCCCAAGCAAGAGACCCTGAAATTAAACGTTGTTGATAAGAGCGAGCTGTATTTACTTTTGTAGCGAGTAATTCAGCGAACTTACGCCAAATTGTCATGGGGTGGGCGTGTACAGGGATTGGTAAAAGTAAATGGAATAATAAAGCTCCCCATAAAACAAGTAGGGAATAATCTGCGATTAATAAAGAGAATTTATCAAACATTAGTAGTTACTATCATTATATATACTATATAGAGGAAGTATTGAGCCAACCAAGGCGGCTAGCTCAATATCGATGTGACTACTTTAATAAAGCAACCATTTTAATTACCATTTCTGATGAGCTTTGTGCAGCAAGAGGTAAAAACTCTTCAAAGCTCATTGGTGATTCTTTATCTGCCACATCTGAGATTGCGCGAACGACAACAAATGGAACGTCAAACTGATGACAAGTTTGAGCAATGGCAGAAGCTTCCATTTCAACAGCGATAACAGAAGGAAAATGAGAACGAATAAATGCTTGGCGCTCAGGTGTACATACAAAAGCATCACCAGTACAGATTAAACCACGTACAGCATGCTTATCTTCCATTTGAGTTAATGCTTTTTCTGCTACTGCCATTAGTTTTTCATCTGCTTTAAAAGCAGCAGGCTGTTGTGCCATCTGTCCCATCTCATAACCAAATGCAGTTACGTCAGCATCATGATGACGAACTTCTGTAGAAATAACGACATCACCAAGATTTAATGATGAATCAAATCCACCCGCAGAGCCGGTATTAAGAACAATATCTACATTATGATCTGAGATAAGCAGAGTTGTCCCTACGGCAGCTGCTACTTTACCAATGCCTGATTGAAGTAAAACGACGTCAGCCCCATTTAATGTGCCTGTATGAAAAGTACAACCCGCTTTAACTGTTGTTAGTAAGCCGTTAATTTGTTCTTTTAGAATGGCAACTTCTTGTTCCATTGCACCAATAATACCGATTTTCATTTGTTTATCTCAGTAACGTTTGAATAGAACTGAATTGTAACATAGCTATTTAAGGTGGAGGAATAAGAGTTTTATTGAGATAAAAGGAGGGTAAACTAAATTTTTTGATGGCTTTATATACGGAATGGTTGCTTATTGTTCGGTTGGTTGTTTTTTTAAATAAAACGCTTGCATGAAATCCGCATCGGCCTATACTCCGACTCCACCAACGCAGAACGGTGATTTAAATCACAAGTTCAGCAAATATTGGTGCGCTCTTTAACAATTTGAACCTATTAATCTGTGTGGGCACTTGTGAGTTGATAATC
>NZ_CAMLHO010000032.1 GCF_946479765.1 uncultured Aliivibrio sp.
ATGACTTGTTTGCTGAAACTGAAGAGCTAGACGTTGATACTGATGAGCTTCTAACTGAAGACGATGAAGAAAATGATTTTTCTTTAGATGATTTCTTAGAAAATAATGCTGTTGATTTCTCAAAAGAAAGCGACGAAAGTAGCTTGGAAGGGTTATCGATTGAAGATGCTTTAGCTTCTTTAGAGGACGATACAGAAGATGAATCGGAATCAACGGTTTTTGATTTTCAATCACGAGTTTCTGATGAAGAAAAAGTAGCATTAACTCATATTGACAGTTCAGGTTTAGATCTTGATAGTATGTTAGATGATGGTGCTAGTGATTGGAGTGGATTTAATTTAGATACCGCATCAAACACTGATTCAGAGTTAGAAGATGAAGATTGGTCAGAGCAACCGAGTATCGAAAATGATCCTCATGGTGCAGATCGATTCTTAAGTATCGAAACTTTAATTGCAGAGTCTGAAAATGGTGATAAAGCTAACTTTGAAGAGGAAGCTCTAAATTTAGATGTTGGTTTGGATGAGTTTTCAGATATGTTAGGTAACGCGAATACTCACGATGTTGATGTAAATAGCGATGCTCAAAGTAAGCTTGATTTAGCAAAAGCTTATATTGAAATGTCAGACGATAAAGGTGCTTTAGAATTGTTAGAAGAAGTGCTGAAATGTGATGACCCATCGTTGAAAGTAGAAGCGGAAAAATTGATGAGACAAATTGACTAGTTCTTATCAATAAGCAGTTATTGTGACAATTTTAAAAAAGGCGGTAGCGGTGAGCTTCGCCTTTTTTTATAATGGCGTATTATTGAATAAAAAGAATCAAATATCATGCGAATAGCTTTATGTATCGAATATGATGGAGCCAGTTACCACGGTTGGCAATCCCAAAAAGACGTAACAAGTGTTCAAGAAGAATTAGAAAAAGCCTTAATGATTGTTGCGAATGAACCGATAGAGGTTATGTGTGCAGGTCGAACTGATGCTGGAGTACATGGAACTGGTCAAGTCGTACATTTTGATACAAATAGCACCCGCAAATTACCCGTATGGATGGTAGGGGTAAACGCAAATTTACCAAAAAATATAGCGGTTCGTTGGGTAAAAGAAGTCAACGAGGATTTTCATGCTCGTTTTACCGCTACTGCACGACGTTACCGTTATATCATCTTTAATAACCGCCAACGTCCTGCGATCTTTAGCCACGGTGTTAGCCATTATCATGAAGCATTAGATGCTGATTTAATGCATCAAGCAGGGCAGTATTTATTGGGTGAAAACGACTTTACTTCGTTTCGAGCTGTTCGCTGTCAATCACGTACCCCTTGGCGTAATCTAATCCACTTGAAAGTAACTCGTCATGGAGACTTTATTGTGATTGATATTAAAGCCAATGCATTTGTTCATCATATGGTGCGTAACATAACGGGTAGCTTAATTGAAGTTGGCAGAGGTAAGCAAAAACCAGAATGGATACAATGGTTATTAGAGGCAAAAGATCGTAAATTAGCGGGTCCAACAGCCAAAGCAGAAGGTTTATATCTTATTGATGTGGATTATCCAAAAGAATGGGATTTACCACGAGTACCGCTAGGTCCTTTATTTTTACCGGATAATTGATTTTTCATATAAATTCAATATGCGTATTTAATCGGTAAAAAGTTGATATAGGTTCAATCTTGAAAATAGGTACAACCAGTTTTTTATCTACACTGGCTATTATTTATGGTTTAATCTATTTAATTGATTTTATTTCTCTTGCGATGGTGCGAGAGATCACTAATAGAAAGGTCGTCCATGAGTTGGCTTGAAAAGATTTTTAATACAAGCAATATTGTTAGTTCACGTAAAGCATCGATCCCTGAAGGGGTTTGGACGAAATGTACGTCATGTGAACAAGTGCTTTATTCAGCAGAGCTAGAGCGTAACCTAGAAGTGTGTCCAAAATGTGACCACCATATGCGAATGAAAGCGCGTAAGCGTCTAGATACATTTTTAGATGCTGAAGGCCGTGTAGAATTGGGTCAAGAATTTGAACCAAAAGATCTTTTAAAATTTAAAGATTCAAAGCGTTATAAAGATCGTATCTCAGCAGCACAAAAATCAAGTAATGAAACGGATGCTCTTGTCGTAATGAAAGGCACATTATTAGAATTACCTGTTGTTGCTTGTGCGTTTGAATTCTCATTTATGGGTGGCTCAATGGGTTCTGTTGTTGGTGCTCGTTTTGTTAAAGCGGTTGATACGGCAATTGAAAACAACTGTCCTCTTGTGTGTTTCTCTGCAAGTGGTGGTGCTCGTATGCAAGAGGCGCTTATGTCTCTAATGCAAATGGCAAAAACAAGTGCAGCACTAGCGCGTTTATCTCGTAAAGGTTTACCATTTTTCTCAGTATTAACTGATCCAACGATGGGTGGTGTATCTGCAAGTTTGGCAATGCTAGGTGATATTAATATTGGTGAGCCAAAAGCCTTAATCGGTTTTGCTGGTCGCCGTGTTATCGAACAAACCGTTCGTGAAGATCTTCCTGAAGGTTTCCAACGCAGTGAATTCTTGCTTGAACATGGTGCTATCGACATGATCGTTGACCGCCGTGAAATGCGTCAACGTATTGGTGGTTTAATGGCGAAAATGACTAACCAAGCATCGCCATTAGTTGTTCCAGTTGATGGTTCGAAGTAAAAATTAAATTAAATGCGGACAAGGTTACGAGTTCTTACTTTAAAACAGTAACCTAAGTCATATATACTGTCACTATATTCCGTCAGTGAAGTAGTTGAATTATGACCCCATTTGATTCACCAAAAGCCACATCTGATTTATCGGTGTGGCTTCGTTATTTAGAAAGCATTCATACAAGTGCAATAGATTTAGGCCTTGATCGCGTTCAGCGTGTTGCACAACGAGCCAAATTAACTAAACCAGCCTCAACAGTTATTACGGTTGCAGGAACTAACGGCAAGGGATCAACTTGTGCGTTAATGGAATCTATTTTAATTAATGCTGGCTATCGTGTTGGTGTTTATAGTTCTCCTCACCTTATTCGTTATAACGAACGTATTCGTATCAATGGTAACGATTTATCTGATTCTCTTATCACTCAATCTTTTGCTGCAATTGAAGCGTGGCGCAAAGAAACGTCTTTAAGCCTTTTCGAATTTGGAACACTATCTGCGTTATGGGCGTTTAAAACTCATCAAGTCGATGTTGTGCTTTTAGAAGTCGGTCTTGGTGGACGCTTAGATGCAACCAATGTTGTTGAGCACGATGTTTCAATCATTACAAGTCTCGCGGTTGACCATGTCGATTGGTTAGGTGACGATATAGACGTGATTGGTTTTGAAAAAGCGGGGATATTCCGTTCAGACAAACCCGCAATATGTGGTCAACCTAATCCACCATCGAGTGTTGCAGCCCATGCTGATGATATTAATGCTGATTTGTACCAAGTTGGTTATCAATTTGATTATCAAGTAAATGCAGAAAATCAAACGTGGTCTTGGAAAAGTGGTGCATTTGATTTAGATAATTTACCATTGCCTAACTTGCCATTAGCGAATGCAGCAACGGCGATAATGGCTTTAGGGACGTCAGGATTAGAGTTAACGGATGTTAATATTGTTGAGGGTTTAAAAACTGCAAGTTTACCAGGGCGAATGCAACGTTTAACTCGTGATGATGCCGAGAATGAAGCAACGATTATTCTTGATGTGGCACATAATCCACATTCCGCCAATTATCTCGTACAACAAGTAAGACAACGTTTCCCAAATAAGAAAATTCATGCAGTAGTTGGTATGTTGCATGACAAAGACATTAAATCTACCTTGGCTGAGTTCGCGGGAAGTGTTGATGTTTGGTATCCTGCATCGTTATCTGGTCCAAGAGCGGCTAAGGCGAGTGAATTAACGGCAGTAATAGAAACAGAAACAATAGAATATTCATCACCTGTAGAGGCGTTTAAAGTCGCATTGACACAGGCAAAGAATGACGATTTAATTTTAGTCTTCGGTTCTTTTCATACTGTTGGTGAAGTATGGGATTACTGGAAAGAAGAAGCATGAGGTACATGAGTGTCTAGTCCATTTCAACGACGTTTAGTTGGAACCATTATATTGGTTGCCATTGGGGTGATTGTTTTACCTGATCTGTTTGATGGTAAGAAAAAACATTATCAAGAAGAGTTTGCTAGTATTCCTATTAAGCCTGAGCTTTCTAAAGAGGTAGAGCAATTTGAAATCGAAGAACCGGTCGATTTTGATGCAGAACTTCCGCCGGAACCTGTAGAGGTTACTATTGAAGCCTCAAAAGCGGAACCAGAAAAAGAAGTGCTTACTATTGTAGAAAAAAAACCACCAGTAGAAGCGGCAAAAATTGATTACGCAAAAAGCGCTTGGATTATTCAGCTTGGCGTGTTTAGAAATGCAGAGAATGCAAAAAATTTAGCACTTAAATTACGTAGACAAGGCTTCCAAGCACATACTTTTCCTAAAGAACCTAAAAAAGGCGATTTAGTACGAGTCGCTGTAGGCCCAGATATTTCGAAATTGGATCTTGAAAAACAATTACCGAAATTAAAAGAAATAACGGGTCTAAATGGTCAATTGCTTAAATTTGCGCCACTAAACCCATAAGAAAACGTTTGCGTAGCGGGTTTTTCTGTTAAAATGCGCAGCAACAGAGAAAAGATAAATTATGATTTGGATCGATTTTGTCATTTTAGGTGTTATTAGCCTGTCAGCTTTAATCAGTTTGGTTAGAGGTTTTGTTAAAGAAGCGTTGTCGTTAGTGATTTGGTTTGGTGCCTTTTTTGTCGCCAGTAACTTCTATCCCAAACTGGCCGTTTATTTCACAAATATACATGATGAAATGATAAGAAATGGCAGTGCGATTGCTGCCTTGTTTGTGGCAACCTTGGTCGTTGGTGCCGTTGTGAACTATGTGGTTGGGCAATTGGTACAAAAGACGGGGTTATCAGGGACAGATCGGGTATTGGGTATTGTCTTTGGGGGGTTGAGAGGCGTGCTTATTATAGCGGCAGTTCTTTTCTTTATTGATGCATTTACCTCATTCTCAGATTCAGAGTGGTGGAAGCAATCACAATTAATACCGCAATTTAAGGTAGTAATTGAGTGGTTTTTCGAATACTTAAAAGATACATCAAGTTTTCTTCCTGGCGCTACATAGCGCCAGCTTTTTATCAAATTAAGGACTCTAGGACATGTGCGGTATTGTTGGAATCGTAGGCGAAACACCTGTAAACCAGTCAATCTATGACGCTTTGACAGTGTTACAACATCGTGGCCAAGACGCTGCTGGTATTATTACCATAGAAAGCAATCGTTTCCGTCTAAGAAAGGCGAACGGCTTGGTTAAGGATGTATTTGAAGTAAAACACATGCAACGCTTACAAGGTAACGTAGGCATTGGACATGTTCGTTACCCAACAGCGGGTAGCTCTAGTGCTTCAGAAGCTCAACCTTTCTATGTAAACTCACCTTTTGGGATCACATTAGCGCACAATGGTAACCTAACCAATGCGAATGAAATCCGAGAGACCTTATTTGAACAACAGCGACGTCATGTTAATACCACTTCAGATTCTGAAGTGTTGTTAAATATCTTTGCTCATCATCTTGATGCTACAACCCATTACCCTCTTACTGCTGAAGATATTTTTAAAACAGTAGCTAACGTCCATGAGCAAATTCGTGGAGCATACGCGGTTGCTGCGATGATCATTGGTCATGGTATGGTTGCCTTTCGTGATCCTAATGGCATTCGACCTTTATGTTTAGGTAAGCGTGAAGTCGAAGGTCGTACTGAATATATGGTTGCGTCTGAGTCGGTTGCTCTTGATGCGGTTGGTTTTGATTTTGTTCGTGATGTTGCACCTGGCGAAGCCGTTTATGCTCCATTTGAAGGTGGCTTATACACACAACAATGTGCTCATGATCCAAAACTAAACCCATGTATTTTTGAGTTTGTTTACTTTGCTCGTCCAGATTCATTTATTGATAAAATTTCAGTGTACAGTGCCCGTGTTGAAATGGGTAAACGTCTAGGCGAAAAAATCAAACGTGAGTGGGAAGATTTAGAGATCGATGTTGTTATACCGATCCCAGAAACCTCGTGTGATATTGCTCTTGAAATCGCTCAAATCATTAATAAACCGTATCGCCAAGGTTTTGTGAAAAACCGTTATGTTGGTCGTACCTTTATTATGCCTGGTCAACAAGAACGTAAGAAATCAGTGCGTCGTAAACTGAATGCAATTCGTTCTGAATTTAAAGATAAAAATGTATTGTTGGTTGATGACTCAATTGTTCGAGGTACAACATCAGAGCAAATCATTGAAATGGCACGTGATTCAGGTGCTAAAAACGTTTACATGGTATCGGCAGCACCAGAAATTCGTTTCCCGAATGTGTATGGCATTGATATGCCAAGCGCGAACGAATTAATTGCTCATGGTCGTGAAGTGGATGAAATTTGTAAGCAAATCGGTGCTGATGCACTAATCTTCCAAGACTTATCAGATCTTGTTGATGCTGTTGGTTGTGGTAATCGTGAGATAGAGCGTTTTGAAACGTCTGTTTTTAATGCACACTATGTAACTGGGGACATTGATCAAGCCTACCTTGAACAGATTGAAGGTTTACGTGGTGATGATGCTAAGAAAGACAATGAAGCTCAAAACGTAGCAAGTTTAGATATTTACAACGAAGAGATTTAATGCACTCTTTCGTAAGAAAAAAGCCTGTAAATAAAATTACAGGCTTTTTCATTTTAAGAGTTTAATCAAGTACGTGCTTACTTACAAAATCAATAAATAGACGCACTTTTTCAGGCTGATGATCTTTATAGTTATAGATCATATAGATGTCTCTTGGGTTGGCTGACCAGTTTTTAAGAACCCGAACGAGTGAACCATCAGCAAGGTAGCTACTAATCATAATATCAGGCATCAGCGTTATTCCTAAACCATCAGAACATGCCATTCTAATCACATTTAGTTCACTAGCTTCAAAACGTCCCGCATCAGTAATGGTAACAGACTCTCCTTCATTATTGGTTAAACGCCAACGCATTAAAGGATTACCTTTTAATAAACTGTGTTCATGCAGTTCTTGTGCATGTGTCGGCTCTGAATTGCGTTCTAGGTAACTTGGACTGGCAACAAGAATATCTTCTAAAGCGCCAATTTTGCGAGCAATAAGAGAAGAATCACGTTGTTTTCCAACTCTGAAAATAATATCCCAATCCGTAGGATCAAGCTGTTCAGGTTGGTTGCTCATGGTTAAATTGATACTTATATTGGGGTAGAGCAACATGAACTTATTTAAAATGGGTTGGATCATACGTTTAGTTAAGTTAGAAGGGGCTGCGATTTTTAACTTACCAGCTGCACCACGACATTCTTCACTTATGCATTCACTGGTATTAACTAGAGTTGCTAAAAGGGGAGCGCACTCATCATAAAATTTTTGTCCAGCTTCGGTTAGCGATAGCTTTCTAGCGTGACGATTGAGTAAGCGAATATCTAAAGAATCTTCTAAGGCTTGAATCCGACGAGTAATTGTCGCGACAGGGATTAGGGTCTTTCTTGAGGCAGCAGTGTAGCTGCCATTATCTACTACCTGTCGAAACAAATTTAAATCATCTAATTTCATTATATTAAGATACTCTCTGTTTTTCCAAGCGACGAATGGTAACTAATAACCCTAAAATCAGCGTTGTTATAAGTCAACTAAAGTGAAATTTTATAAATAAAAGACTAAATATGCCTTTAACGTAACAGTTATTTACAATCTTATCTAAAAATATTTGTGCTCAGCTAGATATCGAACTAAATTTATTTGAATGGTAATCAAAATATGAAAGGAATTTTCATTATTTGCTAAGGGAACGTGCAGAGGGTAGTCGTATGTCGTTAGAGCAATGTCAAAAGAATGTGGGTGAGAATAAAGCCCCTGTAGAAGATCTTTTATTAAATAAAGATATTTTAGTTGTAGATGATGATCCAATTTTTCGCTCTATGGTCAAAGCGGTATTAGAAAGCTACTCTTGTAATGTAAAAGAAGCAGGAAATGGATTAGAAGGCTTAAAAATGCTGAAGCATTCACTGCCAGATGTATTGTTGTGTGATTTAGCGATGCCGATTTTAAATGGTATAGAATTTGTTGAGGAAGTCGTTGCAGAGTATCCAATGTTACCCATTATCGTAATTTCTGGTAGCGGAGATATGCAAGATGTCGCTCGACTTCTGCGTTTAGGTGCAAAAGATTTCTTAGTGAAACCGATTAGTGATGTGTCGATTTTAATTAAATCATTGGCATCAGCATTAAAGTTAAGTGAAGAAAGTTCATATCGTATGCAAGATTTTTCTAGCCAATGGTTTAGAACATCAGAGATGGATAAAAGTTGTAATGATGAATTACATTGGCATTTAGACCACTTACAAAATGAACCAAACGTAGGGCGTGAGCTGTTGTTTGAGTTGCTACCAGAAAGTGATGCTCATCATGGAAAGTGGAAGTTAGCTTATCGACTTTTACAATCAACAGATGGCATGCCTTTAGTTTTTGATTATGAATGGTTGCTTGATGGTCGTTTATTTTTCTATCTTGTTGATTCAGATTCTGGTGGCGACAATGGTGTAATATCTTGTTTATTAGTTCGTGCTTTTTTTAATGATTTCATCCGAGATCAAAATATCTCACTCAATGCAATCTCTCAAATGGTGATGTCGATAGAAAAAGGAATGGAAACAATGGAAGAGTCTCAACCAATGTCTGCCATGTTTGGTTATGTTGATCTTGCAGAACAAGCGATGTTTGTGTTGTCAGCAGGCTTAAATGCAGTATGGGAAAACAAAACAGAACGTCATGTCCTACAAGCTGATCCACAATTAACCTTAAATGCTGCCCAAAATAAAATTCACCGTTTCCCAATGTCTGAACGTAACGGTTTATTATTAAACAATTTGGGTTGTAGCAGTTTTAAATTAGAGTTGAGTTCATTCTAGATTGCTTCTTTAATCAAGAAAGGCCCATAATAAAGCCGCCCTTAATTTAGATAGAGACGTTGATTTGCATTTTACACGAAGAGTGCTTTGGTTTGTCCTTGGTTCCACGGCTCTCATTCTTGGCCTTATTGGAATATTTATACCCTTATTACCAACAACGCCTTTTTTACTTCTAGCGAGTGTGTGCTTTATGCGAGTCTCTCCGCGTGTGCATACTTGGCTGATTTCTCATCCTAAATTAGGCCCTCCCATTGTTGAATGGCAAAAACACAAGACAATTAAAGCATCGATAAAAAAGAAAGCCATTATCATGATAGTTTTGAGCTTTTTAATATCGATAACTATTACGCCTATTTTATGGGTTAAAGCGATGCTTTTAATTTTTGCCGTCGCACTTATTTATTGGTTTTCTACTATCCCTACATCGTGATTTTTATTAGTCTCGTGGCTTGATCAATAACTTATCTAGGCTGGTATGACTTGCTCATAGCAAAGAAAGTGAATAACATAAGTCGGTTAATTTATTTTAATGCCAAATTTAGGCAAAGTAGGTCATATAACCATGTCGACAGAAACAGTAGAACTGATTAAAAACAGCATTAAATCAATCCCTGATTATCCAAAAGCAGGCATCGTGTTCCGTGATGTAACTAGCTTAATGGAAGACCCCAAAGCATACCAAGCGACAATTCAATTGCTTGTAGAAAAATACAAGCAAGGTGGATTCACTAAAATCGTTGGTACAGAAGCTCGTGGTTTTTTATTTGGTGCGCCATTGGCGCTAGAGTTAGGTGTTGGTTTCATTCCAGTTCGTAAGCCTGGTAAATTACCTCGTCCAACGATTGCTCAAACGTACGACTTGGAATACGGTACAGATACGTTAGAAATTCATACAGATGCAATTGTTGAAGGTGATAAAGTTCTTGTTGTTGATGACCTATTAGCAACCGGTGGTACGATCGAAGCAACCGTTAAACTTATCCGTCAATTAGGTGGTGAAGTAGAGCAAGCAGCCTTTGTTATCAACCTACCCGAAATTGGTGGTCAAACACGTTTAGAGGGCCTAGGGCTAAACGTATACAGCATCTGTGAGTTTGCTGGTCACTAATTATTCATATACACAATAAATTGAATGAGATCTCTCTATCAAGGGAGACCTCATTTTTTTGCTGTGCTACGATTTAGATCTATTTTATTTTGGGCTGTATTCTATGAGCTATCAAGTTCTGGCACGTAAGTGGCGTCCGCATCATTTTAAAGATGTTGTTGGTCAACCTCATGTGCTTACGGCGTTGGAAAACGCACTTGACCATAATCGACTTCATCACGCTTATTTATTTAGCGGAACTCGTGGTGTAGGTAAAACTACTATCGCACGTTTGTTTGCTAAGGGCTTGAACTGTGAAGAAGGGATCACATCAACACCTTGTGGCGTGTGTTCTACTTGTAAGGAAATTGACGAAGGACGTTTTGTTGATTTACTGGAAATCGATGCTGCTTCTAGAACCAAGGTAGAAGATACTCGTGAACTGCTAGATAACGTTCAATATAAACCTGCGCGTGGTCGCTTTAAGGTTTATCTGATCGATGAAGTTCATATGCTGTCGCGCCACAGTTTCAATGCATTATTAAAAACATTGGAAGAGCCGCCAGAATACGTCAAATTTTTATTAGCAACGACCGATCCACAGAAATTACCTGTGACGATTTTATCTCGTTGTTTACAGTTTCATCTAAAGCACATCAGTGTTGATCAAATCCACGAACAGCTTGATTTTGTTTTAGACCAAGAAGAAGTCACTAAAGATGCGAGAGCGCTAGGGCTGATTGCTCACGCGGCAGACGGCAGTATGCGTGATGCATTAAGTCTGACCGACCAAGCAATAGCTCTTGGTAATGGTTCAGTGACTACTGACATCGTTTCTGCAATGTTGGGCACATTAGATACCGATCAAGCGGTTCGCATTTTAGAAGCTATTAGTACCAAAAATATGCAGACATTAATGAGCTGTGTAAATGATTTGGCTGATATGGGGATTGAGTGGGATGGTTTAGCAAAAGAAATTGCAAATCAACTTCATAAGCTAGCTATGTATCAAGCGTTGCCAGCAACGTTAGATAAATCTCAGCCAGATGCTGAACGTATTGAATTATTAAGTGGTCAATTATCACCGCAAGAAGTGCAGCTTTTTTATCAAATTGCCTTGCAGAGCCGTAAAGATTTACCATTAGCGCCAAGTGGAAAAACAGGCGTAGAAATGATGCTGTTAAGAATGGTAGCGTTTCGTCCTGTACATGCACAGCAATTAGATGCTCAACCCATTGCGGTTCCGGCAACAGAACCTCAAATGACACAAACAGCATCAGTGACGAGACCGCAACCAACAGCACCTGTAAATCAGAATCAAGCGCCAATGAGGCCTCAAACGCCAGTACAGCAACAAGTTGTTCAAGCTCCTCAGTCAATACCACAAGAGCATGCATCGAATCAATATGTGCCAGCAATGCAATCAGAGCAGCCACCAAGGTATGATGCTCCACCGATGGGTGAACCGCATCAAACGATGCAACAGCCGTCATCTTCTGTACCCCCAGTGCAGCCAGAACCTGTAGTTGTTGCACCAAGAAGCAGTTTGTTGGGCGTACGTAACCAATTGCGTAGTGCTAAAAATAATTTAACGAATACAACCAATGGTACTAGCTCAAAAAAGGCTAGTGCGGCATCCGATAAGAAAAAAACGAGTTCAGTGCTAGAACGTATTGCTGAAAAGCAACATTTAGCGCCTCGTACTCAGGTGTCGCAAATTGGAAACTCAGCAACACAAGAGAAAAAACCAGAAGAGCCGTATCGTTGGAAATCGACGAAACCAGAAGCGAAAAGAGTTGTCAGTGATATTACACCAACTAAGCTTAAACAAGCGCTAGAACATGAAAAGTCACCAGAGATGGTGCTGCAGTTGGTTGATGAATCGTCTCAACAAGATACGTGGTCAGCGTTAGCTATATCTTTAACCTTGCCAAAACTAGTTCAGCAGCTGGTATTAAATTCGGCTTTTGTTGAGCAAGACAATCAGGTGTTATTACACTTGAGGGCAGAACAAGCTCACTTGGATAGAGATAAAGCCAATGAGTTGATCTCTCAAGAATTAAGCCGAGTTTTAAATAAAGACGTTACCGTATCGATTGATATTAGTTCAGAAGGAGTCAGTCCTTTAGAACTACGTGAACAAATGTATCAAACTAAGTTGCAAGCGGCTTATCAGAGTTTGCAACAAGATCCGCACGTGAATTTCTTTATGCAGAGATTTGGTGCAGAAATAGATCAAGAAAGTGTTAGACCACTATAAAATAGCGGTAGGCATTATCTAAAGTAAAATATTCGATGTGGGTTGAAATTGATATTTTTCACCCCCATTTTCTTAGTATTAAAGAAGTAAACTTAAGAGAGAATAATTATGTTCGGTGGAAAAGGCGGCATGGGCAACTTAATGAAGCAAGCCCAACAAATGCAAGATCGCATGCAGAAAGTACAAGAAGAAATCGCAAACACAGAAGTAACGGGTGAGTCAGGTGCTGGCCTAGTTAAAATTACGATCACGGGTTCTCACAGTGTTCGCCGTGTTGAGATTGATCCAAGTTTAATGGAAGAAGATGAAAAAGAGATGCTAGAAGATTTGATCGCTGCTGCGTTCAATGACGCCTCTCGTCGTATTGAAGAAACACAAAAAGATAAAATGGCTGGTGTTACTGGTGGAATGCAAATGCCACCAGGCTTTAAAATGCCATTCTAATTTATCTTAAATGATAAAAATCAAGAGGGATTATTATATTTGTCTTGGTAAATTAGGCGGCTAAGTGGCTGCCTTTTTCTTTTCTGGAATATTAAAAACTATGCGTACCAGTGGTTTATTAGAACAATTAATGGAATCGTTACGATGCCTTCCTGGCGTTGGACCAAAATCGGCTCAACGAATGGCGTTTCATCTTTTACAACGAAATCGTCAAGGAGGCATGCAATTAGCTGATTCTTTATCTCGAGCGATGTCTGAGATTGGCCACTGTTCAGAATGTAGAACATTTACAGAAGAAGACACTTGTTCTATTTGTTTGAATCAAAAACGTCAAAGCAATGGTGAGTTGTGTATTGTTGAAAGTCCTGCGGATATTGTAGCAGTAGAGGCTACTGGGCAGTTCTCTGGTCGTTATTTTGTGTTAATGGGGCATTTATCACCACTTGATGGGATTGGTCCAAGTGACATAGGTTTGGATCTACTTGACCATCGTTTAGGTCGTGGAGATATTAAAGAAGTCATTCTTGCCACCAATCCTACCGTTGAAGGTGAAGCTACAGCCCATTACATTGCTGATATATGTCAAGAGCATCAAGTCAGTGCAAGTCGAATTGCACATGGTGTACCTATGGGTGGAGAGCTAGAGCTAGTCGATGGTACAACATTATCCCATTCTATTTTAGGTCGCCAGAAGCTTTATTCAGCGTGATTAATCGCGTAGTTAATTGGAGTATGCCACCACTGAATGCTCCAATAAGATGAGCTTCTGTGGCTACTTTAGCATTGATAAGAGAGACCGTTGAGGCACTTGCACCAAAATATTGCTCCCAACAAATCTTAGCGATAACACCAATTAACAATAACCATCCAGTGTTATGTTTTTGTTTTATGTCTTCAATTGCCGCCCAGATAAATAGGCCATGCAATACACCGGATAAGCCGACATAGGATTGGATAGAGGATAGCAATAAAAGCCCCCCAGTCATTAAGCTAATAGAAAGCAGCAGTCCCCATAGTTTTTTAGGGGTTAATATATCCTTAAAGATAAAGCAAAATACCGTTAAGGCAGCAGCATTCATTACTAGATGAGGAAGATTAGTGTGGGTAAAATTACCTGTGATTAATCGCCAAATTTCGCCGTGTAAAATTAAGCTTCTGTCCCAAACAAAAAAATCTGATACCGGAGTTAGCTGTGCAAGACCAAGCACAACTAAAATGGGAAAGAGTAATTTCAACAAAACAAAGGTTCCTTGTGATTCGATTTTGTCTTCAATGCCTAAAAACAAAAAAAGCCTGCATCTGTGAGTGGATAACCCCGATCTCAACAGAGGTTGAACTCATCATACTACAGCATCCAACAGAAGCTAAGCGACCATTAGGAACGGCTAAAATATTAGCGTTAAGTTTAGTGAATTGCCGTACTTTTATGGGTGAAAACTTTACTGAACATACAGAGTTAAATCAATTATTAGCCGATGATAACTATCAACATCAAGTGCTTTTTTTAGATGGCAGCAGCCAAGCGATTTCATCATCGTTAAATCATGTTGAGAAAAAGCAGCGTGTAATTATATTAGATGGTACCTGGAAGAAAGCCTATAAGATGTGGCAGCTTTCGACGAATTTGCATTCATTACCCAAAGTGCATCTTGATAGTGAATTGTCTGGTAACTATCGTGTGCGAAAAGCGCCAAAAGACAATGCGTTATCAACGGCTGAAGCGGGTTATCATGTATTAAGCCAATTAGATGCAGAAGTAATTAACGCTATTGATACGGATAAGTTTGGTTCGATATTGACGGCCTTTGATAACATGATTGAATTTCATATTAGTCAAATGCCTGAAGGGGTATACCAAAAGAACTACCGTTCAGAGTAGTTCTCTTGTTTTTAATATCAAGGTATTATTTATAGCTATTAAATAGGAACAAATAGTTGATTATATAAGCGCTGAGCATAACCATCGGTCATGCCAGCAATATAGTCAGCAATGACTCGATGAGCATTGCTTCCAGAAGCCATTGCCTCTTGCCATTCTCGTTTATCATTTACAGGTAATAAACGTTCAGGATCTGAATTCAGTGCATCAAATATTTCCATCACAATCTGCTGGCCTTTGTATTCAATGCGCTGCATTTCAGAATGATGGATAACGTATTGACTCACAAACTTTTTAAGAACCTCTAAAGCATAGCTCATTGATGGGCTTAAATAGGCATTCCAGCGAAGCAATTCTGATTCAAATGCAGGCTCTTCAGGGAAAGTACTTTTCTGAATGGTTATAGAGGTCAGTAGTGCATTAACCATGCTACCAATACCATCTTTACGCTTATATTGAAGCCCTGAGAATAATTTATCACTAATGGTTTCAATATGAGCTTCGAACCATTCATCTCCGCATTCTGCTAACTTACTTGCTACTGATTCTTGCCATTGATTTCGAGTCACAATACCCATCACAATCGCATCTTCTAAATCGTGAACACCGTAGGCAATATCGTCAGCCAGTTCCATGATGGAGCAGTCAATAGATTTAAAACGTGTTTTTCGATGTTCGTTATTATCTTCTTTTTGAAAACGGAATGTAGAGAAGAGTGATCTATCATGCTCAGATAATGGCGCTAAGATCCAATTTAGGATCTGTTCATCATCACGATAAATTCCTTTTGGTGGATGCCATTCAATTGATTTTAAGTGACGTAGATTAGTTACATCTTTGGGACGGTGTTTAGAATGCACTTGGTCAAGAAATGCAGGATATTTTAATACGCCTAACAAGGTTCTTCTCGCTAGATTCATCCCAAAATACTCAGTATAGGGTTCTAACTTACTTAATATGCGTAATGTTTGTCCATTGCCTTCAAAACCACCATGATCACGCATCATATAATTAAGTGCAATTTCACCACCATGACCAAAAGGAGGGTGGCCGATATCGTGAGCTAAACAAATGCTTTCCATTAAGCTTGTTGAGGTTAATAGATTACGAAATTCGGGCTGTCTTAATTTAAGTTGGGCAACCACACCAGTACCAATTTGTGAGACTTCTAAAGAGTGTGTTAAACGAGTACGATAAAAATCGTTAGCGCTGCCTGGACCGTGTACTTGGGTCTTAGCTTGAAGGCGACGAAAAGCGGCAGAGTGGAGAATACGAGCACGATCTCGTTGAAAAACACTGCGCTGATCATTACGACGTAACTTTTGTTCGTTACTGATGCGGTCTTCCCAATATGGGGATAGAGTAATATCGATTGTTTTATTCATTATTATTATTCTCGCCGTTATTGCTATCTCTCTATCATTACAGACTTGTCACAAAAAGATCAATGAGTTATTTGAAAAATAGAGCCAGAACACACTGTGAAATTATCATTATTTAGTTCATGAAAGCGGGTTGCTATAATGAGGTTCATTTTATTTGATGGGATCAGATCATGAGTAACGTCGTTAATTTATCGTATGAATTTGAACAACTTCAACAGGCATATCAAGCGTCGCCTTATCTTGCAAAAGAAGATCGACTCTCTTTACTGCATGATCTGAAATCTTCGCTATTATCAGAAAAGACAAACACGATTGACGCGTTAGAAAAAGATTATGGATATCGTAGTCAATTTGATTCAACGATTTGTGATCTTATGCCGTCAATACAGCACATCAACTACACCATTAAGCGCTTATCAAAATGGCTTAAACCTCAAAAACGTCATGCAGGTTTATTACTTTCACCCTCTAAGTTGCACATTAGGTATCAGCCTCTTGGGGTTGTTGGTGTGATTGTACCTTGGAACTTTCCTATTTATTTGAGTGTTGCTCCGATAGTCACTGCGATTGCTGCGGGTAATCGTGTGATGGTAAAACTCAGTGAATACACACCAGAGACCAATCAAGTACTTCGCCGTGTGTTTGCCTCAATTTCTGAATACATTTGTGTTGTTGAAGGTGAAGGAGAGGTGGCGGCGGAATTTTCTCAACTTCCTTTTAATCATCTATTATTTACCGGCTCTACTCAGGTGGGAAAATTAGTCGCCAGTGCAGCAGCAAAAAATCTTACGCCAGTAACTCTTGAATTGGGTGGGAAATCCCCTGTGATAGTTGCAGAAGATGCGGATTTAACGTCGGCGGTTGATGCCATTATGTTAGGCAAATCAATGAATGCAGGGCAAATATGTGTTGCGCCTGATTACGTATTTGTTCCAAAAGAGAAAGTAGATGCATTTATTTCACTGTATACCCGTCGCTTTTTACAAGCCTTTCCCGAGAAAAAGGGACATCGTGAATACAGTCATATAATTAACCAAGCTCAATATGACCGATTGACTCGTTATCTTGAAGATGCTCAAGAGAAGGGAGCAAAAATCACATCAATTGGTGATCCAGAAAAAACTCAAGGACGATCATTCTTACCACATATTGTGACCAATGTGAGTGATGAGATGTTGATTATGCAAGAAGAGATATTCGGTCCTATTTTACCCATTATTGGCTATGAGAATGTTGAAGAGGCAATTCGTTATATCCAAAAACGTCCTCGTCCATTGGCACTTTATATAATGTCATTGGATAAAGAGATGATTAAACATATCAGTCAAAACACGCACAGTGGTGGCATGGCGATTAATGATACGACGATGCATGTTGCCGCAGATGATGCGCCTTTTGGTGGTATTGGTGATTCAGGAATGGGCAGTTATCACGGCATTGAAGGCTTTAAAACCTTTTCTCATGCAAAAACAGTTCTTTCAACACCTATGTGGTTGCCAAGGGCTAGATTGTTATTAAAACATAAGAAATGGATGCTGAAATTGCTAAGTCGACAATTTATGAAGTAATAGTTTTGATTTAGGTGCTATTGATATGGCTTAACAGTTGGCAAATGAGGGGAACAGTCGTATGATCTGTTTCCCTTTTTAATGTGAATGATGACCCTTTTTATGTCTCAGCATCAACCCGCCCAAGGAGCATCTTGGATGTTAACCGCAGGCCTTGCCTTTGCGATAGTTAACAGTATTGCTCAATACGTCAGTATGAATTTTGGTCTTCCATCAACGATGGTTGCTTTAGTTCAATATGGGATAGCGTTGATCGTCATCTTACCTTATCTACGAACACTAGGGCTTCGTAATTCACTTCGAACTCAGCATTTTGGCATGCATGCGCTGCGTGTGTTTTTATCGGTAATAGGTATCCAACTTTGGTTATGGGCTCTCGCCTATCCAGTGCCTATCTGGCAGGGGATAGCATTGCTAATGACGTCTCCTTTATTTGCAACCATAGGTTCAGGCTTATTTTTAAAAGAAAAAGTAGGCGCTGCTCGATGGTGTGCAACCTTAGCGGGTTTTGCCGGTGCAATGATCATTCTTGAGCCATGGGCAGACACTTTTACATGGGCAACATTATTGCCTGTTGGTGCTGCATTTTTCTGGGCTTGTTATTCGCTAATGGTTAAAAAAATGTCAGCAAATGATTCGCCATCAACTATGGTGGTTTATCTTTTGGTTCTTATTACACCCTTTAATATTTTACTCGCCTTACCTGATTGGCATACACCGAGTGGCATAAATGTATGGCTATTGCTTTTTGGTGCAGGGGTTATGACAGCGTTAGCGCAATGGGCGATTGTAAAAGCCTATGCAGTTGCTGATGCGTCATTTGTACAACCGTTTGATCACGCGAAGTTGCCTTTGAATGTATTGGCGGGTTGGGTTGTTTTCGGTTGGGCTCCTCCAGGACGATTATGGCTAGGGGCTGCAATAATTATTGTCTCTATTGCTTTTATTACACAATGGGAACGTAAGAAAAAGAGAGTAATCAAATAATATAAATACGTTTGTTCATGTTAACAACGAGAAAAGCCGATTCAACTAACCGTATCGTTAAGTTGAATCGGCTTTTTCACTTTGATGCTAAGTCAGTTGTAAAAACTACTTAACCGCATCTTCAAGTATTGCACGAGATACATCAAGAGTAATTGCTTGGTTCTCACCTAAAGCAACCATACCATGAGCTTCAAGTTGTTTAATGATGGTATCAATTGCTGATGCTTTATCATCACCGTGCTCTGTTAACTCAGTTGGTGAATTTAGGCTATGGTAGAAGGTTTCAATTGCAATAATTGTACGTTCTGCTAAATCATCAGATGCTTCTAGGCCAAATACATTTTTACCCATTTGCTCTAATTTCGCTCGTTTCGCTTCAATTTGGTTACGAAGTAAAGACGGTTGAATGATAGAAAGAGAACGAGCGTGATCAACGTGATATAACGCTGTCAGTTCATGACCGATCATGTGTGTAGCCCAATCATGAGGAACACCAGAACCAATTAAGCCGTTTAATGCTTGGTTAGCTGTCCACATTAGGTTTGAACGCCATTCATTATTATCACGGTTATCGTATTGAGCGCCAAGAGTCAGTAGGTTACGAAGTAATGTTTCTGCATAACCGTCTTGAACCATTGCACCTGTTGGCATTGTTAGGTATTGCTCACAAGTATGAACCCATGCATCTACTAGTCCATTGATTAATTGACGTTCAGGCAGAGTTTTCATTGAATCAGGATCAAGTATTGCAAACTTAGGCTGTACCGCCGCAGCCATGAAAGGCAGTTTTGTTTGAGTTGATTTTTGTGTGATTACTGAACCAGAGTTAGACTCAGAACCCGTTGCCGGTAGCGTTAAAATAGCACCCAGTGGAATTGCTTCTGTCACGGTATGCTTACCGATCAAAATATCCCAACCATTACCATCGTATTTTGCTGCTGCGGCAACGTATTTAGAACCATCGATAACTGAACCACCACCAACCGCCAGAATGTAATCAATCTTCTCTGCTTTTGCGATAGCAACGGCTTTATCTAATGTCTCAACCGTTGGGTTAGGCTCAACGCCTGAAAACTCAATCCAAGAGTGGTCAGCTAAAGCGGCAACAACTTGGTCGTAAACACCATTGCTCTTGATAGAACCACCACCATAAATCACTAAGACTTTTTGATCTTGTGGGATAGATGTTGCAATAGCGGCGATTTGACCTTGGCCAAAATGGATTTGTGTAGGGTTAACATAAGAAAATTTCATTGTTGTACCTCATTGGTTCCAAAAGGTGACGCTCTATTTTTTAGAGCTTATTATTTCAATAAGTGCATATTAGTATTCAATTGTGGCTTTAGAAAGGCGGATTACTGTATTTTTATTGCCTATTTCTACAATTGTCGGTATTTTTAAAAAAAGAAAATGATAGATGTGATCTTGATGCGATAAAGGAGCAGCGATGAAATCTCTTGGTGAATTAATGCAAAGCTATGCCGATCGATACGGTTTTAATGATCTTGAAGGTATTAGAGAAACAGCGATCCCTGGCGTGTGGTTTTATCGCAGTAGCAAAGGAAATCAGCGTCAGCCATTTGTTTACCAATCAGGTATTATTGTCATGGGTAAAGGGCATAAACACATTCATATTGGTAATCAGCCAGTACATTATGGGCCTGACGATTATCTAGTTGTCGGCGTACCAATGCCACTAGAATGTGAAGCCTTTCCTGAAGATAATAGTCCATTACTCGGTTTAACGATTAATGTTGATTCAACGTTACTTCATCGTTTAGTTAATGAGCTTGAGGCTGCTAATTTTCAAGCGCCCGCAAAATCAAATCAAGATGGCTTTGGTCTCACATCAGTCAAAATGGCTGATGACATGCTTGAGAGCTGTAAGCGTTTGATGTTGGTATTACATAGTGATCTCGATACGAAACTATTAGGTGAGTCTTTATTAAATGAGATTGTCTATCGAGTACTTACTGGAACAGAAGGACACGTGTTATTTAACTTAGCGCATCATGATGGTCAATATGCGAGAGTAGCCAAGGCTATGAATAAAATGCATCAATCTTATGCTGATGGTTTAACGGTGCAGAACTTGGCAGAAGAAGCGAATATGAGTGTCTCAGCATTTCATTCTGCTTTTCGAAAAGTGACTTTAGAATCGCCTTTGCAATATTTAAAGAAAGTACGTTTAAATAAAGCAAAAGAGTTAATTCAGTTAGAGGGACGACGAGTGAATGACGCCGCTCATTCTGTTGGTTACACCAGTACGTCTCAATTTAGCCGAGAATTTAAACGTCACTTTAATATGACGCCAAAGGGCAGTGTGGCATAAGCCTTTTATACAAAAAATAGTAATTTATCTTGGAGTCAACAATGTCAAACAGTGTATTTATAGCAACGAGCTTAGATGGATATATCGCGGATAAAAATGGCGGGATTGATTGGTTACATGCAATCCCTAATCCAGATCAAAATTCGATGGGCTATGTTGAACATTTTGATCGTATTGATGCCATGGTGATGGGGCGTAATACACTGGATATGGTGCTGAGCTTTGGCATTGATTGGCCCTATTCAAAGCCTGTTTTTGTGTTAAGTAACACCATGACTTTAGTACCAGAAGGATACGAAGATAAAGTATTCTTAGTCAAAGGCCGATTAAAAAAGGTGTTAGAACAAATTCATGCGAAAGGGTTTATGAATTTATACATTGATGGTGGAGTAACGATTCAGAATTTCTTAAAAGAAGATTTGATTGATGAGATGATTATTACCACTATTCCTGTACTTTTAGGAGGAGGATCGCCGTTGTTTGGTAATATTGAGTCACCATTAGATTTTAAGTGTGTGAAGACTGAAACCTTCCTAGACGCGATTGTTCAGAATCATTTCGTGCGTCAGCGTTAACGGTATTTACTGTTTTTTGACATAAAAAAGCCTGCAAATTCAGCAGGCTTTGTTATTTATGCGATCTCTATTTTTAGAGGCTATTATTGCTTATACGTATGCAAGAAGCGCTCTAAACGACCGATTGCCGTTTCCAAGTCATCAACACGAGGCAGTGTTACGATACGGAAGTGATCCGGTTTTGGCCAGTTGAAGCCAGTACCTTGAACTAACAATACCTTCTCTTTAATCAAGAAATCTAAGACAAACTTTTGGTCATCTTTAATTTTGTACATCTTAGGATCAAGTTTCGGGAATAAGTACATTGCGCCTTTTGGCTTCACACAACTCACCCCTGGAATTTGAGTGATTAGCTCGTACGCTTTGTCACGTTGCTCTAGTAAACGCCCACCCGGAAGTAGAAGTTCATTGATACTTTGGTAACCACCTAACGCGGTTTGAATGGCATGCTGCATTGGTACGTTGGCACACAAACGCATAGAAGCCAGCATGTCTAAGCCTGCAATGTAACCTTGAGCATGATCTTTAGGACCATTCAAGAACATCCAACCACCACGGAAGCCACATACACGATACGCTTTAGATAACCCATTAAACGTAACGGTTAATAGGTCAGGGGCCAATGTTGCCAAAGTAGTGTGAATCGCACCGTCATAAAGTACTTTATCGTAAATTTCATCAGCAAAGATAATCAGATTATTTTGACGCGCAATCTCAACCACTTGCAATAAAAAGTCACGGCTGTATACCGCACCCGTTGGGTTATTCGGATTAATTAACACGATACCCTTGGTGTTTGGCGTGATTTTCTTTTTAATATCGTCAAGATCAGGATACCAATCAGAGCTTTCATCACACATGTAATGGACAGGCTTACCACCAGAAAGCGCAACAGATGCCGTCCATAGTGGGTAATCCGGTGCGGGAACCAGCATTTCATCGCCATTATTTAATAGCGCTTGCATTGCCATTACGATTAATTCTGATGCACCGTTACCGATATACACATCTTCAACGTCTAAATCCAACAAACCACGACGTTGATAGTGTTGAACTACTGCTTTACGAGCAGAGTAAATACCTTTTGAATCACAGTAACCTTGCGATGTTGGTAGATTTTTAATCACATCAACAAGAATTTCATCAGGGGCATCAAAACCAAACGGGGCGGGGTTGCCAATGTTTAGTTTAAGAATTTTATGTCCTTCTTCTTCCATTCTTTTAGCATGTTTAAGAACTGGACCACGGATGTCGTAGCATACATTGCTAAGTTTTGATGACATTCCAATATTTTGCATGGTGAAACCCTGATAAAATGAAAAACGTTATACCCCAAATTACACTATTTTTAGAAGACTGAGAAATAATTTTTAGAAAATAATCATGTAAAAAACAACCTTATAATATTTCCTACTAAGATAATGACGGGTTTGCCTTTTATTTATGACAAAGTAAGTAATTGTTAGTGATAAAGACACGATAAAGAAAAATTCACTTTGTTTTAGATTTTCACAAAAACGAAAAATTTGATAAGAGTTTTATTTTTTATACATACAATTGATGTGAATTATTTTTTATTCTGTCACCTTTTGTTAGAATCACTAGTTCATACAAGGAAATAGCAAGCAATTCCGCTTGTGCAATACGGTTGCCATGATGGCTGAAAACGATCAAGAGAGGTTAATTTGTCCACTTTTCAAAATGCCATTGAATCGATTCGTCATCAAATAGCGCAGACAACGTCATCTAATTCGATTTGTCTTGAGTTAGATTGGTCTGTTGGTGATCTGCTGATTGATTGGCTTGAAGCTCAACCTGTGTATCCTAAATTCTATTGGCAGTCTCGTGATGGTCAAGAAGAAGTCGCGGTATTAGGTCAAGTAAAAACATTTACTGACCCAAGTGCCGCACAAAAAATATTAGCTCCACAACAGCGCATTTGGGGCGGACGTTCGTTTGATGGACGTACTGAGCGTAATCGTCGTTGTATGTCATCATTCTTCTTTTTACCGCAAGTTGAAATTACTCGTTTAGTGTCATCGTGGCAGATCTTGGTGAATCTTTCAGAAGACAATTCTCGTTTATTATCAACATTGAATAAATTGGTTGAAAATTTTGCTTCATTGCCAGAATTACATTGCCGAGTAACGCAACGCATTAATACGCCAGAAAAAGCGGATTGGACCAATATGGTCAATAAAGCACTGACGGCTATTTCAAATAAACAGTTTGAGAAAGTGGTGTTAGCGCGCAAAACGACATTAACATTGGATCAAAATTTATCTTCTGCACAGTTTCTTAAAGCAAGTCGTAAAGCAAACAGCCATAGTTTCCACTTTATGATGGCATTGGACAATGATCATTGTTTCATTGGCTCGACCCCTGAACGTCTGTACGTACGTAATGGCTATGCATTAAAAACAGAAGCATTAGCTGGAACGATAGGTCGTGGGCATGACGAAGAAGAAGATAATCAATTAGCATCATGGTTAATTTCAGATAAGAAAAATCAATATGAAAACCGCCTCGTGGTGGACGACATTGTTAATCGATTATCTAAGTTCAGCTTGTCTATGAATGTGGCTGAAACGTCGGTGCTAGTGAAGCTGCGTAAAGTACAACATTTAAAACGCCCAATCTCTGCTGAGATCAACCGTGATTGCAGTGATTCGCAATTGCTTGATAATTTGCAACCCACAGCCGCTATCGCAGGATTACCTCGAATGTCAGCCTTGGATTTTATTATTGATAATGAACCCTTTGCCCGCGGTTGGTACAGCGGTGCCATCGGTTTTTTAAGTCAACAACGCAGTGAGTTTTGTGTTGCGATTAGAAGCGCATTAGTGATGGGAAATAAATTACATTTGTTTGCTGGTGCAGGGATTGTTCCCGGATCTGAGCCAAGCTGTGAATGGGAAGAGCTAGACAGAAAAACATCCACGTTATGTACCTTATTAGAATCTGACATTACTGTAAATTCAGATATCACGGAGTCGCAAGTCGCATGATGCAACCAGAGCAGCAAATAATGCTAAACCAAGTTTGGGCTGAGTTGATTATTGAAGAGTTAGTTCGAAATGGAGTGAAGCATATTTGTATCGCTCCGGGATCTCGCTCAACCCCATTAACACTTGCTGCCTCAGAGCACGCTCATTTATCTATTCATACTCATTTTGATGAACGAGGATTGGGTTTCTTAGCATTGGGTATTGCTAAAGCCTCAAATGAAGCGGTGGCTGTGATTGTTACCTCTGGTACGGCTGTCGCGAATTTATTGCCTTCAGTCGCTGAGTCTGGTTTAACGAAAGAAAAATTAGTGCTGCTTACTGCCGATAGACCTGTTGAGTTAATCAATTGTGGTGCGAACCAAGCGATTAATCAGCAAAATATATTTTCCTCTCATGTTTGCCATTCTTTGCAATTACCTTCACCCTGCCTTAATGTTCCTGCGCAATGGCTATTAAGTCGACTTGATCAAGCGTGTTTTACACAGCAGCAACAGGGTGGGGCTATTCATATTAATTGTCCTTTCCCTGAACCGTTTTATGGCAAAAAAGATGAAGCACTTCTGCTCGATTATCTTGCCCCTATTCAAGCTTGGAAAGCGGCATTCTCTTCCTATATTGAACAACCAACCTATTCTTTAACTGTGACCGTATCACCTCAATGGTTGAAAGTGGCACAAAAGAAAGGGGTCGTCATTATTGGTAAAGTGACCTTAGAAGAAGCACAAGCGGCAGCAGCATTAGCCAAAGAGTTAGGATGGCCAGTATTGGCAGATCCGCAATCTGGTTATTACTCACCGTGGGCGCATTACGACTTATGGCTACAAAACTCGGCGTGTGCTGAGATCCTTTCTGATGTTGAGTGTGTCTTACAATTTGGGGCTCGTTTAGTCTCTAAACGTTTGGCTGCATGGCTAGAGAAATACCAACAAGATTATTACTTGGTTGACCCACATGCTGAGTTACTCGATGAAACGTACCATTCTCATGTACGTTATCGTGCAGAGATAGCGACATGGTGCCAGGTACATACTCAAAGTTTAGAGGAACGTGATTGTTTCTTCGATCATACGCCATCATTAGCGTGGAGTGAGTCACTTAAAGTAGCTTCGCAAAATGCATTAACGTTAGCGCGTTCAATGGCTTGTCACAGTGAAACATTATCAGAATTAAGCTTTGCGCTTACCATAGGCCAAAAAACAGGATACTGTGATTGGTTTATTGGCAACAGTTTAATTGTACGACTGCTAGATATGGTTGGAGAGTTAAACCAACAGCACACCTATACTAATCGTGGAGCGTCAGGCATTGATGGACTTGTTGCTACCGCAATGGGCATTCAGTTAGCAAATCAACAGCCTTTGTTAGCATTGGTTGGTGATACCTCGTTGCTTTACGATCTAAATTCATTGGCACTGCTAAAGCAAGCAACCGCACCTGTTGTACTTATTGTTATGAACAATGATGGAGGTGGTATTTTTGATTTATTGCCTGTCGATGAGAAGAAAAAAGATGACTTCTATCGTATGCCGCATCAATTAGAGTTTAGTCATGCCGCAGCGATGTTTGGGTTGAATTACCATAAGCCAGAAACCTTGACTTGCGCGATGTCTATGATAAACGATGGTCTTAAAGAAGGGCTTCATTTAGTTGAAATCAATACCCCATCAGGTCAAGCAGGCGAAGAGCTAACTCGTTTATTTCAAACGATTCAACATGCCACTTTATTCTAAATTAAGTGTACCTAAAGAAAATACGGCGCAACCTTGTGTCGTGTTTTTGCATGGATTACTAGGGTCAACTCAAGACTGGGATCAAATTGTGCCTGTTATTGCGCAATCATACCCTGTGTTATTAATTGATTTACCTGGGCATGGAAGAAGTCAATCGACAGTACTGGATGAATCGTTAGGGTTTGAACAAATGTGTCAACTTATTGTTGAATCATTAAAGAAAACACCCTATCAATCGTTTGTTTTTGTGGGTTACTCTTTAGGTGGGCGAGTGGCAATGTATTTGAGTTCGTATTTTGCATTACCACCATCAATATCTATTTGTGGTTTATGTATTGAAGGTGGTAACTTTGGCTTGCGTTCAGAACAAGATAAGCAAACTCGACTTAACAATGATGTTCAGTGGGCAGAACGATTTGAGCAACAACCCATTGCTGATGTTTTAGACATTTGGTATCAACAAAACGTATTTTCTTCACTAAACCCTGAGCAAAGACAAGTATTAGTGACTAAAAGAAGTGATAATCTTGGTTACTCAATTGGAATGATGTTGAGATCTATGTCACTGGCTAAGCAACCGTATTTGCTTGAAGCTTTACATCGTAGCACCATTCCTATGCTTTATATTTGCGGCGAAGCAGATAACAAATTTCAACACTTGGCTGAGCAAAGTCAATTAACGTATCAAATCATTGCTCAGGCGGGTCATAACGCTCATGTGGAACAGCCCGAACGCTTTACACATGTACTTAATACATTCTTACAACAATGGAAATAAAACCCATGGCAAGAACTGTTGGCATTTCAGAACAAGAACTTTACGCTCCAGTAAATTGGACAGATTGCACCGCTCAATACGAAGATATTCAATATCATAAATCTGCTGATGGCATTGCGAAAATCACTATCGCACGCCCACAAGTACGTAACGCTTTCCGTCCAGGTACGGTTAAAGAGATGATGGACGCGTTAGCAGATGCTCGATATGACGAGAAAATTGGCGTTATTATCCTAACGGGTTTAGGCGAAGACGCATTCTGTTCAGGTGGTGATCAGAAGATCCGTGGCGATTACGGCGGCTACCGTGACGACAGCGGCACACATCACTTAAACGTATTGGATTTCCAACGTCAAATTCGTACGTGTCCAAAACCAGTGATCGCTGCTGTTGCAGGTTATGCTGTTGGTGGTGGTCATGTTCTTCATATGATGTGTGATTTAACTATCGCTGCAGAGAATGCTCAATTTGGTCAAACAGGTCCCAAAGTAGGTTCTTTTGATGGAGGTTGGGGCGCATCTTACATGGCTCGTATCGTAGGCCAGAAAAAAGCACGTGAGATTTGGTTCTTATGTCGTTTCTATGATGCTCAAGAAGCACTAGACATGGGCTTAGTAAACACCGTCGTTCCTGTTGCTGATTTAGAGAAAGAAACAGTTCGTTGGTGTCGTGAAACGCTACAACATAGTCCGATGGCATTACGTTGTCTAAAAGCTGCGTTAAATGCAGATTGTGATGGTCAAGCAGGTCTTCAAGAGTTAGCGGGTAACGCAACCATGATGTTCTACATGACTGAAGAAGGTCAAGAAGGTCGCAACGCATTTAATGAAAAGCGTCGTCCTGATTTCGATAAATTCCCTCGTAATCCATAAGCGATACGATCACTTATCTTCATAAGTTTAAGAGGCTCGGTTGAGTCTCTTTTTTCTTTTATTGGTTGGAGTGCCAGATGAAAACAGCCAAAATATATCAGTACCAACTCCCTATGGACAGTGGAGTTATCCTTCGTGAACAACGTCTTCAACAACGAGATGGATTGGTTATTGAATTAAGTGATGGAACACGTTTTGGCAAAGGGGAAATCGCACCTTTGCCTGAGTTTAATCAAGAAACCCTAGAGCAAGCACGTGAAGACTTACTGTCAGTAACTCAAGCTTGGTTAAATGATGAAGAATTAGATCTAGATGCAAACTGCCCATCGGTTGCGTTTGGTTTCAGCATGGCGTTGTTAGAACTTGAAGGTGGTTTACCACAAGAGGGCAGCTACCAAGTTGCTCCTTTGTGTTCTGGTGATCCTGATGATTTGGTTGTTAAACTGAATGAAATGAATGGCCGAAAAATAGCAAAAATTAAAGTCGGATTATATGAAGCTATCCGTGATGGTATGGTTGCTAATATGTTCCTAGAGTTGATCCCTGATCTTTCTTTGCGTTTGGATGCAAACCGTGGATGGACACCGAAAAAAGCAGAGCAATTTGCTAACTATGTAAACCCACAATTCCGCTCTCGTATTGAGTTCTTAGAAGAGCCTTGTCACACACCAGAAGAAAGTCTTGAGTTTGCTAAAGCCACAGGCATTGCCATCGCTTGGGATGAAACCGTGCGTGATGAGGGTTTTGAAGTGACAGCACAAGAAGGCGTCGCTGCCATTGTTATCAAGCCAACAATGGTAGGCTCTGTCGCTAAATGTATCGAACTTATCGAACAAGCCCACCAATTGGGAATGCAAGCGGTGATCAGCTCAAGCATTGAATCAAGCCTAGCATTAACACAGCTTGCACGACTTGCCGCTTGGAAAACACCAGAAACAATCCCAGGGTTAGATACGATTGATTTGTTTAAAGCACAATTAGATACCGCATGGCCTAATTGTACATTGCCAATGACTACTTTATCAGAGCTTAATATCGTATGGGAAAATTGATCTCTCCACTCTTCACAACATGGCCTTGGATTAAATGGGGTGAAGAGCGTGAACTGGAAATAGCGCTTCGTGATGGTACTAACGTATGGACATGGTCTGAAGTATTAACACAGATTAACCGCTACGCTAATGGTTTATTACAACAAGGCGTTAAGCGTGATGATGTGGTTGTCGGCATTGATAAAAACAGCATTGAGCTGATTTGGCTTCAACTTGCGTCGATTCGTATTGGTGCTCATTTTTCGGCTATCAACCCGAAAACGCCAGTGAATCAATTGCATCAACTTGTAACGAATATTTCAGCGAAACATATTTGGTTTGGTAAAGGGCAAGAAACTATTTCGGGAACATGGCATCATCTGCAATTAATTAATGCGGACTACGGTGTGATTGCAACGACATGGCAACCAACTCGTTTAGCAACATTGACCTTTACATCAGGTTCAACAGGTTTGCCAAAAGCGGTTGCTCATAGTGCAAGTAATCACTTGCATTCAGCGTCTGGGTTATTAAGTTGGATGCCGTTTGATACCTCTGATTCTTGGTTGTTATCACTGCCGTTGTTTCATATATCTGGCTTGGCTATTGTGTGGCGTTGGTTACTTTCTGGTGCGACATTAGTAATGCCAACTGAAGACGGATTACTTAATGATTTATATGGGGTAACTCATGCGTCATTAATCCCAACTCAATTGCAGCGTATTCTTGCTAGCGGTGATGCATCCCATCTTGCTCTAAAACGCGTTTTACTTGGTGGCTCTGTTATACCAACCGAACTAACAGACGAAGCGAAAGAAAATGGTATTGAATGCTGGTTAGGTTATGGCATGACAGAGATGTCTTCTACCGTGACCGCAAAATTGGCAGATGGTCTCTCTGGTGTTGGTCATGTACTTCCTTATCGTGAGTTGCGTATCGAAAAAGGAGAGGTTCTGGTTCGAGGTGAAGCGTTAGCATTAGGCTATTATCGCTCATCGGGCATCATGAGCATGACCAATGAAGATGGTTGGTATCCGAGTAATGATCTTGGTTATGCCGAAGGGGCAGAGCTTCATATTGAAGGCCGCCTAGATAACATGTTCATCTCAGGTGGTGAAAATATCCACCCAGAGAAAATAGAAAAAGCATTGTTAACTCATGCTGATATTGAATACGTTATTGTGGTCGATATTGCCGATAAAGAGTTCGGACAACGTCCAGTCGCCGTGATTAAGAATACAAAAGCGATTGAATATTCAGTATTATCCGACTTTCTACAAGATAAGTTAACGTCATTTGAGCGACCTGTTCGTTATGAAAACATGCCAGAACACTTGCTAGGTACTGGTATTAAGATTTCGCGCCAAAAGGTTAAAGAGTGGGTTAACTCACAACCAATTTCCGCGTAATTGAGCGACTTTTTCGCGCATTATTGCTGAGGTTGCTAGATGTGGTAGTACGGGTTCACCGGCTACCACTTCTATTTTTGACCAGCAGCGACGTGGACGTTTTAAGATTGCCTTTCCACCATGTCGACTAAACAAACTACCCCATAGTCCTCGCAATGCCATTGGAATAACCGGCACGGGCGAGCGTTTTAAAATAATATCCATTCCACGTAAAAATCCCCCCATTTCACCATCAGAGGTTAATACGCCTTCAGGGAAAATTAATACAATTTCACCATTAGCCAAGGCGTCTTCAATATCAAAAAAAGCACGTCGGATTGAACTGCTTTTGGTCGCGTTAATCGGAATGACGTTAGTGATACGGAAAAAGTATTTTATTAAGGGTAATTCAGCATATTCTTCTTCCATTACAAATCGAATGGGACGAGGGCAGGCACCACTTAGAATAAAGGCATCCATATAAGTGATGTGATTACAGACTAATAAAGCGCCACCTTCTTCAGGTAAGTTCTGCAATTCTTGGTGTTTAACTCGATATAAGGTATGAGTGATCCCCCATAATAAAAAGCGAATGACAAAAACAGGCACTTTACAAAATAAAAAGAGAGTAACAACGCCATTTAATGCAGCTAATAGAATAAAAAATTGTGGAATAGAAAGGTTTAAAATAGATAAGCACATAATGCCTAAAATCGCGCTGGCCACCATAAATAATGCATTATAAATATTATTAGCCGCAATGATTTGTGAGCGATGTTTCGGTTCAGGACGTTTTTGAATTAGTGTGTACAAGGGAACAATAAATAACCCCCCAGAGATCCCTAAAAAGAACAAATTAATAAACACAAGCAATAAATCAGGATGCAATAGAATCGTAGTGAAGCCAGTAACCTCAGTCGGTGACATTGGCGTATATAAAGCGAGATTTAAGCCAAATATCGTAATACCTAAGCAGCCTAGAGGAATGATCCCAAGTTCAACTCTGTGTTTTGATAACACATCACATCCAAGTGAGCCTATGGCGATGCCAATAGAAAACAGAGCTAATAAGACCGTTACCGTGATGGCATTATCATTGAGATGTAAATGCGTAAAGTTTGGAAATTGAGTTAGATAGCTTGCACCAAGAAACCAAAACCAACTGATCCCCATAATAGAAAGAAAAACGGTAGGGTCCTTTTTTGCGATACGGAAAGTCTGTTTTGTTTGTTTAATAGGTTGCCATTTGAAAGGTAAATCTGGGGCAATCGCTTCAGCATAAGGAATAGAGCGACTGGTGAGATAGCCTAATACGGCAAATAGAACGACCGTGCCTGCTGCGATGTATTCTGAATGTTCTTGTGAGGCGATAAATCCTGCGGCAATAGTACCAAATAAAATAGCGAGAAAAGTGCCTGTTTCGACTAAAGCATTACCAGAAACGAGTTCTTCATCTTTTAGCTGTTGAGGTAGAAGAGCGTATTTAACAGGACCAAAAAAAGCAGATTGTGTTCCCATTAAAAATAAAAGGATCAGCAGCAAAGTGTAATCTTTAAGAATAAAAGCCAGTGCGCCAAACAGCATGATAATGATTTCAGCTATCTTTACTTTTCTAATGAACGCTGATTTTTCATATTTATCAGCTAATACACCAGCAGGCGCTGAAAAAAGAAAGAAAGGAAGAATAAACAAACCAGCAGCAAGGTTGATAAATAGATTAGAAGAGATAGGCAAACTATCGACACTGGCAAAAGCGACAAACAATAACAACGTATTTTTATAGATGTTGTCGTTAAATGCGCCCAAAGATTGGGTTAAGAAATAAGGTAAAAAACGACGTTGAGTTAAGAGCTTAGCTTGCTTTGCCATGAACAATTCCTTTAATTACAAAGCTACTGTTGCTTCCACTGATTAATATAGTTTAATAGTAGATTATCGATGAGCAGATGACCATCAATAGGTGTTGATGAAAACAGTAAGTCGTCTAGACTTAATAATGTAATACCGTGAACACTAGCCCAAATAACACGACTACTTTGCTCTATCTCACTTTGTGCTTTAGTGGGATTAATGGTTTTAATGATCTCTTCAAGCACGCTCATCATTTGGTTAATACGATTTTCTTGCCAGTCAGGTAAGGCTTCGCCATTCATATTATGTTGAAACACTAAACGCCAGCGATTGGGGTGCTGCTGGGCAAAATTATAATAACAATAGGCAATGGCTTTTAGTGCCTCTTCAGGCGTAGCACTGTTCTCTAGCCCTTGATTTACTTGCAACATAATCTCATCTAAAGTTTGAGCAATAGCACGCAGTAGCAATAAGTTATAGCTACCAAAAATATTGACTAAGGTACTCGGTACGTAGCCAATGCTTTTTGCTAGCTTTCTTAAGCTAAGTTCGTGATGACTATGCTCGCCAAGAAATACTTTTACATTCTCTAATGCCATGTGACGTATTTCGTGATGAGTATGGTCGTTTCTGCGAGCCATATAAACCTTATTAGATAATTATGAACAATGTTCTTAATTTTAAATGTATCTGTCGATTCTTCAAGTAAGAGTTTTATCAATTTAGGGCACAAAGCACAATGTTGAGAATAAAATATCGGCTTTTTAACACTCTGAAACATTCTGATGTATTTTAATGCTCCCAATATGTAGCGATGCAGGCTATTATCACATCAAATTATTTTAATATAAGTAAAGGAACTGACAATGAAACGTCTTTTATCTATTGCTGCCCTAATGTTTGTTTTTGTTTTTTCTGCACCTCACGCAGAAGCAAAAAAATTCGGTGGTGGTAAATCATTTGGCAAGAGCTTTAAAACAGCGCCTGCGCCAAAACAACAAAATACAAATACGATTGGTAAACAAGATACAGCCAAAGGTGCATCAAGCAAAAAAGGCTTAATAGGTGGATTACTTGGTGGTCTTCTTGTTGGTGGTCTTTTAGCATCAGTCCTTGGCGGCGGCGGCTTTGAAGGTATCCAGTTTATGGATATCATCATCATGGCTGGTGTTGCGTTTGTTCTGTTCAAGCTTTTCCGTATGTTTATGGCATCGAAAGCAGGCAGTCTCAATCAGAGGCAAGGGACCGCATATGCTGGTCCACAAGCGTCTCAAGACGAGCAACCAAGCTTCCGTGATAACCAACAGTACTTCCAAGGCGATCAAGCGCAACCACAAGCGATAGGCGGCTTTGGTTCACCTAGCGCTGATGAGATCCCGCATAACTACCCACCGGGTTTTGATCTACAAGGTTTCATCAATGGTTCTCGCGAGCATTACCGTATTTTACAAGGTGCTTGGAACCATAACCAACTTGAAACAATTCAAGAGTACGTATCAATCAGTCTATACAATGATTTGGTTCAAGAGCGTGCAAATATTGAAGGTGAGCAACATACAGACGTAATGTTTGTTGATGCCGAAGTGGTTCGTGCTGATCATACAGCAAGCAGCGCACAGCTAAGCTTACAGTTCTCTGGTCGTTACCGCGATTCAGTTGAAGGTGTTGAAGAAGCAATTACCGACATCTGGCACTTAGAGCGTGACCTTACACAACCTGATGCGCCATGGTTGATTATTGGTATTCAAGCTTAATTGTCTTAAATGCGAACAAGTTGATTAAAAAACATCCTCATAGAGAGTAATCCTATGGGGATTTTTTATAGGTGTGATCTAGCTCTGTTTTAATCTATTAAAGACAGTCTATGCTGAATCCAGTTAACAAAATAAGAGAGATAAAATTATGCCATTTAATAAAGATATTATCGAAGAAATGAACCTTCTCAAGCAATTTCCACTAGAAAGCACTCAAGCGGGTTTAAAAATTCATTCAGACGCAGCACCCGAAGCAATCGAAGCAATGAAGCGTCTTTTCAGTAAAGGATTGGTTTCACAAAAAGACGGTGGTTATTTAACAAGCCACGGTACTGAGATTTCAGAGCAAGTGCAAAACGTAGTTCGCGTATTATCGTAATATTCTTCTGTAAATATTATAGCGTCATTGACTCAAGCTCAGTGATGGTTTGAATTGCTTGTTCTGGTGTTGCTCCGCATACATCAGGGCAGGCTTTAAATTGATGACATACCTTTGGGCGTTCTGCCTTACCGAATAGCTTACACAGATTCTCATCGTTCAATTGAACACAACGTACACCTGCAGGTTTTCCATCAGGCATTCCCGGAATAAATGAAGTAATACTTGGGGCTATGCAGCAAGCACCGCAATATAATCTACATTCCATACATCTATCTCATTGCATCAATTAAAGGATGCGCAAAATAGCACTCTTCCCCTTTCAGGTCAAAAGAACTCAGGTACTAAACAGTAAACCACTTGCACTTTTAGCTCAAGATGGGTATAAAACCGCCTCTTCCCATAACGAGTGTAAAGCAATGACAGAGCAATTTTGGCAACAAAAAAAATTAGAAGAAATGACAGAGCAAGAGTGGGAATCTCTTTGTGATGGCTGTGGTAAGTGCTGTTTACACAAATTAATGGATGAAGATACTGATGAAGTTTACTACACCAACGTGGCATGTAGCTGGCTGAACAGCAAAACGTGTTCATGTAAAGATTACGCTAAGCGTTTTACTTCGGGTGAAAACTGTCTAAAACTGAGTCGTGAAAACATAGCTGAATTTAACTGGCTACCAGTTACTTGTGCGTATCGCTTATTGGCAGAAGGCAATCCGATCCCAGAATGGCACCCATTGATCACTGGGTCTAAATCAGCGATGCACGCTGCTGGCGAAAGCGTAAGAAACAAGGTTGTTTATGCGATTGATGTGAAGAATTGGGAAGATCATATTACGAATCATCCAAATAGAAATTAAGTAAATCAAGGGTTTTCAGAGGGTTATGTTTTCCTGCTTAATCAATAACCCTCTATATAACTCTATATTATGAATGTCTGTCGCCACTTTGTAGTCACTAAAAATGGCGACATTTTTATAGGTGGAATAGGGGATTCTAGTTACAGCATCTTCCTTGTAAATCTCATCATAAAGCGCTTCACTAATCGGTACTGTGCGGTTTTTCTTTCCTTTCGTCTTTGTATACGTAATTTTATATTTACTCAGTTGAGAGCCTTTTAGGTTAGCTATTTCTAAAAATCGGCCACCAGTGGCAAGGCTCACTTTTACTACCTTTAAAATATCTTGGTGTTGATGTTGAGCTGCTGCGCTAAGCAGTGTTTTGATCTCATCAAGAGTAAGAAACTGCATTTCTTCTTCATGTAGCTTAAATTGACGAACAGAGCTTAATGGATTTGGGGCTTTCCATTCTTCCATGCGAATAAGCTCGGCAATTACCGCATTTAGTAAATCTTGCTCAATGTTGCAGGTACGAAAAGAAACAGCCACTTTACGATTATTCAAATCGGCAATATCACCAGCTAAACGAGCCGTTCTATACTCAGTGAACATCTTTCCTGTGAATTTTGTATAAAGTGGATCACTCATACCAAGAACAATTACCTGCAGTTTTCGATAGGTGTATTTTGCGTGAGTAAGTGAAATGCCGTGGCGGTTGTGCCATAGAGTAACCATATCCAATAAACTGCGTTGCTCTACTTTTTCACCAAGCCATGGTTTATCTTCAACTTCTTGCATTGTGTATTTTTCAAAAGCAAGCGCTTCACCTTTGGTGGCGAAGCGCTTACGAATGCGTTTTCCCTTACGGCCTTGTGGGTAGAACTCACAAAGCCAAGGTAATTTATTACCATCTTTTAAGTTTCTTACAGCCATAAAAAAGCTCACTTGATACTGTTTTTATATACAGTATCAAGTGGCTAAGTAAAATCAATATTTTCTTAAATATAAATTGATATTTACTCTATACGATCAGGCAAAATTGAATCAGATATTTTTGCTAATATCTTTTTACCAACGGATTTTATGCCTTTATGCTTTGCCATTGATTTTTTTATCAGTATCGCCATGTTTTCTAGGTTTTCTGTAGAAGTAAAACTATATTGATACTGTTCATTTAATTCTTCAAAAATAGATAATAAATAATAAGAGTTTTTATTTAATTTATCAATATATTGAGATATGTGCTCTTCCCAGTTATTTGGACGTTTTCTAATAATTAATAAAGCTAATGTATGAATTATTAAATCATCATCGTGTTTTAATGCATTTTTATAAAGTAAGCTTCCCATTTTTTGTGAGAATATGTCGTCTTGAAACCAACTTACAACATTTGATGGTATCTCTGGTAAAAGTCGTCCGAAAATTTCTTTTACTGTACCAGTAAAATCATCACCTAAAGCAAAACAAGCACCATCTACCATAATTCTTTTGGACTGCGACATAGAAGGAGCAAATATTATTAATACATTTATTAATAATACCCAACTATTTAGTATCTCAGTTAGTAATTCATGGCGTAATTTTGGTGTAGCGTAGTCACTATTTCTTAATGCCTTCGAGGAGGATTGCATACATTTCATCAATCGTAATAATGAGTACTCTTCCAGAATTTTATTTACATTTTGAGATAATGGTCTTGCGTGATTATAACTTTGGTCTGCATAGCTATCTTTAATTTCATCAGGTAGCTTTGACCCCATAGCTCCTGAAGTTAAAACTTGTTGTACGTGTTCAAGAGATTTTTCTGATGGAGTCCAATGCATTAAATTATAAATATTAAAATTATCAGGTAAATTACATTTGTCATTTACAATACTTTTAGTTTTTTTTAAATCAGAAATCAAAACTCTTAGAGCATTTTCTCTATTTCTATCTATTCCAGTGTAGTATTCTATTATTTCAGGGTAGGTGATGTAATTTAAATTATTTAATATAAATTTACAAAAATCTTCATTATGAAGCATTCTATGTGCAGAAAAATAAAATACCCAGTATGTAAATTTGAAACAGAACATATTATTTCGTTGTATAATTATATTGTTTGAATATAAAATATCGAAAATAACATTTATATCTAAATCGATTTCACTATCTTTACAGAATAAAGACATGTCATTTAAAAATGTGTCTCTAGAAAAATTATATTCATGAGTTCGTATGATGTTTTCACAAAAATAACCAAGAATATATTCAACATCTTTTAAATCAGGTCTTGTTTTATATTTTGGTATATTGTCAACATTAAATAATAAAAATAAAACTCTTTTGATCATTTCTGTTCTATTTACAGGACTTTCATCAAATTCAAATTCATATATTTTCAAAAAAGTTAAACAGTTTAATGGTGTTCTTGGAATATTTAATACCTCTAGATCCTTGGTTAATCTATTGATAACGATGTCATCGCTAGCAATAAATTTATTATTTGAATTATAAGCTTGTACTATCTGTCTAATATCATTTTGAGTTAAAGACCATAAGTGATTTTCTTTAAAGTGGCGAATTTTATTGAAATCTATTGAACCATGCTCGATGGGGTTATCAGCTTTAGAAAGCATTAGTATAATTGATTTATCAATAAAAATATCATTTATAACTTTTATGATTTTATCAATATCAAGGATATTTAAAGATACCTCATCAATAATTACACATTCAACATCACTTTTAGTTAGTTTTAATGAGGCTAGTTGTCTATTAATGTATTTCTCTGTGCTTTTTTTGTGTCGGTTTATATCATTGACGTCTAGATATAACCAAAAAGATCTATCTTTATATTCCCATGCTTTTTTAACTAAATATTTAGCTAAAGAGGTTAATCCAAATTGTTGCCTTGATTGAATTACCATTGAAGAAGGGGAAGATATAATATCTTTTACTTCGGTCATAGTTCCTCTACAAGGGGAAATAGTAGGTAATTCTTCATTGCTGAATAATTTTGGTTCTATCCATGTTTTATTTTGTTTTGAATAACAACTTAGCGATGAATTAAAACTATTTTCTAACTCCTTTGATATATAATAAGATTCTTCAGAAGATAATTGAGATTGTACTGAATGCTTCAATGGTGTTTCTATTTCATTGATATCGATGCTAAATACTTCATTAATATGTATGTTTGATATGGCATAATTCACCGATGGGCCATTTTTAATGTTTACAATACCGATAACAGTATTTGTATTCATACAAATAAGTGGCGAGCCACTATATCCAGATGAAATTTCATCATTAGTGTGTATTTTGATATGATTTATTTTTATATTATGATCGAATTTTTCTATTTCAATATCTTTTTTAATTCTAATATGATTTATTTCTTCTTTTTTTATATCTTTTCCAAGTTTTGTAAACCCAATAACAGAGTAACCAGTATTTTCAATAGGGTTAGAGAAAGTAAATACTTTTAAGTCTAAATTTTCAACATATACAACTGCTAAATCTAAGCCACTACTATAATTATTTTGTATTGTTTTTGCTGCTTTTCCATCAACAAGTAATTGTTCTTCAACACCATTAATGACATGACCACAAGTAAGAATAAAAACACCATTACTATCTTTTCCTATAACAAAGCCAGTACCAAATTTATCATTAATAGTGTTATGTATCTTTAAAATTGAATGATTCATTTTTTAGCCTTTATTGTTAATTCTACTGAAATGTTTGCTTCAGCACTACTTTTGGCAACAAAAACATTTCCGCTAGCACCAAATTTAATACCAACATTAACCTTAGCTGATTCTATTGTAATATTATCTTTTAGATTTAAGTATGCATTATTTATTGGTTCTATAACTCGATTTAAAAGGTGTTCAATCTTATCTATTGATGAGTCAATAGTAGAGTTATGCGATATTTCCATTACATCGTTATCGTTTAACTCTATTTCTACTTCAATGCCATCGTTTAATTTTATAACTTGATTCATTTTTTATTCCTAGCCAATTAAAAATATTATTTCTTTTTCATTTCCATCGCCACTCGGCCTACATCTTCTTCTGAGACTTCAATCGTTGAGCTGCCAAAGGCAATAGCCAATTTTTTACCAGGTAAACGCTGAAGGTTGTTTATTGATAAACGCCCATCAACATCTAGTAGGTAATCACCAGATACAGTGTCTATTGATTCTTTATTGATGTAATACATACCTGAATCATCTTCAATGATTTGAGTATTTAATGGTGTTAATCCAAAGCGTTCAAGCGCCTCTTCATCAAGATTAATTTTCCCATTATCTAATAATGCGCCATCAACTAACTTGGATACTTTCAGGCTTGGAACAGTAGCCACGTTATTTTCAAATGCTTCACCTTCACCTAGAGTTATGAATTTAATAGGATACCATTTATGGCGAGTCTTCAAATAGCGGTTGATGCGCCTTTTTGCACAAAAAAAGAATTTTTACGACGTACTGGATGGTCTAGACCGTGCAATTGCGGCGGGAGACATTCCAGTCCTTCCAAAACGTGGTGAGAAAAATTCCATTCTTATCTATTTAGTTAAGGTTTTCGAACGCGCTGCACTGCAACAAGTGTAAGTGGTGTTTCATTTTCGTCTTTTTCTTTAACTGAGTATTAGATATGAACGTAAACAACTAAATGTGCACTTTACGTGAGTCTAAACAAAACGCATTTAACGAGTCTTGTTGTGCATTCTCTAATTCAGAGAACGTACAACAGATTGCTAAAGATTGCGGAATTAACCCAACAATGCTTTGCAATAAGTTAAACCCATCTCAACCGCACAAATTAACGTTAGGCTCATTATTAAACTTGCACTTGGTTAATGGTGGTAACCAAACTCAAATTATCGGCCAACTGCGAGATATTGTGATTGGCTTAAATGACAAACTATAAAACTAAACGGTGGAGCAGGGGTTATCACTTGTGAAAGTATCTATCCGTTTACAGGTAAACCCCATATGGATGGCTCAATCACCGTATTTTCAGGTAAGTAATATGGCATTAAGTACAGAAGCAACAAAAGTAGAATTACTAAAAGAACTAAAAGAAAAAGGATTTGTGACCAAAGGTGATTCAGCAGGGAGTTATAAAATAACGTGAATACCTATGAATCTTAAGTATTAGCCTTTTCGAAGAGCACGTTTGGCATTTGGATTTTTAAATTCTGAGCTGTAAGTACCAATAGGGCTATCATCTTTCTTTGGACGATCTTGATACATGGTCACTACACTATAAAAAGGGGTAGGAGGGATAGTTGTACGATCTTGCTGAAGTTCTAGAACAAGTACACAGTTAGGGCTAAGGTTAACGTAAAAGTTAGTTCTTTTTTGGCCTCTTTTACCTTTCTTTCCTTTATAGAACTTTCCGCCTTGTAGGCTGAGCTTTTCCCAAATCAATTCTCGTGCTGAGCGTCTGAGTTTATCCAACCAAGCTTTATGTCCTTGGTAAATATGATTTTCCCCAAAGCTTTGGTCACCGACACGTAGACGAATAGGCATATCAGCATTTTGTTTAGGTAAAGTATAGGCAGGGAGAGTTGCCCAATTGATCTCGCCATCAACAGTAATAAAATCATCTTTATTGGTGCCAAGTTCTGCGAAAATAAGTGCTGACATTTATTATTGTTCTTAGTTGGCTATTAGGGTTGATTTGATTGTAGAATAGTACGCTAGATTAGATCGTTCTGTCTAAGTAAACCTTTCTATATTGATGGATATTGGTTGACAAATCGACCTTAAAGCATTTATATTAAAGGTGTCTGGTGAAGAAGATGAGGTGAGATAAGAGCAAGTTGAGTCAATGCTCCTCACGTGCGCGGTTGTGTTACCAACATCTGAAAAGATTCACAACGAGAACTTGGTGAAAGTTAAGTGAAATTAACATTCTGCTTAATTATTGTATTACAATTTTATTTTTAAATGAGTAACGCTCTAATAAGTCATACGGGGTTCACACTAGACAAAGTATATTAAAGGTCGCTAAATTTAGCGGCCTTTTTTTATGTCGGAAATAACTTTCTAACTATCAGTAGCTTTCCTTGAGTTGGCTTTGGCAAAAAAAGAATGTAATTTATGAGTGTCGCCACTTTATATATAGGGGGCTCTTAACTTGTTGTTAAATATTGAATTTTATTTATGTGTTCAATGTGATCACATTACAAATCACCCCAATAGATAATGTGTATGACTAATAAACCAAAAACACAAAAACCTGATTGTAAAACTGCGATGCTTAACATCATTGAATTGGTGAAAGCTGATTTCCCATTTGATGCGCCTGAAGCTCAAATATGTGGTGATACCTGTGTTGGTTGCCCACGTAAATTGATTGAATTAGTGGAAGGTGAATTACTGTATTGGGAATCTTACGTTCAACGTGGAGAAACGCCCAATTTCTCTGAGATCGAAAGCTTTGCCAAACTATGCAAAAATGTTCGCCGTGGTTTAGTTCGAAATGGAATATTAGAGCCGCTACCAAGGTAACTCTATCCCTTCAAAATTTTAAAAATTGCCCGCTATTGTCCATCGATAGCGAGGTAATATCCCTTCATCAATTCTATTTATTAAAACTTCACTGTTGTCGCACGGAATAGTTGTGTTGTCTGAGTGTCACACAGCAAACAGCTACTTAATGGAGCGTTTGCGTGAGTTAGGGGTGATTTAGTCATTCGCTTATTGGAATCAAATAGGTAGAGACAGGTTCTCTACCTATTTTTTTAAGTAAGACAAAGGCGTATTATTTACTTTGAATTGAAATCGTTGGTGGATTTATCGCTTCTTTTCTAAATTCTTGCATTACTCGTAAGGTAATATCTGTTTCAAATAACTTCTCAAGTTTAATATCAACAACATACGCTTTACAGGTTAATTGAATCGATAAATAATTATCTGTAATCGTTTGTTTTACTAATACCACTACCGGTTTAGGTAAATGGATATAGCGACTTGAAGATGCGGCTTCTTGAATGATATCTCGCGCTTTATTGATGTCTTGATCCATGCCGATATAGAAAGGGATCACGACCTGCATATCAAGCCCACCATAGTTACCACTCACAACGACTTCATTTAGAAATTTATTGTTCGGTATAGTAATAATATCATCATTAAGAGTTTGCATTCGGACAGATCGTAAACCAATGGTGATGATATCGCCATAATGCCCTTCAAATGTGACTCGGTCTCCGACTTGGAATGGTCGGTCGATCATGACGGTTAACCCTGCGATAAAAGAGGCGGTAAGATCTTTTAATGCAAAACCGACGGAAACTGCAATCGTACCGCCAATCAATGCAAGCACACGTTCATCAACTCGAAAGCTGAGCATGAATATGGCAACAGCCGTTGACATGTAAATGAAAAATTGAAAGAAGGATTGTAGCTTTTGCATCAACATTCGGCGTTGTGCAAACTGACTACTTACGCCATCGACAATAGATTGAATAAATCGTAAGAAAAGCCATGCGCCTAAAATAATAAAAAAGGAGAAAACAACACCACTCCAACGGATTAGGCTAGTAAATTGTTGTAAGTTATCGATAGATTGAGGATCTTCTGCAAGTGCAGAACTACCTGAAAATAGAGATAAACAAAGTATTAATAAACGGATCATATTATTTTACCAATAAATGTTGACGGTGAAGAGCGTTAGTAATATGACGATACCAATGATCTGATATGCGTGCTTTTTCATCATTCCACTCAATATAACCACGACTTTGGAAGTAGCGTAATGTACTGATAACTTCAGCAATGCTGAGTCGACTACAATCACAAAGATCGACAGGTGAAGCCACTTCAAGCTGTACGATCGAGCGTAATACAGCAAGCATAGGCTTTGGCATTGTTTCTAGATCATCAGATTGAGGAGCCTTAAATAAACGAACTAATACCGTATCGGTTTCTTTATCTTTGTATAAAGAAAGTCTAAAGAAGCGTAAGGCAACAGTAGGGTTGCCATCAGAATAGTCCCACAAAATACGATAGAATCCATTTTTAGCGCGCTCTTCATCAGTTAAGGTATCTTCATCCCACTGTCTTGGCAGGATCAATCCATCAAATGAAATTGAGCTATTACCATTATTTTCAATGATACGAGAATCCAAGAGGTGACCAATTTGTTTTTCATTCCACTTAGGCATAAAAGTAACAAGATCGAATAATAGTCGCTCCCCACGGGCACGATCTATAAAACGCCAACTTGATTTATCAATAGACAATACGACACGATGGCTTTTTCTCGCACGTCTAAGTAAATTTGTTAGTTTCATTAAATCGACTAATCCATTCACTTTTGGTTTGACTAAGCGTTGCGTATTATCAAAAGCAATCAGGTAGCATTCATTACTGTTTCTTAGATGTTGTAGGATATCTCTCTCTGTTGCATCTTCCTCTAATCCTAATAATGTTGAAAACTCAGGCAATAGCGCACTGTAGCCACCATAAGGGCAGTTGATATAGAGTGGGATTACGTTTTTTGCTTTGCTTAAAATACGGTTTAACACGGTTGTTGTACCAATACCTCGTTCGCCAGAGAGTACACATACCGCTGGACTGTCTGTGAGTAAGTAGCGAGATAATGACGTAATTTCTTCTTCCGCATATTCTTCAAGTAATTCAGAGTCTTCTGAGCCAGGAGCAATATAATCAAATGCATTATCTCCCTTTATGCGGACTAGGTTTGATTGTTCACGTGAGACCTCTGTTTGTTTCGCTACTTCTATTCTAAAGAGGTAAGCGAGTACATGACTAAAGGCCGCGTATTGAGAAAGCATCGAAATTACTTGGTGTTGAATTGTTCTACCAAGCAGCCATACAGAACCGCACGCGGTAGCAGCAATAGACATTAAGAAGGTGTTTTTATTTCTAATTGCCCATTGAACGGATAATGGATGAGTTTCTAACTGTTCTATACGAATAAAAATGGTGTGATTCCATCGTTTGAGCGTAATGACGGTCAATAAGACAAAAAATAGATAAACAACAGAGTTAATCCAAGCATAAATCGTCCCTTGGCCTAAAGTTCTTGATGAAATCTGTAAAATTACGCCCGCAACAATTATCCCCCAAATGTATCGACGAATGGTTGAAAGTCGTAGAGCGATGGTTTCTTTTTTATTATGTTTGCTGTTTCTATAAGCAAATTCCAAAATGAAACTGACCGCAATAGAGCCACCAAGTATCCACCAGGTAAATATTTCTAGAAAGATTAAATGCTGCAAGCTTGGTAGCGTGGAAATAATACGTAATGTTGCAGTGATTAATAGTAAATATGCGATGGCTTTATGTGCGCGGCTGCAATACCAAATAGTACGGATTAATAAACTAGGGTTCGAAGTACTCTTTAGTTTTGATGTTTTAAAATCATGAATGAGACGGTCACTGTTTCGCATCCACCAATTAAACACAAAGAAGATACCTAATACTTTGAGTATTACACTGATCACTGGCACTGGTGATATAGCAAGATCATTGAGTAATTTCTTAAAACTACGAATTTGATAATAGATATAATATCTAATATTAAGTTTAGTGATCGTTAATTCGGCGTAAAATTGAGTGACACCTCGAGGACCAAACCCCGTTAATTGATCTCGATTTCTTGTTTCTGTTAGGTGCAGAAGCAACTCTTTACTTGTATTTAAAGAAGTCAATGAGCGATGGTTTTTTTCAACGTTCGCCCATGCTTTATCTGTGGCAATATCTTGATAATGTGCTAAAGAATCTTCTAATACTTGAACTTGTTTCTTTTGCTCCAACAAAGTACGGGACAAAAGTCTTTTGACTTGTCCGTATTCTTGATTTGAAAAGAAATGTTGTTCTGGGAGCTGCGTTATATCAGTGGCAATACCTTGAGCAGATTCAGATATAGATACTAAGTTATAGGTATTTACTCCCCATTCAGCAAATACTGAGGATGAGCAGAATAGAACTAATACTAAAAGAAAACGATTAACGACGTTATTCATAGGCGACAGAAAGGTCTCAATAGGTAAAATTAAAAGTGGGTGTTTATAAGTGGAAATGTGTCGAGTGGTTAGAAATGTAGTCTGGGTAGCAATTTATAGTCTTTTTTAGAAAACACATTAATTTGGAAGTAAATCTCGTAGTTTTGTGGTTTTTTCCGGTAATAAATTACATTGCGTGGTCAATTTATTGGCATAAAGTAAATATTTGTCTCTGTGATCAATATTTGTATGAAGTGCTCACTCTGTAATATCTACGACATTTAGTTCAATTTGTTTTTCTATAATGGAGTAAGGGAATAAATGGAGGCTAGGGATATGGAATATCGAATTGTGGATATTACTAGTGATCACGATAATGATATCTGCTACATCATTAAAAATGTAGGTGTTGAATTTGGAGCTGTGGGCGAAGGCTTTGGTCCGTCGGACGATGAGGTGTTGGAAATGAGTAAATACTACAATCCGGCATTTAAGAGCAAATATCTTATATTATTACTTGATGGCAGAGTGGTTGGTGGTTGTGGTTTGGCACCGTTTAATGGCAGTAACTCTGTTTGTGAATTGCGTAAACTGTTTTTATTGCCTGAAGCACGAGGCAGAGGTTTTGGTAAGACTATTGCACAGAAAGTACTAAAACACGCTGTTAATTTTGGCTACACGAAGTGTTACTTAGATACGTTATCAACTATGAAGTCAGCCATTCATTTATATGACGATCTTGGTTTTGAGCGATTATTGAAACCGATTGATGGCACAGTACATAATGGTTGTGATGTGTGGATGCTTAAGGCATTGTAAGTATTTAGCAGATATAAAAAAGCCCCTGTATTTCTGCTAGGGCTTAGAATGTGGTGGAGGAACCCTATTAATAGTGCAATGGTACGATGACACTGGAGATTATTTAAGCCTTATAATATTATTATGAGGTATGTTATGAAACGTAAAGAACGAATGAACTATTCCAACGAACAAAAACTAGAATATACTCGCATGATGGTTGAAAATAGCTATTCAAATCAACAGATCCAAGATATATCAGGGGGGCTTCTTTATCGGCTATTTTTCGCTGGAAGCGACAATATCTCTCTGAGAGGAATGGTAATACTCCTGTCATTGATCCACAGCATAAGATACGACATATCATCGGTTGGATCACGTTTAGGTAATTCCGTAAATAGATACTGGAAG
>NZ_CAMLHO010000033.1 GCF_946479765.1 uncultured Aliivibrio sp.
CCCTCGGCGTTCGCGCTGTGCCGGTTCAAGTCCGGCCCGGGGCACCATCTATTAAGAAGGCTCATCATTTTGTGATGGGCCTTTTTTCTTTGTCTAAAAAACATTTAGACGTCTAGATGTAAATATTTCCAAACCGCTCAAGTTACTGTATAATACGCGCCTTTCTTCCTGTTAATTTCAATTTTGCTTCAAGGCTAACATTATGAACCTTTCTGCTAAAACTGTTGTTGTTATTGCTATCGGTGCTGCTTTATACGGTATCGGTGGTTTGCCAATGTTTGGTATTCCTGTATTTGCGAATACTACTCTAAAACCTGCTATGGCTGTCTTGGCTTTATTTTCTGTGCTTTATGGACCAATTGTAGGCTTCTTAGTTGGTTTTATTGGACATTGGGTGACTGATTTATTTGCAGGTTGGGGTGTTTGGCTTACATGGGTTTTAGGCTCTGGAATTGTAGGTATGGTTATTGGCCTATTCCCTATTATTACTAAAAATCGTATTGAATCAGGGCTTTTTGATAAGAAAGATTTCCTTATATTTGTCGTATTAGCGTTTGCTGGTAATGTTATTGGTTATGGTACTTCCGCTTTTTTAGATACCATCTTATACGCAGAACCTTTTAGTAAAGTATTCATGCAACTTTGTATTATTGCTGCTGGTAACACAGTTTTAATTGCTATTGTGGGCTACTTAATTCTGACCAATTTAGCAAAGCGTAAGAAACAAAGTACAAACTTAACAGAGGCGCTATAATTAATGAGCGTAACCTTTTCAAACTTCTCTTTTCGATATGCGTCACAGGACAAGCCGACGCTTAAAAATATCAATCTAAGGATAGAGCAAGGAGAAAAGATCTTAATCGTTGGCCCTAGTGGTAGTGGTAAGTCGACATTAGGCCAGTGTTTAAATGGCCTTATTCCCCACACAGTAAAAGGTGAAATAGAAGGTCAACTTTGCATTAATGGCAAAGAGATTTCAGACTGGAAAATTGAACAATACACCGAAAATGTAGGAACTGTTTTACAAGACACAGACAGCCAGTTTGTGGGATTAACTGTGGGTGAAGATATTGCTTTTGCACTTGAAAACCAAATGGTATCAAAAGCAAAAATGTATCCTATTGTTCGTGATACTGCAAAATTAGTCGACTTAGAAAACTTATTAAATAAATCACCTTATGATCTTAGTGGCGGTCAAAAACAGCGAGTTTCGTTAGGTGGTATTTTAGTTGATGATGTTGATTTACTTCTTTTTGATGAACCCTTAGCAAGTTTAGATCCAAAAACAGGTAAAGCAACGATCGATATCATTGATGATCTGCATAAAAGCAGAGGCAAAACTATAGTGATCATTGAGCATCGACTAGAAGATGTTCTTTATCGCTCTGTTGACCGTATTATTTTAATGGATAATGGCGAAATCATTGCAGACATGACTCCTGATGAGTTAATTCAATCCTCACTGCTTACAAAGCATGGGATCCGCGAGCCTTTATACGTCTCTTTATTAAAAAAATGTCAATTAGACCTCGCTTTGATCCCTAACATTAGTCATCTAGCATCGATCCCTGTTGAGTCACTAAAACAAGCAGTATGTACTTGGTTTCGTGATATGAAAGAGATCTCTTCCCTTACTGAGAATAATGATGTTCTGCTAAGTGTTGATAAACTTACTTACTCTTATGATGGTGAAGTTAATGCATTAGACGATATTTCGTTTAATGTGAAGAAAGGTGAATTTGTTTCTATTCTTGGTAAGAATGGCTCTGGTAAATCGACGATTACCAAATTGGTTATGGGCGTATTACAACCAGACCAAGGGTCACTCTTCTTAAATGGTCAAGATTTAACGGAACTTTCTATTTACGAGCGTTCACAGAAAGTCGGAGTGGTTCTACAAAACCCAAACCATATGATTTCGCATCACATGATTTATGATGAAGTTGCATTTGGTTTAGTTAATAGTGGATTGTCTGATAGTGACATCGAGAAGAGAGTACTTAATGCTCTCGAATTATGTGGCTTAAGCCGTTTTCGCCATTGGCCAATTGATGCATTAAGTTACGGGCAGAAAAAACGAGTAACTATCGCTTCTATTCTTGTTCTTGAGCCTGAGTTATTAATTCTTGATGAACCAACGGCAGGGCAAGATTATAAAAACTACACTTCAATGCTTGGGTTTATTAATCAATTAAATAAGAAGCTTGGGTTGACAGTAATTATTATTTCTCATGATATGCATTTGGTTCTAGAGCATACCAGTCGCGCCATTGTTATTGCCGACAGTAAGTGCATTGCAGATCAAAAAGTCACGCAAGTTTTTAGCCAGCCAGAACTATTAAATAAAGCGAATTTAACAGTGACTAGTTTATATGAGTTAGCTGAAAAGCTAGAGATCACAAATATCACAGGGTTTATGCAGCAATTCATTACCGAAGAACATGAGAGTAAGAAAAATGTCCACTGATAAACAAAGTTTCGGTATTAACTATGTGGATTTGGATACTTGGCTTCATCGTTTAAATGGTGTGACTAAGTTTCTATTGTTTATTACATGGATAACGGTTGTTCTAACAACCTTTGATTTACGTATTATTATTCCATTAATAGTGATTGGTTTGTATTTGTTGAAAGCAACAAAAGTGCCTTTTTCAGCGTATAAACCGTTATTGATAGGGACGGCTACGGTATTGAGTATGAATGCCGTATTCATGTTCTTACTTGCTCCTGAGCAGGGAAATGAATTACTTGGCTCGACCACCGTATTAATGCCAATTTTTGGTAGTTATGCAATTACACAAGAAACCTTATTTTACTTGATTACGGTAACACTTAAGTATTTTAGTATGTTTCCCATAGCTCTGGTATTTGTATTTACGACACATCCAGCTGAATTTGCGGCGAGTTTAAATCGACTTGGTTTGCCTTATAAAATCGCTTATGCAGTCAGTTTAACGTTAAGATATTTACCTGAAGTGAAAAGTGATTTTATTAATATTATGCATGCGCAACAGGCTCGTGGTGTTGATTTGTCAAAGAATGTACCTGTATTTACTCGTATAAGTAATATAGCTAAAATATTAGGACCGTTGATTTTTTCAAGCTTAGACCGGGCTGATGAAATTTCTAATGCGATGGTATTGCGAGGTTTTGGCCGAGCAAAAAGCAGAACTTGGTTTAGCGATAAAGCGATTACTAAAACAGATAAATTGGTAATGGTAGGCTTATTGGTCATTGCCGTATTAGCCATTAGCAAACGAGTAATGGAAACGTCTCTTTTTTGGTATCCTTTTCATTAATGCCCGTTATTAAATACAAATAGGAAATGAGCTATCCACTTACTTCCTATTTGTTAGTTTGATTGAAGTGTTCAATAACATCTGAACTGATGTTTTCATGACTAAATACCAGCATAGATGTGATTTTGTCAACCATTGCTTCTGGCTCTAATTCACTAAAAATAACGTTAGTAATGAGGGTTTTTATTAACAGTTCTTCATGCTCAAGAAAGCCACGAGCATCGATTTCAGCTGGAATATCACTTGGCATACGGTCAAATTGTAAAAACGCCATATTATGATTAACGTGAGAGCTTAATAGCTGTTCAGGAAACCATTCCTCACCAGTAACCACTTCTAAGTCATCATTGTGGGCTGCTTGAATATCTTGCAAATTTTTAATCAGTTCTGAAATGTTCACACTTTTTTCTCAAGAGATAAATTATTATTTATTGGTATCAACACTATACTTAAATTCTAAAGTTGATTGAAATTATATTTACTTCAATTGCTTAATTCGTTTATCTTTTAATCAATTATTCTCTTTAACTTAACTCTGGGTAGTTTCTTTTGTATAAATACGTATTTAATTTAAAACCTCTATTTTTTCTAGTCGTTCAACTATTGTTTATACATACCGTTTATGCAGGTGAAATAGATAAAGAAGAAGATATATCGCTTAAAGCCTCTATTGAAAAAGAGAAAGAGTGGGGGATTGCCGCTGTGATAAGAACGGCGAGCATACCTTATGTCACTGATACTGAAACCGTATCCACCTTTATACCTATGATGTTTTTTGAGAATGAATACGTATTTATTGATGGTATGGAAGGTGGGTTGTATCTGTATCAGGAGAGTGATTGGCAACTAAGTGCTCTGATGCGCCTACGCTATTTTGACTTACCAAAAGAAGATCAGAATAAAGCGGGCGGTGATGTTGTCGATACGGGTTTCCGAGCTCGATATAATTTTGATAGAGAATGGTTTATTGATTCAGAGTTAATGGTTGATCCTGACTTCCGTGCCTACATGAACGTCAAGCTTGGCGCTGAGATTGAATCAGGTGATTGGTGGTTTAATCCAAGTATAGAAAGTCGTTGGAAAGGATCTGAATTTAATAGCTACTACTATAGCCGTAATCTAGACAGTGGTGAGGAGCTAGGTGCTGGTGTTGATGTTAAAGCTGGTATCATGTCGCGTTACCATGTTACTTCAAACTTGTATTTATTAGGCGGTAGTTATTTATCTCGTTTAGATGATAATGCTTATAGTAGCCAATATATAGACAGTCGTTGGCAATTTGAGTACTTTTTAGGCGTCGGATTCTTTACTGACAGTAGTACTTCTACTCGAAAAGACATTAGTAATAAGCCATATTTACGTATTGCTCATGGTTGGGCGACGCCTTCAAATATTGGAGATATTATTAATTTAGATTCTGAAAAAGATCCTTATAATAACCAAATGACCTCGGTATTTTATGGCTTACCGCTTACTAATGAATTGTTTTCTTTACCTGTTGATCTTTATTTAACGCCAGGTTATGTCCAACATTGGAAATCGGATGTACAAAATCTAAGTTCAGAGTTTGTAGTAGCGATAAAAGCCTATGTAACCATCCCATGGCCAACAAAGTGGCGATTTGGTGTTGCTGAAGGTTTATCGTATATTAATAATGTAGCATACATTGAACAAAGTGAAATGGATAGAAAAGGGTACAGAGAAAGTAAGTTATTAAATTATTTAGATTTTTCATTTGATGTGAATTTGGGTGACTTATTTAATCATCGAGAATTAGATGGTGTTTGGCTTGGTTACAGTATTCATCACCGTTCGGCTATTTTTGAAAATTCATCTCAATATGGAAGAATTAAGGGTGGAAGTAATTACAATAGTATCTATGTTCAGTTTGATATTTAAGTTGTCCTACTGAATAAAAGAGGTGTTGTGTTTTCTAATGCAGTGCCTTTTTTGTATCTATAAATAATTATTGTCAATAATATGACAGCTGTCATTTTTTTGTAAATAAAATCAATGAGTTAAAATTCATTCGACATATTACTACATTATGTAATATAGGATCTTATTTTCTTGAAGTTCGTCATAAAACAGATTTAAAATTCATAATTTTGATTTTACATTCACGATATTACTTTGTAATGAAAATTAAGTGCGTTATTATTTTTTTGGAATGAAGATCAATAAATTTAACACTTGTGCAAAGGACTGCTATGCGAGTTTTTCAAAAAATAACGATAATCATGCTAATACTTTCTATTGGTACGCTTACTTGGTATTACTTTTGTGGAGATACTAAAACCATCACGATTAATCCAGCTATGTATCAATACAAAGCAACGGATGATAAAAAAGTCGGCGGGATAAGTGAAGCCATTTTAGTTGAAAAAAACGGTAAACCCTTGATGCAGTGCTCGATGAAAAAGGGAGATTATGCTTGGCCATATTGTGAAGTAGCTATTCATTTTTCTGACAGTATTTTTGAAGGGATTGATCTTTCCTCTTACTCTAAACTCATCTTAGATATTGATTATAAAAGTGCCGATCCTAATGGTCGATTACGAGTTTATTTGCGCAATAGTAATCCAATTTATACGAAACGGAACGATGCTGCCTCTTTAAAATTTAATGGTGTTGAATATGAGCCAGGTTACAATGCGGGTCCAAAAACACTTCAATTAAGTGACTTTCAAGTGCTTACTTGGTGGATCGCTGATTATAAAGTCGCTGTTGAGCATGCCGCTCCAGAGTTTTCTAATATATCTATTATTGAAATTGCGACGCCATCAAGTGTAAGTAGTGGTGAGTTTGAAATGACAATTAATAGCATTGAATTACGTGGTGTTTGGATTAAAGAAGCGACCTTGCTGAAGATTATTTTGTATGCTTGGTTAATTATGGTTATCGGTTATGTCTTGTATGAACAAAAAAGACTTAATAAAAAACTTAAGGTCATTAGCTATCGTGAAGAACGATTACGAAAACTGAATGATGATTTGAAAGAGAAAAATGTAGAGTTTGCAGAGCTTGCACATCGTGATTCATTAACGGGAGCAAGAAACCGAAATGCAGTGAGAGATTGGCTCGATAGAATGTCGCAACAAGTACGTTGGGGTAAGCAAACTTTTTCTGTTATCTATATTGATATTGACTACTTCAAAAAGGTTAACGATGAATTAGGCCATCAAACCGGCGATGATATCTTAAGAGAGTTTGTATTGGTCATTACGGGAGCGATCAAAAGTACAGACTTTTTAGTCCGCTGGGGAGGGGAGGAGTTTATTGTTTTCAGCCAAAACTGTAATTTAGAGCAAGCCGCAAAAAAAGCAGAGCATATTCGTCATGCAATTGAACATCATTTATGGTGTCATAATGAACCCTTAACCAGTAGTTTTGGGGTGGCTGAAATGAAAAACGAACGAATTACAGAAGTCATTGCACGAGCGGATGATGCTCTATATAAAGCAAAAAATACTGGTCGTAATAGAGTTGTGATAAGTCAGAATGTCGTAGTAGCAGACTCTAGCGTTCATTATATAAACTAACAATTGTCAAAGAAGCCTTATTGTTTGACGCAGTAAGGCTTTTTTGGCGATTATTCAACAGGAGGAGAGCTATGTTTAATCGGTTCTTTAGGGCCTAGAAACTTTGGTTGAACATGAAAGACATATAAATCAAGCATCGCTTTCGTCCTCGCAAGTACTTCTCTAATTCTAATTTTTGTATTCGCCCATCCACTTGGTGAAGGGACAACCAAACATACAGTATCCATGTCGAAATTATTAGCAATAAATACTGCTCGCTGACAATGAAATTGTTGCGTTACAATCGTCAGGCTATTTGCATCAAAAATTTCTTTGGCTCGTTGCACCGAATCTAAAGTACGAAATCCCGCGTAATCTAGCGTAATGATTTTTTCTGGTATTCCTGCTTTTAGTAAGTCTCTTTTCATTGTCCAAGGTTCATTATAAGAACGGTGGGCGTTATCTCCGCTTAATAAAAAATGAGAAACTTTGTTTTGTTTATATAGCTCGATGGCAGCATCAATACGATACTGGTAATAAGGGTTTAACGTGCGGCGAATATACTTACTGGTTCCTAGAACCAATGCAGTTTCTTGTGCAGGAAGTACTTCAATGTCTTGATACAATTGTGCCCGTGTTGAAAAAGACATATAAAAATCGGCAGCTAAAACAGAAGCGATAAGAGTAACACTTACGATCACCGCAATTTTTAACCACTTTTTAATTATGTCAAACATTGAGATTGTCATTATGCCTTAACCTAAATTAGCCGTACTTACACTTGTCGGTTTTTCTGTGCCCATGCACCAATTATAATAAAGGTCGAAAATACAATAGCAAGCATAAAAGCGGGTTGAATGGATCGCAAAGCAGAACTGAGAATGGGTGAAGCCTTTACAATTAGCAGACCATAGCCAAAGGCATTAATACCAATAAACGCACCAGTACGAATTAAAAAATGCTTGCCAGATAAAAAGGCTCTAACCGCACGATTAATATCTCCCCCTAGCATAACAAGTGCACAAGCAATCATCGCAATTGAGATATCAGATAAATAAGGAGTTAAGTAGCTCCCCATAGAATTAAAAAAATAAACAATGTGATTCATGTAAAAAGTATTCTATAAAATAATTATTGCTGACTATTCTATCTCTTATAGAACAGATAGTTAAAAAAAAACCAGAGAAAATTTCTCTGGTTTTGATTTTGGTGGAAATTTTTAATTAAAAAGCAGTACGTTTGTAGCGACGGTACACTGGTTTCCAGAAATATTGTTCAATTTTTTGTTGTAATGCTTCATCGGTGATCTCTAATGCATAGCCTTGTTCAATGGCTTTTTTAGCAACCGCGAAAGCGATTTTTTTAGATACCGTATGAATTTCTTCTAATGGTGGAAGTAAAGCACCAGAGCCGTTAATCGCCAGTGGGGAACACTCAGATAATGCACGGCTTGATTCTTGTAGCATTTCATCAGAAACACGTGTTGCTTTAATTGCCAATACACCTAAGCCAATACCAGGGAAGATAAAGCTGTTATTACATTGCGCAATTGGGTAAGTTTGACCGTTGTGTGTTACTGGATCAAATGGGCTACCTGTTGCAACTAGTGCTTGACCATCAGTCCAACGGATAATGTCGTTTGGTGTTGCTTCTACACGACTTGTTGGATTTGATAACGGGAATATAATTGGACGTTCACAATGTTTGTGCATCTCTTGGATTACTTCTTTACTAAATAAGCCCGGAGCACCAGAAACACCAATCAATACGGTTGGTTTTGCATTACGCATTACATCGACAAGAGAATAATCTGACTCTTCTGAAACCCAATCTTTAGTATTTTCAGTTTTTTGAACTAAACGCTGTTGGAAATCAAGTAGATTCGGCATGCCTTCTTGCAGTAAGCCCCAACGGTCAACCATGTATATTTGAGAGCGAGCTTGAGCATCTGAGATACCTTCCGATACCATTTGAGCAATGATTGCTTCTGCAATACCACAACCCGCAGAGCCTGCACCAAGGAAAGTAACGCGTTGTTGAGCTAATGAACTTCCTGCTGCTTTACATGCCGCAAGTAGAGAGCCCACAGTAACGGCAGCGGTACCTTGAATATCATCGTTAAAACAACAGATACGGTTTTTATAACGCTCAAGTAAAGGCATCGCATTTTTTTGTGCAAAATCTTCAAATTGAACTAAGGCTTGAGGCCAACGACGTTGAACTGCTTGAATGAACTCTTCAACGAAATCTTTATATTCGTCCCCAGTAACACGAGGGTGACGCCAGCCCATGTACATTGGATCGGCAAGACGTTGAGGGTTATTTGTACCAACATCAAGAACAATTGGCAAAGTATGAGCAGGACTAATACCACCACACGCTGTATAAAGTGCTAATTTACCAATTGGGATACCCATACCACCGATGCCCTGATCGCCCAGACCAAGAATACGTTCGCCATCGGTAACTACGATTACTTTAACGTTTTGGTTTGCTGCGTTATTTAACAGGTCATCAATACGGTTTTTATTTTCATATGAGATGAATAAACCACGGCCGCGACGGTAAATGTTTGAGAAGTTTTCACACGCTGCGCCAACGGTTGGTGTGTAAATAATAGGCATCATTTCGCTGATGTGATTTTGGACTAAGCGATAAAATAAGGTCTCATTCGTGTCTTGAATATTGCGAAGGTAGATATGCTTATCCATATCATTTTCAAAACTTTGATATTGCTTATAAGCACGACCAGTTTGTTCTTCAATACTTTCGATTGCTTCAGGAAGTAAGCCTTCTAAGTTAAAATATTTACGCTCAGTCGTGCTGAATGCGCTGCCTTTATTTAGCAGAGGAGTACTTAGAAGTGCTGGGCCAGCATAAGGGATATATAGGGGACGTTTGTTGTTATTCATTGTTATGCTTCTTCAAATCAAGAATGAACCACAGATCCTATGCCTACTTAACGTAAATATCAAAGCGTGAATGAAAATAAAATGCGAATGCAGTCATGTTTTTATCAATCAAATCCGTTAGAGTAGTGAAATATTCTATTATTTTTCGGTTTATATGTCTTTGTTACCTATTAATGCCATTCGTTCTGCGTTTTCTACTTCTATTTCACAAAAGAATTTAGTTATTCAATCTGAAACTGGATCTGGAAAATCAACACATTTACCATTATGGGCCGCAGAGAAAGGGCGAGTATTGGTGATTGAGCCAAGACGAATAGCCTGTACTGCTCTAGCTGAGTATCTTGCGCAGCAAAGTGGAACTGATTTAGGCACTGAAATTGGCTACGCAATCAAGTTAGATAGCCAATATACAGAAGACTGCAAAATAGTATTTGTCACTCCCGGCATTGCGTTAAAGTGGTTTATGGAAGATAAGCTAGCTACGTTTGAATTTGTGATGATTGATGAGTTTCATGAGCGTCGTTGGGATACTGATATCTTATTAGCGTTATTGAATACACATCAATCACATCGTTTGATTTTGACTTCTGCCACAATGGAGAGCGGGCCGTTGGCTAAATACGCTAATGCCGATGTGTTAGTTGCAGAAGGTCGTCAATTTAATGTAACAGTGTCGAATATGGCGGCTCATTCGCAGCAGATGCCATCTGATAAAGATCTTGAACAACGAATTATAGAAACGCTACAACAAGCGATTCAACAAGGTGAAGTTGGTGATATTTTAGTTTTTTTGCCAGGTAAAAAAGAAATTACCCAATGCGTTCAAGTTGCTGAGGCTAAGCTGTCTAATGTTAACGTTATTCCTCTCTTTGCTGGTGTTTCTGATATTTACCGTAATCAAGCATTGACTGCGTCTACTCAACAGCGCGTTATTTTTGCTACTAATGTGGCAGAAACGTCATTGACAATTCCTAATGTTACCTTAGTGATTGATTCAGGCTTAGAGCGAAGAACGCATCAAAGAAATGGTCGAACGACTCTTTTACTGCAAGCCATTTCAAAAGCAAGTAGAGATCAGCGTTCAGGAAGAGCTGGTCGAACTCAAGCGGGGCGAGTAATTCGATTGTTTGGTGAACATGCCCCATTAGAATCAATGACACCACCAGAATTACAAAGAGAAGAATTAGTCGAGGTAGTACTTTCCGCCGCAAGCTGTGATGCTAAATTACGTGACATGCCGCTTCTTGAACCGTTGCCGGAAAAATCGCTCTATTTAGCTGAAGATAAGTTAAAGCAGATGGGAGCGATTGATTCTGAGTTAGTGATTACTGATTATGGCTTACGTTTATGCCCATTACCTATTGATACTCTCTTCTCACATATGATTTCAGTGGTAGAAGGGAGGGCTGAAAAAGAAACGGTGGTCGATTTAGTCGCGGGATTATCGGTATCAAACAAGCTGTGTTCATTGTCTAATTCAGATATAGCGTTAGATGACTTTTTACGTTGGAACCCAAAGTCGTGTGATTTAGTGACATTAGTTTCCATCATTCGTGGCCATGAATGTCATGGATTAACGATAGATAATGAACTACGTAAAGAAGCTCGAGCATTAGCAAAACAAATTAGAACAGAATTATCACTGCCTGATTTAGAGGTCAGTAGTCGATTAAAAAGAGAGGAAGTGTTACTTCAATTGGTAAACAAATTACCTGAATTAGTCTTTGTTCGTAGAGAGAAGCGCAGAGAGGCTTTTGGTAATGGTTATCTGGAAGTGGTTCTTGGGCGAAATAATCATTTTTTACCTGCTTATGAAGCCGCCATCGTGTTCGATCAATTCTCTCTTCCTGGAAGAGGAAATAAGCGGATTCTCACAATAGGGACAGCGTTAGCACCTATAGAATTATCTTGGATTATTGATGCTGGATTAGCTGATTGTCGCATTGGTGAATGTGTAAATGACAATCAAGAGATTAAAATTGCCCATGAATATTATTACGCTAATCGACGATTAAAAACGGATTATGTTGAACCGACTGAAGACGATGCGATTCCTGCAATAGTATCTCAAGTTATTGAGGGGCATATGCTTCCGTTACTGAAAGATAAAAGAGTGACAGAAATTGCCGCTTGGCAGCTTTATTGTCAACTTAACGGTAATAAATCAGTACCTGTTGTGACATTTGAAGCTTGGTTTACTGAACAGTTGAATGAGCTAGGGGTCAGTTCTTTAGACGATATGACGTTGTTTGATGAAACCGATTTTATTTTTGAGGGGATCCCTGAGTGGGAGTTAGCTGATTTTCTAATAATGTACCCTCAAACCGTGATCTTGCCCGATATCACCTTATTCGTTGAATATTTACCACAAAGTAAGCGGATTTTATTGAACTATGTAAAAGGGCAGCGAAAAGGGGATGTTAAACGATGGGAGCTTCCAACGTGGTCAGGTTGGCGAATTCAATATAAAAAGGCCAGCCGTAAAATTGATGTTAAATAATTCAATAAGATAAATCGTAATATCGGTATGTATCTTGCTTGTTAATGAGAAAGGTAAGTTACTGACAAAAGGTCAATTATGAAAAAATGGATGCTATTGATTGCATTGGTTGTACCCTTCATGACATCAGCAAAAGAAGTGAATAGAATAAGTGGCTATGAAGACAGTTATTTTATTGGTTCTTATACTAATAATTTAAATAAACAAACTTACGTTGATGGTGGTTTTGAAGACGCTAATGGTTTGCAGGCCATGGAGATGAAATTTCAGTTTTCTCTTTCAGTGCCAATTATTCCAATTAGCCAAAGTAGCGCCGTAATGTTTGCTTATACTCAAAAATCGTTATGGCAGTTGGGTAATAACGATATTTCGTCACCATTTAGAGAAACTAATTATCAACCTCAGTTTTTTTTAATGCATCAATCAAATATGCTGCTTTTTAATAGTGCTGAAGCGGGTTATATGCATGAATCGAATGGACAAACGTCTAGCTTATCTCGTAGCTGGGATCGTATGTATGTCGCTTTAGAGCGTTTAGATGGCCCTGTCGAATACGGAATTAAAGGTTGGTATGTTATTAAAGATGAAGATAATAATGAAGACATTACCGACTATCTTGGCAATTATGATGCGTGGTTTAAGGTTGGTAATAAAATAGGTACATTTGACACCCGTTTTACTTACAATTTCGAGACAAACAAAGGTGGAGTTGAAGCTGGTTATACGTTAAATGTAAATAAATTTATTGGTATCTATGCTCAAGTGTGGACTGGGTATGGGGAAACGTTGGTTGATTATAATCATGATCAAACCCGAGTTGGTATTGGTATGAAGCTGTTACCACTACAATAAAAAATTAATCAGTGTTTTTAGAGGCCTCAGTTATCTGGGGCTTTTTTGATCTTATAAATCAATGAGTCTGGTCATTGCGAATTAACTTCATTTCCATTAGGATCCCTTTGGATTTCATAGGAGACATATAATGACAATAATGATGCTGGCAAGCTTTGCTCTGATTGGTTTGGTGTTGTGGTGGTTTTACAGTCGTAAAAATGCGACGTCTTTAAATCCGGCATGGATGATATTTGTGGTGGTTGTGTGCATGATAGTTGTTTTCTCATCAGGCTTAAAACCAGAAAAGTACGCGGTTGATAATAAGTTGGTCACTGAACCATTAGGCCTTCTTTCTTATGAAGATAAAATGCGTTATTTAGAAGACCAATTAAAAGTGTCTCCAAACGATGCGGATCTTTGGTTTGAAATTGGTCAAGGTTACCTACTTAACGGTGAGTTAAAGCCTGCTAATATTTGCTTTGGTTATGCAATACGATTGACTGAAGAGCCAACGGCAAATCAGTACGCTGCAAAAGCAACGGCTCAATACTATTTACACTCTCAGTTGTTTGATGAAGAAATAGAAAGGTTACTGGATAAAGCATTAGAGCTAGATGAGTATAACCAAGCCGCATTAACCTTAATTGCTTCTGATCATTTTGTGACGTTTCGTTATCAAAAAGCGATTAATGCTTGGCAGAAAATTTTAGATTCAGAAAGAGTCGATGTAGATAGAGTCACTATTATTAATTCTATTAACCAAGCGAAACAATTAATGCAGACTAGTCGCTAGTCGCTAGTCGCTAGTCGCTAGTTAAAGAGTTAAAGAGTTAAAGAGTTAAAGAGTTAAAGAGTTAAAGAGTTAAATATATGAAAAAGCCGACACTTCATTTATTGAAAGGTCGGCTTTTTTTGTTGGTGGTTATTAATCAGTTAATCACATTAATTATTTTATTGGCGCGTAGTCTGTTGATTCACGTTCTTTTGCTTGGTTTTCCCATTGAGGAACCACGGTTTCTAAGAAGTGTTTCTTCTCAGCTTCCATGCCTTCCATATCCATACCCAATGCTTTTTGTGCCGCCGCTTTGGTTGAAATATCAGGTATAGCGATAGGGTCCGTAATCCCTTTTTTCGCTAATAGACGGATCAGTTTAGTACGAGCATCTGCCGCTTTATCAACAGCAGTGCCTAATACTTCTAGAGCGACTTCAGGTGCATGCATATGAACGCCGTGTGAAGCAATCGCATAATCCCAGCGCCATTGTGCATGACGAATGTCTTGTAGGATTGGTTTCATCTCTTTTTGAGTTGCGCCTGCATCCCATGCAGCACCCGCTTCAAAATGAGCGGCTACAATTTGACGTTCAGCGGTTAGCTTCATTTTTATTACTTGTGCTTTACGGCTAGCAACAACCCCCTGTAGCATCTCTTTTGATTGTGTATGACAATTAGCACACGTATCTTCAAAGCGATCAAATGGGTTACCAACTTTATGGTCTGTATAAACGGTGCCATCTTCATTCGTTACTTTTGGCATGTGGCAATCAACACACGTTACTTTGTTTTTACCGTGAATACCTTCGCGCCATGTTTCGTAGCCTGGGTGTTGTGCTTTTAACATCGGTGCTTTAGATACTTTATGAGTCCAATCGCTAAAGCCAATTTCGTCGTAGTATTCTTCCATTTGATCAACCGTTGTGCCTTTATCCCAAGGGAATTTGACGGCTTTGGTTTTTCCTGTGAAGTAGTATTCGACGTGACATTGGCCACAAACAGACGCTTGTTGATCTAGACGAGATTGATCATCAAATGGCTTACCAATCGCATCCATTGCACGCTCTACGTGTGGCTTGGTGATTGCTAAAGCTGGTTCACCGTTTTTAAAGCCTTCACTACGTGTATCATGACAATCGGCACAGCCAATTGGGTTTTGGATTTCACTACCAAGACGAGCCCACTTGCCAGAGAAGTAACCATCTTCGCCTTGCTCTTCAATTACACGACCAACATCAGGGCTTTTACAGCTCCAACATGCCATAGGCATAGGACCTGAGTTCGCGTCAGTAGGGCCTGCGGTACGGAGGGTTTGTCTTACATCATCAATCGCATAAAAGTGGCCACGTGCTTTGTTATAGTCTTTAGCAAAACCATAACCTGCCCACATGATCACCATATTTGGGTCTTCGGCTAACGCATCTTCAATTTGTACGCTGTCAGAGGTAGAGCGCCATGATTCATATTGATCAGCATGCTCTTTTGCATAAGCTTCATTACGAGGGTCAACTCGCTCAGTTTTTTCAGATGCAGCAAAGCTGTGGCTACTTAATAATAACGTAGTCACCATGGCAATTGCAGCGGCTGAACGACGGGTCCATTGCTTTTTCACAGTAGGTATCTCCAATATTCTTGTTATGAATTAGCCAAGCGTTGTGAAAGCGACTATCAATCAGAATTGGAAACATAATGAGTATATCGTAGATAAGGGACGGTCATTTTTTCATCGGGGTTTGTATTGATTTACATCAAGTTACATAAGTGATCTATATCACTAATAAATACTTATACCTCTAAAGTGTTAATTTAAATACACCTTATTAATAATGGTTCTTATTTGCTTTAAATAACAGTGAGATAAGGCTATCTGCGCCATGTCACAAAAGTGGTAGATAGATATAATCAACAAGACATATTTTGTATTATTTCGATACATTTATATATAAACTGTCTCTGTTAAGCGTTGTGGCTAACTATCCAATGAGAATTGATTTCAATGAAGAGCTTATTTCTTCATCAATACAATAACTCATCCATTTTATTTTATGCGTCCGATCTTTAATTGATTTGACTGACATAAAGTAGGAAAGGGAAGGATATAACATGGGCAAAGTTAATTTAGCCATAGCCACAATGTTGAAGCTACTCTTCGCATTTTGTCTCTATGGTTTGTCTCTCAATGTTGCTGCAGATGAATCGCCCCAAATAGAGGCTGACTCATCAACTCGACATGAAGTGACGTTAATTCGTGACCGAGACTACGCATGTACTCAATGTCATAAAGATGAAAAAGAAACACTCAAAGGTTCACACGGTGAAGATGCATTTGCCATTCTTAAACGTGATGTGAATTGTGTAGAGTGTCATAAATCAATTGGACCTGAACACCGAGATGGTGCACCTCAAGTTACCAAATATTCTGCGGCACAATCAAAAGTCGGCACGGAAAAAGTGACCCTCTCGTTTGATGAAATTTTACAAGCTAATAGCCAATGTACTGATTGTCATACCTCAGAAAGATTACGTGATGATAGCTGGACGCATGACGTTCACGCCAAAAACTTAACCTGCTCATCTTGTCATATTGTGCATGGAGAAAAAGAAGCGGTACTTTCTTTTGACCATTCATCAAAGATAAAGATGTGTGTTGATTGCCACGCTGATTTTAATCAGAAAGAAAATAAGCTAGGAGAATAGTATGAGTTGTTCTAGACGAAATTTTTTAGCGGGTTCAGGTGCGGTTATCTTTACTACTGGAGTGGCGACTACCTCATTAATGAGCAGTAAAAAAACGCTGGCTTATTCGATGGAAGACGGCGCAAAACGCTATGGTATGGTGCATGATGAGACGGCCTGTATTGGTTGTACTGCCTGTACTGAAGCATGTCGAGAAGTGAACAGCGTGCCAGAAGGTGTTTCTCGATTAGAGATTATCCGTAGCGAACCGCGCGGAGAGTTCCCTGATGTCGATTACCGCTTTACTCGTAAATCATGCCAACATTGTGAAAATGCTCCGTGTGTAATGGTGTGTCCGACAGGCGCTGCTTATAAAGATGAAACAACAGGTATTGTTGATGTTCATAATGAGAAATGCGTAGGCTGTGGCTATTGTTTAGCGGCGTGTCCTTATCAAGTACGTTTCTTTAATCCTGTTACCAAATCAGCAGATAAATGTGATTTTTGTCGTGAGACGAATTTAGCTCAAGGCAAACAACCTGCGTGTGTTGAATCTTGCCCCACAAAAGCACTGATCTTTGGTGACTTGAACGATAAAAATAGTGAGATTAATGCGGTATTAAGCAATAGCGTATTTTATCGAGACAAAGTGGATCTAGGCACTAAGCCTAAGTTATTTAAGATCCCAAACCAAAAAGGGGAGATTTAAGATGAGTGCATGGGAAGCTGCGTTTAATTTTGACTCCTTAGTTTGGGATTGGATCATCGCGATCTATCTTTTCTTAGCCGGCATGTCTGCTGGTGCCGTTATGATTTCAATTTATTTGAAGCGTAAAGTCATCGAAGGAGATCCTGCGCATAATAGCATCATTAAAGCGACCGCAATTTTAGCGCCATTTGGTATTATTGTCGGTCTGCTTATTTTGGTATTTCATCTAACAAAGCCGTTAGTGTTTTGGAAAATCATGATTTACTTTAACCCTACATCGGTAATGTCGATGGGGGTTATCTTATTCCAAGTGTATATGGTTGTTTTATTTGCTTGGATAGGGATCATTTTTAGAAAAGAAATCATGGGGCTCTTAAAGGGGAAATTTGGTTTTATTGATGCTATTTTGCTTAAGATAGAACAGTTTGAGAATGCATTAGAAATCGTCTTAGCGGTGCTCGCTATTATGCTTGCTGCCTATACTGGTTTCTTGTTATCTGCATTACAAACTTACCCAATGTTAAATAACCCGGTACTGCCGATTTTATTCTTGTTCTCAAGTTTGTCTTCAGGTGCTGCGGCGTGTTTATTGTTTGGTATTCTAGGTTTTGGGGAATCGAGCACAAGCACTTCAGTAAAGTGGGTCCATAATTTCGAACGTCCAGTCGTGCTATTTGAGTTGTTTGTTATTATCACTTTCTTTACAGGGTTAATTTTTAGTGGCGGCCAAGGTGAAGTTGCCGCTTGGGCTGCGATTGGTGGTGGTTTTTGGGGCACGTGGTTCTGGGTCGGGGTTATTGGCCTAGGAATGGTTACGCCATTAGCGCTAAATGCATTCGCACCTAAAGAAGTTACGCATGGCAAAGGGTTTATCTTTGTCGTAACATCACTAAGTTTAATTGGTGTATTAATGCTTCGTACCTTTGTTTTATACGCAGGACAAATGACCGTCGTATAATGCAGTATCGTCATGCTTATTTTAAGTAACTTGTTTAAGTCACTGTAGGATAAGCATGGCGTTTTTATTTTTTGAGAGATCAGTGGAGTCGTATGATTGCTGAAATAGGTCAATTTTGGTTAATAGCAACGATGGTGTTATCTTTTGTGGCTTTCATGTCTGCTATATATGGAATATCACGTTCTCAGAATGATTGGGCTACGTTGATTTTCCCTCTCTCGATTCTTAGTACTTTATTTTGTTTTCTTTCCGTTTCTGCATTGGGGTATGGCTTTTATATTGATGATTTTTCTATTCGATATATTGCTGAGCATTCTAATTCTGCATTACCTGTATTTTTTAAAATTGCCGCTATTTGGGGTGGGCATGAAGGATCATTATTGTTTTGGGTATTAACCTTAACGTTATGGGCAGGTTTAATTACGCTAAAGAGAAAAACAATACAAACAGAGTACGTTATTCGAGTTTTATTGGTGCTTAATGCGTTAATTACTATTTTTGCAGCCTTTACTTTATTTGCTTCAAATCCTTTCATTATTTACGTTAACACACCATTAGAAGGGCGAGATCTGAATCCAATGTTGCAAGATATTGGATTGATATTTCACCCACCATTATTGTATTTAGGCTACGTCGGATTTGCCGCGACATTTTCATTTGCACTTGCTGCGTTGATGATGAAAGACGTACCGCAATATTGGGTTAAACACGCAAGACATTGGACACTATTAGCGTGGTCATTGTTGACCGCAGGGATCAGTTTAGGATCGTGGTGGGCATATTATGAGCTCGGTTGGGGCGGTTGGTGGTTTTGGGATCCGGTTGAAAACGCCTCTTTGTTGCCTTGGTTAACCGCAACGGGTTTACTGCATACCCTAATCGCGAGTGATAAGAAAAACCAACTTTTAAAAACGTCGATGATTCTGTCGTTAGTGACATTTTGTTTGAGTATTTTAGGGACGTTTGTTGTTCGCTCTGGGGTATTAACTTCGGTTCATGCCTTTGCGGTGGACCCAACTCGTGGGATCATTCTTCTTCTGATCTTGTTTGTCGTTATGTTGGTTTCTTTGTCTCTGTATGCATTCAAAAGTAGACAGTTAAATAGCCAGCCTATTCGTCATTTTATCAGTCGTGATTTTCTATTTTTATTGCTTGCGGGTTTATTTTCAATCGCGACCATTACCGTGTTACTTGGTACTTTTTATCCAATGATTTTTCAGATCTTTGGACTTGGCAATATTTCTGTAGGCGCACCTTATTTTAATTTGTTGTTTGTGCCAATGGCGATAATGGCATTGTTGCTGATGGCCGTGTCGGTGTTTGTTCGTTGGGGAGGAAAGACGACAAATGCAAATACCAAGACGATGGTCATTTCAAGCTTAGTTTCGATTGTGCTAGGACTTGGAATATATCGTGTTCAATATGAAAATATGGCACTCATTCCTAGCTTGGTTTGGGTGCTGGCTTTGGCGGTAATAATAGGCTCTGTCTGGTCGCTGCAACAGTCTAAAGGCAAAGCGATAGGAATGGTTATCGCGCACATTGGTATTGCAATTGTGATGATAGGTGCTGCGATGAACAGTGAACACTCTTTTGAAAGCAGTGCAAAAATGGAACCAGGTATTATAGCTAAACTCGCCAATTATGAGATCACTTATAAAGAAACCGAACTACTGGTAGGTTCAAATTACACCGCAGAACAAGCGAATTTATTGATCAGTGAAAATGGTAAAGAAATAGCCATGGTTCAGCCGCAGCGTCGTCATTATCAAGTTCGAGTAATGAATATGAGTGAACCTGCAATGCATTGGTTTTGGCATGGTGATATATACGTGACGTTAGGTGAAAAATTAAAAGACGGCAGTTTCGCATTACGTTTACAATATAAGGCATACGTTCGATGGATTTGGTTTGGTTCTATTTTGATGGCGCTAGGCGGGGTATTGGCAATGATAAAGCGAAAGAGTAGTAAGAAATGAAGCCAGCAATAAAAGTAGGATTAGTCATTGGAATATGCGCGATAATCTTTAGTGTGTTATTTACAGGATTAGAAACCAAAGAATCGAGCACATCGACGGCAATGGTGGGAGAGAGCGTGCCTACGTTTGAATTACCAGAAGTCATGGATACGTCTGTATTATTAAATGAGTCTTTATTTCAGCAACAGCCATTAACTTTGCTAAATGTTTGGGCTGCGTGGTGTGGGATTTGCAAAACAGAACATCAGTTTTTACATCAGTTAAAAGAGCAGGGCATAACCATTATTGGTTTAGATTATCGAGATGATCGCATTGCGGCTAAACAAGTGTTAGAGCAGACAGGTTCGCCATATCAAGCGGTGATTTTTGATCCAAGAGGATCGCTAGCGATGGATTTAGGTGTTTTTGGTACGCCGACCACTTTCTTAATTGATCAGAAAGGAGTGATATTGCATCGCTTTACTGGCGCTTTAGATGAGAAAAAATGGCAACGTGAATTTGCTGACTTTTTTGAGGAATAATAATGAAGCGTTTTTTTAATCTATTGGTGCCATTATTCTGTTTATGCTCCGTATTTTCCGTTAATGCATCATTGGATAGCAGTAATAGTTTATTTGTTGCCGCTGACAAAGCGACGATAGAAAGCGTAGAACTGTTTAAGTTTGATTCTTCAGAGCAACAGCAGCAAGCGATCGCCTTGGCAAAAAGCTTACGTTGTCCACAATGTCAAAATCAAAACTTAATTGAGTCAAATTCACCGATAGCGAAAGATCTCCGCTTAGAAGTGTATCAGCAAATCAAAGTGGGAAAGACAGATGAAGAGGTCGTGAGTTTCATGACGCATCGTTTTGGCGATTTTGTTTTATATGAACCGCCATTAAATGCGAAAACCTATGTGCTCTGGCTATTGCCTTTATTACTACTTATTGGTTTTGGCATTATGGCGGTCAAATCGGTGAAGAAAAACGTTAATTCACTTTAGGAGATGTTGTCTCTAAATTAATCGTTGGTACACAAAGAATCAAAATCGATGCACTGATCAGTGACGCAATAAGATCTGTTGGCCAGTGCATTCCAAGCCAAACACGACTAAAGCCAACGCCTACACCCCAAGTAATCACAACTGCGGTTAGTGCATAGTGCTTATGTCGTAGCAAAAAACCTCCCCAAAATAAAACACAGATAGCGGCGAAAATAGTATGGCCTGATGGGAATGAATAATTCATGCCTTGACGCCATTGGTCTATACGTGCGGGGCTTACTTGCTGTTTAACTTGAGTAATAAGAGTTTCTTTGTTTTCTTCACTGAGCGTATAAAAATCAGCGGTATTATCGATTAAATCAACCTGAACTAAAGCTTGAGTGTAAGGGCGGGGGATCTCAGTCACTGCTTTAACACCAATTTTTAGCATTAAACTTAATAGTAAAAGAATTGCAAATTGTAGGTAGAGAGAAAGTATCTTCTTTATTGGTAAACGTTTGATAATAGGAATACAACAGAGTATCGCTGAAGTAAGCAAAAACATGGGAGAGCCGGCTGAGCGGCTGAGCAAGGTTAGAATGAGGCTTTCTGTATTTGATAACAGATCGAATAAATTAGGAGTAGATGTAAGCAAAAGCACCATTAGCATACTTAAGATAAAGAATACAAAGGTGATTAATTCGTAGATTCTATTTTTTGGTGAAAAAGTAAACTGCATAATGATTCGGTTAAATAAGTTTCAATATGGTTAGTGTACCTTTTCTAAGGCGATTAACGTCAAAATAAAGTAAGGAAAGGTATTATGAATGTAAGAAGTGATGATACAGAACTTTTTTTTGTTTATAAATCATGGTCTAATTGCATGTCACTTCTTATTTGGTATCTACATGACTTCAGTTATTCGTCGAGCAAAAGAAACGGATCTTTTTCGCTTAAATTCAATGATGTATCAATTACATGATGAGCATCATCAGCAATGCCCTGAACTATTCAAAACGGCTTCAGAGATAGAAGAAGAGAAAAGTATTGCCCGCTATTTAGATGACCCTGAATGCATGGTGTATGTGGCAGAATTAGAAGGTAGCGTTATTGGTTTTGTGACAGGACATTTTTGTGAATTAATTTCAACCGTAAGTAAACCAGTAATGATGGCAACGATTGATGAGCTGTATGTTGAAGAAACAAGTCGAAGAGAAGGTGTTGCTGAAAAACTAATAACGAGAATGGAACAAGAATTAAAAGATTATGGCGTTAAAGAGGTTTTTGTTGAAGTGTGGGGTTTTAATCAGGCCGCATTAGATTTTTATCATCAGCAAGGCATGAAAGAACACATCCATTATTTACGTAAAGCCCTAAAAGAGAATGGAATATGAATAAGGTGTTTACTCTCTGTTTATTGTTGTCGTCGTTTTTTACCTCATTTTTATCAATGCCAGCACTAGCGGATCAAGAGGTTACTTCAAAAGGAGCCGTCTGTGTTGTGGATGATGGTTTTCGTGTCGTTTTGATTGAAGAATTAATTACGGGAAAACTATCATTGCCCGGAGGGTTGATTGACGAGGGAGAAACGCCTCAACAAGCCGCTGAAAGAGAAACATGGGAAGAAGCAGGGCTTGTTGTTGTAGCAAAAGATCAATTGTATAAAGACGATAAAGCAACGGTTTTTCGCTGTGTAAGTGACTCTGATATTGTTGTTTTTGATCTACAAACAAATGATGGTTTATTTCGGATTCCATCTTGGTTTGCTCCTCATTACGGCACCGAAACTGAAGCTGTCTATCTAAGTGAACCATATAAAATAAGTCCAGAACAATACCGCTATCCACAACAATTAGAATTACTGCAACAATGGTTTGCTAAGCCGCTGGACAGTCATAACCAAATCACGTGGGTAACGGATCTTATTGGTCAAGCGAGCAATATTCATCAAGCTGAATTGGGGCTATTGATGTCGTTACGCGAAAGTATCAATAGCTTGCCAGCTGTTATTAACATTAGTATTAAAATGTTTTTTACGATAATCAATGAAACAGGCACAGAAGCTTTTGTCTACTTTTTATTTATTGTAGCCCTTGTTTATTTTGGTCGAGGAACCGCGTTAACCTTATTGTTTGGTATTGTATTAACCATTATTTTTACAGAATTAGCAAAGTTAGGTCTGGCTTTACCTCGTCCGTTTGTTTATGTCCCTCAATTGCAATTAACGCAAGCGAGTGGGTTTGGAATGCCAAGTATGAACGCCATGCTTGCTACCGTTATTTACGGAATATTTTATCTCGCTTTAAAGAGAAGGAAAATAGCACCAGCAGTACTCAACCGTTTCGCGTTATTTTTTGTTGGCTTAATAATTACCCAATCCATCGCTCAGGTATGGCTAGGTATTCATTTTCTGACGGATGCCATCGTGGGGATTGCACTGGGTGCAATGGTGACTGTTCATTTTTCAAATCTGCAAAAAAAACATGGGGATTTACTGTATCGCGTGATTGAGAGTATACAGTTTTGGTTAATTATTGCGATTGTCTCAAGCGGTATTGCGCTTACCATGCAATATATGAATTATTTATATATGGCTGCGATATGTTGGGGAGTGGTACTTGCTATTTTTGTCTCAAAAGGCGAAGTCATAAAGAGAGTAAGAACTCGCGTGATTACCTTACTTACTTTGTTTTTAGCAATACTAGTTAGTCGTTATGGGGTAAGTGTATTATTAGACTCACTAGAAAGTAGTTCTCTTATTGTCTTAATGGTAAAAGCGATAGCAAATTTCTCTTTGATATTTGTGATTATCGTACTGGCAACTTGGTTACCGTGTCGCTTAGAGAGTAAAAAGGCGTAATAAAGAAAAAGAGGTAAGAAGAGTAGCTTGGTTGTCTTAATTGGATTTTTAAGGCAACCAATGGGAGAAAATAACGTATTATTCTGAATGTGCTTCTAGCCATTTTAAGGCTTCATTCTGAATTGATATTTTTGTTGTTTTGTATAGTTTCTCACCTGTAAAGTCACGGTAGGTTTCTGCTTCTGGGTAGGCTTTTGCAGCGGCTAAATTAAACCAAAAATACGATTTTTCCATATCTTGCTTAACGTTGCTCCCTTTAAAATAGAGAAAGCCAAGATTTCGCATTGCCGTAGCATTACCTAATTCTGCCGCTCGGATATAAAGCAGCTCTGCTTGATGAATGTTTTGAACTAACCCATTACCTTGTAAGTATAAATCAGCAAGGTTGTTCATTGCATTGCTGTTATCCATATCGATGGCTTTATTGTACCAGTCGATAGCGATAGGGAATTTATCTTGTGATTCATACACCTTACCGAGATTGTAATAAGCCATTGAGCTTTCATTTTCCGCGGCTTTGGTAAAGTATTGGATTGCTAAACTAGAGTTAGCCTCAGTACCTATTCCTTTAGTATAAATGACGCCAATCTTATTTTGAGCCTCGATAGATCCATTATTGGCAGCACTTGTTAGCCAGGTAATCGCTTCTTTATAATTATCTTGGTTTAGATAAGCTGTACCTTTTAGATAATCATTATGTGCTTCTGTATTAGCAAAAGCTAAGGAGCTGCATAATGATGCTGATAGCAGGAGAGTTTTTAATATTAATTTCATTACAGAACCAAGGGTTTAGCTAATATAGAATGATATGTTATCAATAAAGTAAGAGGACAGCGAGAGATAAATTTATAGGTTAATGGTGCTCTATCCAATAGAGAGCATCACGATATGTCTATTTATTTTGAATAGCAATGGAAGGAGGGAGAATATTTGATTTTCTAAACTCTTGCATTACACGAAGAGTAATATCGGTTTCAAATAATTTCTCAACTTTAATATCAACAACATAAGCTTTACAGGTTAGCTGGATTGCTAAATAGTTGTCTGTGATGGTTTGTTTTACGAGCACCACAACCGGTTTTGGTAGATGGATATAACGGCTTGACGAAGCGGCTTCTTGAATAATATCACGAGCAATATTAATATCTTGATCCATCCCAATATAGAAAGGGATAACCACTTGCATATCCAATGCACCGTAGTTACCACTCATTGCCACTTCATTTAAAAATTTATTGTTTGGGATCGTAATAATATCGTCATTGAGTGTTTGCATACGAACAGAACGTAAACCAATGGCAATGATGTCACCATAATGCCCTTCAAAAGTGACTCGGTCGCCGACTTGAAATGGTCGGTCTATCATTATTGTTAGGCCTGCAATAAACGAGGCGGTAAGATCTTTTAATGCAAAACCAACCGAAACTGCCAGAGTCCCCCCAATTAATGCGAGAACCCTTTCATCAACGCGGAAACTGAGCATAAATACAGTCATACCCGTAGACATATAGATAAAGAATTGGAAAAAAGACTGCAGTTTTTGCATTAGCATTCGGCGTTGTGCAAATTGGCTACTAATGCCATCAACAATCGATTGAGTAAAGCGAAGTAATAACCAAGCAATAAAAACAATGATGAATGAGAATGCAACACCGCTCCATCGGATCAAACTTGCGAATTGGTGCAGATTATCAAGCGATTGAGGCTCTTCAGCAAAGACGGTGTTGCCAAAGCTGAACATAATAAAAAAGACAAATAATCGAAGCATATTATTTCACCAATAAGTGTTGACGATGGAGAACATTCGTAATGTGACGGAACCAATGATCAGAGATTCGAGCTTTATTATCATTCCATTCAATATAACCACGGCTTTGAAAATAACGAAGCGTACTAATTACTTCAGCCATACTTAAACGGCTGCATTCACTCACATCAGCAGGTGAAGCGATTTCTAGCTGAACAATCGAGCGAAGTACTGCAAGCATCGGTTTTGGCATCGTTTCAAGATCATCAGAATGTGGAGCCTTAAATAAACGCACAAGAACAGCGTCCGTATCTTTATCACGATGCAAAGATAATCTAAAGAAGCGTAGGGCGACCGTTGGGTTGCCATCTGAATAGTCCCATAAAATGCGATAGAATCCATTTTTAGCTCGCTCTTCTTCCGTTAAGTTCTCTTCATCCCATTGTCTTGGTAAAACTAAGCCATCAAATGAAATAGAAGGACATTCGTCTTCGGTTTCCGTTTTAGGTGTAGTGGTAATACGAGATTCAAGTAAATTACCAATTTGTTTTTCATTCCACTTCGGCATGAAAGTAACTAAATCGAATAATAAACGTTCCCCACGAGCACGATCAATAAAGCGCCAACTTGATTTTTCAATAGCCAGTACGACGCGATGACTTTTACGAGCACGACGGAGTAAATTAGTCAGTTTCATGAGATCGACCAATCCATTGACTTTGGGTTTCACTAAACGTTGTGCATTATCAAAAGCCAGTAAGTAACAGATATCACTATTTCGTAAATGTTGAAGAATATCTTTTTCACTTGATTCTTCATCTATACCTAGCTGTTTTGCTAATTCTGGTAATAAAGCAGAGTAGCCATCGTATGGACAGTTTAAGTAGAGTGGTTGTGCATTTTTTACTTTATTAAGCAGCCGATTAAGTAGTGTTGTTGTTCCTACACCACGTTCTCCTGATAAGACACAAACGGCAGGACTGTCTGTTAAAAGATAACGAGATAGGGCTGACATTTCGTCTTTTGCGTACTCTTCAAGTAAGGTTGAATCTTCAGAACCAGGAGAAATATAGTCAAAAGCTGCTGATCCTTTAATGCGAACTAAGTTTGAGTGTTCGCGAGAAACTTCGGTTTGTTTTGCTACTTCTATTCTAAATAAATAGGCTAAGGCATGACTAAATGCAGCGTATTGAGACAAAGCACTAATTGCACTGTGCTGAATTGAACGCCAAGATAACCAAGCTGCCCCGCAAGCCGTTGCTGCAATGGATATTAACAATGTATTTTGATTACGAACTGCCCATTGTATAGAAACAGGAAGCGGGTCAAGATGATGAATTCGCTCAAAAACAGTAGATCTCCATTGTCTTAATGTATAAACAGTAAGAAGAATAAAGAAAAGGTATACCAATGAATTTATCCAAGCATAAATAGTCCCTTGTCCAAGTGTTCTTGATGATATCTGTAAAATAACGCCAGAAACAATTGCTCCCCAAACATAATGTCGAATGGTTGCTAGACGCAGTGCAATAATTTCTTTTTTATTGTGTTTACTGTTGCGATAAATGAATTCAAGAATAAAACTTACCGCAATTGAACCTCCTAAGAGCCACCATGTGAATATTTCAAGAAATATTAAATGTTGTAAGCTTGGAAGCGTCGAAATAATACGTAGCGTTACTGTGATTAAAAATAGCCATGCAATCGCTTTGTGTGCTCTAGTGAGATACCAGATTCCGCGGGTCAGAATGTTAGGTTTCGTTGTGCCTTCAAATTTTGATGTTTTGAAATCATTAATCAAGCGTTCGCTGTTTCTGACCCACCAACTAAATATGAAAAAGACCCCAAGTACTTTAAAAATGACACTGATAACTGGAACGGGTGAAATTTGTAGATCACGAACTAAGTTCTTGAAACTACGTATCTGATAATGCAGATAATATTCAATGTTTAATTGGGTGATAGCGAGTTCTGAATAAAATTGTGTTACACCATAGGGACCAAAACCCGTCAGTTGCTCTCTAGTGGTTTGATCGGTTAATTTAAGCAGTTGTTGCTTACTTAGGTTTAATGAATTAAGTGATTGATGACTATTTTCTACGGCTAGCCAATGTGGCTGATCGCTGTTTTTTCGATAATCAATGAGTGCTTTTTTTACAGCCTCAGCCTGCTTTTGTTGTTGAGTGATTGCGGTCGATAGTAAACGTTTTACTTGAGCGTAATTGTTATTTGAAAAAAAATGCTGTTCGGGAAGAGTTTGTATGTCATTTTCAATTTTTTGTGCCTGAGGTGTGATCTCTGTTGGTTGCTCATCAGAAAGCCCCCAGCTTGCATAACTAAGTTGAGAAAAAATAAAAAGTGATACAAATAAAAAATAATGAGAAATTTTTTTCATATAGACCAATGAATGAATAATTTACCTATTACTTTAGTTAATTTTTTTTAAAAGACCAGTCACAAAGGTAGGAATTTAAAATAAAACCCACTTACCAATCACCGTGCTGTTTAGTTGCTTGTTTTTTCATACAAAATAGGAAGATAAAGTAACTTTAGTAAAAGGTATTCATTCTAATTGGACGTAAAAATCATTAGAATAGAGTAATAAATACCGACTCCCTTTTTCGATAAGATAGATATGTATTGGTTCCTATTTTTTAGTAGTGTGATTTGCCTAGTTGTAATGATTGGGTATTTTCAATCGGTCGAAAAGAAAAGAATTGTAGCAGCCGAACGAAGAAAGCGTACTTTGCCTACTTCATCAGTAACAATTTTCGATGATGCAACAGATAGAAAAGATAAAATAGAGCGCGCAAGTAGTGGCAATATAACAGCACAACTTGCATTAGGGGCAGATCTAGAGCTTATTGATCAAAATAGTGCGATTAAATGGTACCTGAAAGCAGCTGAACAGAATAGCCAACAAGCATTTTATGCCTTAGTGCGATTGTATGATAATAATTATGATGATTCTGACGCCCATGAAAAATCTAAATACTGGGCAGCACGTTTAGGGGATTCAAAAGGAAAGCAAAGTTCAACATTAAAACTAGGTAAATTATACCTTGAAGGTATTGGTTGTGAGAAAAATGTAGAATTGGGTAAAGAAACCATTACGACTTTGGCATTAAAGGATTACCTTAAAGCTCAATGGTTTCTCGCTCAATGGTACCAAAAATTACAAGATGGACATCCTGAAGGCTTCTATTGGATGCTAAGAGCGGCATATCAAGGTGATCCAAAAGCAATGGTCACCGTTAGTTCTTGTTATTATCATGGTATTGGAACGCAGAAAAACATTTATAAAGCGATTTATTGGTCAGAACGTGGAGGTGAGCTTAAAAGCCCTGAGTATCAGTTACGTTCGGCACAATATAATCAAAAAATATCATCATCCCATAATGCAGTCGCTTATATTTGGGCTTACCTTGCCGTCGCTAATGATTATGAAGAAGCGCACAGTTTAAAGAATGATTTAGAAAGTATTTTGCCGCTAGAAAACCTATTAACAATTCAAAATGTAGCTCGTAAACTTCATGTGTTAATGGATGAAAAACCAGTTAAAAAACATTCGGTTATCCGTTTACTTAATAAATTTTATGTAAGGGAGAACTATCTTCCGCCAGAAGATATTAATGATGAATGTGCAATGTATACAAATTAGATTGCAGTGTGAAAATCAATAGATACAAAAATGCCAGTCTGTGAGGACTGGCATTTTTTTATAACATCGAATCAAGTTATCGATTAATCATCACGCATGATACCAAGAATACTTAGTAGGCTGATGAAGATGTTGTAGATAGAAACATACAGCGTAATCGTTGCTGAAATATAGCTTGTTTCACCACCACGAATAATTGATTGTGTAGTTAATAGAATCGCACCTGTTGAGAACAGGATAAACATACCGCTCATAGCAAGGTGCAATAAAGGCATTTGTAGGAAAATGTTCGCTACCATACCGATCAATAGAACAACAAAACCAGCCATTAACACGCCATTAAGGAATGATAAATCACGCTTAGTTGTTAATGCATAAGCAGATGCTGCCATGAAAGAAAGTGCAGTACCACCAAGAGCGGTTAAGATCACATCCCCCATACCTGCACCAATGTACATGTTTAGGATTGGACCAATGGTGTAACCTAAGAAGCCTGTAAATAAGAAAGTAAATAGCAGACCCATGCTGTTGTTACGGTTTTTTTCTGTTAGATACAGTAGGCCGTAGAAACCAACAAGCATAATGATAATACCCGGACGAGGTAAGTTCAGTGCCATTGATACGCCAGCAACTAGTGCTGACCATAGTAGTGTCATAGACAGTAAAAAATAAGTATTACGTAATACTTTATTTGTTTGTAGAGCCGACTCTTGCGTATGAGTTTGGCCGAACATTTGATTATTCATCGTATTCCCCTTGGAATGGACAGACATAAATATATAGACAGTTATGGTACCTATAGTTCAAAAAATCAAGTAAGTTCTATTTTTTGAACTGAATAAATTGAGCTGGAAACCATTTTACATCAGTATATTAACTTAGCTGATGAAGTTTGTAAGGATCTGTAACAATAAACAGCGACCCTAAGATCGCTGTTTGTGTGATTTATTATAATGGTAATGGCCGTTGACTCATATTGTTTCGATTAATGATGCAGGATCTGGCTTAAAAACAATTGAGTACGATCAGATTGTGGATTTTCAAAGAAGTCTACAGGGTTATTTTCTTCTATGATTTCACCGGCATCCATAAAGATAACTCGGTCAGCTACCTCTTTGGCAAATCCCATTTCATGAGTTACACAAAGCATGGTCATGCCTTCATCGGCCAGTTCAACCATCACATCGAGCACTTCTCGCACCATTTCAGGGTCAAGTGCAGAGGTCGGTTCATCAAACAGCATTACTTGTGGGTTCATACAAAGAGAACGAGCAATCGCTACACGTTGTTGTTGTCCACCTGAAAGTTGTCCTGGGTATTTATCGGCTTGATCTGGGATTTTTACACGCTCAAGGAACTTCATCGCTAATGCATCAGCTTCTGATTTTGGCATTTTCTTTACCCAAATAGGCGCAAGCGTACAATTTTCTAAAACAGTTAGGTGAGGGAATAGGTTAAAGTGTTGGAAACACATACCGACTTCTCTACGTACCGCTTCTATGTTTTTTAAATCTTCAGTCAATTCTGTACCAGAGACAAAGATGTGGCCTTTTTGGTGTTCTTCTAAGCGGTTAATACAGCGGATCATGGTGGATTTACCTGAACCGGATGGCCCACAGATAACGATTTTTTCGCCTTTTTTAACTTGTAAGTTAATATTTTTAAGCACATGAAATTGACCATACCATTTGTTCATGTCTTCTAATTGGATCATATAATCTTGTTGAGTCGTCATAACTACATCCTTGAATTCTGTTAATTATCGCTTGTGGCCTGTATGAAGTTTGTTTTCTAAATAGATGGAGTATCTCGACATCGAGAAACAGAACACCCAGAAAACCAAAGCGACAAAGACATAACTTTCCGTTGAGAACCCTAACCATTCAGGGTCAGTATTAGCCGCTTGACCAACACCTAATACATCAAACATACCGATAATAAGGACAAGACTGGTGTCTTTAAATAAACCAATAAAGGTATTAACGATTGATGGAATGGTAATTTTTAATGCTTGAGGAAGAATGATTAAACGCATTTTCTTCCAATAACCTAATCCTAGAGCATCAGCAGCTTCGTATTGGCCTTTTGGTATCGCTTGTAAGCCACCTCGAACGACTTCTGCCATATATGCCGCACTAAATAACACCACACCGATCAATGCCCTAAAGAGTTTATCCAGCTCCATTCCTTCAGATAAAAACAGTGGCAGCATGACCGAAGCCATGAAAAGAACCGTGATAAGAGGAACACCACGCCAAATTTCAATGTAGATGGTACACATGCTACGAATGATTGGCATTTCAGAGCGACGGCCTAGTGCAAGCGCGACACCAATCGGTAATGAGACAACAATACCTACAATGGCAATAACCAATGTAATTAATAACCCGCCCCAAAGGTGAGTATCAACAACAGGTAGCCCGAATACGCCGCCATACAATAAAAAGGCAACAAAAAATGGGAATATGTTTACAAATACTAACCAAATAGCCACTTTTTTAGGGGTATTCTCATAAGCGAGTAAAGCAACAAAGATTGCTAATAGTCCATAAAATAGCTGAGGACGCCACAGTTCTTCGGTTGGGTAGAATCCATACATGAATTGATCCCAACGTACATTAATCATGACCCAACAAGCTCGCTCACTTGTGCAGGCATCTCGTGTTGTTCCTATCCAATCGGCATTGATTAGCGCCCAGTTAATGGCATTCCACAATCCACTAAAAGCTAAATAAGCAATGATCAGCGTAAGAATCGAATTAGTTACGCCATTAAATAAATGTTTTTTAAGCCAAGTCACCGCACCTACTGTGTTTGCTGGAGGCGGAAGATCGGGCTGAAATTGATGTATGCTCATAGTTACCTCTCAACCAATGCGACTTTGTTGTTATAGATATTCATTAAGAATGACGTTAATAAACTCAACGTTAAGTAAACCGCCATTGTCATGGTAATGATTTCGATGGCTTGTCCTGTTTGGTTAAGGGTTGTTCCTGCAAATACAGAGACAAGATCAGGATAACCAATGGCCATCGCTAGTGACGAGTTTTTAGTTAAGTTTAAATATTGGCTTGTTAGAGGTGGAATGATGATACGCATTGCTTGTGGAATAACGACAAGCTTCAAGGTTTTATTTCTTGGTAAACCTAATGCCATTGCAGCTTCAGTTTGACCGTGGCTAACCGCATTAATACCGGAACGAACAATTTCAGCAATGAATGACGCGGTGTAAACACTTAATGCCACAACTAATGCAGCTAGTTCAGGGATAATGCTTATCCCACCTCGAAAGTTAAATCCTTTTAGTTCAGGATATTCAATCGATACCGGCATGCCGGAAATGAAATACGCTAAGGCTGGCAAACCAACGAGTAGCAAGGCTGAATAACGTAATACGGGTGTTTGTTGACCTGTTAATGCTTGTTTATTATGTGCCCAACGCGATAGAAAAATAATGAAGACGATAGCAAGAACAACGGCCATACCAATAAGATTGGAGCCTTGTTCAAAAATAGGACCAGGGAAGAACAAACCTCGTACATTTAAGAAAATACTGTCTCCTAAACTAAGGCTCTGACGAGGAGAGGGAAGGGCTTGTAAAACCGCGAAATACCAAAAGAAAATTTGCAATAAAAGGGGGATATTTCGGAAGGTTTCAATGTATACCGTCGCACATCGACTAACTAACCAGTTACTGGATAAGCGAGCAATGCCGACAGTAAACCCAAGTAGAGTAGCAAATAAAATCCCTAGGACAGAGACTAATGCGGTGTTTAAAAGACCAACAACGAACGTGCGTCCATAAGTATGTGTTTCATCATATTCCACTAAAGACAAACCGATACCAAAGCCAGCTTCTTGATCTAAAAAAGCAAGACCTGTCGCGATACCGCGAGATTCTAAATTGGATAATGCATTGTTAACTATGGAATAAAAGAAAAAGACAAGTGCAGCAACAGCAATCACTTGAAATAAAATTGCACGAAATGTTGGATTATAAAAGAGGTTTTTATTTTTAGATGACATACAACTACAACCTTAAATCCATTTATAAAAAGGGGTGAAAACTCACCCCATAAAATTGTATTAGTTTCTATTTATTATTGGGTTCTATTGACCATTAGAATTAACGAATAGGGGCTGCGTACATAAAGCCGCCAGCGTTCCAAAGTGCATTCACACCACGAGAAATCTGAAGTGGTGACCCTTTACCTACGGTACGTTCAAAACTTTCACCGTAGTTACCGACTTGTTTCACTACTTGGTAACCCCAATCGTCACGAATACCTAAGCCCTTTCCTTTTGGTCCATCAACACCAAGAATACGTTTGATATTTGGATCTTTAGATTTCAACATTTGATCTGCATTTTGTGAGTTAATACCGTATTCTTCAGCATTAATCATGGCATTTAATACCCATTTGTTGATGTTAAACCACTGGTCATCACCTTGACGTACAACAGGGCCTAGTGGTTCTTTTGAAATAATTTCAGGAAGAACTTGTGCTGTTTTAGGATCTTTAAGATTTAAACGAAGGGCATAAAGACCTGATTGGTCAGTAGTAAGAACGTCACATCGACCCGCATCGAATCCTTTTGAAGTTTGTGCGGCTGTATCAAATACGACGGGCTTATATTCCATGCCGTTGTTACGGAAGTAATCGGCAAGGTTAAGTTCGGTTGTTGTTCCTGATTGAACACACACAGAGGCACCATCAAGCTCTTTAGCACTGGTTAGGCCAAGTTCTTTTTTTACCATGAAACCTTGACCATCGTAGTAGTTAACACCAACAAAGTTTAGGCCAAGAGAGGTATCACGGTGCAGTGTCCACGTTGTATTACGTGATAGCACATCAATTTCACCAGACTGAAGCGCGGTAAAACGTTCTTTAGCTGTAAGTGGAACATATTTAACTTTAGATTTGTCACCTAACACAGCAGCAGCAACGGCTTGACAGTATTCAACATCAATCCCTTCCCATTCTCCTTTTGAGTTAGGATTTGAAAATCCAGGAAGGCCAGTACTCACCCCACATTGAACATATCCATTCTTCATTACCTTATCTAGTGTACCTCCCGCAGCGGTAGCTTGTGTCGACATAAGCAATGCTGAGGCGGTAAGAGCAGCGTAAAGAGTGTTTGTTTTAAATTTCATCTGTGTTCTTCCTTATAATCCATTATTGAACTGACGTATCACAATCTAGCGTGTTGCGTTAGCCATCAGGTGGCACTTAATTGCTACTTTTGTAAGCAGCTGTATTTAAACGATATACAATAGTTAATGATTTGTGAAATTGAACAACAAGTTAAATATAGGTAAATAGATCTGCCTTATCCCATATTTTTAGTGATAAAAACTGCTTTGTTTTTTAAAACCAGTCCTAATGATCTGGTCTGACGTTTCTTTTTGTTAATTAATTGTTAATTCATGTATTTTCTGAATATGTTAAGTCGCATTTTATCTTTGGGCTCTACAAGCTCTACCTTAATGAAGCGAAGCAAGGTATATTGTTGATATTAAATGAAAGGCTCAGTGAGGATGTAATGAGATATTTTCCCATTTTTATGGATATACAAAAACGCCCAGTGTTAGTGGTTGGTGGTGGGGAAGTAGCCTGTCGTAAAATAGACATGCTATTGCAAGCGGATGCAGATATCACTGTTATAGCACCTTCAATAAAATCGTATTTAGCGAAGTATGCAGAGCAAGGTAAAATCACTTACCATAAAGGATTTTATCATCGTAAGTTGTTAGACAGTAAGTACGTGCAAGTGTGGGCTACAACTGATAATTCAGAGTTAAATCATCAAGTATATAAAGATGCTCATGATGCCGGGATATTGGTAAATGTGGTTGATGATACCGCTCATTGTGATTTCATCACGCCATCAATGGTTAACCGTGGACGTGTTCAAGTCGCGATTTCAAGCGGTGGTTCTTCACCTGTGCTTATTCGTATTATTCGTGAGCAATTAGAAACACAATTATCGACAAAAATAGCAATGTTGGCTGATTTTGGTGCAGATAAGAGAAACGTAGTAAAACAACACTTTGCGACGGTAGATGAGCGTAGAAAATTTTGGGAATTGTTTTTACGTTCACCAGAAATAGAAGCCTTAACGACACGGAATGAACTAGAGCACGTATTCACACGTTATCTATCAAATGATATTGCGGTGAGATCTGAGCGTAACTGGATCGAATATCATCAAGAAACAGAGATGCTTACATTAAAATCATTACGCCTGATGCAGCAAGCTGAATGGGTGATTTATTTTGATGCTTGTCCTCCAGAGTTTGTAGAGTTATGCCGTCGTGATGCTGAACGCATTTCAGTTAAATCAGAGCAAGAAATTGCTGATTATTTACAGCAAGCTGATAAAGAGCAGGTAAGGGTGACAATCTTAATTAGAAAAGGCCATCTAATATCGAATGCTCAATTACAAGCTTATCTTTCTAATGATATATATGTACAAACATTGTAAGGAAGCTTGATGCAATACTTGACCATAAAAGATGCGATTGCAGAGCAGATTGAAAGTGGCATGTTAGAGCCAGGGCAAAAGTTACCTTCAGAGCGGGTACTAGCAGGTGCTTTTTCAACAACACGTATTACCTTACAAGAGGCGTTAAATTACTTAGCACTGTCAGGAAAAGTTTATAAGGAAGAGAGGCGTGGGTGGTTTGTATCAAGAGAAGCTCTGATATTTAATCCAGCTAAGGAACTTGATATTTCGCATGCATGTAAACTAAATCAGTGTAGTTATACTACGAAACATCTTGATTCTAAACGTATACTCGCACCAAAAATGGTCGCAGAGGCTTTACGCTTACCTCCTTTTTCATATGTGTTGATGTTTAGTCGTTTACTTATGATGGAAGGAAGAAAAGTCGCTGTTCAATATCAATATCTACCTGACACTTTATTTCCATCGTTGGTGAAAATGGATGGAGACATTGATATTGTTTCTATTTTAAAAGAGCAGTATTTTTCAGATTTTCAGAGTTTAGATGTGAAAATAGGAGTGATACCAGCTACAGAGTATGAATCGGGGATATTGAATCTTAGTTCAGGAAGTATGCTATTGGACATTACTCAATCTGCAATAAATAATAGTAAGGAAGGTTATTTATTGCAGGTGATCCGCTGTTGCCACGATGCGATCGAAATTGAAATTAAATAAAGGATTTCGAAAGCATTGAGTTGTTAGCTTAAGCGCTTCGGTGCTTGAGCACCAGCTACTGGTCGGTTTACAGAAAGAGTACGGCCTTTCTTCAATCCCTTTTCATAATCAGTAGTTATATTAGCCATTGCTTCTCTTAATTGTTGCTTAAAAGTTTCTCGGTCAATATTTTTAAATTCTTTATCAATATAATCATTAATCTTATTCGCAGATTCATCGTCAGGGGCAATCACCGGAAGCTTTTCAAGGGCACCTTCGATCCAACCCGCTAAGAAAGAGTTAACCCGTTTAGTTACTTCAAGCTGTCCAGTCCCAGATCCCGCAAAACTGTTTTTAAATTGTCCCGTTTGCTCGTTCATCTCACGATAAACGATATCAAAAGCAAAGGCGGCAAAAATAGCGCGATCTGCAGAGCCGATAAACTCAACTTTTTTTAATCCTTTGTGATTTAATAATACAGCTTCAACGCCAAAGCGCGTATTAATACCACGAATTATCTTTAGAATATTACTACCCACGTTTGCAGGAAGGAGATGGGAGCTTTGTGTTTTGCCCATCTTGATAAACTCAATATCATCTTTTTCAAGACCATACTTAAGCATAAGGCGATGCGCCATTCTAATGGCTTGAGCGGCTTCATTCACATTCGCGGAATTACCAAGTTCAAGACATTTAGCGATCTTTTTTAGAGCCTTTTGCTTTCCAGATGACATAGCTTTACCTTACTTTTTACGGGGCAACTATTTTACCTGTCTATGTCTTGATTTGAAAGGAAATTAAAGCGAGTGCATGGATTGGATCGTTGAGGAGGATTAGGTTAATAAGCCTAAAATAGCGAGGAATAAAAGAGAGGTGCTGCTCTGGATATTAAATATTACAGAGCAGCACTATTATATTAATGGCAGTGATTAGTGGTATTAAATACCTAATTCATCGAATAACGAGTCATCAAAATCTTGATATGATGATTCTTTTGATGCTGATTGTTGAGAATTTCCTGATTTATGTTGCTCGAATAGGTCATCAGCATCGAACTCTTCTTCTTGTTCAAATTCTTCAAGTTGAATAAATTCTGTTTTATCCATTGCAAGTTCAAGATAGAAAATATTATTTTTTTCTGTTGTAAAAGTAACGCGACGAGCTTGTGGGCGATCTAGATTCGTATCAACAGAAAGTATGACTTGCTTGTTTAAAGCGAGCATTTTTGGTTGATTCTGGGAAATCGTAGTTTGTAATGTTTTACGGATTTGCCCGGTGAAATCACCAACTATTTGATTCATTAATTCACCTAATACATCACCCACTTCATCAGAAGTATGCAAGATGGCTAACTCTTCTTCCGGCATGCCCATATTGTTCATGTATTTAGTGTAGAGCTCTAAGGCGGCATCTTTAGTAAAATTAGTAACAACTAAACCAGAAAAACCACCATCAAACAGAACAAAGCAACCAAAATCAGGTTTTAGGCTCGTTTTCGATATTTTTTGCACCATAGCAGAATAGTTAACTGAACTTTGTGTTGCTTTAGTTAATACACCAGACATTGAACGGCATAGTATTAATAGAATATCGTCAGTGGTAATGATTTTTGTCTTGTTCTTTCTAATTGCTGGTTTCATAACTTTCTCTAAGATAAGGTGTCGCGGTTGTATAAATAAGTCTTAGCAAAATATATGCCATAAAACTTAAGGCGAAATATTATCTTACTATCTGTTTTATATTGTACTCAGTAAAGTTCTTTAACGCTTTAAAAGTACGTAAGTAAGTCATTGGGCAGTAACATTGCGATTATTTATCGGATGTAGCATAGGTAAGATGTTTTATCCACGCGAGATGTTGTAAAGTGTGTATAGAAAGACACATTAATGACGCTGAGGATCAGCGATTGAAGGAGCAGGGAGCAATGTTACCAGTATTACCATACCAATCTACTATTGATCCAATGGTAGTAGATTATCTAGATAAATTAAAAGAAAGCAATTTTAGTGGTGATATCGAAACGACCTATTCAAGTCGTTTAGCAGTAGCTACAGATAATAGTGTTTATCAGCAATTACCCCAAGCGGTACTCTTACCAAAAAATACGAACGATGTTGAGTGTTTAGCTCGACTTGCGAGTGAGGATAAGTTTAAAGCGGTCACTTTTTCTCCTCGTGGTGGTGGTACAGGAACTAATGGACAATCTTTAACTAAAGGTATCGTGGTTGATTTATCTCGTTACATGAACCAAGTGTTAGAGATCAATATTGAACAAGGATGGGCAAGGGTTCAAACTGGATTGATTAAAGATCAATTGAACGATGCGTTACGACCACATGGTTTTTTCTTTTCTCCTGATTTATCCACCAGTAATCGCGCGACCATTGGTGGTATGATTAATACGGATGCATCTGGTCAAGGTTCGCTAAAGTATGGCAAAACCTCTGATCATGTCTTAGCGGTGACTGCTGTACTTGCCAATGGTTCACGTTTAGATACCGGCCTTTCTTATAATGACCAACAAGAATCGGTACGTGCCGTATTAGATATCATCGCTTCGGTATGCCGTGATAATCGTCAGAAAATTGAAGATAAATTTCCTCCATTAAACCGCTTTTTAACGGGTTATGATTTAAAAAATGCATTAAATACAGAAACCGATCAGTTTGATATCACGCGAGTTTTATGTGGATCTGAAGGGTCACTGGCCTTTCTGACCGAAGCAAAAGTTAATATTACACGGATCCCAAAAGCCAGAACTCTGATTAACGTAAAATACGATACGTTTGATGCTGCATTAAGAAACGCCCCATTTATGGTTGAAGCGAGTGCGCTCTCTGTAGAAACGATTGATTCAAGAGTATTAAACTTTGCAAAGCAAGACATTGTTTGGCATAGCGTGAGTGATTTAATTACTGATGTGCCAGATAAAGAGATGCTTGGATTGAATATGGTGGAGTTTTCCGGAACCGATCTTGATCTAGTTGAGCAACAAGTTTCAGGTTTAATTACCAAACTAGATTCTTTAATGCAGGCAAAACAAGCGGGTATTATTGGGTACCAAATTATCCAAGATGTGGCAAGTATTGGTCGAATTTATACCATGCGTAAAAAAGCAGTGGGATTATTAGGCGCGACCAAAGGAGCGGCAAAGCCTGTCGCTTTTGCTGAAGATACGTGTGTTCCTCCTGAGAATTTAGCCGATTTCATTCAAGAGTTTAGACAGCTGTTGGATTCTCACCAACTTAATTATGGCATGTTTGGTCATGTTGATGCCGGTGTTTTACACGTGCGTCCTGCGTTAGATATGTGTGACCCACAACAAGAAGCCTTAATGCATACTATTTCTGATCAAGTGGTGGCTTTAGTCTCAAAATATGGCGGCTTGATGTGGGGAGAACATGGTAAGGGGTTTAGATCTGAATATGGTCCTGAATTCTTTGGTGAAGATTTATTTGTCGAGTTACGACGTGTGAAAGGGGCATTTGATCCACACAATAAAATGAACCCAGGAAAGATCTGTACGCCATTAGAAAGTAGTGATGAGCTAGTAAAAGTCAGTGATACAAAGCGTGGCTATTATGATCGCCAAATTCCAGTGGAAGTGAGAGATAGCTTTAATCAAGCGATGGAATGTAATGGTAATGGGCTTTGTTTTAATTATGAAACGAGCTCTCCAATGTGTCCATCAATGAAGGTTACCGCAGATCGCCGTCATTCACCAAAAGGACGAGCAGGTCTTGTTCGAGAATGGTTACGTCAATTATCAGAACAAGGCATTGATCCTATTGCTCTAGAGCAAGAGCTATTGACTAAACGGCCAACGATTAAACAAATCATTGATCGTATTCGTAATCGTATTAATAAAGAAAAAGAATACGATTATTCCCATGAAGTACATGAAGCGATGATGGGATGCTTGGCATGTAAAGCGTGTGCTAGCCAGTGCCCAATAAAAGTGGATGTACCAAGCTTTCGTTCGCGTTTCTTGAATATTTATCACAGTCGCTATCAGCGTCCGGTGAAAGATTACTTGGTTGCAAACATTGAAAGTATGCTTCCTGTAATGGCGATTATGCCTAAATTGGTCAATGGAGTGTTAAAACAGTCACTCACTCAAACGTTAACAGAAAAAGCGTTGGGCTATGTAGACATGCCATTATTGTCTGTTCCAACCTTAAAAGAACGATGTAAAGAGAAAGATATTTCCACGTTTAATCTAGAGCGGCTGAAATGTTTTTCTGAAAGTGAACGAAATAAGGTAGTGTTGATTGTTCAAGACCCTTTCACCAGTTATTATGACGCGAGTGTAGTTAGTGATTTTGCAGAGTTAATTAAGCGTTTGGGTCTAAAGCCAATGTTATTGCCATTTAAACCAAATGGTAAAGCGCAGCACGTTAAAGGTTTTTTAAAACAATTTACCTCAACAGCAAAAAGTAGTAGTGAATTTTTGAACCAAATTTCGGATCTGAATATTCCTATGGTGGGGGTGGATCCTGCTTTGGTACTGTGTTATCGAGATGAATATAATGAAATACTTGCAGACAAACGCGGTGATTTTACTGTCTTGACGGTGCACGAATGGCTATACCCTAAACTTTCGTCTTTTACGAAAGCAACGGTATTTGATACTAGACCTTGGCACCTCTTTGCTCATTGCACAGAAAAAACTAAGATGCCGAATGCAGAAAAAGAATGGGGTGAAATCTTTCAGTATTTTGGATTGGCACTTAATACGGTACCTGTTGGATGCTGCGGGATGGCGGGTACGTATGGTCATGAAGCCGATAAATTAGAAACCTCAAAAGCGATCTACGATTTAAGCTGGAAAGGTAATTTAAAGCAATTAGATAAAGAACGATGCTTAATAACTGGTTATTCATGTCGAAGTCAGGTTAAACGATTTGAAGGTGAGCATTTAAAGCATCCATTGCAAGCAATACTGACGAATATTTAAATAGCTTAATTCTGCGTTACTTTATGATAGAGTAACGCGGTTTTTTTTGGGACGCAACGCGTATATTCTTTGCATTGGTGTTGACATTGTGTGAGAATTGCGGTCACGTCGAGATTTGCGGGTTGGTATATTATCCTTGCCGTTTTTAATAGAGTTATAATATAGATGAGTAGTTCTGAATTAATTAGACGCATTCCACAAATGAATGTGTTGGTTTTTACTGAAAAAAGAGAGCGTAGTACTCAGATCCGCCAGTTTTTTCAAAAAGCAGGCTTTAAAAGTGCTGATTCTTTTAATGTCAGCATGAAAGCGTCAGATCTACCTGTTTATGACTACTACTTTATTGAATATCACTATGCAGATCATGAAGTGATTAGTGAGATGGTCAATCATGCTCGCGCAAAAGCAAAGTTTGGTAAGCGTCCAATCTTTATTGTTGATATTGATAATGATGACTCTCAAGTGGATGACATCAATGCAAGAGAGCTATTTCCTGATTTCATTGTGAATAGTCCAATCAACTTTGGTTACATTGATGAACTCATTAAGAAGTCTTTTAGCCTAACGTTATTAATTGAAAAATTGGTTGGTGAAGTAAAAAACTCTCAATCAGCTTTCATTAAACGTGCTCAAACATACCCAGGTACTTATAAAAACCGTATGTTGCTTAATATGACATTAGAAGAGTTATATAAGGCAAAAGACTTTGTAACATTTAAGAAAGTATATCAACGACACGATAAAAGTGAAATTATGCCTCAAAATTTAATGGCATATTGTCAGATTATTGAGAAGCCGAAAGCTATACCCGTTTTGGATCTATTGTTACGCTCTAAAAAGTACTTATTTCAAGCAAATTTAATGCTAGCTGATATTTACGCAGAAGCAAAACAGATAAGTAAAGTGCATACTTTTTTAGCAAAGGCGTTCGATAATAATCCTAAAAATGATAAAGCGTTTCATTCTTATCTGACGTTTATCATTGAGAATAATGAATCAACGTTATTACATAACATGGTAATGAAACGTTTCTATCATATTGGTATTAATCCTTCGACATTAAATAAAATGATCATGGATATTGCAGAGATTGTTTATAATTCAAACATGACGTTTAATAAAGACAAGTATAGACGATACTTTGGCCAGTTAATTATGACGCTAAAGAAACGTATATCAATGGATAAGCGTGATGAGCTGCAAGGTTATATTAATATTTTTATCGCTCGTCAATTATTTAAGCAAGGCAAACGTTATAAATCGAAAGCAATAGCATCAACTTGTTATTATCGATTTCTGTCTGAAAGAAAAGTAGCGTCGGATGAATTTCGTGCTGCTGCTTTTGGCGTTTTGGCAATGGCAGGTGAAGTGAAGTTGTGCGTTACTCTGTATAAAGCATTTGATCAAGCGGGTTTGAAAAAAAGCGCACCACTATTATTACAACAATCAATGGCTCATTTTCAAAAATTAAATAAAGTGTACCAGTGGTTGAGAGCGCAAAATTCGTCGGATAGTAATAGCTCACAGTTGATCAAAATTGGTCAAACTTATCCTTATTCATCAGATTTAAATTATATGCTTCTTACATTAACGTTGAAGGGTAAAAATTTGATGAAAAATCCAGACAATATTAAGCAATGTTTAGCTGTCATCCATAGAATGGAGAGAACCAACAACACGGCTGGTTATGAAAATGTGATGTCATCTGTTGAGCAGAATAAGAAAATATTAATTGATGTTTTGTTAGGTAGTTCATAAATTTATCTTATTTTTATAGCATGTTAGGCGAGAAAACCCAGTGATCAGCTTGCTGTCGCTGGGAT
>NZ_CAMLHO010000034.1 GCF_946479765.1 uncultured Aliivibrio sp.
TGTTTATATAGCACACGGATTAAAAATCGCTAAAGCCATCGAAAGCGATAAACTGATTGACGGTTTTAATGACATTATACTTATGCGAATTAAAGATATTTCAAATATTGAAATTCGTGAAAAGCATTACCAAACCTTGACCTCTTCATTACTTAACTCACGTCGAGAGTTACTTAAAAGAGAAAGTGATTACCTACAGCAATTATACCGCTTAAACATCGCTAAATTAGAATTAAGCACCATGAAATCATTGTCTGAAAATCTAGCACTGATTAATAAAATTGGTCAATACATCAATAATAGTACTGATATTCAAAGTACCCTTCCAACGATTCAACAGGATCTTTCCAACCTATTTCAGATAGATACATTAGCCCTAGGTTTCTACGACAAAGACAAAAACCAAATTTCGATTCATTACCTCGATGACGAAGGTACGGTTAAAGAACCTTATATTACCGACTGTAAAAGTGAAGCGACATATATGAGCTACTGCATAAGAAGTGACTCGGCTTTTTATTATAATCATATGAATAGTGAACAAAAATTAACGATGCTTGGTGAAAAATGCAACCGACAAGTTCAGTTTAAATCTATTATGTTTTCACCAATAAAAATTAACGGTGAAATTAGAGCAGGATTTACAGTACAAGCCAAAGAAAGCTACCAATATCAAACCTTTCATTTTGAGCTATTTACTCAGCTGATTAGTTATATCTCTATAGCTCTTGAAAACCAATACAATCGTCAACAATTATTGCGCCTCTCACAGACTGATCATCTTACTCAACTGTGGAATCGTAAATCACTTGAGGTACACTTCTTACAATTAAAAAATCAATGCTCAGAAAGCTACACCGCTATAATGATCGACATCGATCACTATAAAGAATATAACGATACCTACGGTCATATTTCTGGTGATAAAGTACTAATCAAAATAAGTAAATTAATCAAAGAACATTTTTATGGATTAAACACTGAAGTATATCGTTATGGTGGAGACGAATTTTTCATACTTATTGCTGATATTAACAAGCCTAAAATTAACAGTAAGTTAGCCTATTTACTTAAAAACATTAAATACTTATTTATTCCACATGAACAATCGACTTGCTCAGATTATGTGTCAGCATCTATTGGGGTAACCTATATCGAGGACGATTTACATACTTTAACGCTCAATGAGTTAATTGAACATGCTGATAAAGCATTGTACACGGCAAAAAAAATAGGCCGAGACTGTTATTATGAGTCCTCACAGATTAAAGAATTAGTCTAAAAAATCACTTTGGATGACTCATTTATACTAACAGCTGTGGTATTCTCTGGTTTAATTCAGGAATTAGAACCTATTACTCCGTATGACAAAAATACACATTAATAAAATCATCACGTTACAGAACCAAAGTAATTGCACCTTGCTAGAAGTAATGGAAAATCAAGGAATGATAGTTGAGTCTCAATGCCGTAATGGGGATTGTGGTGCATGCCGATGTACGTTGATATCGGGAGAAGTGAGTTATCAAACATCCCCCCTCGCCTTCTTATCTTCTAATGAAATCCTACCTTGTGTATGTAGAGCAACAACGGATCTTGTTATTGAAGGAGTTCATTTTCAAATAGCGGCAAAAAAGGCATAAAAAAACGATCCTATTGGATCGCCTTTTGGTTTTGTTTTACTGAAAACTCAATTTATGACAAAGCACTCTGCGGTACATAAATCTCTGACTCTCTGTTCAGTGATTCATAATGACCAAACATAGGTTTCTTTTCTAAACATCGGCGCAGCATATCAAGCATCAATGTTGATACGATTGATCGCATTTCATTGTAGCTATAATTCCGTTTTAAGCTGATTAACTGCCCCCATTCACCATAAGGCGTTGATAACGCAACAGCCACTTTTCCTTGAAGCATAGGGCCAGAAGACAAGCCAATTGCCGTTTGCGTTCTTTCTCGTGTCGCTGCGGCTAATGCTAGTGCCGCTGCAAGAGGATCTTGTCCCGCCATTTGTTGATCTACTTGTGACGACAAAATCCAACCTTGTTTCATATTAGCCCGAATTTGCTCATCTTCTTGCAACCAATTAGTTAACCATCCACCCGTTGCTTGTTCTGCAACCGTTAAGTTTAGTGAAAACTCACTCAATAATGCGCCAACATTAGGAAGCATAGATTCATCAACACTTACAACATTGTCGCCAAGCAAATGATACATACGTTCTAATACAGGAAAACGCCCATCATGGTTAGCAGGACCAAACAACTTTACTTCAATGAAAGGCAGAGACGAGCGATAACCAATTTCAAAACCATAAGGCAGACGTATTTGTTGTAATTTATCTTGAATACCTGACTCTGATAGACCAAAGGTAAATACGCGACTGCACTTAGACGCTTCTACCATTGGGTGCCATTGTTTCATTCGAGGTAGAATTTGATACTCCACCATTACTTTAAATTCAGACGGCACACCGGGAGTAAAAATAACAATCGATTTATCAACTTCAATAAAGAAACCACACGCAGTACCTACTGGGTTATCAATCAATTGTGCCCCATCAGGTAACATTGCTTGTTTGATATTGCTGTGCGGCATCTCTTTGCCTTGCTCTAAATAACGAGCTTGCATACGATCTAACCAATATTGAGACATCACTAAAGACGTATTCAATACTTGAGCAGCAGCTTCACTAGAAATATCATCCGAAGTTGGTCCCAAACCACCATTAACAATGACAACAGACGCATTATTGGCTTGATGCTTAATTTCAGCAACTAAGGAGTCTATATTATCTCCAACCGTAGAGCGGTTCGATAACTTAAAACCATGTTGATAAAATAACTGAGCCATCCATGCGGCATTCGTATCCACAATGTCACCATGTAGAACTTCTTCACCTGTGCTAATCATTGCTACTTGCAACATGCACCTTTCCTCTTTGATATTTCTATAATTCCTTCTAATTTATCATATTAATCGATTTAAAAAACCCATCTTATTTCAATTATTATGAATATTCCTCACAATCCAAAATGTAAACATTAAATTACACCTAACGTAATCTTAATTGTACAAAATGATTGAGTTAAATTCTAATACAGAGTACATTCTAATCATCATAAAATGTATCAAACTCAAATTTATTTAGCATAGAAGTAGTGTAAATGAAGACAAAAGTACTCGGAAGCGCTCTAATTATTGCAGGAACCACTATTGGAGCAGGTATGCTCGCTCTTCCTTTGGTTTCTGCCAGTCTCGGTTTCTTTACAGCCAGTCTTCTTATGGTTGGTATTTGGGCAATAATGAGTTACACCAGCTTATTAATGTTAGAAGTACATCAGTATGGTGAGCGTAGCGCGACATTACATAGTCTTGCTTTTCAATTTCTTGGTAAAAATGGCCAAAGAATTGCGACTTTCTCAATGTTATTTCTCTTTTATGCACTTTGCGCAGCTTACATTGCCGGAGGGAGTGAACAGTTCCATTCAAAAATAAATATCATTTCTCCTCTTGAACTATCAAAAACAAGTTCTACTATTCTTTTCACTATTATTGTCGCAGTGATTATTACGCTGGGTACAAAAACCGTTGATGTCATTAACCGTGGTTTGTTTACCTTAAAACTGATCATGCTAGTTTCGATTCTGTTTTTTCTTACTCCCAATATCACTGGTGAGTACTTAATGTCGCTCCCTGTCCACCAAGGTGTGTTTATTACCGCGCTGCCGGTTATTGTTACCTCTTTTGGTTTTCATGGCAGTATTCCTGCGATTGTTAACTACTTAGATTTAGACATAAAAAAGATAAAAACTAGCCTATTGGTAGGTTCTTCTCTTCCTCTAATTATTTACTTATTTTGGCAAGGCATTACCTTAGGGCAGTTATCCCAAACTGAATTTGAGCAAATCAGCGGGTTAAACCAGTTTATTACGACCATTCAACAATCGATTGACCACCAATTTATTCAACTTGCTTTATCGCTGTTTGCTGACTTAGCACTATTGACCTCTTTTATTGGTGTAAGTCTAGGTCTGTTTGAATTTTTACGCGATTCATCAAAAAAATGGCACAAATCATCAATCATTACTGCCTTATTAACTTATACACCACCGCTAATGTTTGCCTTATTTTATCCGCAAGGTTTCATTACTGCATTAGGTTACGCTGCTATTGCTTTGGTTATTCTTGCTCTATTTTTACCTGTTGCTTTGGTAATCTCAGCACGAAAACAACACAAAAATCCTGAGTACAAAGTTGCTGGTGGCAAACTCGCACTATTAAGCGTTGTCCTTTTTGGCGTCGTTATTATTAGCAGCCAATTATTCAGCTCACTATAATGTTCTTATAACCAGTTAGCATTGAACTAAATACATAGATTGTAAACCTCTGTATTTAAGGCCTATTTATCCAATTTAATCAGGGATAAACAGGCCTTTTTTTGCTTTTATGTTTTGCAATTCTCATTGAATAGTAGATAATTGTGATCTAGCTCAGTATTTACTTTAAGGATTTTCCGTGAAAAAACAAGCAATAGCCAGTTTGCTTTTAGGATGTGCAGCGTCAACACAAGCCTATGCACTAGATACTAATAGCGCCTACGACATGGAATATCAAAGTGATTGTTCATCAAGTATTTATTCTAGCTATTGTTCAACGACTTCTTTTGACTTTTCGCCGATGCGATTAGACGGCGATACCACCCCATCAAAAATCGCTGAAACTGATGCTTTTTCTACGGATACAAACCTACCTCATTATTTACGCGTTTCTGATGAGCGTGATTGGGATTACTTAATGGAGCAGTCTTACACCATTCTTGGTTTAAGTGTTGCAACCGTTGGTTTAATGACATTTTTACCAGAAAGTATTACTAAATGGGATTCTGAAGATTCAAGCCTTAAAGGTCTTGGCAATAAGTGGAAAGATAACGTAAGTGCGGGCCCTGTATGGGATAAAGATGAGCATTTCTTAAACTATGTAATGCATCCTTACTTTGGTGGTGTTTACTATACTGCTGCTCGTCACGCTGGCTTTAATGAATTCGAATCTTTCTTATATTCGACCACTATGTCTACTTTCTTCTGGGAATATGGTGTTGAAGCATTTGCCGAAGTCCCATCAATTCAAGATTTATTTGTAACCCCTTTCTTTGGTGCCGTAGTCGGTGAATTAATGCTACAGCAAGAATTAAGCATTACCGAGAATGGCGGTGAAGTAATGGGTTCTGAAGCATTGGGTAGCTTTAGCTTGTTCTTCTTAAACCCTGTTGGTCACATTCATTATTGGGTTACTGATGCATGGGGTGACGATACAGAAGTTAACCTAGCTTACAATGCATGGTTCAGTAATGGTGATGCGGCACAATTTGCCTATGATGCGGGTATGCCTTATACCGATCAATTTGTTGGCTTAGAAGTTAAATTGAAGTTCTAAGCGTGTAATACGCTAAATTATCATAGCAAAGGGCATCCAGAGTGATGTCCTTTTTTATATCTCAATATTATGACTAATCCAAAAAAGCAGTATGACAGACACAAAAAAACCGAGATTAACTCGGCTTTTTTGTGTCTGCATAAAGCGACTTACTAAAACATTAAGCTGCTTTGTAAATTACTTTATTACCAGCAAGTTGTTCACGTACAACTAGGCTCTCTTCAACTAGCTTTTTCAAGCCACCAGTTGCCCATGCTGCCGCTTTTGCTTCTTCTTGACCAGCAGCTACGCCAATCTCTTTTGAATTGATACCTTCAGGATTCTGGCAAACAATATCAAATACCGTCAGTTGCTTTGGCGTAAGAGCAATATCTGTCGCTACTGCCGCGGCTTTAGGTGCTGCTGCAACTACTGCTTCAACTTTCTTTTCAACTGGTTTAGCTACTTTTGCAGGTTTAACTGCTTTTTTTGCTTCAGTTTTTGGTGCAGTTGCTTTAATGCGTTTATGCAGCTTAGACTGTACTTTACGTTTGTGAGCAATTTTCATGAAACTTAAACTCCGTTGCGCTATATCTATTTTTAAGCGGAATACGCTCAAAGGTGATAGCGGAAAAAAGATGTCAATTCCTAAAGTGAAACTCAAATAGTTGTATCGGAATTGGCGAAGCGCGTTTTATACCAAAAAACGCGCAATATTTATAGAGACAGTGACACTGTATGGCGAAAAGTACGCCACTTTTGCCAAATTTCTTACCAAAGAGGCACTTCATCTGCTACAAAAGGGTTAGTTCTACGTTCATAACCAAAGGTTGATTCAGGACCGTGACCCGGTACAAATTTCATCTCATTCCCTAAAGGCCACAATTTTGTTTTGATCGACGAGATTAACGTATCGTAGTCGCCTCTAGGAAAATCTGATCGACCAATCGCCCCTTTAAATAGTACGTCACCAACAAAAGCCATCTTCGCGTCTTGATTGAACAATACAACATGACCTGGCGTATGCCCTGGAGTATGAATGGTATGCAATACTTGATTACCAAACTCAATCACATCACCTTCATTCAACCATTTGCTAGGTTCAAATGCATCAGTATGAGGAAAACCAAATCGTTGACTTTGATTTGGTAGACTTTGTAACCAAAATTCGTCTTCTTTATGGGGGCCAACAATAGGCGCATTTGTGATTGCAGCTAACTCTTCAGTGCCGCCTACATGATCTAAATGCCCATGAGTTAATACCAAATTCACAACCTCAACATTTAATGCCTCAATCGCTTGTTTTAATAAATGTACATCACCACCGGGATCAATGACGACGCCTTTCATGGTTTCATCACACCATACAATTGAACAGTTTTGCTCATAAGAAGTCACTGGAATAATTTGATATTGTAAACTCATGGTTTTCTCTTCCTAAAATAATTACGTTAAGAATACCACGGCTATTATTTTAGGGGAATTTAGATATGATCTTGTTGTTCCATCATCACGAACTATTACTGTGATGGTATTTGACTCCAGTGGTTATCCCACATCACATTCGTTTGATGGCTTGTCACTTCGCCCTTTTCTGTTCGGCTAATTACCTTTCCTGTTCCTGAGCTAATGTGCCATTGTGAAAAAGGACTGTCGTTATGATTAACAGGGACTCGACCCTTGGTATGAACACCACCAACGCCAATCGCTAACGTTGTATCATCAATTCGGATCACTTCATGTGGACCAATACCAAAACCAGTAAACTCATTTACCTTAGTTAAATTAGTACCTCGTAATTGATAAACACCGATAATACCTTCACTCGTATCCTTTTCACCCTCAGTGGTATACAGCGTAAGCCCATCAGAAGAAAACACACCATGCCCATAGAAATAACGATTGGGCATGGCAGCGGTAATAGAATCACTTTGACCTGTTTTAATAGAAAACAGCTGCATATAATTTCCCGGACGACGAGCAAAGGCAACCGCCAACTCACCATTAGGAGATATAGCAACACCATGCCCTCTCTCTGGTAGAGTAATAGAGTGAATAGGATAACCTTCACTATCGGCAACCACCGCTCCAAAATGCCCCTTATCCGTTCTAGAACAAGAGATTAAAGAGGCTTTTTTATCCTCATGTGCTGTAGATGAGCAGGCTGTTAACCATGGAGACAATGCCATAACACTAACACTGCCTTGCAAGATTTTTCGTCGTTGTTTATCAATCGCCATCGGTTGCATTAAATCCTATAGCAATGTTAAGTTCGATAGCCACTTCTTCATGAATCAAGTATTTCAAATACTCTAATTTATTATACAAAGACAACGTGTTTTGATAACCAGATTTAGTTTGTAATGAACTAAACAGAGACGATGCTTCAGGCCATGTCTCTAACGTGGAATTGAAATGATCCTCGATTCTGATTGCCAAATCAGCGTGCCCTTGCTGACGTAAATAATTATCAAGCCCAACGCCATTTGCCAAATAGAGTTTCTGCATTGCTTCTACATTGTATTTAAGCCAAGTTAGCGAGGTTTCTGAGCGCCATGATTCTGAAAAATAAGGGCGTGGATGTCCAATATTTGCCAGTGGGCGACTGAGCTTCTTCATACTGTAATCAAGTTGATTAGCAAGCAATGCGATGTATTCATTTAACCACATGGTTTCATCTAACTGTGTCCATGGATTTATCTGCCATGCTTGAGCCATTTTTTTCGTATTAAGCGCCAAATTTTCAGTAATAGCTTGACCTAATTGACACGATTCTTCTGCTGGCAACGTCGATGCCGGATCAAATAATAACCACTCCACCGCACCTAAACCTTGGGTAGTCACACTCTGTTGTTGGATCAACTCACTATTCCACGTTTGATCTTTTTTCAACAGTTGAGACATTTTGCGCCCAGTGGTGTTTTTCTTGTCCGGCCAAAATTGAATATTCCAATTTAAGCTCAGCGCCGCTTCTGGTCCTCTCTCTTGACCTTGCAACGCCATCCACGATTGCATGGTTTGTTGCCACTGCATAACAACCGTTTCTTTTGTTGTTTGATTTGCACAATACCCGTCAAAACTCTCAGCCAATCGTTGACTAGATCCAACTAAGCGTTGAGCTGATTGTTGTTCAATATAATAAACATGGTCAATCATATTGGTGGAGTTAGGAACTTGATTCGCTTCATTAGTACTTTGACAGGCAGTAAGTAACACCGTGCTGCTTAACAATAGATAGATACTTTTCATTACTTACACCTTATAACGAATCTAAAAATGCCAATAACGCATTACGATCTTGTGTTGATAACTGCACGACTTTATCGCGTGCTTGTTGTGCTTCACCACCGTGCCATAAAACAGCTTCTAGTACATTTCGAGCTCTACCATCATGCAGCATCTCAGTATGGCCATTCACTTCTTGTGTGTAACCAAGCCCCCATAAGGGTGGTGTTCGCCACTCTTGCCCATTAGCTAAAAACTCAGGTCGATTATCAGACAAACCTTGTCCCATATCATGAAGGAGCATATCGGTATAAGGATTAATAATTTGATTTGATAACGCCGGTCTTTCTTCAATTTTTGCCGTCTTGATATTCGTTTTATGACAACTTTCACAACCGATATCTTTAAATAATTTTTGGCCTTTAATTACTTGAGGATCTTTTGTATTTCGACGAATAGGTACCGCTAAGTGCTGTGAATAAAACTCAACAAAATCTAAGATTTTATCACTCACTTCAGGAACCCCTCCGTGAGGAAATTTGTCACAAATGGCCTGTTCCTTAGTGCAATCATCTTTAGGAAACATCGTGCTAGTTAAACCAAGATCACCATTAAACGCCGCCGCATTTTGCTGCATTAATGTCGGCTGTCCTGCTTTCCATCCGAAACGTCCCAATGTCAATGCATCAACATTAACATTCCATACACGGTTCGCCTTGCCAGAAATCCCTTTATTCTCTTCTTTTTGCTGTGTGGCAAAATCTAAAATAGTTTGCTCAGGAATAGATTCTAATAAGCCTAAACCAATCATTGGTGGTGCAATACGAGCAGATAACAAGACATTGTCTGCCATCTCACCATAAGCTAAATCAGTTATCGATAACTTTGGCTTTCTTAATGTGACAACGTCACCATCAGCAAGGGTTATAGGGTGCGCGGTATAAGTGATCTTAATTTGCCCCTCAGGATCAATCCCTGGTAAAGAAAAATCTTGTAGCTGACCACCATACATAGGTTCAGGGATCACGCCTTCCAAAATAACACGTCTTTTTTGCTCTGGGGTTAAGGCGGGAATACTTAACCGCACCAACATAGAAACCGCATTTGTATCGCCCTCTTTAGGTGTGTGACCTCGCCCATCTTTAATGTGACAGCTTTGACATCCATTCGTATTAAAAAGCGGTCCTAAACCATCACGCGCATCTGTTGATGCCGGAGCTTGCACCCAAGGATTACGAAAAAAACTATTTCCGACACTAAAGTCGAGGCGCTTACTCATTGGTAAGTTTGCGGCAGGTAAAGAAAATGCATTTTGGCCATTCTTCTTAACACTGGTTTTTCCACCTGAGGCGATATCCACAAAAGCAGTATCAGATGAAGAAGCAGAGAAAGAGATAATTGATAGTAAAGCTATTGCTCCAAGTATTGCGGGTTTCATGATATCGAACGTCCTGATTATCATTTTATCGCGCTTATCAATATACCTAGTATCGGTAATATTAATTTAATTATTTTTATATCGATAAGCCCAATATTAAAAAACAAAAGAGCTCAATCACTTTATTAGAAAATGATTGAGCTAGTGATTCACTGCTTTTTCTTAGAATTAAAATTCATGATCTGCGGTATCAGGGTTCAAGCTTGTAATCCCAATAACATTCGCTGCACGCTCAATAGACGCCGTTTGTAATACCAAAGACATGATTGATTTATTCACCAGTGCATTACCCGCCACATTATCTGATGCAATCAACTGGTCGAAATGTTGGTTATCTTTTTCAGCCGCTGACACTAACGTACCAACTTGAGTGCGTGTTGCATCAAATTGTTGTTTAATTTCTTTCGCTGCTTTTTTATCTTCTTTCGCAACAAGATCATGAATACTTGGACCAGATAATGTTGAACCGTTAGTACGCGTATAAGTCCCTGTGTAGACGTTATAGATACCTTGCTCATTATAATAATGAGAGTTATGCGTGTTATCAGAGAAGCAATCGTGTTCATCTTCAGTAGAGTTAGCTTCTAATGCCACCTTCATACGCTCACCCGCAAGTTCACCTAATGATAATGAACCCATACCAAACAACATTTTACGTAAACCTTGTGTTGATGATTCCGATAGCAGCTCAGCGCGGTAGTTTTTCTCGCCTTCTTTCCACTGTTTTTCCATCCAAGATAAATCTTTGATTAACAGCTCAGAAGCCGATTTCAAATACTCAGCACGGCGTTCACAGTTTCCATTAGTACATGCAGAGCCAATAACATAATCTGTATATGGACGCTCACCAGCTCCGGCGTTAGTGCCATTTAAATCTTGGCCCCATAGAAGAAACTCAATCGCATGGTAACCTGTTGCTACGTTTGCCTCTGAACCACCCAGCTCATTAAGGTCAGCCAATTTATCCGCTTCAATGCTTTTCACATCCAGTGTTTCTGCACCAATTTTGATTGAGGTAGAAGCAACGATGTTTGCTTTTGCGCCATCATTACCTAATTCATATTGGTAATCATCAGCAACATAATCAATTAAGCCTTCATCTAATGGCCACGCGTTTAATTGTCCTTCCCAATCATCAACAACGGCATTTCCGAAACGAAACACTTCAGATTGTTGGTAAGGAACTCGCGCTGCTTTCCATGCAGTTTTAACCGTTTGTAAGCCTTTCTCAGATGGGTTATTCAAAAAAGTGTGAATGGCTTTATCAAGTTGCTGAGCTGTTGTTAATGAATCACTGTATACCGCATGAGCAATATCTGCATAGTGTTCAACCACTTCTGCTTGCGTTGCTGCATAAGAAAACGTCGGTAAAACAAAAAGAGAAGCGGTAATGATATTTCGGGCAAATTTAACGCGGTTCATAAATCGTCCTTGTTGAGCAAATGAATAGAGTATGTAAATCATTAAGTGAATTTTGTAAGCATTCATTAATGATAATTATTTTTATTTGCGTAATATACGCAATTGAAATGGAAATGCAAATACTTATCATTTAGGTTACTCAATTTAAAATAGATACAAAAAAGCCCCATTCAATGATGAGGCTTTATATAAATCGTAACTTTACTTAATGATTTCGATATTATCTATTTATCAAAATTAAGTTTATGACCATGATCAGCTTTAGATTGTAAGTAATGCTCATTGCCTTTCTTCACATGAGCATGAGTGTTAACCACTTCCTCTAATTCAATACCATAATCCTGAATATCTTTTATTTTCTTCGGGTTATTGGTCACTAACTTTATTTTAGTAATCCCAAGCGCATTAAGCATTTGCGCTGCTTCTTTAAAATCACGTAAATCATCCCCAAACCCTAGGTGATTATTCGCTTCATAAGTATTCATGCCTTGGCTTTGTAGCTCATAAGCATCCAGTTTATTATATAGACCAATACCGCGTCCCTCTTGGCGAAGATATAAAATAATACCACCGCTTTCAGCCATGCGATTAATGGTTTCTTCTAATTGCTCACCACAGTCACAACGTGATGAGTGAAAAACATCACCCGTTAAGCACTCAGAATGCATACGAACTAAAGGCGTTGTTTGGGTTTTATCTGCTTGATTGAAAATGACAGCAACGTGTTCTTTTTCAGTCTCTAACCCTTCAAATGAAAGCATTTCTGCAGGGATATTACTTTGTTGCCCTACCATTAACTCTATACGAGCTCTTACGTCTGCCATGCTGATTTACTGCCTTTTTTCAATGAGAAGAGTAGACCTTCTACGATTTAACCAGATAAAAAGATCATAAGCATACCGAGCTAAAGTGCAAGAATCAAAAAAAAGGCCTAACAAATGTTAGACCTTTATAGATATATTGCTTATTTATTACATTGCCGCTTTAAAAATGCTCACAATTTCATCATGTGTTGCTTGTTGAGGGTTAGTAAACCCACACGCATCTTTTAATGCATTTTCAGCTAGCGTATCAAAGTCTTCTTCTTTTGCATTTAGCTCAGTAAGACCTGAAGGAATACCAACATCTTTTGATAGCACCTTAATTACATCAAGTGCCGCTTGAGCACCCTCTTCGTTCGTCATACCTTCTACATTTACGCCCATTGCTTTTGCCACGTCTTTTAAACGCTCTGGACATACTTTTGCGTTGTAGCTTTGTACATGAGGAAGAAGAATGGCATTACATACGCCATGTGGAAGATCGTAAAAACCACCCAATTGGTGTGCCATCGCGTGAACATAACCTAAAGAAGCGTTGTTGAATGCCATGCCAGCCATGAATTGTGCGTACGCCATTTGCTCACGCGCTTCAAGATTCTGACCATCTTCTACCGCGGTGCGTAAATGTGCTTGAATTAGTTCCATCGCTTTAATCGCTACGGCATCTGTGATTGGTGTTGCCGCAATAGACACATACGCTTCTATTGCATGCGTTAATGCATCCATACCTGTCGCAGCGGTTAATGAGGCCGGTTTAGCAAGCATTAGCTCAGGATCATTCACCGACATTAACGGCGTTGTGTGCTTATCAACAATCGCCATTTTAATGTGACGTGCTTCATCGGTAATAATACAGAAACGCGTCATTTCTGATGCCGTGCCTGCCGTTGTATTGATAGCAACTAAAGGCATTTGAGGTTTTGGCGATTGATCTACGCCTTCATAATCCCCAATTTCGCCACCATTTGCCGCCACTAAAGCGATTCCTTTAGCGCAATCGTGTGGTGAACCGCCACCTAGCGAAATCACTAAATCACAATTATTTTCTTTTAGAATGACAAGACCAGCCTTTACGTTACCAATGGTTGGGTTAGGTTGTGTGCCATCAAAAACAGCCACTTCAATATCACGCTCAGCAAGCAAATCAGACACTTGCTTAACCATGCCGATTGCAACTAATACATTATCAGTAACGATTAACGCTTTTTTGTAGCCTTGAGATTTGATGCTGTCCATTGCTTCTGTAAGACAACCCGCACCCATTAGATTTATGCTAGGGATAAAAAATGCACTCATAATCAACTCCAATATAATTCATATAAAATTTAACAACTGGTTATGTTGTACCACTTTTTGATTATGCTTATTTTTGATCTAAGACAAGTTTTGTAACGGGTTTATTTTGTTACAGCAAAAACGTGAACTAGAGCATTAGCACTAATGCGTGAGGTCACATAAAAACACGCTAAATTATTGACAATAAAAACAACAAGTTAAACACTTAATACGTGGCCATTCTCTTTAAGCCATTTTTTACACTCTTGAAAATCAGGCATCACTCTTTCAACTTCTTTCCAAAACTGAGGCGAATGATCGTGATGAATGAGATGACACAATTCATGAATCACCACATAATCCACCACGCGATTTGGCGCTTGCATGATTAGCCAATTAAATTCTAAATCTCCGTAAGGCGTACAACTCCCCCAACGGCTTTTAAACTCTTTAATTCGAATAACCGCGGTTTCAACTCCCACCATCGGCGCATAGCGGTGAACTTTTTCACGAATTTTCTTTTCAGCATTCCGCTTATACCAGTTCACCAAGGCACGATTAATATACTGCGGTTGATGCTTAGGTTCAGGCACCGTGACCAGAATGCGCCCCGCAATCAATTTGGTTTGAGTTAGATCACCTGCCACCACTTTTAAACGATAATTACGCCCAAGGTAAGGGAAAGCTTCACCCGATACATACTCTCTCGTATTCATCGGTCTCACATGCTGATTTAACGCGAGCTTTTCGATAATCCACTGGTGTTTATCTGTAATTAACTTTTCTATGCGTTCAAGATCGAGCTTTCTTGGCACAACGACAACGACCTTTCCCTCTTCCACTTTAATGGATGCGGTTTTTCTACGAGAAGTACGCTCAATGTAAACACCATAACTTTCTCGTTGAATCAGTTCTGCCTTTTTCTCTTTTGCCATGCTACTTATTTCCGAACTTGGTTTTCGCCAAATCCATAAAGCGATCTTGTAGAACCGTTACCAAAGCTTTATCACCAAATGGTTGATCAAGCACAGCACGCTTGATCTCTTTCTTCATGCGTTTTATTTCATCTTGCTTATTGAAGAAGTCGACAATTTCCGTCGCTTCATCAAGCATGATAACTAACGCTTGCGTTACCGCTTTAATCTCATCATGAGTTGATTCGGCAATCACATCGCCATCACTGACGTTGGTGACTTCGGCGATAAGAATATTGTAAAAAGCGAACTCAGTTTCAGACAAGCCGACATCTTGCGCCGCCTGTTGATACGCTGAGCCAATATCCCCTCTCATCTCTAACATTAACTCAAGTTGCTGTGCCCATTTACCAGCTGTTTTTTCGATAATGTCACGCAGACGTAAACTCAATGAATGGTAAAATTCAGGGTCTTCATCCAAATTAATCGTAATATGGTGCTTAATGGCATTTTCTATTTCAGACGCTTTAGATTCGTCCGATTTAATCGCTGTAATGCTTTCTTTAAAATTGGCTGCCAGTAAATCAATCGGTGCGATTTTCGGATCAACCCCCGTGCTAAGAATATGCTCATCCACTAATTGGCGCACTTTGGCACCAATGTCGTTCATGTCTAGCCCTTCGTCTCGATATTTGGTTTTCGAGGCATTGTGGATCTTGCCTAATAACTTCATATCAGGAATAAACGGAGCGGCCTCAGCATCGGGCAGAATAACGTTAAGCTGCTTACCAAACTGCTTAAATGCCATGTCAAATTGCGCTCGCACTGTTTCATCTTTTAATGCTAAAACGTAATCATCAATATCGTCACTCGGTTTACCGTTATTAAGTACCTGCTTAAAGAACGACATGGCACGAGTATGCTTGGCTTTTAGCTTTGGTATCTCATCTTTTAAGCTTTGATACGACCCTTCTACATCATCGCTGCTGAACAGTTCCAACGCCTCAGTAAGGTACGTTGCTAACCCATGATAATCCACCACATAACCGCATGATTTGTTTTTATAAGTCCGGTTAACGCGGGCAATGGCCTGCATTAAGGTGTGATCTTGCAGCTTTCTGTCGATGTACATCACTTGGGCAATAGGCGCATCAAAGCCCGTTAACAGCATGTCTTTCACTATTAAAAAAGCAGTGTTGTTAAACTTTTTATTTTCCTCTTTTGTACCTTGCTTATCGATACCAAAAGGCTTTTTAAAATTGGTGATGACTTTCTTTTGATGCACTTTATCCGTGTATTGAGTCAGATACTTTTCATCATTGTGATCGCCAGAGATAATCACCTCTGAGTGAGGCGCACCTAATTCATCTAACGTCTTTTTAAAGATAGCCGCCGCATGACGACTGCCCACCACGATCATTGCTTTAAAGCCATCAGGACGAATATGTTCTTTATAGTGTTTGATTAAATCGATACAAACCCAACGAATACGAGCTGGAGCTTCACGAACCGCCTTTTCTACACCGTATTTTCTTTTGATCTCACGCTGTTCCTCTTCGGTATATTCGCCAAAGTATTCTTCAAACAGCTTATCGAGTGAATCACCTGCCACTTCCGATTTCACTTCACGGCCTTCATAAAGCAATTTAACCGTTGCGCCATCTTCTACTGCTTGGTTGATTTTGTACTCATCGATGTAACCACCAAACGCTTGGCTCATTTTTTGAGTTTTCAGCAATGGCGTTCCGGTGAAACCAATTTTAGGCGCATTGGGTAACGCGGCATTAATCGTCATTGCCAAACCACCAAATTGGGTTCGGTGCGCTTCATCGGCAAGAACAATGATTTTGTCGCTTGGGTTTAAATCAGCAAAGCCTTCTGCTACTGTTTTTTGCTTCTCTTGTTCTTTTTCGAGATCAGCAAATTTTTGTACCATCGCGGTCACAAGATCAGAGCTGTCTTTCTTTAGTAATTCTTTTAATTCTGCCACGGAGCCTGCGTTATACACCGTCTCACCCTGCGCATCACGGAAGGTATTTGATAGCTGCTCATCAAGTTGAGTTCGGTCGGTAATAAACACCAACTTATACTGTTTTAATTCGGCATCACGACGCATTTTTACGGCAAGCATCACCATGGTCAGTGATTTACCACTGCCTTGAGTATGCCAAACTACGCCACTTCTTTCTTTTCGATCCTTGCCTGATTTCAATCGTTCAATCACTTTATTAACCGCGCGATATTGCTGATAACGTGCCACTTTTTTAATTAAGCGACCGTCATCAGTTTCAAATAATATGAAGTTTTGCAGAATATCGAGAAAGTTTGAAATACTGAACATGCCCGCCAATAAACGCTGTTGCGCGGTAACTTCTGTTAATACCTCATAACTTGCTGCTGGCTCGGCGGCTTGTTGCCACTCATCATGCTTTGCTAAGTTATCTTCACTCTCGTCTAACGCATCGTCAGGGATTTGAACTGTAATAGCAGAATGAAGTGGAACGATATTATCGCGTAATGACTGTTGTGCTAATTGTGCATCAGAAAAAGGATACGCGTCTTTCCAATCACCATAATGCTGACTGTTTGAGCTGATGGTGCCCACTTTGGCTTGATCTCGACAGGTCGATACCATGAGTTGGTTATACCAAAACAGTTTTTCAGCCCCTTCGTGATCATCGGTATGACGTAGATTCGCGTAACGGCGCAATTGATTAATGCCATCACTCATCGGCGCGGAGATATATGGTGATTTACATTCAATCACGGCGAGCGGAATGCCATTAACAAAGCAGACAATATCAGGAATGATACTTTGGTTTGCGCCTTCTACTTTAAATTGGTTGGTACATAAGAATTCGTTATTGCTTGGGGTTTCAAAATCAACCAGTTTAACCGTCTGCCCTTTTCGCCCTTTGCCTAAGTCTTGCTCTACTGAGAGGTAATTAACCATGGTTTGATAGAAGGCGTGGTTATATTCCATTAAGGCGGCGAAATTAGGATGCGTGACTTCACGAGAGACTTTGCGAAGGTTCTCATCACTTATCCACGGATTAATGCGTTTAATCGCGGCTTCAAGGCGTTTGACTAACACCACGTCACGCAGGTAAGTACGCTCAGGAATGCCATCGGCGCAAGCATAATCTGGTGACAATTGTTTACCTTGAATGTAAGTCCACCCAAGTTGAACCAACTGAGCAATGGCAGGGGCTTCTACTTTATTGAATTCGTTGTTAGCCAAAATGTATTCTCTGCTAAAAGAAGGGATTAAACTTTACCACCATGGGTAAGCCTATCTGAATTAGGTGCAGGCACAATTGAATTACCTGTTGTCATATCAAAACAACCGCTCTCTTCGGTGCCTTCGAACGTCTGGATAAATCGAACTTTCATATCAGGATAAGCATTAAATACTTTCATCCAGATACTAAAAAAACCAGCCTGCTTAGCCATCATAACTATCGCCGCTTTTGTACTCTCACTATTAGGCTCACTTTCCAATAATGATAAGGCGACTTGTGCCACCCCAAACGCTTCCATTCTTTGAGCACTACGGTCTAAAGCAACTTGCTGATTATTTGAATCAGTAAACACCTGAACTGGTTTTTCTAAGCCGACTAAGCGCAAGGTATTTCTAGCCATGACCTTTTGACGAGGCAGCAACTGAGGTGAATAATGAACCGTCCCATCAAAGTCGTAATTATAAGCGTAAAACGTATTATCACGGTCGGGAAAGAGTAACCGTTTAAAATCCACTTTTTTACTGCCTTTACAGGAATTACAATTAGTACACGCTAATAAAAAATTTGACCATTTTTTTTCTAAATGCGGTTGTCCATAAGCGCCATCTTTTGGCTCAATATGCTCAACGGCCAATAAGGTGACGATTTTCCTTTCACAATAACTGCAATATAACCCAAGACGAGAGACTAATTCAGGCTTGGCAGCTTCATATTGATTAAAATCACCAACGACAGGCGACGCTCTTTTTCTGATTGGTCGCATTGTCTACTCCCCTAGTTTAGCGACTCGTTGCATTTCCAAAAAGGCTTGGAATGCAGGATTATCCGCATAAGGCGCTAATGAGTTAGCCAGTCTCTCTTTATATTGTTCAAGCTTATCTTCAGCCACCATATCCGCCTCATTTAGGGCTTTTAGGTATTCTGTCGCGACCCCTTTCATCTCCGAATATCTTTCACTGACTTCAGGTGAATTGACATTCATGATACCAACGGCAATGTCTTCTAAGGTTTTATTTGCGACCTGTACTGGCACTTGTCCATCAAGCATAATCAACTCTTCACTTGAGCGTAAAGATTGAATTAAAAATGGCGAATGCGTAGTGCAAATAAACTGAACATTTGGGAATGTAGTGCGTAAATCCTCAATGACATGACGTTGCCATTTTGGGTGCAAATGCAGATCAAGCTCATCGATTAAAACCACACCTTCTGTTTGCTCTAAAACAGCCTCGCCAAGATGTGGGTTTAGTAATGCGGCTTTTTGAGCGATATCGGCGACTAAAGCTAACACACAGCGTTGACCATCACTTAATAAATTAAATGGTTGAGGCTCTGCGTCTTTGAGCGTTAATAGTAACTCTTCTCTTTTAGGATCATAACGTAGCTGCTCTGCGTTATCGATACAACTGACCACAGCTTTACGAACGACCGTCAACATGGTTGGCTCTTTGCCTAGCTGAAACGCTTGCCACTCTTGGCGAGCAAACCAAGCAACTAATTCTTTAAGAGCAATACGCGGATCAACACAATGCTTATAGCCATCAAGTCTGGATGGTTTGGCACTTGATTTAGTTAATGAGGGTTTGGCTTTCGATGCTTTAGGATCTTGCCATAAACGCATGGTGCCGTAATAACTAATAAGAGGCAGTGAAATATCATCAGCAAGATTGTCATCACACGCTTTCGCTAATGAAATTAGATCGCCTGCGTTGCCATAGCGAGTGTTGCCTGCTGGGGACTCTTTTGAACGCTCCCACGAGATGGCTTTTTCTTTTACCACTCCCGAGGCCGAAACAACCACAGGCCACGCCTCTATAAATTGAGCTTCATCTTCTTTTTCTACATACGATAAGGTGGCATCACTTGGCTCTAGTCGTTTTTTATCGTTCTTTTTCTTAAAACCAAGCAACCATGTTGCGATAGCGACAGAAACTGCATCCAGTACCGCTGTTTTACCTGTCGCATTTTGCCCTACAATTAAATTAACTTGAGGGTGAAAACGAAACGTTTCGTCTTTATAACAACGAAAATTTTTAACTGATACGGTATGTAGTTTCATTGAGTTACCAACGTAAAGAAATATCTGCCTAACATCTTAACCTATAACCACTGTCTTTTCAGGTGGTTGCTTCACTATTTTTATGTCCCGACTTGGGGGGTGACTTAGGGGGTAACTTGGGGGGTCATTGATAATAATCACCAATGCCCCAAGGTGTAGTTGACGCTAATGTGGTTATTCTATGTCTATCTTTACTCGTACTTTACCTGTTAGGAGATCTTGCATAAGGGCTTTTTTGGTATTTTTTAGAGAACTTAATTTATATTCTTTTACTTTAATCTTATTAGAAATAGAAGCCACCACATCAGAGATTCTCACTTGCTCTTCTAAAGAAGGGGAAGGAATTAAATATTTTCCAAATTCGTTGAAATCAATACTTTCAACGGTATTGCCCGCCTTTAATGTTGCTCGTAACACTGTATGATTATGAGCTTGTAAATAATAAAATATGAAATTAACACAATAACCTTTAGATACAGAAAGAGCTTTCATATCTTGATTAATGGTTAGATCACAAGCGGCAATTGCCACTGGTAACGTATGTTGTAAAATACCACTTCTTACAACCATCAAAAGCGAATTTTTAGTTATTAAATTAGTAGATGACCCTTTAATCGCATCTTCTGTTATAAGATCTTTTGTGCGAGAGATAAAATCTAATTTCATGTCTTTAGGAGATACCCAAGGTATTGAACCAGACCAATAATCTTTATTTGATTTACTTGGTGTACCACCACCTTTCCACTTGCCTGTATCCGATAACTTAACAACCTCCCACCCCTTCGGGATTCTACCCACTGGTGAGTCTTTAAACTCGGTATGTGGTTTTCCATCTACACCGACACCGCGCGTTAATAGCTCTTGCATCATGCCTGTTTTTAGGTCTTTGAGCTTGTTAATTTGCGCCTGTGTTTTTTCAATCACTTCATCGACAGAGGTGAGGATAGCGGCTATTTTTTGTTGTTCTGGGAGCGGTGGCAACTTTAGAACTAAAGACATTACATCTGAGCCAGGTAAATTAGCAACCGTACCTTTACGAACTAATGATTCGACTTGTTTTTTTGCATTAAATGTCTGCATAAAAAACTTTATGTATTCAGATGATATGTCTTTTGAAGGAGTTAGGCGAATAGCATATGCGCTAGCGATATAAGGAATTTTTTGTTCATAAAACACCGCTGTCACCCCACAATCAGCGGTTGTGATCATAACTAAGTCACCATTACATAACTTGTTATTATTAACTAAGTTCCTATCCAGTTTAGCTGTTGGAACTTGTTGGTATTTAATTTCACCAACAGAAGATACATCTGTTCCTCTAATTGTTTTGACATTACCAGAATCATCATAATCTTTAGAACTAAAGCGAGGACCATATTTATAGTCATTGAATACATCTTTAAATTTTACTGACTTCCACCCTTCAGGTACAAACTCATTCATAGCCCAACTCCTTCAAGTAACTTTGCATTACTTGTTCGGCTTCGGTCACTTGTGCATCTAACTCATGCAGTGATACTTGGTATTTGTCCCACCAGTGTTCTAATTGGCTGATGATCTTCGCATCAACATCACCGACTGCTTCTTCAACAACCGTACGGATCTGCTCTTTACTTTCAATGCTTAGTTTGAATGCATAATAGTCGTTGTCTTTTTTATCACTTTTTATATCAAAGACGGCCGACACATCAAAGCCGTTTAACATCTCTTCTTGAATGTAGGTATCATTCACTTCACGCATTGGAATGCCACCGTGAAGGATCGCACGCACATCAAAGATCTCCGCCGGAGGTGAGGTATCGGCATAACGGCGAATGTTAAGGTTAAAATCGTTCTCAGCAATTTCAGAGAATGGAACCACACGTGCGTAACGCTTAATATCACACTTGCTTTCAAACGAATGGTTTTCAAAGGTGGCGACAATTTTAGCAATATCTTCTGGGCGCAGTTTGTTTTGGTTTTTGCCCTCTGCAAATTCCAACTCACCATTAATGAACAACACCTTGCCTTTACGTGCGCTTGATTTGTTTTTATTAATGATAAGCAAACACGCAGGAATGCCCGTACCGTAGAATAACCCTGATGGCAAACCCACCACGGCTTCTAATAAATCGTCTTCTAAAATTCCTTGGCGAATGGCCTTTTCACTTGAGCCACGGAATAACACCCCATGAGGCATAACCACTCCGACCATGCCTTCGCTGTTGGTGCTGGCGATCATGTGTTGTACAAAAGCTAAATCACCCGCGTCTTTTGGTGGTGTTCCGTAAGGGAAACGTCCAAAACCGTCGTTATCGCACTCGTCTTTGCCCCACTTTTTCAGTGAGAACGGAGGGTTGGCAATAACGCGGTCAAAGCTCATTAGCTCGCCGCCTTCGGTGTGCTGTGGGTCACGCAGTGTATCGCCTTTACGAATATCGGCATTTTGTACGCCATGTAAGAACATGTTCATCTTACAAATTGCCCATGTGTTCAAGTTCATCTCTTGACCATACAGTGACAAGTTAGCGGCATTTTCACCCTGCTTTTCTAATTGGTTACGCGTTTGAACAAGCATACCGCCCGACCCTGATGTTGGATCGTAAATACGCATTCCGGCATGGGGCTTTAATAACTCAACCAATAGCTGAACCACTTCGCTTGGGGTATAAAACTCACCGCCTTTTTTGCCTGCGCTGTCGGCAAACATTTTAATCAGGTATTCGTAAGCCGTACCCAGTAAATCAGGACGGTCAAAGTCTTCATTACGTAAGCGATATTTATTGAAATGCGACAGTAAATCTTGCAGCTTTTTATCTGACAGTTTGTTTTTGATGTTGAAATCAATCGTCACTAACACGCCTTCTAGCGCCGAGTTAAACTCTTCAATCGATTCTGTCGCTTTGTTTAGCGTTTCACCGATGTTGTGCTTTACATCTTTAAGCACTGACCAACGGGCGTTTTCTGGGATAAAGAAGGTGCTGTCGTATTCGTCTTCATCATTCGCTAACTCTTGTGCTTGAGCCTGAGTTTTACCTTTGTCTAGGTAGTATTGAATGACTTTTTCTTGAGATTCTTCAAAGGCATCCGATAGACGCTTTAAAAACATCATGCCGAAGATGTAATCTTTAAATTCAGACGCATCCATATTGCCACGAAGAATGTCGGCAGTTTCCCATAAGAAGGATTCGAGCTGTTGAAGAGAAAGCTTGTTAGTCATGCAATTGTGCCTATTAAATAAGGGGCAAACTCGTACAAAGTGGTACGGGTTTATTCAAACGAATTGATATGTGGTGGATTTTACGGGGTTATAGAGTTGGGGGCAATCGAACCGTAAGATAAACGTAGAGAATGGGTAAGAAAAAAGCCAACAAATCAATTCATTGGCTTTTATAATTAAAATAGATAGCTAATAGCTAAAGAGCAATTAAGAACGCTTTGGCTGCTGGTACGTTTTACCTGCGGCTTGGTACGTTTCTTTTTGCTTCATATCAAACATTGCGTAGAAGAACCAAGCGACGAATTTAATCACATCATCACCTTCGTTCATGATCCACTCTGCAAGCTCTTGAGTTTCGCCGTTTTCGTCTTCATCATTAAATACATGATAAATACGTTGCTCACCTTCAACTTCAGCAAGACGGAATTGACCCGCCAGTGATTCAGCTGCTTCAACGATATCTTGGTCTTCACATGCTTTTAATGCTTCTAGCACTTGAGGAAGGTTTTCTTTTTGGCACAATTCTTTAACTAGTATTTCAAATTCATTCTGTTGCATTTTGATTCAACTCTTAGATTAACAATAGTGTGATTTTATCAGTAATAAAAATTTATTCGATAGGAATTCGTTTTAATCCTTGATATTTCGCCTTCACTTTGGCTTTATGGAGGTATTATTTACTTATTATTGAATGGATTCAGATGTCTGATAAATTAGAGACCAAATACGTTACCGCAGGTCGCAGCAAGAAATGGACAAAAGGCGTGGTAAACCCACCGGTTCAACGCGCCTCTACTGTGGTGTTTAATACTGTTGCTGAAAAAAATAACGCCATGGCCAATCGTGCCAAACAAACTCTTTTCTATGGTCGTCGCGGCACTGAAACCCACTTTGCCTTGCAAGATGCGATGGTTGAGTTAGAGGGCGGCGCTGGTTGTGCTTTATACCCTTGTGGTACGGCTGCAATAGCAAATGCGATTTTGTGTTTCGTAAAAACGGGCGATCATATCTTAATGGTTGATGGTTGCTACGAACCGACTCGTGATTACTGTGACACCATCTTGAAGAAAATGGGAATTGAAACTACCTATTACGATCCAATGATTGGTGAAGGCATTCGTGATTTAATTAAACCCAATACCACGGTGCTATTTACTGAGTCTCCTTGCTCTATCACGATGGAAGTTCAAGACGTTCCGCTTCTTGCTCGTATCGCACACGAATCGGATATTGTGGTAATGCTTGATAATACATGGGCGGCGGGTGTGAATTTCTCACCGTTTGATCATGGTGTTGATATCTCTATTCAAGCGGCGACCAAATACATTGTCGGTCATTCTGATGTGATGCTTGGTACGGCGGTTGCGAATGAACAACATTGGGATCAACTGCGTGAGCAAAGCTATTTAATGGGCCAATGTATTTCACCTGATGACGCGTATTTAGCGATGCGTGGTATTCGTACGATGGGCGTTCGCCTGAAACAGCATGAAGCAAGCAGTCTTAAAGTAGCGAATTGGTTGGCAGAGCATCCACTGGTTGATCACGTTCGTCACCCTGCCCTTGAAAGCTGTCCGGGTCATGATATTTATCAACGAGACTTTAAAGGTTGTAATGGCTTGTTCTCTTTTGTTCTAAAACAGTCTGACACCAAAGCAACAACCGCACTGCTTGATGGCATGAGTCATTTTAGTATGGGTTATTCATGGGGTGGCTTTGAAAGTTTGATCTTAGCGAATGAGCCTAAAAGCTTTAATGCGTTAAGAACGGTGGCTCATCCTCAGTTTGAAGGCACGCTGATCCGTGTTCATATTGGATTAGAAGATGTGGATGATTTGATTGAAGATTTAGAGCAAGGTTTAGCTCGATATCAAGAAACGTTATCTGCTTAATTCCGTTTATAGCGTTTTTACTTACAAAAATGGCGACTACAGTTTTAAAAAATATCTGTTTGTCGCCATTTTTATATCTGTCTGTATTTACTATCTAGGCTGATAAAAAATTAACGCTTTCTTTCTTGTTTTGTTAATTCAAAATCAAATTCGTCAGGGAACAATACTTGCCCTTCTTCATTTTGATTTGGGAAAACAACAACAGCAAGTTCATCGTCTTCTAAACCAGTAGTCCAACGGCTGTGCCATTTGTTTAGAGAGATAGACTCTGCTTTACATACATCCCATTCGCCCGTTGCCCACGCTTCTGCAAACTCTTTGTTTGGCCATACTGGAACGCAATCTTCTTCTTCAGTATTCAACATCACACAACCGTGCTCATCAGTCAAAATCCAAATCTCACGATTAGCGACAACTTCTTTCATAAAGTAAGTAAAACGCTCTTCTTCATGAGAATTTACGATTTTGTCCATTGTTTGTTGATCTAGTTGGCTCATTACCAATTCCTATCAGTGGGAAAGATTATATTATACCAATCTGGATAAGTAGTTGAGCAGATAATTGCGTAGGAACAATCGGTTAGAGCAAGGCATAAATTGTAATAACTAGTGGCTCTAATTTTTTCAATTTATAACGCAGCTATAATCGATTTTAACAAGCAAGAATGATCAAATATTTATGTAGATTGGTATCCGCATAATACCAAAAAAAGCCCACACTGCGTATGGCAATATGGGCTTGAACTAGAATTTAATGAATCAATCCTGAATTAATACTCTACAACCTTGATTTTATGGAACATGCGGTACAACACAGGCACCACAATCAAAGTAAGTACAGTCGCAAATCCTAAACCAAACATGATGGTTACCGCCATTGGTTTGAAGAAGGTATCAGGCAATAGTGGGATCATACCTAAGATGGTGGTGATCGCTGCCATACAAACCGGACGAACACGACTCAATGCCGCATCAACAACCGCATGATACGGTTCTTTGCCTGAATGTATTTCTATCTCTATTTGATCGAGCAATACAATACCGTTTTTCAATAGCATACCACTCAAACTCAAGAAACCAAGCAAGGCCATAAAGCCAAATGGGGTATTGAGTAATAGTAGACCACTGGTTACCCCTATTAAGGCAAGTGGTACGGTTAACCATACAATCACCGACTCTTTCACACTGTTAAACAAGAACACAGTCACTAAGAACATGAACAGGTAACCCATTGGCATAGTTTGGAATAATGACGCTTGAGCATCACGAGACGATTCATACTCACCACCCCACTCCAAGCTGTAACCCGTAGGGAAATCAATCGCTTCAATTTGTGGTTGTAAACGTTTTTGTAATGTTGCTGCCGTTTCTTCTCCTAAAATATCAGGATCGGCCATTACCGTTAGCATACGTTTACGGTTTTTACGTACAATCAGCGGATCTTCCCAAATTACGTCATAACCCAATACCACTTGTTGTAATGGTATGTATTGTGACAGTGCAGGACTCCAAATTTTCATCCCTTCAATGGTGCTAATATCAACACGTTCGCTTTCAGGTAAACGAGTCACAATTGGCATTAACGTTGTACCATCACGGTAAACACCAATCGCTTTGCCAGAGAATGCCATTTCAAGCAGTTCATTGACGTCTGTTTTGGAAATACCGTAACGACGCGCCTGACTTTCATTAAATTGAGGTTCAAGCACTTTAGTACGCTCACGCCAATCATGACGAACGTTTGTCGCTCCGGGATCTTGATGCATCACGGCAACCACTTGCGCTGCTAAACCACGAAGTATTGTTGGATCCGCACCTACAATTCTTGCTTCAACTTTTGCACCACCACCTGGCCCAAGTTCAATTTGTTTCAATTTGTATTGAACTTGAGGATAATTAGCTTCAATGTGCTGACGGAACCTCGCCATTAAATCAGGTAGAGCTTGATAATCATCAACCCTTGTCATTATTTCGCCATAAGCAGCATAGCTTTTTTCTGGCGAATAAGTCAGCATGAATCGTTGCAAGCCTTTACCTGCCGTTGTTGTTACATGATCAATATGTTCTTGCTCTAAGATCCACTCTTCTAATTCTTTAAGTGTGTTATTGGTTGAGCGAATATCCGTACCTTCAGGCATCCATACATCAACCATAAAGATTGGCGTGGTTGAAGATGGGAAGAACGATTGTTTAACCTTGGTAAAGCCATACATGCTGCCGCCAAGTGCCACAACAAGAATCAGCATGGTTGCTAATGAGTAGCGCATACAAAACTCAAGGAAGCGCTTATAAATAACAAAGATCATTCCGTTGTATGGATCTTTTTCTTCGTTATTCTCCCCTTCAACCTGAACCGTTTCTTTAAAGAATAAAGACGCAAAGAATGGCGTAAGAGAAATTGCAGTGAACCAACTCAGCATTAATGAGATCAATAGAACGGTAAATAACGTCCCACAATACTCACCCGTTGCATCGTCGGATAAACCAATCGGAGCAAAGGCTGTTACCGCAATAACGGTTGCGCCAAGCAGTGGCCATTTAGTTTGCGTTACAATGTCGGTTGCAGCTTGCAGTCTCGTTCGGCCTTTTTGCATACCGATGAGAATGCCTTCTACCACCACAATGGCGTTATCAACCAACATCCCTAGTGCGATAACCAGTGCACCTAGTGAGATACGTTGCAAATCTATCGCAAAGTACTTCATGAAAACGAACGTACCACACACAGTCACTAATAGGATTAAACCAATAAGTAGACCAGAACGAACACCCATGAAGAAAAGCAATACGATAATAACAATGGCAACCGCTTGAGCAAGGCTGACCACAAAACCACTAACCGATTTATCGACTTCTTTTGGCTGGCTGTATATCTCAGAAATATCAATGCCAATCGGTTGTTGATCTCGCAGCTCTAGCATACGTTGGTCAACTTGTTTACCGATCTCAACGACGTTAACACCCGCACTAAAAGAAACGCCCATGTTCAGTGCAAAGTTACCATTAAAGTTGACCAAATTGCTTGGCACTTCAACATAACCTCGTTTTACTTCGGCAATATCTTTTAAGTAGATTAAACCTTGAGCGCCACCTTCGGTAATAATCAAGTCACCCAATTGAGACACATCTTCAAACTCACCCGTTGGATGGATTTGAATAAACTCTGAGCCGATTTTTACCGCTCCGGCACTTGATACCGTATTTTGATTTGACAGTAGGCTATAAAGTGTTTGTGGTGAAATACCTAAGCTTGTCATGCGTTTCAAAGACGCTTCAATAAAGACTTGTTCTTGCTGAACGCCAGAAACCGAGACTTTACTTACCCCATCAACCAGTTCAAGTTCACGTCGGAGATAATCAACATAATCCAGTAATTCTTTATAAGAATACCCTTCTCCCGTGACGGCAAGAAGTACCCCATATACATCACCAAAATCATCAATAACCGTAGGCTCTCCTACTCCCGGTGGTAATTGACGTTTTAAGTCATTCACTTTACGACGTAGTTCATCCCAAATTTGTGGTAAATCATCCGGTCCATAGTTATTTTTCATGGTTACGGTAATTTGCGACAAGCCTCGGCTTGAAATTGAATTCACTTCATCAACATAAGTAAGCTGCTGAATGGCTTTCTCTAGTGGGTAGGTGACCTCTTCTTCAACTTGCTCTGGCGTTGCACCCGGATAGTTAGTGACAACCATGGCATCTTTAATGGTAAACGCAGGATCTTCTAAACGTCCAAGACCAAAAAATGCCGATGTTCCGCCAATCATGAAGATCAAAGTCAACATCCAACTAATCACTTTATTTTTTATAAAGTAAGCTGCGATTCCTTTTTCTTGACTCATTATTTCTCCTCCGCATTGATAATATTCACTTCGATACCGTCACGTAAACGTGAGACACCCGCAATTACAATACGATCTCCTGTTGAAATACCCTCAACTACTCGTAATCCAAACGAGGAAGCTTTCGTGGTCAGTACTTTCTGTTTTTTTACTTTATTATCAGAATCAATTATCCAAACGTATTTTTCGTTTTTATCAAGCGCATCACCATCTTCATTGAAAACAGCTTCAATAGGAATGATCATGCCAAACTGACTCGATTCATTCAACGCACTTTGTTTGGTTGTGACTTCTACCGCCATTCCATCCAAAATAAATTGGTCTTCTGGCATTGGCATTGTCAACGTAACAAGATACGCGCCTGATTCAGGATCAGGCTCTGTGGTGTATTCTTTTACTTTTGCTTCATAAGAAGACCCATTATCCAAACGAACCGTCGCTTGTATCTTTTCGACAACGCCACTGTTTGGCTGCTTTGAATACAATTTATCTGGTACTTGAACGATAATATCCACCGCATTGCGATTATGAATATTCACGACCTGTTGCCCTACTTGAATGTTCTCAAATTGCTCAACACTAACACGTGAGATAATGCCATCTATCGGGGCTTTTAATTCGGTAAAGCTTAAACGCAGCTTAGCCAATTCTAAATCAGCTAAGGCAATTTGACGTTGTGCAGCCAGTTCATCAAATTGTGATTTGGCAAGTAAGCCTTTATCTACTAACGGTTTTGAACGTCGGTATTGACTGTTTGCCACGTTATATCGTGCTCGTGCATTATCCACATCAATGTTGTAATCGGTTTTATCTAACACCGCTAACACTTGGCCTTTTTTCACCGTTTCACCGGCTTTAACATTAAGGTTAGTGATCTCACCAGAAAGGCGAAAGCTTAAATGCGAGCGATCTGCCGCAGTTGCTACTGCTGGGAGGTACAATTTATCACTCACCAAACCAGAATCTATGGTTTTAATCTCGACTCTTGGCAGTTCACTCACGACATCAACTGGGGCTGGTTTACAGCCACTCAGTATCAAAGCGGTGGATATTAAAGAAAGCGTCATTAATTTTTTCATGCTTATAATCCTCTTTCCTTAACCCATTTACGCACTTTCATGCCATCTTCTAAACTGGTGGTACCCGAAATGACGATTCGTTCTCCATCGTTTAAGCCTGAAAGCACTTGACGTTTTTCACTCAATTCCACTTCAACTTTTTCAATTACGCCATTTTCACCAACTCGCCATACATAAGCAGTTTCGCCTTCATACTCAATCGCAGATAGAGGTAACTGTTCACTCTCACCACTTGGAATAGTGACTTTTACCTGACCTGACATACCAGGAAGAATACCTAGACCAGTCGGTCTCGCCATGCTCATTTTAACGGTATAGCTCGATGTTTTACTGTCTGCTTCAGTATCAACTTCTTCAAATTCTAAAGGGAAATTAACGTTAGGGAACGAATCAAAAGAAACGGTAGCTACGACTTCTGTGAAGCTGAATCGTTGCAGTAGATAATCAGGAAGTTGGAATACAACAAAAAACAGATCATTCGTTTGGATATGCATGATCGATTGCTTTGCGCTTACGTATTCAAAGTTTTCTGCTGGTAATAAAGAAATGGTGCCGTCATAAGGTGCGGTAAGTTTGCTGTAACTTAAGTTTGCGGTTGCTTGATCTAATGTCGCTTTCGCTGTTTTACGATTTGCTACCGCTGTGTCGAAATCTTGTTCTGAAACGACTTTATCTTTACGTAGTTTTTTAACTCGCTGGTACTGTACATCGATTAATCGATATTGTGCTTGAGCTTGCTTTTGAATTAAACGGTATTCATCCGGGTTAATTGACGCTAACAACTCCCCTTTTGATACCTGCTGTCCTGCATGCACATCAAGTGTATTTAGTTGCCCAGGAACTCTAAAGGCAAGTACTGCTTTATCTCCAGCTTCCGCTTGTGCTGGAAATAGTCGAGACGTTTCATTATTACCAACAGAGACTGTCATTATTTTAGCAGGACGAGAGTCTGGCTCTGCTATTTGAGGCGTCTTGCTATCACACCCGGCTAATAAAACGGAGCCTAGCACTGCTGCAATGGCCGTTTTCTTGAACATATACTGTTCCTTATTGAAATTATTGTTATAGAAAGAATTATTGCTTATTTCTCTCTTTGCATCCGACTAACATATGAGATTTCATTATTAAAATTCTATATTTAATTCTTTTTGTGATTAATGCCTTTTTGGTATTCATCAGCGAAATTAGAATTATCTTGATCACATAGTCCAAAATATGGTTCTTCGCTTAGTCCCAAAATATAAGGGTTTTGAGCACAATACGCTTTGACTCCAGATTCATGCCCTTGAAGGTAAGCATTATAAAATTGAGTTGTTACCTCATCGTTTGCATAACTCTCGATTAATTGATTTTCTGACTGAATTAGAAATCCATTTTTAGCTCTGTTTTCACCAATACTAAACCAGTCATCTACATTTTTTGTTTCTTGATGGGGAGTCGAAGACGCACAGCCAACAAGAGTGGCAATTAATACACCAATGGTTAATGTTTTCATCCCGCCTCCATACTAAATATCAAACACTTACTCACATTAAGCCATAATACACTCAATTCATTTACATTAAAGGTGCAAATATAAAAAAAGCACTCATTTTATTGAGTGCTTCTTAACATTATTGAATAAATCTAATTATTTACAGATTTATTCCATTTCAGCAATTTTTACTTTCCACGTATCTGGACCAATTTGATGCGCATTAGCTCCCGTTGAATCTACCGCTACCGTCACTGGCATGTCTTCAACATCAAACTCATAGATGGCTTCCATTCCAAGCTCTTCAAAAGCAACAACGCGTGCTTTTTTAATCGCTTTAGATACGAGGTACGCAGCACCCCCTACGGCCATTAAATACACCGCTTTTTTGGCTTTAATAGAAGCAACGGTTGCAGGACCACGCTCTGCTTTACCGATCATTCCCATCAGACCCGTTTCTAACATCATGTCAGTAAACTTATCCATGCGTGTTGATGTTGTTGGACCAGCAGGGCCTACCGCTTCATCGCCTACGGCGTCAACAGGACCAACGTAATAGATAAATTTACCATTAAAGTCGACACCTTCAGGTAAACCTTCGCCACTTTCGATCATGCTTTGCAGACGTTTATGAGCGGCGTCACGACCCGTTAAAATCTTGCCGGTTAATAGAACCGTTTCACCTGTGCGCCATTCTTGTACGTCAGCTTTGGTCAGTCCATCAAGATTCACACGGCGTGTATTCGCGCCAGCTTCCCATGTGATGTCTGGCCACTCTTCTAGCTTTGGCGGCTGAAGATCAGCAGGGCCTGAACCATCAAGTGTAAAATGAATGTGGCGTGTTGCTGCACAGTTAGGGATCATACATACAGGTTTTGAAGCCGCATGCGTCGGTGCTGATTTAATTTTTACATCAACAACCGTTGTTAAGCCACCGAGGCCTTGTGCCCCAATGCCTAGTTTATTTACACGATTAAAGATATCAAGACGCAGTTCTTCTTCTGCATTTTCTGGACCACGGTCTATCAATTCTTGAATATCAATGTGACCCATTAACGATTCTTTCGCTAATACCGCGGCTTTTTCTGCCGTACCACCAATACCAATGCCTAACATACCTGGTGGGCACCAACCCGCGCCCATTAATGGCAATGTTTTTTCTACCCATTCCGCAATATCATCTGATGGGTTTAACATAACCATTTTGGTTTTATTTTCAGAACCGCCGCCTTTTGCTGCGATTTGAATCTCAACGGTATTACCCGGAACCATATTGATGTGCACCACCGATGGCGTATTGTCTTTGGTATTAATACGTTTGCCAGCAGGATCAGATAATATTGATGCACGAAGCGGGTTATCTGGATTAGTGTAGGCTTGGCGAGTTCCTTCATCTATCATTTGCTGGACGGTCATATCCCCTTCCCAGCGAACCTTCATACCTATATTAACAAAACAGGTTACGATCCCCGTATCTTGACAAATAGGACGACGTCCTTCTGCTGACATACGTGAATTAATTAGTATTTGAGCTATCGCATCTTTCGCAGCTTGGCTTTGTTCTTTGTGATACGCTTTTTCTAGCGCTTGAACAAAATCAAGTGGATGATAGTAAGAAATATACTGCAATGCATCAGCAACAGAGCTGATCACATCTTCATTACGGATGATAGTTTCTTTACCAACAGTCATCATTAGACCCTCTTATTATATGTGCTTCCATGGCGTGTAAAGTATGTATGTTTTTATATGATGACGTGAGTATTCGCCATCTATTATTTTCTTTTAGAACTTGCAGTATGATACTCTTGCTCTCTATTCAAGGCTATCGTTGCTCATCACATTCTGGTTATAAAACTCAAAATGAACAATCAATTAGATGCAAAACTACAAATTACCCTACTTGATTATCAATCCAATTTTGTGATTGATTTATTTTCTGCAATAGAAAACCATCCTTGGGCAATGTTGCTTCATTCTTCCGCTCAAAATCACGTTGATAATCGTTACGATATTTTAGTTGCAGACCCTATTGCCACTTTACAGACTCACCATGATGTCACTCACATAAATGTAGTAGGAAGAGATCCTGTAACCAGTAAAGCGTGTCCTTTTCAATTACTTGCTCACTATCAAGAACGATTAACGCCTCATTGCGATGCTATTGCCGAATTACCATTTATTGGAGGAGCAGTCGGTTACTTCAGCTACGATTTAGGTCGTCGAGTTGAATCTATACCTTCTATCGCTGAACAAGATATTCCAACGGCAGAAATGGCGGTTGGGATCTACGATTGGGCATTAATTGCTGATCATAAAACGTCAACACTCACTTTAATACAACCAGAAAGTAGTAATCGTCTGGATTGGTTACAGCAATTTGTAGCGATAAAAGAGAAAAAACAAGAATTCTCACTAACGTCTGATTGGCAATCAAATATGACCCAAGCAGAATATGCGACCAAATTTGAGAAGGTTCAAGCCTATCTCCAGTCAGGTGATTGCTATCAAATTAACTTAGCACAACGCTTTCAAGCTGATTATCAAGGCTCAGAATGGCTTGCTTATAAAAAGCTAGCGGTGAATAACGGGGCTCCATTTTCTGCTTTTATACGTACTCCTGAATTAGTGATTCTTTCCGTATCTCCTGAACGTTTTTTACAGGTAAAAGATAAACAAATAGAAACCAAACCCATTAAAGGCACTCGTCCACGCTCAAATGACCCAATACTTGATGCTCAAGAAGCAGATATATTGCGTAATAGCCCTAAAGATCGCTCTGAAAATTTGATGATTGTCGATTTACTGCGTAATGATATAGGCCGAGTGGCTAAGCCGGGATCAGTAAAAGTACCGAAACTGTTCGAGATTGAATCTTTTCCTGCGGTTCATCATCTTGTAAGTACCATCACTGGTGAGTTAAAAGCGGAATATTCCGCCTGTGATCTACTTAAAGCCTCTTTTCCTGGTGGCTCGATCACTGGTGCTCCAAAAATAAGGGCGATGGAAATTATTGAAGAGCTAGAACCACATCGCCGTAATTTATATTGTGGCAGTATTGGTTATCTCAGCCGTTGTGGCTCGATGGATACAAGTATTACTATTCGAACGTTAATTGCTTATAAACAGACATTATATGCTGCCGCTGGTGGGGGTATTGTTGCTGATAGTAAAGTTGAACTAGAATATGAAGAAACACTGCATAAATTAGGAAAAATTCTTCCTATTTTATAATCATCAGCTTCAATAAAGGATTTGGCTTATGGATAGATATTTACTTACCCAATTACTACTCAATAAGCCGAATTCTTATAGTGACTCATTATTGCAACACCCACGCTTTGAAAATGACAATTTCAAGCCTGCCGCTGTGCTCGTTCCTCTGGTAAAAAGACCCTCTGGTTTGCATTTGATTTTAACGCAAAGAGCGTCACATTTACGTCACCACCCAAGTCAAATTAGCTTCCCCGGAGGCAAGGTTGAACCCTCTGATTTATCCCTTATTCATACCGCAATTCGTGAAACAAATGAAGAGATTGGTATCCTACCATCACAGATAAACCCATTAGTAAAACTTAACACAATACCAACAATATCCGGTTATAAAGTAACCCCTATAGTCGCACTCATTGATAAAAATTATACTACCGCAATCGATTACGGTGAGGTTAGTAGCACATTCGAAGCACCGCTATTGCATCTTCTCAACCCTAAAAACACAACAAGATATAAAGTTTTTAACAAAAAACACCCTTACGAGTTAATTTTTATCCCATTTGAGAAAAAACTCATTTGGGGTATTACCGCTGAAATCATTCACGCAATGAATTACATTAACACTTAGATAAATTAGCATTAATGCTAAGTTTTTCTAATACTATCGCTACATCTATTGTGATCATTGTCAATTATTTTTAGATCTTCATTCATCTTTTTTCATTAGTCGATCTGGGTCAAAGTTTTTCTCGCCAAAATAACGACAATAGCGCCGTTCCCAAAATTTCTGTTCCAAAAAATTAAGAGTATATAAATTATGCAAACAACAAATACTGCATCAGTAGGTGCAAAAAAAACAAAGTGGACTTATAAAGACTTCACATGGTGTCTTTCTCTATTTGGTACTGCGGTAGGTGCTGGTGTTTTATTTCTTCCAATTAAAGCGGGCGCAGGTGGTTTTTGGCCTCTAGTTATTCTTGCTTTAATCGCTGCGCCAATGACTTGGTTTGCACACAAAAGTTTGGCACGTTTTGTTCTGTCTGCTAAAAACCCAGACGCTGACATTACAGATACAGTAGAAGAACATTTTGGTAAAACTGGCGCGAACCTAATCACTTTTGCCTACTTTTTCGCGATTTACCCAATTGTACTTATTTACGGTGTTGGTATTACAAACACAGTAGACTCTTTCATGGTTAACCAAATGGGTATGGAATCTATTCCACGCTGGTTACTTTCAGGTGTTCTTATCACTCTGATGACATGTGGTGTTGTATTTGGTAAAGAGCTAATGCTGAAAGCAACATCAGCAATGGTTTACCCTCTTGTATTCATCCTAATGGCATTGTCTATCTACTTAATCCCAGGTTGGAACACATCAATGTTTTCTGTTGACCCAGATTGGAGCTCTATGCCTTCAGTTGTTTGGTTAGCAATTCCAATCATTGTTTTCTCTTTCAACCACAGCCCTGTGATCAGCCAGTTCTCTAAAGAACAACGTCGCGTATACGGTGAAGATGCAGTTGCTAAAACTGACATGATCACTGGCGGTGCCGCAATGATGCTGATGAGCTTTGTTATGTTCTTCGTTTTCTCTGTCGTTCTTTCTCTATCTCCAGAGCAACTAGCACAAGCACAAGCGCAGAACATCTCTGTTCTTTCTTACCTAGCTAACGTACACGAATCTCCAATGATTTCTATCATGGGCCCTATCGTTGCATTTGCTGCTATTACTTCAAGCTACTTCGGTCACTTCCTTGGTGCTCATGAAGGTCTTGTAGGTTTAACTAAATCTCATACAAAAGCACCTCTTGCTACTGTTGAGAAAGGATCTCTAATCTTCATCGTTGTAACTACGTGGATCGTTTCTATCGTTAACCCTAGTATCCTAGGAATGATTGAAACAATGGGTGCGCCAATGATTGCCGCTATCTTATTCCTAATGCCTGTGTTCGCAATGCGCAAAGTACCAGCTATGGCTAAGTACAAAACTTCAGCACCTGTGCAAATCTTCACAGCATTATGTGGTGTTGCGGCGATTACTTCTGTAATCTACGGCGCTCTTTAATAGCTAGTTTATAAATTCATATAAACCTAAGTTATACGAAGTTAATAATAATGATTATAAAGCCCCCTCTTTTGGGGGCTTATTCGAGGTAATAACATGATTAGTGTTTTTGATATCTACAAAATCGGAGTTGGTCCTTCTAGCTCTCACACTGTTGGCCCAATGAAAGCAGGTAAAGAGTTTATCGACGATTTACGTGGTATGGGCAAACTACGTGATATCACTAAAATCACTGTTGATGTTTACGGTTCATTATCACTGACAGGGAAAGGTCACCATACTGATATCGCTATCATTATGGGTCTGGCAGGTAACACGCCAGAACACGTAGATATTGACTCTATTCCGGGCTTCATCGCTCGTGTAGAAGAAACAGAACGCCTACCTGTTGGCATGCATTGCCATACAGTAGAATTTCCAAAAGACGGTGGAATGAACTTCCACGCATCTAACCTTTCACTTCACGAAAATGGTATGCAAATCCATGCGTGGATTGATGGTGAAGTAGCTTACTCTAAAACATACTACTCTATTGGTGGTGGTTTTATCGTTGATGAAGAACACTTTGGTAAAGAAGTAGAATCACCAATTAAAGTGCCTTATTCTTTTAATAGTGCAGAAGAACTAGTTAATCTATGTAAAGAGCATGGCCTATCTATTAGTGCATTAGTAATGAAGAACGAGCACACGATTCTTGCAGAAGATGAAGTTCGTACTTATTTTGCAAAAATTTGGAAAACCATGCGCGATTGCATGGAAAAAGGCATGAACACTGAAGGCCTTCTTCCTGGACCTCTTCGAGTTCCTCGCCGTGCAGCCGCACTTCGTCAACAATTGCTTACCTCTGAAAAAACCTCGACAGATCCTATGGAAGTACTCGATTGGGTGAATATGTTTGCATTCGCTGTTAATGAAGAAAATGCCGCTGGTGGACGAGTGGTTACCGCTCCAACAAATGGCGCGTGTGGCATCATCCCTGCTGTTTTAGCTTACTACGATAAGTTTATTCAAACAGTAACTGAAAAAGATTACATCCGTTACTTTGCTGCTTCTGGCGCAATTGGTGGTCTTTACAAGCAAAATGCATCAATTTCTGGCGCTGAAGTAGGTTGTCAAGGTGAAGTGGGCGTTGCTTGTTCAATGGCTGCGGCAGGTCTTGCTGAATTGATGGGTGGAAGCCCTGAGCAAGTCTGTATGGCTGCTGAGATTGGTATGGAACATAACCTAGGCTTAACGTGTGATCCTGTTGCTGGACAAGTACAAGTGCCTTGTATTGAGCGTAATGGTATTGCCGCAGTTAAAGCAATAAATTCAACTCGTATGGCGCTTCGTCGTTCATCTGCTCCTCGCGTTTCTTTAGACAAAGTTATCGAAACCATGCTTGAGACAGGTAAAGACATGAATGCTAAATATCGTGAAACCTCTCAAGGTGGCCTAGCGATTAAAGTTATCTGTTAATCAGAATTTACTTTACTGAATTATGAGGGCGTATATCGCCCTCTTTTTATTTTTTCTCACTTCTTGTTCACCCTTATCCCCTTTTTCGTTATCTCTTCCTATACTAAATATATACAATAAAGTAATGAATAAAAACGCTCTAGCTATTAACAAATGACTCAGTTACTGTAATAATGGCCTTATGCAAATAATTAGTACATTCCTATGATGAATAAGAAAAAGCACACACTTTCTCCAAGAGCACAAAAATTACGAGCTGAATGGACAGGGATGGATAGCGATCACCGCTTTATTTCTCATTCATTTAACTGCGTTAAAATCCACATCCATACTCCCGATGATGGGATGTATAACCGCTCTGTGGGTTGTTTAAAAGAAGGCAGAGAAAAAGCCTTGAAAGAAGCGATAAAACAACGCAATAAAATGGGCAAAGCACTGTGGGGGGACTGTTGGAGTATGGTACTCAACTACCCTAGCCTATTTGAACGCTTACCTCACAGTCTAGAACCAGATATCATCACGAAAAAACGTACTCTGCATTCTGGAGAAGTTCGTACTACTGATTATTATATTGTTCGTTGGAAAGAGATCGTTGATGGCGAATATAAACCAAAGAGTCGTTTATTCTCTCATGGTAATGGTAATGATAAATTAAGTGCTTACAGTAAAGCCAAAAAAGTCATGCTAGAAGTGAACAAAGATTTTTTACCTATTTTAAAAAAAATGGGCCGCTTTAATATCATTAAAGTGATCTGATTTAAATCTTCATATAAAAATGGCGGATAATTATCCACCATTTTTTTATCAATTAACAAGTAATCAGATATACATTACATGCCTCTTTTAGTCGAGTTATTACCTCGTAAGTATTCATATTTGAACTCTTTATTTATACTGTCACAAACTCCAGTATAAACTCCGCCTTTAGTTCCTAACTCAAACGCGTCTTGCTCACAATATCCCTGCAATCCTTTCTGATATCCAGCAACATACGCATCATAATTAGAAGCCTTAAATTCCTTGCCATCTAAAAGCTCGACTATTTGTTCTTTAGATTCAAAATTCCAGCCTTTTTGGCCAGTTTCTAAACCATAAGTACCCCAATCACTGTCTTGTGTAGATGTTAATGGTGCTGTACTTGAACACGCAGCAAGGAAAAGTGAAACAATCACAATTAAGGTTACTCTCATACCTCTTACCCTCTTGTTATCTATTCATCCAATAATATAAAGTAACTAAACTAAATTACATCCCACCAGCCGTAGATTGCATTCCACTAACATAATCTTGGCGGAAGAACGGGTCTGATTTATCACAAATACCGTTATACTGCTTACCAACGACACCTAGCATATAAGCGCTTTGATCACAGTATTCTTCCTGTCCTTTATTATAACCGGTAACGTATGCTTGATAGTTAGCATCACTAACCATCTTACCTTCGGCTAATTTAGTCAATTTTGATTTAGATTGAACAACCCAACCTTTCATGGCTCTTTCATAACCAAAGGTATTCCAATCACTGTCTACGTTTGATGTTGGTGCTGGAGTACTTGAACATGCTGCAAGTAATAAAGCAGCGATACTGATTATTAAAATTTTCATTTTGCTTACCCTCTACAAATAACACATTACCTTTTACGTTAATTGTAGAGGATTAGATCATAATTTCTATTAAATTTGGCTAATTAATAATAAAAGACCAAACATTAATGTCACTCCTAGGGCTATTTTCCCACCTTCAGCCTGATAGGTATGAGGCAGTAACTTATCTTCCTCTTTTACTTTCTTTCTTAAAGCAATCACCATCGCCAATGGAATGAAAATAGCGAGGAATACTAAGATCACCCCAGCATAACCCAATACCGATAAGAACTGATCAGCGGCAAGGCTTGCACCTAGCAGTGGAAGAATAAAAGTACACACATACACCACTATTTTATTGTGTGAGATCATATCTTTATTCTGGTTATAAAGCGCCATTGCCACCCCTAAGAATGACGTCAGTAACGCTAATGACGTAAAAACAGAAAGAATGATTTCAATGTATTCGTTCTTAGCGCTAAAGGTTTGGATCAAATCTGAAATATTAGAAAAATGCGTAATATCATTTGCATTTAGATTACCGACAACGGCATACAACCAAACGAGATAACAAACCAGAGGAATGATTGATCCTAAAATAACCATATTTCTAAGCTGTTTACTTGTCGCTTCTTTGTTATACGCAACAAGCGATGGGATAACTGGCATAGAGGCAAAACTAGTAAATAAAATAGTGCTGGTATTGAGCAGCATTCCTTTATCTGTATTCGTTACTTGCGTTAAGTTATCTACTGAAATACCAGGGACTAATATCACTAATGTAATCGCAAGCATTGAAACCATGAACAAAAACAAAACACGATTTAACTTATCGATTATTTGAGTACCACACACCACAAATACACTAGCGACAAGAGTAAAACCAATTTGAGCAGTTTCAATACTCATCTCAATAGTAAACATTGAGAAGATGCGCTTAATTAAGTCAGCAGCTCCTAAAATATAGGCAATTAACATACAAAATAGCAGTAAATAAAACAAAATATTGGTGACCACTTGGCCACCCTTACCTAAGGTTCTATTCGCAACGGTATTAATACCAAAAGCTAATTCTGTTTTAGAGCATGCTTCGGTTAACAGTAAAGCTGAATATGTTGTGCCTGCACAAATAGCAAGCATCAGTAACGTGCTGTAAAACAGACCAAATTGCGCTAATACCATTGGAATAGCTAACATTCCAGCGCCAAGTGCCGTGCCAGATAAAATCAATGCACTGCCAAATAATTTAAAATTCATTACTTATTCTTAATTTTAGAGATTGGAGGCTCATTAAGAGCGAGAAAGAGGTGCTCTACTCATAAAAAAGTAGAGCACAATATAACTAGATAACTTGTGATATCAGTAAGAAACTACCAAAAATGAACGAGAATATTAGCATTGCTACCCCGCCTTCAGCTAAGTAGCTTTTAGCATGTATATCTGTTTGTCTAAGTTTAATAACCATCGCTAATGGAATAAATACAGCGAGGAAAACCAGAATAATACCGGCATAGCTTAATACAGATAAAAACTGATCTGCTGCGAAAACGGCACCCAATAAAGGTAGGATAAAGCTAATAACGTAAGTCACTACTTTATTTTGTTTAAACGTGTCTTCATTTTGAGTAAACAAAGCCATCGCCACACCTAAGAAAGACGTTAATAATGCAAGACCAGTAAAACTAGAAAGTACTGCATTAATAAATGCATGATCAGCACTAAATACTGAAATCAGTTCTGACACATTAGAGAAGTGCGTAATTTGCTCAGGGGTTAAGTTACCAACCACCGCATATAGCCACACTAGGTAACAAACTAAAGGAATAGAAGAACCAACAATAACCATGTTTCTCAACTGCTTAGGTGTTGCTTCATGGTTATAAGAAACTAATGAAGGAATAACAACCATAAAACCAAAGCTAGTAAAAATAATCGCACTGGTTTGTATCAGTTCTGATGGGTTTGAGTTTGATACTTGAGTTAAGTTATCTAATGAAATTCCTGGAACCAAGAAGACAAGCGTAAGTAAAAGCATCAACAACATGATGGCAAATAAAACGCGGTTTAACTTATCAATCACCGCGGTACCAGATGCAACAATTACACCCGCAATTAAAGTAAACGCAACTTGGCTTTGTACTAGAGATAAATCAAAACCAATATTACGTAATAATTTATTCAATAGATCCCCTGCCCCAAGGATATAAGCCATTAAGAGACAGATCAGTAAAGCATACAGCAAACCGTTAGTAACTAGATGTCCTCCTTTACCTAAAGTTCTACGTGCGTTGGTATTGATTCCTAATCCACCACCCACATTA
>NZ_CAMLHO010000035.1 GCF_946479765.1 uncultured Aliivibrio sp.
GAGCATCTCAGTATTATTATTATTTACCATTTTAAAAATTAAATATCTAAATGTTGAAAATTTCACAGATCCATTAACTCGCTGCCTAAACCGTCGAAAGTTTATGATTGATTATGATAAGGCGATGAAAAGCGATCATGGCTTTTTGATTTTAGATATTGATAATTTTAAATCGATTAATGATAATTACGGACATGATGTTGGTGATTACGTTCTAGTTAAGGTCGCGAATGTTCTTAAAGTTGCACTTGGCAATGAGCAGCAATGTTATCGTATTGGTGGTGAAGAGTTTGTTGTTATCTTTGATGAGAACAATAAAGAACGTGCAATTAAGTTAGCTGAAGATATTAGGCATAGTATCGAAAATGTAATTTGGAACGATGAAATTATCGTGACCATTAGTGGTGGGTTAAGTTTTTCTGATGTAAATAAGAATACTTATAAAGCCGCAGATGAATTATTGTATAAAGCTAAGCGTGGCACGAAAAATATTATTATTAATGATATTGAATAATCAATGCTTATTGTAATGCTATGGTTAAATAGTCAGATTTTTCCATTTCAAATATATCCGTTATAACGAAAACTAAAGCACATTAAATGACACATATTTAATGTGCTTTACCTCTATTTTTGTCCATGGTTCTTTCTGTGTATTCATTTTTTATCGATTTTTAAATCATCCCTTTATTTTAAATTTATGTAACTCATTGTTAATTAAGGTGGTTTGCTCGGTGATTTGCTGGTTTCTTTACTTTCTATCTTTTTTTAACGACATAATTGTTACTGCCATCACACTTTGATTCTACGGGTACAAAAATCCAGTAAATGCTTGAAATGTCATCTTACCAATACTCGATTAAATTCATATTATTCCCTTGTCAACTTAATGCAGTTTGAATTAAGTAAAAATTCTTATTAAGGGCAATACCATGATCACGACACTAGTAAATACCAATCTAATTAAATTGAATTTAGAAGCAACGACCAAAGATGGCGTATTTTCTGAATTAGCTGAGATGTTATTACAAAATAACCGTATTGATAATAAAGAAAACTTTTTAGCCGGTATTTATGAGCGTGAGGCACAGTGTGTTACCTCTGATATGGGCATCGCTTATCCTCATACTAAAAATGCCGCTGTTATTGAACCCGCTATTGCTATTGGTGTTGCAAAAACTGCCATTGAATACGATGCAGATGATGACCAACCAACCGTATTTTTTATGATTGCTTCACCAGAAAGCGGCGATCACCACATTTATGCACTACAAGCGTTATTTGAAAAGTTCGGTGATGACTTAATTGCCGACATACACAAAGCGACAACGGAACAAGAAATTTTAGACCTATTGATTAATTAATTTCACTTTTAGGAATACTTCTTATGTCAACGATGACTGCAACGCAAAGTCCAACTGATTGGAAAAAAACTTTATCTACACTAAAAGGGCATTTACTTTTTGGTACGTCTCACATGCTTCCATTCGTGGTTGCTGGTGGGGTTTTATTAGCTCTAGCGGTAATGGCAACAGGTAAGGGTGCCGTTCCTGATACGGGTATCTTAGCGGATATTTCTACCATTGCGATCAAAGGCCTTGTACTTTTCCCTATTATTCTTGGTGGCTTCATTGGTTACTCAATTGCAGACAAACCAGCGTTAGCGCCAGCATTTATTGCATCAGGTATTATGGCTGATTTGGGTGGTGGTTTCCTTGGCTGTATCATTGCCGGTTTTATCGCTGGCGGTGTGGTACTTCAACTTAAGAAGCTTCCTATTCCGGCTCACCTAAGTGCGCTTGGTGTGTACTTTATTTACCCTCTAGTTGGTACATTAGTCTCTGCGGGTATCGTTATGTGGGGCCTAGGCGCTGCTATCTCTTCATTCATGATTGCGATGAACGAATTTTTAGCATCAATGGCGGGTTCTTCTAAAGCGGTTCTTGGTGCGATTCTTGGTGGTATGACGGCATTTGATATGGGTGGCCCAATCAATAAAGTAGCAACCTTGTTCGCTCAAACTCAAGTAAATACACAACCATGGTTGATGGGTGGTGTTGGTATCGCGATTTGTACTCCGCCGCTAGGCATGGCACTTGCTACTTTCATGTTTAAGAAGAAATTCTCTAAAGAAGAGCAAGAAGCAGGTAAAGCAGCAGCAATCATGGGTTCAATTGGTATCTCTGAAGGTGCTATCCCATTCGCAGCAAATGACCCAATGCGTGTTCTTCCATCTATCGTTGCTGGTGGTATGGTTGGTTGTGTGTTCGGCTTTATGACTGATGTGTTACTTCATGCACCTTGGGGTGGATTAATTACCGCTCCGGTATCTAGCAACATCCCAATGTACGTGGTTGGTATTGTTTTAGGTTCATTAACAACGGCATTAATCGTTGGCTTTTGGAAGCCGGTTTATGTAGAAGAAAATGACGCTGTTGCAACCGCTCCAGTACAAACACAAACACAAACAGCGGCACCAGTTGCTGGTGAAGGCGAGTACGATGTTCTTGCGGTTACTTGTTGTCCTTCAGGTGTTGCGCACACATTCATGGCAGCAAAAGCGCTAGAGAAAGCGGGTGCAGCAGCAGGTATCAAGATTAAAGTTGAGACACAAGGCTCTAATGGTTTAATGAATAAGCTGACAGCGAAAGATGTTGCGAACGCGAAGTTCATCATCCTTGCTCATGATATTCCAGTAAAAGAAGGTGAACGTTTCACGAACATTCGCCAAGTTGAATGTTCAACCAAAGGCGCAATGAAAACGGCACTATCATTGATTCAAGATAACTTAAAATAACAAGTTTGCTCTAAGCTAATCCAAAGCCTCTTAATTCCCCTAAGAGGCTTTTTTATGTATTAATTATACTTATTTAATCAGGAGACTATTTATTATTTACTAGCTTTTTCATTTGTAAGCCAAGAAAAATAAAGCTGATCCCTTCTAGTAGTAATGAAACACCAACAAAAGTACCTAATAATGATAATGAGAACTCAGGATTATCTAGTAGAAAGAAGAAATATCCTCCAATAACAACGGAGAGTAGACCACTTAAAATCACCATACCGCTACCAGGAAGACTTCTATTTGTCATCCCAAAAATCATACGTGTTAGACCGTTAAAAATCATTACAACAACCATTATTGTTGTTATTGTCATAAGACCTTCTAGCGGGTTAAAGAGAATAAATAAACCGCCAACAATATAGAGTAGTGCACTTAATACGTACCATAATTTTTCTTTCCAAGAATGAATACGGAAAGTATGGTAAACCTGAACAAGACCTGTAATTAATAATAAGGTGCCGATGATCGTTGAAATCGTTACACCAGCAATTACAGGTAGGCTCGTTGCCCCTAACCCTGCAAGCGCGACAATGACGCCAACAATAATAAAATATTTCCAGCTTTTTGAAATTAATGCCTGACTTGACGTTTGATTTTCCATTTTAACCTCTGAGTTAAATGTAAGGGACTTAATTATTGTAGTCTAAAACATATGATGTGAATCAAAGGCAAACTTAGTTTTCATATTTTGTGATTTAGCTCGCATTGTAATCTTCTTGTATAAGAAAGAAGCGGCTTGGAATTATAATGCGTACATTCATACTTTTTACGAACATATATAGACTAAAATTAGTACTTGTAGAATCAATTTAATAGCTTAAAATTATTGTTTTAAATCGGTATATTCATGCCATATTCTTCATTTTTTAAGTGAATAAGAAAATAAGGACGACAACTTGTTAGATCATCATGTACGTAATTATATTTCAGCTAAATTAACCTCTTTCGGCATAAATAGTGACCCTTATGGTTTAGAACTTACGGTTGTATTTGTTCTTGCTGTCATCGTGGTTGCTATTATTAGTTATCTGATTACTCGACATATTATTATTCGGACGATCACAAATATCCTCCATCGAGCGAATAAACCTTTATTAGAGAGTTTTTTAAATAACAACGTGTTCGAAAAGTTGACTCTGCTTGTCCCTATTACTATTCTGGATTTACTGATCCCTCTGGCTCTTGGCCACTATACGTTACTCTCGGCTATTACTGATAAAGTTCTGAGTATTTCGATTCTTGTTATCTTCTTATCCATGCTGTTTGCATTACTTGATGCTCTTAATGATTTTGCGACATCTAAAGGCATTACACGCCGAATGCCAATCAAGAGTTTTGTCCAGCTGACTAAGCTATTTGCTTTTTTTGTCGGGATCGTCGTTTCTATGTCTATCCTTGCTAATGAATCTCCGGTGATATTCTTAAGTGGATTAGGGGTGGCAACCGGGTTTGTTATGTTGGTATTTAAAGACACTATTTTGGGTTTTGTTGCCGGTATACAGCTTTCTGCTAACCGTATGATCAGTTTGAATGATTGGATTGAAATGGATTCGTTTAAAGCAAATGGCACAGTAGAAGAGATTTCATTAACGACGGTAAAGGTCCGAAATTTTGATAATACCCTCAGTATGATCCCCGCATATGCATTAGTTCAAAATGCGTTTATTAACTGGCAAGGTATGTCAGATTCTGGTGGCCGACGCATTAAACGTGCGGTTAACATTGATGTTAATTCGATTCGCTTTATGACAGATGAAGAGATTGAGTCACTAAAAGAAATTCGTATTCTTAGAGAGTATCTGTTTGAAAAAACAAAAGAGATAAAAACATTTAATGAGGAGTTAGATGATATTCCGCATTTGGGTAATATCCGTCAAATGACTAATATGGGAATTTTCCGTGCCTATTTAGCTTCTTATTTACGTACTCATAAAGACATTCATCCATACATGATGTTTATGGTGCGTCAATTAGAACCAACTCCGGAGGGATTACCATTACAGATCTATGCGTTTACCAATAATACAGATTGGGTAGTTTACGAAGGTGTGCAAGCTGATATTTTTGATCATATCTACTCGATCATGCCATTGTTTGATTTACGAGCATATCAAGCGATTAGTGGTCACGATGCTTTATTGATTGGTAAATAGAAATAAATCTTAATTTTCTGAAGATCTTATTTAATAGAAGCTAAGAATTATCCCTCCTTCCATGCGACATTGATGTAATGTCGCACGGAGGGGGAGAATTCGTAAATTGAGTATTATTACAATTTAAAATGTGCGATTTCTTGCTTTAAATTATTCGCTAAATCAGCCAATATTGCAGACTGTTCTTCGGCATTTATTAAATCAGCGACTAATGATACTGTTGAATCTCGAATCGCAAGAGTATTTTGATTGATTTCATTAGTAACAGCAGTTTGTTCTTCAGCTGAGGTGGCAATAGTCGTGGTCATATCATTAATTTGATTGATAACTTGATTAATCACAGTTAAAGATTGAGAGACATGTTGAACATTCGATACGCTATTGTCGGCAAGTGAATGGCTTTCATCCATGATATCAATAGCATTTTGAATGACTGCTTGTAAGGCTTCAATGGTTGTTTGTATTTCTTCCGTTGATGCGTGTGTACGTTGGCTTAACATGCGAACTTCATCAGCAACAACGGAGAAACCTCTACCATGCTCTCCTGCACGAGCGGCTTCGATAGCTGCATTTAATGCTAATAAATTAGTTTGTTCTGAAATGTTTTTAATTGTAGATAATATTATCGATATATTTTGAGAGTGGATGTTTAAAGTATAAACAACATCCATTGCAGTTTTAGTTTTATTGGATAAGTCATTAATTGCTTGCTGGCTTTCATTCATTTTTGACGCACTGTTCATTGAAAAATCTACTGCGTTATTCGCTTCTTTTGCTGCATTTTCTGTGTTGTATGCAATTTCTTGAGTGGTCGCTGCCATTTCATGTATAGCTGTTGCAATAAGGTTAATTTCATCTTGTTGATCTTGGATATTAATTTTACTTAAATTTGTATTTTTAAGAGATTGTTGAGATTGAATTTCTAGTTCAATAGAAATATCACGTAAACGAGAAATCATGGTGTGCATACCTTCTATAAAGGTATTAAAATAAGTGGCAAGTAAACCAATCTCATCCATGTATTTTGGTGTAATTTTTTGTGTTAGGTCTCCCTCGCCTTCAATAATTTTTCGCAAGGAATTGGTGATGTCATTTAATGGTTTAAGTAAAAATCCAATTAATAGTGCAGTGATAACAAGGCTAATTAATAGTAATATCACTGCTGGTGTTAAGTTATTGATTAATAGTTCTCTTAATGGAGCATCTATTTTTTTCTGATCGAGAATGTAAACTAGGCTCCAGTCACTATTAGGAATTTTACTTCCCCATATGCTTTTGTTTTCATGGTCACTCTGAAATGTAATGTTCAACATTTCATTTGCATTCATTATTTTATTTAATACTGTAGCTGTTAATGCAGGTTCAATGTCTGAAATAGGTTTTAAAGTATTGTCAGGATCGTAATGAGCTAAAATCATGCCATTGTTATGAATTAAAATAGTTTTACCATTAGCGGGTAATTGAATGTTATTCACTTTTTTAATCAATGAATCAATCGGTAAATTAGCGCCGACTACGCCATTTTTGCTTGGCGTAGGGGATACGATCATGATACGCAAAATATCTTTACTTGACGCACTATAGCTTGGTTTTGTGGTCATTAATGTATTTTTTTCTAAAGCGTTATTATACCACGATTTAGTTAATGGATCGTATGCGGTACGATCAATGCTCGTATCTGAGTCTCTCATTCGACCATTATTTTCCGCAAAATAAGTTAGTTGTAATTCACCAATTTTCTGTGCTTGTTGTAACGCGAAAATGACATCACCATTATTAATGTCTTGAGCTAAAGAGTTTACAATGTCTTTGTGTAATAGTAACCATTCACCAAATCGCTCAGCTTGAACTTTACCTATATTCATAGTTTCGGAATGAATTTGAGAATGTAAATTATTCTTTTGAGTTATATATGTAATAGTTGTGAGTGTTGTGATTATTATTGTTATGAATATAAACATTGAAACGAGTAATTTTGCTTTTAAAGACATAGATGAACCTTGTATATTGAGTGAGCACATTCTTAAATGTAGATTCTAATATTTTTAATTAATTATCATATATCTTAATTTATTTTAATTAAATGTACATTTAGTAGACTGTATTGAAAGTAAAACTAAAATTAGTGCTGTAGAGAAAAAATAAAAGAAAATTAATTTTGATACAACCAAAATACTTTATTATATTGATTAGTAAGGTGTGAATTATTTTAAATAAAAGGAAAATCGTTATAATTTAGTAAAACAAGTGTGAGTATAGTAGGTTTAGTTTGAAGTATGAAAAAAGCCCTTGAATAATCAAGGGCTTAATGTTTGGTGGAGGGATAGGGATTTGAACCCTAGAACCGCTATTAACGGTTGCCGGTTTTCAAGACCGGTGCTTTCGACCACTCAGCCATCCCTCCAATGCCTATATAATAGATATAGACCTTTTAATTGTAAACCTTTAATTCATGCAAATGACGCGTTTGCTCTTTAATTGCACAATTTGCTTTTTATTTATGCTTTAGGTAGGCATGTATGAATAAATGAGTGCAGAAAAGCTGAGTTAGTATTGTTGATAGCTAATCCAATACAATGTAAGCAAACGTATATCAATTTAAAATTTAATATATCAATTAGTTGATGTGGTTGGAGTTATGTTAATGGGCGGTTATTATTGTAGTGAGGTGATTTTAGGCTAACAATGCGATATAATTAGTATAGGAATAATTAAGTACGTAGTTTATTAATGACTATGCGTATTATAGAGGTTAGATCTACCATGTTATCTTTCGATATTTTTAGAAAAACACATTTCCACGAAGAAAAAATTAATGAGCTTCAACATGCAATTGAACAATTACAATATAAAATTATCGAGAAAGATAATGAACTTAGTAATCAACAAAATGATCTAGAACAACAAGATCAACTGCTGAGAGTGCAGATCGCATTTTCAAATAGTTTATTACAAACAATATCACCAATTGAACATATACGCACAAATATGGCGACATCTGTGGATAAGCTAAAAGGATATCTGGAACAAAATGTAAAAGATAACCGTGATGGCATTTCTATTTTAACTGCATTTAGCAGTATATTAAGTGAGTTGATGATAGAAGTAACTAATAGTGGCAATTCTCTTGATGTGTTAAAAATAAATTCAACAGATATTAGTCAATTCGTTATTACGATTAATTCTGTTTCAGATCAGACTAATTTATTGGCATTAAATGCAGCGATAGAAGCGGCAAGAGCAGGTGAGCATGGTCGCGGATTTGCCGTGGTTGCTGACGAAGTGAGAAAATTAGCACAAAATGCAAGTATAGCAGCGAGCCAGATTCAGTTAGAAGTAAGTAATATTAGTGATAATACTCTGCGTTGTGATCAAAGTGCGCAGTTAATTGAACAACAATGTGCTCATTTAAGTGAAAGGATTAATGAATTAGTCGAGATTGTGACATCTTTAGTTAATAAGTCACAACAATTGTATTCTCTAGTTGAATCTATTTATTCTTCCATTTTTTTAAGATTAGTACAATTAGACCACGTTGTGTGGAAAGCAAATATATATCAACGAGTTCATAAGCGAGATTTCAGTAGTTCAGATGTAGCAGACCATCATCAGTGTCGTTTAGGTAAGTGGTATTATATTGGTCGTGGGAAACAGTTATTTTCAGATTGTTCATCATATAAACAATTGGAAGAGCCTCATGCTAATGTCCATAATGAAGGTCGATTAGCACTTCTGGCTTTTAATGAAGCTGATGAAATTCAAGGAATGCATCATTTAGAATTAATGGAGAAAGCTGCTGAAATCGTTATTCACTTACTTGATAAAATCGAAGGTGAAATAATGTTACTTTCGTAAGAGTAATTAAAATTATGTTTATTTTCTAAAAGTAGAAGAGATGGTCGTCGTTTATTGTTAAGATCTAGCGATTAATCAGCATCACTCATTCAACCTTAGCTCTTAAATATTGATACAACACCTAAAGTATCAATATTTAGGCGTTGTATTTGTTCTAAGGAGTACGTTAGTATTGATAATGCTACTTATGAACATTCCTTTTGAGTTGTTTGAATACAGGTTATTTTCATTCAGATAATAAGCATATATCGTTATATTAAGTCAAATTGAATCGATATCAAAGAGATGTAATAACTGCTATTTGTAGTAATGTCAATAAGTTCATCATTGACGCTCACCGACCGTTACTTAACTGACACATTGAATGTAGCTAGTTTAAATATTACGAAATTAATTTTAGGTTTTTCTTAAATAAGCTTAAATCTATTTTTGATTTAATATTAGCTCTATGGTATTCGACTGTTTTAATAGCTAGATTTAATTCTATTGCTATTTCTTTCGAAGAGAACCCAAAGGCAAGCCAATCAGCTATTACACATTCTCTTTTTGTCAGTTTGTGCCTCTCTTGATAAAACTCAATTAAGGACCCACTGCGAATTAATGCAGTATTGATGGTTTCTAGTAAAATATGGTTATCAATTGGTTTTTCTAAAAAATCGATAGCCCCTTTTTTTATAGCTTCGACCACAATATGGACTTGACTATGACCCGTTAAAAAAATAATTGGCCAATGAGGCATTATTTCATTTAGTTTATTTTGCAGTTCTAATCCACTCATTTCTGGCATGCGTAGATCGAGTATAATACATGCAGGTTCATAAGTTACTTTAATGCTCTCTAAAAATGCCGTTGCAGAGGAAAATCCTTTGCAATTTAGGTTATTAATAAGAAATAATCGTGTCATTGCTTTTAATAATAGTGGGTCGTCATCAATAAAATATACGGTCATGATAATGTGTTAACTGTAGGTAAATAGAGTTGGAATGTTGCACCTGTTTTATGGTGTGTTTTTTCTTTGTGTATTAATTTTATTTTTCCACCAAAGCCTTCTAACATTGTTCGACAAACCGATAAGCCTAATCCGAAGCCATCTTTTTTTGTGGTAAATAAGCTATCAAAAATACGGTCAGCGACAACATTGTCAATATCTTTACCATTATTAGTTATATTTATCTCTACATATCCATGACTTGTTCGTGCTGAAATTTCAACATAAGTAGCATCTGCTTGAATTGCATTTTTAATTAAATTAATGAAGACTTGCGTCATACAAAGGCGGTCGGCTTTTATGATCACGTTAAAGAGACTATCGATACCTTTGAATTGAACTTGATTATTCCTACATAGATCATTCAGTAAACGTAGAGCGTCATTAACGCAATTTGATAATATTATTTCCTCAATATAAAGAGTTTCCTTTGCAAGGATACCTTTGTAAATTCGATGGTGAATTTGCACCGCTTTACTTAAAGCAAATGCTACATCTTGGTTAAGTTCTAGTAGTAAGCTTCGGCTAACATCCTTTCCTTTTTTGAGCAGGTCGATAGATAGCTGACTAGTGGTTAATGCGGCTTGTAGAGGTGAGGCAACTTCGTGTGCAATGGTTGCTCCTAGTTCACTTAATGATGACTTTTGCGCCAAGTTCGCCAACATCATTTCACTATTACGTAAACGCTCATTTGATATTTTTTGATTATCGTAATAAGTCCCGAGTAACAGAGCAATAAATGCAATGACTGCAAATAACGTTTGTATCTCAGTTACTGTATATATTGTTGTTTCAGTGTAGATGAAAATAAATGCAACGAATAAGTTAACAATAAATGCGGTAGTTATCCCTGATTTTAGACCATATTTGGCTGAGATTAATGTGACAGGAAGAAGAAGCAAATAGTGATATGTAGCAAGCTCAGGCTTTAAAGTTACTAAGATAAAAAGCCCAGCACTAAGTGAAATAGCAAGAAAACAATGCACTAGTATTAAAGAGTGCACGCTACGTTTTAGGAGCAGCAATTGCGTCCTTACATTCCGATTATAAGCAGTATACTCTAGCCAAAAAGCGAGGAGAGTAAACATTAATAACCCAGTGAAATCACCGATAAAAAAGGATATAAAGAGTTTATGAATATTTTGCCAGTTGATAAATCCATAATGATAAAAGAGAGCAGATGCAAGCATACTAGAAATTAACGTTGAGACTAGACACGTTATGATAAAAGGCCAAAGTGTTTTTACGTGAATAATACAGAATGTTTTAGAACCTAATAACCATTTTAATACGATACCAGACAAGCCATAAGTTAAGGTTTGACGTAAAATATGTAACCAATTGAACGATGTTAACTCCCAAGGAGGAACATCAAAAAAACTAGCTAAAGTGGCACAAATATAAATAAGTGGCAGTACCTTTAAACCTTGAATAAAACTAATTGCCAATATAAAGGCAGGAGCAGGAAAAAAGGTACTTAATGCGGAGGCATGTGGATCTGCTAAAAATAATAGCGAAAATTGATATAGAACGATAAATGTAATGACATAGCGTAAGCCATAAAGAAAAGAAGTGCTATTCACGAGGATCTACTTATTTATTTTAATAAATATAGCCCGTAGGCTGATAATGTGGCGCGAACTATAACTATTTGTAATCCTCGTTACTATTAATTTTTTTCAGAAACATAATTATGATAATGCAATTGTTCGAAATAACATCAAATTATTCGTAAGTAGTTCTTTTCGGTTTGAATTTCAATCAAACCTAGTAATTTTTACTGATCCGCATTCTGTCTACTTCGAGTACATTCACCTCTTCATTTAGAAGAATAATTAATACACGAGGATCCGTATGACACACTCGAAATTAACAGCATGCATGAGTTTAATAGCCGCTTTGTTAACTGGCTGTAATGAATCAGATAAGTCTAATAATTCAAATTCTGACACTCATTTTCTTAAAGCTATCGATGGCTATTTAGTTGATGCTGAAGTTTATATTGATCGTAATGAAAACGGCTTACCAGATAATGATGAGAAATTAAAGCAATTAACAAATGAGTCTGGTGTTATTGCCATACCAGTTAAAGATAAAGGTTTTGATGTTATCGTTGAAGCAATTGTAGGTAAAACACGTGATAGTGACAAAGGCGGGACGATAGATCAAAGCTTTAGGCTTGTAGCTAATGGTGTTGGATCGGTAATTACGCCATTTACTACTATTGCAAAGGCACAAAACAAAACGCTTCAAGAATTAGCCACAGAGCTTGGTTATGATGTTGATGTGTTAAGTCAAGATTACATTGCATTAAAGGCCTCTAATCCAGAAGCTAAAAAGGTGCACCTCTTTGCTCGTAGTGTGGTAAGTGAATTAAATAAAGATTTGGGAAGTGATATTTTTGATAAACAAATTAAAACGATTAAGGACGAGATTGATACCTTGGTAAATAAAGATGAAGATCTTGATAGTTTTAATATTTACTTATCTGATACAGGTCTAGCGTCAACAGTGCCAATGCAACCACCACTGCATAAATTTTTAGATAATACTAAATATACATCGATGAGTTTCAATGATTTTTGGAGAACGGGAGATGATGAGCTAGCAAATTGGCAGTTTGATATCAAGAAAAAGACGGTTTCTATTGGGGGTGAGTTATATGAATTAATGTTTGATAAATTTAATCCGAATTCATTTTTTATGACATTTCCTGATAATGGAGAGGGTTGTGAGGTTGCTTATACCGCAGGAATTTGTCGTTCTGATATGCAAGATGACTTTGTTTTTATAGATAATAAATTTGCCTTAGCTACATCTATTGATGGTGATCTTCAAATGTACTTGAAACCAAGTTCAACGGAGTTGATTACTAATCAATTGTTAGGGGTTGATAGTTTTCCTTTAACTGGTATGAATATCGATGGAAATAGTTATTATCATCTTGATGACAAATCAGCCAATTGGGACTCAAATCCTGTTCTTAGTGAGATTAGTAAAGGAAGCATTACTGTTTCTAATATTGAAAATGGCTTGATTACTATGAATAATAAGGATTATGTTATTTTGCGTGGTAACGGGCAGGTTTATATTATGAAGCGAGTTCGTGATAATCACCCGTCATTGCTATTTCGTAGTAAGGAATTGGCTGATTTTATTCTAGATAAATGGAAAAATCATACGTTAGAGCAACCTCAATAAAGCGACCTGATTTATTATGATATTTATATTAGGATAAGTGTTTAAAGTTAGGTATGTTTTGTTTGGGACAAACATTACTAATAAACGAATTGTAGTGGCATGGTGAATTATGCCACCTACTTAGAGTTCTAGGCATAAAATAGTAAGCCTAATTGCAGAAATTGAATTCAAGTTCAATCTCGCACTAACAAACTTTGGGAAAAAAACGAGTTAGAAAATGCGATCTTCCGTAGGTCATGTTTTGATGTTTATGGCCTACAATTTCAGACACTACATGCTCTTCGACATTCTCACGTTTTAACTTGTCAGTAAAGGTATGACGGAGTGAAAGTGGAGTAGCGATACGAGTATAGTACACGCTATTTGGGAGTCTTAATAAGTACATCTGTGCCACCTTTCTGTGCAAGGTGATTTTCGATAGTACAGATACAAAAAAACCGTTGTAAAAACAGCGGTTTAATCTTTTAATTTGGTGGAGGGATAGGGATTTGAACCCTAGAACCGCTATTAACGGTTGCCGGTTTTCAAGACCGGTGCTTTCGACCACTCAGCCATCCCTCCATGCCGCGTATAGTAGTGGCTTACTCTTATCTTGTAAACCCTTAAATGCATACAAATAGTCTATTTGCCTTTAAATTGAACGATGTGTGTCAATTTTGAACTTTTCTAAGATAATCTAGCGTATCGCAAAGTATACTGTTTTTTTGCATTACCCTAACGTAATGAAATAACAAATATTTGTAGAGAAGTTGTGTGGGAAAAGTTAGTTGATGTAAGAATGGAATATTTTACGCAGAAAAAATTGCAATCAAACTAAGATATTGAACTAAAGTTGAGAGTTTTATTCAATTTAAAGAGAAATATATACAGACTATTTTTCTTGAGGTTTTAGCCAGTAATCTCATTTTTATAGCATTTATATTGGGAAATAAAATGATGATTTTTATCAGGTGATAAACTTAGCTTAGGGTTCTTGATTTACTTTTGCTACAATCGGCGCAAATTATTGCCAATCAAAGGTTCATCATGTCATTTGCTTCATTAGGGTTATCTGAACAGCTTCTTAATACCGTATCGGAATTAGGTTTTAAAGAGGCGACACCTGTTCAGCAACAAGCTATTCCTCTCGTATTACAAGGACATGATGTACTTGCAGGAGCACAAACAGGTACAGGTAAAACAGCCGCTTTTGGTTTACCTCTTATCCAACGTTTGATTGAGAATCCAACTAACCGTAGTCAAGGCTCAAAAGTTATCCGCAGTTTGATTTTGACGCCTACGCGTGAATTAGCACAACAAGTATTTGATAGCTTGGTTAGTTATACTAAAAATACAGACATTAAAGTCGTTGTTGCTTATGGTGGTACGAGTATTAATGTTCAAAAAGATAATTTAGCGGGTGGTGCGGATATTGTAGTCGCTACACCAGGGCGCTTATTGGATCTAGTTCATATCAATACGATCACTTTAAACCAAGCAGAATTTTTAGTGTTAGATGAAGCCGACCGTATGTTAGATATGGGCTTTATTCCTGATATCAAAAAGATTTTATGTAAAATGCCAGCAGAACACCAAACACTATTTTTCTCAGCAACGTTCAGTGCCAAAGTAAGAGAAATTGCTCATTACATGCTGCACAAACCAAAAGAAGTGCAAGTAACGCCAACAAATAGTACGGCGGATACGGTAGAGCAAATTATTTATCCTGTAGATAAACATCGTAAAAGTGAGCTACTAGCATATTTGATTGGTTCTCGTAATTGGCAACAAGTGCTTGTGTTTACTAAAACAAAGCAAGGCTCTGATGATCTAGTTAAAGAGCTTAAGAAAGATGGTATAAAAGCGGTTTCTATTAATGGCGATAAAAGTCAAGGTGCTCGTTTACGTGCGCTAGAAGAGTTTAAAACAGGTAAAGTTCGCGCGTTAATCGCAACAGATATCGCGGCTCGTGGTCTTGATATTGAACAGTTAGAATGTGTGATCAACTATGAATTACCATTTAAAGCCGAAGATTATATACACCGTATCGGTCGTACTGGTCGAGCTGGACATACGGGTAAAGCTATTTCATTAATGAGTTCAAATGAAGAGTATTTATTGCAAGCGATTGAAACCCTGCTTGAAACTCGTTTACCGCAAGAGTGGCTAAAAGGATACGAACCTGATCCAAACGCTCGAGTAGTAAAAGAAGACCATTCACGTCAAAGTCGTGGTCGCTCAGCGGATAAAAGAAAAATGAAAGCAAAAATGAAAGTACACGCAAACCGCGGTAAGAATAAGCGTTGATACTATATTGCTCTTAAATTATTGATGAAAAAATGCCAGTGTGAAGATGATTAAATCCTCACACTGGCATTTTTATTTGGCTATATATTAAGCTATATTAGTATTGTGTCCGTTTGCTCTACAATTTGTTGGTTCTAATTTTTAATTTTGTGATCTTAATTATAGCCCGTACTAAATTACTCAAATATTAGACTTGACTTATTGCTTTGTAAAATAATGTAAAATTGAGTTGATCATATCAATATCAAGCGTATGATTCCGAAAAACTGAAACCACTTTTGGGCTACTTTCCTTCAGTTCTGGAGCTTTTATGATGCAAAGAGCACTTTTTGTACTTTGCCTATTGTTTTTATCTCACTCTCCTTCTTTATTCGCAGAATCTTTTACACTACCCATTTGGAAAAAAGAAGCAGAAGCGCGTGGCTATACACTGCCTGAAGCGTTTGGTCTGAACGTCAGTTACATGAAGCAAACTCAAGATATCTCGGTAGATAGTATTGGTTTTGAGGGGACTATTCCCGCGTTGTTCCCTTGGAAGCCACCTCATCAAATTAGTAATTTAGTTGAAATAGATGCAGTTGGTACTGGTAAACAAATGAGTGAAGTCCTTACCTTACGTGGTGATGTTTGGTTATTTCCTTTCTTAAATTTATACGGAATTGTAGGGCAGCTTAAAGGATATTCAGAAACTGATATAAAGATAGATCTAAAAACTTCGAAAGGGAATAGACCACTAGGAACTACCCCCTTCAGATTGGATCTTAATGGTACACTTTATGGAGCCGGTTTTGTTCTGGCTGGTGGCTATAAAGATATTTTTGCATTAGTAGATGCTAGTTATACTGAAACTAATTTAAATGTTATTGATGGTTCAATCTCTTCAATTGTTATCTCTCCACGTATAGGGTATGACTTCGCTCGAATGGGAGCTCCCGTTCGCCTATGGGTTGGTGCTATGTATCAAGATGTAGAGCAATCTTTATCTGGAAACTTAAATGATATCGGCTTAGGAGCTCTATCTGGATTAGTTGATAATGGTCGCTTTAATGTAGAGCAACACTTAATAACACCGTGGAACCCAATTGTAGGTATGCAGTATAAATTGCATGATCGACTTTATTTACTGGGTGAGGCGGGGTTTGGTAACCGTACAAGTTTATTCTTAAGCGTTGATATGCGATTTTAAATCATGAAGTTATTAACTATATCGACGGCAGCTTTACTAAGTTGCTGCGCATTTTCGATCTCTGCGAAAGAGAAGCCACAAAGCTGGGTTGATACTTTTCTTGAAGAATTAGGGTCATCTGAAGATATTGACGTCAGTAAAGGTGTCGATTGGGCTGTACTCCCCGGGCCTTTTGTTAATCCTGAACAAGGTTTTGGCATTGGCGTTGCGGCTGTTGGTTTATATTCACCACTTAAAGATAAAGAAAGCGCACCGTTATCAACCATTAATATTACTGGTTATGGTTCAACGTCTGGATCTTACGGTGTTGGGGTTAATAATCGAACCTATTTTGAGAATGATGACTTACGTTTATTGGTTCAAGCTAAAGCTAGTCATACTCCTGAATATTATTGGGGAGTAGGTAAATCAGCGGCAGAAAATGAGAATAATAAAACCCTCGTTGAGGCTCAAATTCTCGGATTTACTCCGAAAATTGCTTATCAATTCTTACCGAGTACGTACTTTCTTATCGGGGTTGATATGGAGAGTTATCGCAATATTTCATCAGATACCTCTATGCTGACACAGAATGAACTGAGTGATACGTTCTTAAGCGCTTCTACATTGAGCATTGAATACGACAGTCGCGATTTCGAGTTAAATGCACATAAAGGAATGCTATTTAGTGTTAATTGGAATGCGTATCGTACTGAGTTTGGTTCAGATTATGACTTTGATAAAGTAACAGTAAATTATCGTCAATATCAAAAAGTATTACCTAATACTGTATTGGCATGGGAAGTGTTTGCTGAAGATGTACAAGGGGATATTCCTTGGTTTGCTCTGTCATCTTTAGGTAGTGATAAGCGAATGAGAGGCTATTATTCTGGTCAATATCGAGATAATAGTCAGTTATCCGCACAAATTGAAATTCGCCAACAATTCACTCAACGACATGGAATGGTCGCGTGGGTCGGTGGTGGTAATGTTGCAGGTTCTCATCAAGATCTACTTGATAGCAAGTGGCTACCGACTTATGGTATAGGTTATCGTTTTGCGTTTAAACCAAGAGTTAATGTAAGACTTGACTATGGATTAGGGAAAGACAGCCAAGCGGTCTATTTTCAAATAAATGAAGCATTTTAGAGAATAAGTAAATGAAGAATACAGTAACCACGCTTATTATTAGTAGCTTATTATCGAGTTTGTCTTTCTTTGCTGTGGCTGATGCTGATGCGCCGGCAGGAGTAAGACCCTGCTGCGCGTTTGGAACCAATCTAAAAACAGAGGTAGGCGGGATCCCGGTGCCGTTTGTATTAGTAGAGAATGTAATGAATATCAAGGATCTTGGTGTTCATATCTATAACGATGGTTCTCAAGGAATTGCTAGCAGTTTGATGGGCTTAGGAGATGAAAGTAATGGCATATTTTACTCTGAAAAGGGGGGCTTTTTAGATTCTGCTCATATTCGTGATACTGCGGATTTTACTTATTATCTTTATGGTGAGTTCTATAAGCATTTAGGGAGTGACTATAAAGTGATGCTGTCACCTGAGTTAAAAACTCGTATTATACAACTACATCCTACATATCAAGAATACACTCAAGTAGAGCGACAAAAGATCAGTATTGAGCTTGCTGCATTAACATCTTATCGTTTGGCACAGTGGCATGAAATTGCTCAATGGTTTGGTATGGAGTCGGTCGGTGGTTTTAAAGAGTACGCCTCGGCGTTTTCGCCAGAAGATCTTTATTCGAATATGCTGGGAGCTCTTTTAGCAAGTGATGTTATCAGTGTTAATCCAAATTTAAACAAAGATGCATTTTCTACGGCAATGACGAAGGCAATAAATACAAAATTTATTGAGTTAGGTGTTGGCACTAAAGAAGAATCAAAAGCGCAAATTCAAAAAATGGATGGGATCTGGTGGGACAGTTCTAAGCGGTTGCCAAATAAATGGGTTGTGATCCACAGAGAGTATCACTTAGGAACCGATTTACAACCAAATGGCTTTAAAGGTGAAGTTGAAGAGAGTGTTTCAACTGAATATGAAGCATTAGCTACGTTTATGTTAATGCCAAATGAAAATGATAAAGATTTTTCAGCATTACCTAACTCGTTAAAAAATAAACCTTATTGGACGCCAAGTGATTTTCAGGCAATTGCTGATTTTGCTAAAGCGCATGATGATAAAGAATTGGCGACGAAAAGATAATTAAATAATGTGTAATAAAAAGCCCCGAACAAGTACTTTAATTTAAAGTATTATTCGGGGCTTTTTTTATCTTTTATTAATTATGCTTTTGCTTTATTTGATTTTGGAATAGTGCCGTATTTCTCAGTACTAAATCCTTTAACTAAACTTACGCACATTAAAAGTAAGATAAAAGTAAATGGTAACGCTGTAGAAACAGTACCGGCTTGCAGTGCTTGCATCGCTTCAGTCCCACCAACCCATAATAATACGGCAGCGATAGAACCTTGAACGATTGCCCAGAAAATGCGTTGTGGTACTGGCGCATCTACTTTACCACCAGCGGTAATACTGTCGATAACCAATGAACCTGAATCTGATGATGTTACAAAGAACACCATGATTAGGATGATTGAGATCACAGAAAGAGCAGTGCTCATTGGCAATGCATCATACATATTAAACAATGCCATTGTGATGTCTTGTAGACCATTTTCACCAAGCTCACCGACTTTGTTCGTGACTTGTTTCATAGCGATACCACCAAAAGCCGACATCCATAATGCGGTTGCTGCTGTTGGGATTAGCATTACTGAAATCAAGAATTGACGAACCGTACGGCCTTTCGATACACGTGCAATGAACATACCTACAAATGGAGACCATGAAATCCACCATGCCCAGTAGAATACTGTCCAACCGTGCATCCAACCTTCATCAGGACGACCGTGTGGATTACTTAGTGGAATGATGTTCTCGATGTAGCCCATAACCGTTAATGGTATTGCTGCCATGACATCAGAAAATCCGATGATGATAATGAAAATAAGTAAGGCAAGAGCAACAAGCATATTTACATTACTAAGTAGTTTTACACCACCATCAATCCCACGAATAACCGAGATCATTGCAAGCATTGTAACAAAAATGATGACACCAATTTGCATATTGACGCCGCCATTAGTACCAAATACATGGTTGATACCACCAGCGGCTTGTTGTGCGCCTAAACCAAGAGAGGTTGCAAGGCCAAATAATGTCGCTAATACGGTTAAGATATCAATGATATGACCAAACCAGCCCCATGTTCTGTCACCTAAAATAGGATAGAAAACAGAACGCATAGATAGCGGTAAGCCTTTGTTAAACGTAAAGAAAGCTAAAGAAAGAGCAACAATACCGTAAATAGCCCAAGGGTGAATACCCCAGTGATACATAGTTGCACCTAATGCTAATTTTCTTGCTTCTTCAGTCAATGGTTCAACCGCTAGCGGTGTACCATACCAATCAGTAAAGTAAGCTACAGGCTCAGCAACACCATAAAACATTAACCCAATACCCATGCCAGCAGCAAATAGCATTGCCATCCATGAAATAGTGGAATGTTCAGGTTTTGCGTTATCGCCACCAAGGCGGATCTTACCAAAAGGAGAGATAATTAGAAGTAAACTGAAAACAAGGAAGATATTACTAGACCACATAAATAAACCATCAAAGTTATTGATGATGCTTAATTTTACGCCGTCAAGAATGGATTTTGCTTCTGTTGGGTCCATAACCAGAAGAACAGTAAGAAATAAAATAATTGCACCAGCGCTAATACCAAAAACTTGGTTATGTATATCAAAACCCCATTTTTGAATATTGTCTTGCCCAATTTCATAATCAGTACTGTCAATGCTGTACTTATCCGTAGTACTCATGTGTCCTCACATAATATATATGATAGCTCCAATCGGAGGCTACCCAAGCTCTGTTAACATTTTGATAACAGCTTTTTTCGCGACGAATAGTATCAGAGTTAAGAAAAAAAGCATATGTTTATTTATGGGATTTGACATTTAAAAAACGCCTTAAAACAGTGTATTAAGGCGCTATAAATTGATTCATATTTCTGGTTGTTTAGTGGTCAAGATACAGATAGTTTTGCCAAGACTTCATACGGATTAATACCTTGCGCATAATAGACACATGTTCAAAACTATCGGAATAAACGGATATTTCAGCATTAGCACCGATAGGAAGGTGGAATTCTGACACGTCTTCCGTTAATTTTAATTTAACCATCGCTCGGCCATTGGTTCGGATTGCATTCGTGCCAAGCAATGAGCCAGAGGCTTGGATTTGTCCCTCTCCAATTGCTGGAATGACTTCGACGATTTCTCCTTGGAATACTCTACCTGGGATTGCGCGGAATAAAAATTCTGCTTTAAAGCCTTTTTGTAAACGTTGTAATGAGTTTTGACGAAAAGCACCAACAAAGTATTGGTCTTCAGTATGAACAAATGTCATTACAGGGCGAAGAGGGATAGGTACAGCCATCATTCCTGGACGAAGTGCCATTTGTGTCACATAGCCATCCGTTGGGGCTCTTACTATCGTCTCATCTAAATTGAATTGTGCTTGCTCTAACTCTGCACGCATACGAGCAACTGTCGTGTTTTCACCGTTAATTTCAGATTCTAATGCCAATTTAGCTTGCTGCTCTTGAGCTTGAACTGATTCAACTGTTGCTTGAGTTGCTTTGTATGTTTGTTTACGTGTATCTAATTGTTGTGCAGTAAACGCCCCTTTTTTATAGCCTTTATCGTAACGTTTAAATTCACGATACGCTTTGTCTTTATCTGCAATGGCTTTGATGGTGTTTGCTTGAGCAGATTTATAGATAGACTCTAATTGTAAAGCAGCTTGCTCTGCTTCATTTAATGAAGCCTGCTTACGGACGACTTCAGCCCGAAATGGAATGTCATCGATTTTAAATAGAATATCACCAGTCACTACCGGTTCGTTAGGTGTAACATTCACCTCAACAACTTTTCCTTTTACGCTAGGTACAATAGGGGTTGTCACATAGAACTGACCACCATATTGGGTAAATGGGTGGTTATAGTTCATTAATAAAACCAGAGTGCCGACTAAAATAACACCACCAAGACCAGCGGTAGGTACTGTCCATTTATTTAGTGGGATCTTGAAGATCTTAAAGATGGCGATACATAACGCGGTGTAGGTAAGAATAAGCAATAAATCCATTATACTTGCTCCTCTTTAGGTGGCTGCAGGGGTGACTGTTTGGCTTGATTTACTTCTAGTTGAGAGAGTTTTTCTGTCAGTAACTCAACTTGATCGTTTAAATGATTAACGCGTGTTTGCAGTTCTAACTGATTATTTTCAATCTTATGAAACCCCCAACCACGATCTTCTCTCCATAGCGTTGCCCAGATCCAAAGGAATGGCCATAGAACGTGAAGAGTAAATAAACTGACCCATCCGGCAATATGGATAGCATCTGAATGAGGGTGGTCACGCTTATGAGCTATTTCGTATGGAATGTCATGAATAACAATAATCCCGTAGAAAATAACTAGAGCAACAAATACTAATAAGCCTAGAGCAAAATAATCTAAAAACATAAACGCATCCTTGTAGTTTACTATTTTGATAGTAACAAAGTAGTTACTTTTTAATAACTTGAGTGTCGCATTGCTTAGATAAATACGCAAGACATTATCTAATTTGAAAATAAAAAAGCCAACATAGACTCATGTTGGCTTTTTTGTTTTTTTATTACGATTTAGTTTTTATAAGCTAACGCAATTTCGTCCACCATCTTTAGCTCGGTAGAGTGCAGTATCCGAGGCTTTGATGACTTCTTGTGGTTTTCGGTATTCGGTATTGTCCGCAACCCCGATACTAATTGTCACGTTAACCACTTTAGTTTTATTGTTTTTACCTCGGTTCGCTTGCCCTTCTTTTTTGTCTTTAGGACGAGTCGATGGATCTCGGATAATTAAGTCATAATTAGCAATATCTTCACGAAGCTCTTCCAAATACTCAAGGCTTTGTTCAGCCGTTTTTCCTTTGAACAATACCGTAAATTCTTCACCACCATAACGATATACTTTTGCATTGCCGCCTGTTTGTGCCATGACACTTGCGACCAATTTGAGTACATCATCGCCAGTATCGTGACCATAAGTGTCATTAAATTTCTTGAAGTGATCGACATCAAGCATCGCTATAGTATAGCGACGACCTAGATGTTTCATTTCTGACTCTAAAGCTCGACGACCAGGGATATTGGTCAATTGATCAATAAAGGCCAATTCATGGCTAGCTGAAATAATGTAAAGAAGTAAAAGCAAGGCAGCAATTGAAAACATGGTGCTTGAGATGAAATCAACACTAAAGAGTGCAAAGGTTAAAGATGAATACAATAAACAAGTATAAGACGCCAAATCAGTGCTGTTGTTGCGGGTAAGAACAAAGATGGCAGAAAGCCCACACATTACTAAACTATAAAGAACAATGATAATGGGTAGTGGTGAAACCTCTGGGATATTGAGTAGGTAAGTCCCCCAAATATTAGACATGTCATTATCAGCAAAGTGAGAGACAATGATCCAGCACCAAAAGAACATAAAAAGAAGAATACCTAAATAACCTGCACCATATTTAGAGAAAATACGACGTTCAGGAAAAATAAAAGTGGCCATCATAGAAATAGGTAATAATAGGGCGGTTAAGGTAAATTCAATTCGTGTTGTGGCGTAGGAGAGTGGTACTTGCAGTCGTTCTTGAATTACCCAGTAAGCAATTGCCATACTGATGGCTATCATGCCAACTCGACCTTGGTTGAAAGGTTGGCTTAAAAGCAATACAATAAATAATACAATGTATGGTAATATATATGAAAATCCTTTGTTTTCAGAGGATAATTGGATAATGCCATCCATTCCTGTAATCACAGAAACAACGATGATTATAGGCAATAACAGCTTAAATAATGGATGACTCAGAAGGCTAAAAGACATTGTTTTTTAACTAATCCTAATTAATCTAAAAAAAGAAAGAGTTTGTCACTGAATTGATAGGACAAGTCTTTATTCTATCAATAACGTAGCTCTATTCATATGCTTGCAATGATACTTATATGCATTTAATAACAATAAGGCATCTTTATGGGATCAAATATTCATAATTATATGGAAGTTCTAGTTGGAAAGCGATTTATTGAACTCAATTTTCATCAGTTTTATACACTTGACCAAATCTCGGATATAAAATGTATTGCTTTAAATCAGCTTCCAACACTTTATATTCGTCATAGCTTAGATATGTTAGCGGCAACACCTCAGAAAAAATTAGTACAATATGATGATATGGTTGCGGCGGCAGTTGAAAATGCAGAAAAAATGGTGGCAAATGATCGCAGAGAAAGAAAGGATGACTTCGAAAATATTGTTGTCTATGCTCCGAAAGATCGTTTTGAGTTAGAAGATGAAGAAATTCCATTTTCTGGTGAGATTAAATTAGATTAAAAAAATCCCATACAGCGGTGTGTCTGTATGGGATTTCTTGTTAACTAAAGAAACAGATTAAGCGTCAGTTGGTTCAACTTGCTCTGTTACTTCAACGACAGGCGCAGGAAACGCTTGTAATGGCTTTGCAACCATATTACGAGTGTCTTCTTTAACTTCAGCAAGAATAACGGTCAGTTGATCGCCAAGCTTGAATGTCTCATGCTTATCGATTGAGATCGTTCCTTGGTCTCCATTACACTCAATGCGTTCTTTGTTATCAACAATTAATGAACCCGGAATGAAAGCCGCAGCGCCGTTCTCAATTAAACGAACACGCATGCCTGCACGATTAATATCAAAAATCTCAGCGGTAAATTGCGTTTCTTTTTCAACTTCAGACGCTAACGTTCGGCAATATAGCCAATCACTTACATTGCGTTCAGCCATACGATGGTAACGACGGCTTAATGCTAACTCTTCACCAACGATATCATCAGGACGTTGCACTGGTTCTTTATTTAAGATGTGTGCTTTAAGCATGCGATGGTTGATCATATCGCTGTATTTACGGATAGGAGACGTCCATGTTGCGTAAATATCTAAGCCCATTGCGTAATGAGGTAATGGTTCGTTGCCTGTTTCGCTATAGGTTTGGTATTTACGAATACGAGCATCTAAGTAAGAAGTAGGTTGCTTACCAAGAAGACGACGAAGCTCACTAAAGCCTTCTAGAGTGGCAATTTGCTCTTCGCTGAACTCAACACCATCTAATTGATTTACAATTTCAATTACGTCTTTCAATTTGTCAGATTTAATACCGGCATGAGAGTTAAAAACGCCCATGTTAAAGGTATTACGAAGCGTTTTACCCGCACAGATGTTTGCAGTAACCATTGCTTCTTCAACTAACTTATTTGCACTACGACGCATATCAGCATGAATAGCTACGACATCATTCGCTTCATCTAATTCAAAACGATAATCAGGACGGTCAGGGAAGATAACCGCATGAGTTTCACGCCATGCAGTGCGTGCTTGTGCAAATGCATATAATTCAGTTACAACCTGAGCGATAGTTTCATTAGGCTGCCATTTATCACATGAACCCGTTTCTAGAAAATCTGACACATTATCGTACGCTAGACGAGCATGAGATTTCATTGTCGCAGCGAAGAAGTTGATAGACTCTTCATCGATGGTGCCATCAGCGGCTACTTTTACTGTGCAGCAAATAGCAGGGCGTTCTTCGTTTTCGATAAGTGAACATAATTGGTCACTTAAATCACGAGGTAGCATCGGAATGTTGCGACCTGGCAAGTAAATAGTATAGCCACGTTTACGAGCTACTTGATCCATGCTGTCATCTGGTGTGATGTAAGCCGTTGGGTCTGCAATCGCAATCGTTAATTCAAAAGAACCGTCTTCTTGTTTTTTAATGTATAGCGCATCATCCATGTCTTTGGTTGATTCACCATCAATCGTAACGAAAGGCGTTTCTGTCATATCGATACGGATTAGATCTGCATCATCTTTGATTTCCCAATTATCTATGCCTTCTGGTTCAGAGTTTGGTAAATTATTTTGTGCAAGTGTTACCCACCATGGTGCAATTTTATCATCACTGTCTGTTATTTTATGGGTAACTTCACATAGGAAGCTTTGATCACCTTTCAATGGGTGCTGAGTTAGTTCTGCAACAACCCAGTCTCCTTCTTGTAAGCTTTCAGGGTTTACGCCTTTACGAGCTTTTGCTTTTATAGCATTTTTTAGACTTGGGTGATCTGGCATTACTTGTAGGCGTTTTTTAAACATCTGAATGCGGCCGATAAATCGAGTAATTGATTGTTCAATTAATTGATCTGGTTCGGCTTGTTCTTTGTCATTTTCAGTTCGGACCAAGGCGACTATCTTGTCACCATGCATCACTTTTTTCATTTGTGCTGGTGGTATAAAGATACTTTTCTTTTTATCGTCTGATTCTAAAAAACCAAAACCACGGTCGGTTGCTTTTACCGTACCTTCTTTTTTAGGCAGCTTATTTTGTATTTGTTGCTTTAATTGCGCTAGTAGTGGGTTATCTTGAAACATGAGCCTTCATACTATAAATAAGGAAATGACCTGCTAACTTTACTATCGCCCTTAATTGATTGCTAGAAAAGACCGATGAAATATGCAAAAAAGCATGCGCAATGTACAAAAAACTATCAAAACTAAGAAAATATCACTAAATTTGTGAAGTTGCTCAATTTTTTCTGGTAATTCTTGCCGTATTAGGGCATCATCCGCGCCCTGAGTTAATCATCTTCTATATTGTTATTTGAAGTGATAAACCGTCCTGTCCCGAGTGCTTGTGTGTGTGTATGGAACTTGCTGAGCAAATGGGACCTTTTTTATATGTTTAATTATTGGGATCCCAATGTCAGAAACTATTACTGAATTCCGCCAACTGGCTTTAGAAGAAACTTTACTATCTGCTCTTGATGAAATGGGCTTTATTTCACCAACGCCTATCCAAGCAGAATCTATTCCTCTATTGTTAGCTGGACGTGATGCACTTGGTAAAGCTCAAACAGGTACTGGTAAAACAGCTGCTTTCTCTTTACCTCTTCTAAATAAAATCAACCTTAAGCAACATAACCCACAAGCAATCATCATGGCTCCAACGCGTGAACTTGCTATTCAGGTTGCTGCTGAAGTTAAAAACCTTGGTCGTAACATTAATGGCCTTAAAGTTTTAGAGATCTACGGTGGTGCATCTATCGTTGATCAAATGCGTGCTCTAGGCCGCGGTGCTCATATCATCGTTGGTACTCCTGGCCGTGTTAAAGATTTACTTAACCGTGACCGTCTAAACCTAGGCGAAGTTCATACGTTCATCCTAGATGAAGCTGATGAAATGCTAAAAATGGGTTTTGTTGATGATGTAACTTGGATTCTTGAAAAAGCACCAGAAACAGCTCAACGTATCCTATTCTCAGCAACTATGCCTCCAATGGTTAAGACTATTGTTGACCGTTACCTACGTAATCCTGCTCGTGTTGATGTTGCTGGTTCTAACCATACGGTTGACAAAGTTACTCAAAACTTCTGGATCGTTAAAGGCGTAGAGAAAGACGAAGCAATGTCTCGTCTTCTTGAAACTGAAGAAACTGATGCATCTATCGTATTCGTTCGTACTCGTCAAGATACAGAGCGTCTAGCTGATTGGTTAAGCGCACGTGGCTTTAAAGCTGCTGCACTTCACGGTGATATTCCTCAGTCTCTACGTGAACGTACTGTTGATCACATCAAAACTGGTGTTATCGATATCCTAGTTGCAACTGACGTTGTTGCACGTGGTCTTGATGTTCCACGTATTACTCACGTATTCAACTACGACATCCCATTTGATGTTGAGTCTTACATCCACCGTATCGGCCGTACTGGTCGTGCTGGACGTAAGGGTAAAGCGATTCTTTTAGTTCGCACAAACCAAATTCGTATGCTTCGTACGATTGAGCGTGTAACTAAATCTTCTATGGAAGAGATTGAGCTTCCACATCGCGATCAAGTTGCAGAAGCTCGTCTAGCGGTTCTTGGTGCTGAATTAGCAGCAGACAAAGAATTCGTTGCATTAGAAGCGTTCTCTGACTTAATCACGAAACTTCAAGAGACTCTAGAAGTTGATGCAGCAACAATTGCAGCAATGCTTCTTAAGCGTCAACAAGGTAAGCGTCCTTTATTCTACAAAGGTCCAGATCCAATGATCGCAGCGATGGAACGTGCTAAACGTCGTCCAGAGCGTAGTGAACGTAGTGATCGTGGTGACCGTCCTGATCGTGGCGAACGTCGTGATCGTGGCGAACGTCGTCAATACAACAATGACGATTTCGATACGTATCAATTAGAAGTTGGTCGTGACCAAGGTGTTCAAGTTAAAGACATCGTAGGTGCTCTAGCTAACGAACTTGGCTTCACTAAAGGTGCTATCGGTGCAATCAAACTTGCTCCGGGTCACACATACGTACAGTTACCTAAGAAAATGTCTGCAGACGTTGCAAGCAAACTTAAGCAACTACGTATTCGTCAAAACGAAGTGAAAGCGGTTGTTGTTGAAGGTGTTGACCTAACAATTGATCGACGTCCTCGTACTGGCGGTGGTGCTGGTGCTGGTGCTGGCCGTGATGAGAACCGTGGTGGTAACAGCCGTGGTGGTTATCGTGGTAATCGTGAAGGTGGTGCTGCTGCTGGTGGCGAACGTCGTTTTGACCGCAACAAAGGTGGCGATCACCGTGGTAGTCACCGTGGCGAACGAGCTCCAGGCGCAAGCCGTGCTCCACGCACGCCTCGCAACGAAGGTTAATCATTAAAGATTAAAATAAAAACCGAGCTCAAGTAGCTCGGTTTTTTTATGCCTGTCGTTTGTGTTTTATGTGAATTTATTTATTTCCGTTTTTATTGAATAGTGGTATTTTCTGCAAATCGCAATATGGATAAGATCGTTTGCGATGAATATTATTTTATTAGTTAATGGATAACTATAATGAACAATGAAATTCGACTACGCGCACTTGAACAAACCGACTTACGCTTTATCCATCAGTTGAATAACAACAGATCGATCATGTCATACTGGTTTGAAGAACCTTACGAATCTTACTATGAGCTTGAAGATTTATTTCGCAAGCATATTCATGACAGTACAGAGCGCCGTTTTATTGCAGAAAATAATGACCAACAGTCTATTGGTTTAGTTGAGTTGGTTGAAATTAATAGCATTCACCGCAGTGCAGAGTTTCAAATTATTATAGCCCCAGATTTTCAAGGCAATGGATATGCACGAGGTTTAATTCATCGTGCTTTAAATTATGCATTTACGATATTGAATTTGCATAAGGTTTATCTACACGTTGCAGTGAACAATGATAAAGCGATTCATCTTTATGAAAAATGTGGGTTTGCTGAAGAAGGGCATTTAGTTCAAGAGATTTTTGTGAATGGCAAATACTGCGATATTAAGCGTATGTATATTCTTCAAGATCATTATTTAGAAAGCCGAAAATAATAACGATTTCAAATGTTAGATACATAAAGGGGCTTCTATTTTAGAAGCCCCTTGCTTACCAACTGTGTTGTTATATTTTAAGGTTAAGCAACAATCGCTTCCATTTCATCTTCTTGCGTTTTTACGACTTCCATACGTTCGCCGTAGATTGAGCGTAACTGAGTAACAACATCACCACGAGTCACTACACCGACAAATTTATTGTCTTCGATAACCGGTAAAACACGTGGTTTAGCAATACGCATGTCACGAGCGCGGTCATTAACAGATAATGTACTGTAGCTAGTTGCATATCCCATGTCTGTTGTTGGGTATAAAGTTGGTTTATCAATCGCATAGAATTCAGCCAATTGAAGCAGGGTATCTTTTGATGAAATACTTGTGATATCGGTTTTCATTAAATCAGCAACAGTACGACCTTTTTCAGGTAAATAATCTTCACACCATAACTCAACTAATACATCATGTTCAGAGAAGAAACCTACGACTTCATTGTGGCTGTTGATAACAATTGCACCAGAAAGGTGGCGGTCTAATAGGTTATCCAGTGCAACTTCAACAGGCATTTCAGGGCGAAGTACGTAAGCGTTAATATCCATAAATTGATTTACTGTTTTATTCGCGTTCATTTCAGTTATTTCCTTTGTGTCTGAATCGGTAAAAAGAGGAGTAATTTGTGATGCTGGTACTGCATTTAATTGAGGGCGAGAGAAGATAGCCCAGTAACCTAAACCAACCAATCCTGCACCGCCGACGATATTCCCAAGAGTGACAGGGATAAGGTTGGCTGTAATAAAGTTAACGATATTTAGATCGGCGTATTGTTCTGGTGTTGAACCAACGGCAAGCCAGAATTCTGGTGGAGCAAGTTGTTGAATAGCAATACCTAATGGAACCATGAACATATTGGCAACACAGTGTTCAAAACCGCTGCTAACAAACATAGCAACAGGAAGAATTACCATGACTGCTTTGGTTAACATATTGGTTGAGCAGAAGGTCAGCCATACCGCTAAACACACCAACAAGTTACATAAAATACCTAAAGCAAATGCTTCTAATGGTTGATGGTGTAATTTATGTTGTGCGATGTTTAAGGCGTTTAAACCCCATTGACCGCCATCGTTTTGATACATACCGGCAGAAACAACGAGTGCTAATAACAAAGTGGCACCGATAAAGTTACCGATATAAACCTTGCCCCATATGCCCAACATCTTGCCAAAACTGATCTGTTTATTTGCAACGGCTATCGCCGAAAGTACAGAACTGGTAAATAATTCACCACCACCTATAACAACAAGAATCAACCCTAAGCTAAAGGCTAAACCACCCGCAAAACGACTGATCCCCCAACCTGTTTGCGTATTACCTGTTGTGACCGTGATATAAAAAATGAAGGCTATTCCGATAAACACACCGGCCATAATAGCTAAGCCAATTACCATGCTTGTCGGCTTCTTTGATTTAGCCAGTGCGTAGTAAGCCGCTTGTTCCATCATTTCACTGGGATTAAATTGTCCAGTAGTATTTGGACTGAGGTTAGAGCTCATTTGTCCTCCTTAAGTAATTGGTTATTAAGAGACTCAAGAGAAAGGAGTTGACCTCGCTTGCTTGAGCCCATTTAGATTATGAGAAAATCAAAGGTAGGTAAAATTGATTATTTTTAGGATCTATATCAGTTTTATTGATGCGAGTAAGATGGTATGATTATTTCAAAATAAGTTCTTATAAAAGAGATGGTTATGCGTTATTCATTAAAGCAGTTGGCAGTTTTTGATGCAGTCGCAACAACAGGAAGTGTCAGCCAAGCGGCAGAGTTATTGTCATTAACTCAATCAGCGACCAGTATGTCGTTGTCTCAATTAGAAAAAATGCTAGGACGATCTTTGTTTGAGCGCCATGGAAAGCGAATGGGGCTAACTCATTGGGGTGTATGGCTTCGTCCTAAAGCAAAGAAGCTCATTCATGATGCACAACAGATAGAATTAGGCTTTTATGATCAGCATTTGATCAGTGGAGAAATCTCTTTAGGCGCGAGTCAAACGGCGGCAGAGCACTTAGTTCCAAACCTTATCAGTAATATTGATAATGATTTCCCAGAGATTCGAATTTCTCTAGGGGTAAAAAATACCTCAGGGATCATTAATGGCGTGCTTGATTATAAATATGAACTTGGCATCATTGAAGGGCGATGTGATGACAGTCGTATTCATCAAGAAGTCTTTTGTAAAGATCACTTAATTATCGTGGCAGCAGCTCATCATCCTTTTGCTAAGCATGAAACAGTAAGCTTAGCCCAGTTAGAGCAAGCTAAATGGGTATTACGTGAGCATGGGGCAGGGACGAGAACGATCTTTGATAGTGCAATCCACGATAAAATTCCAGATTTAGATGTGTGGCGAGAGTATGAATATGTGCCAGTATTAAGAACATTAGTCGCAAATGGACAATACTTAAGCTGTTTGCCTTACTTAGATGTGGTTAAATACATAGATCGAGGTGAGTTAGTGGCTTTAAACGTCCCTGAATTAAATATGGAGCGAACCTTGTCTTTTATTTGGCGTTCTAGTATGGACCAAAATCCAATCAGTAGCTGTATTCGTCGTGAAGGGATCCGAATGATAAAGAGCCATCATGTTATTCGTTAGCATTTCTACATGAAAATCGACTTCTTAGTTTGTGTGTTATTTGCTATTCTCATTCACAGATAATTACGACTTATAGATTTAGGGATAAAAAAGAGATGCCAGCCTTATCAGTTTTATTGATGGATAGCTTTAATTACTTCAAAAAGCATTTTATTGCTTTCTGTATTCTTGTTTTACCATTTGCATTACTTACCAATGGTATTGCATTGAGTTTTAATGAAGAGGATGGCTCAGGTAAGTTTTTAATTTACATGTTGTTTATTTTAACTATCTATCCTTTTTATAAAGGCGCGATTCTTTATTATATTGCGTATTCGTTTGATGGACGTCGTGTTCCATTCAGTCAGCTATACCAGATCCCTGCAACCACGTGGTTTTCATTTGTTTTAATGAATATTATTTTAGGTGCAGCAGTATTAACTGGATTTATTGCCTTAGTGTTGCCTGGTTTATATCTGATGGCGCGTTTCTCATTCACCGAAATTTATTGTGTGCTTTATAAAGAGAAGACATTAGATGCAATAAAACTAGGTTGGCATGAGACAAAAGACAATTATTGGATACTCTTTAAAGGTTTAGTTATTATTTTTGGCTTTACCACAGGATTAATGTGGATAATTGAACATGGTTTTTCCTTAATTGGTCTTAAATCAACAGCACTATCTTTCTTTTTTTCGGTGTGTGAAGTGGTTTTATCAATGATGAATACGATCTTTATGTTTAGAGTCTTTACAGTGAACACTAAGAGATTAGAAGAAATTCAACAAATTGACTAACTTAGTTACTATAATATTATAACTGTCTGAAATATCAATAGAAGCAGCTAATCCGAGAGGTTAGCTGTTTTTTTATGCTTATTTATAAATGAGACAGCTGTTGCAAAATTGTTGTACTGTGCTTTATTAGTTGTTTGTAATCATAGAAGGTGTCAATTAATGTAAGAATTCATTGCTGAATATAGGGAAGTATCTATGAAGTTTCGTCATAAAATAATTGCAGCGTTCTCCGTTATCATGGTGTGTACGTTATCGATGTTAAGTTTTGTTCAATACCTGAATATGAAACAAGAAGTGGAGTATCAAGTTGAGTCAAGTATTGTAGAAATCGTCAACGGCGTTCGAAATACGGTGAGCTCAGAGCTTTCGGGTAAGGTGATGCTGGCGGAATATGCAACAGCGATGATTAAAGCGAACCCAAAGCCAGATTCAATATTGACAGTATTCAAGCAAGCACAAATAAAAAGCGCTTTTCTTCTTGCTGGTGTAGGCTTTGAAGATGGAACCTTTTTAAGTAATGATCTGTCTTGGAACCCTTCTGATTATGATCCAAGGGCAAGAGGTTGGTATATAGACTCAAAGAAATTGAGAAAAACACTGATTACAGCCCCTTATGAAGATGCTGAAACAAAAGATATCCTTATATCCATTGCTACTACTATTGAAGAAAACGGTCAATTTAAAGGGTCTTTATTTTTTGATTTAAGCCTTTCTCGTTTAGCTGATTTAGTGAATCAAGTTGAGTTGTTTGGAGCTGGGTATCTATTTATTGTAGATCAAGATGGTACAGTAATC
>NZ_CAMLHO010000036.1 GCF_946479765.1 uncultured Aliivibrio sp.
GTACTTGGCTACGAACCAGGCGGTCGGAGGTTCGAATCCTTCCTGGCGCACCATTATTTACTACCGTAACAATTTATCTAGAGGATAAATTGGTGCGGAAGACAATCAGAATTTATTGTGCGCTAGTAGCTCAGCTGGATAGAGTACTTGGCTACGAACCAGGCGGTCGGAGGTTCGAATCCTTCCTGGCGCACCATTCTTTAAGAGAACCCGATCTTTATGGTCGGGTTTTTTTATGCCTATAATAAATTGAGTTAATCAATTGCTGTTATTATTAAATAGATTGAATTATAGGTTATTGTTAGGTAATTTGATTGTAATCAGTTTATTACCGAGTGATTAGTGGCAGTGTATGGATACATTTCGCCATAAAACGCTTTTGGGAATAAATTATGATTGTTTCGCATTTGACAAATTGACTGATGTCGAGATAATCACTCTTTCTTTTTAGAATAAAAGAATGCAACTTGTTAGTAAATTACATACTAAATTTACATTGTCACTATCATCAAAAAGGAATAAAAGATGACAGACATTGGAAGTCTATTAGAGGAAGCTGCAACGTTAATGCTAACAGGCATGGGCGTCGTATTTGTATTCCTTACCATCCTAGTCTACCTCGTTCAACTTATGTCTAAGCTACTGCCAGTGGAGTTACCTCCTAAGCAGGCATTAGCAATTCAAAAAGTTCAAAATCCCGATCAAACAACAGTTCAGCCTCAAATTATTGCTGCGATCTCTGCTGCGGTTAAATTACACCGTCAAAAGAATCAATAAACTGTTTTAGGAAAATTATTACAAGGAGTTTGTAAGTATGTCTAAACCACTTTCTATCACTGATGTGGTACTTCGTGACGCCCATCAATCATTGTTTGCTACACGTATGCGTGTCGAGGATATGCTGCCAATCGCTGAACAGCTTGATAAAATCGGCTATTGGTCACTAGAAACTTGGGGTGGAGCAACGTTTGATGCTTGTATCCGCTACCTAGGTGAAGATCCGTGGGAACGTTTACGTTTACTGAAAAAAGCGATGCCAAACACACCAATGCAAATGCTATTACGTGGTCAAAACCTATTAGGTTATCGTCACTACGCTGATGATGTGGTTGAAAAGTTTGTTGAACGAGCGCACGCAAATGGTATGGACGTTTTCCGTATTTTTGATGCAATGAATGATGTTAGAAACTTTCAAACAGCAGTAAAAGCAACGATAGATGTTGGTGCTCATGCACAAGGCACACTTTCTTATACAACCAGTCCAGTACATAATTCTGATACATGGGTTGATCTTGCAAAACGTCTTGAAGATCTCGGTTGCCACTCTTTATGTATCAAAGACATGTCAGGTTTACTTAAACCTTATGAAGCTGAAGAGTTGATCACACGCATTAAAGCATCGTGTGATGTACCTCTTGCACTGCATAGTCATGCGACCACGGGTTTATCAACAGCCACAGCATTAAAAGCCGTAGAAGCGGGTATTGATATTTTAGATACTGCAATTTCCTCCATGAGTCAGACCTACGGTCATACACCAACAGAAACAGTAGTGGCAATGCTAGAAGGGACGGATCGCGATACTAATCTTAACCTTGAGCAATTAGAACCGATTGCAACGTATTTCCGTGAAGTTCGTAAAAAATATGCGAAATTTGAAGGACAAATGAAAGGGGTGGATTCTCGTATTCTTATTGCTCAAGTACCTGGTGGCATGTTAACAAATATGGAAAGCCAGCTTAAAGAGCAAGGTGCCGCAGATAAGATGGATGAAGTGTTGCTGGAGATCCCAAAAGTTCGTAAAGATCTTGGTTATATTCCACTGGTGACACCAACCTCTCAAATTGTAGGTACACAGGCGGTTATCAATATTCTTACTGGTGAGCGCTACAAGAGTATTACAAAAGAAACGGCGGGTGTATTAAAGGGTGAGTATGGCGCGGCACCAGCTGAGGTTAATGCTGAGCTGCAAGCTCGTGTGTTAGATGGCGCAGAAGCCATTACTTGTCGTCCGGCTGATCTATTGAAAGCTGAGCTTCATACATTAACTGACGAATTGCTTGCTAAAGCGAAAGAAGACAATATTGAATTAGCAGAACAGAAAATTGATGATGTTCTTACTTATGCACTATTCCCACAAGTTGGTTTGAAATTTCTAAATAACCGTAATAACCCAGACGCGTTTGAACCTGCGCCAGGTACGGAAAAAGAGACAGAAACAAGCATTAAAGCGGCACCAGCAAAAGGTGGTATTGAAGCGTATAGCGTGAAAGTTGATGGTCAAGTTTATAATGTTGAAGTTGGTCCTCAAGGGGTTATTTCTTCGGTGTCTCCAGTATCAGCTCAAGCTGCTTCTGTTCAATCAGCACAACTGTCAGCGGTTGATGCTGAGTCAGTTGATGCGCCATTAGCGGGGAATATTTTTAAAGTATTAGTGCAGCCGGGTGCTGAAGTGGCAGAAGGAGATGTGCTACTTATTCTTGAAGCGATGAAAATGGAAACTGAAATTAGAGCTTCACGTAATGGTACAGTACAAGATATTTTAACTAAGGAAGGCGATGCGGTAGCAGTTGGTACACCACTGCTTTCTCTAGCCTAGGGTAAATTAAACATGGATGGTTTATTAATACTGTGGAATGAAACGTCACTAGCTAATTTTAAGTTTGAACAACTTGTTATGATTTTAGTTGGGTGTGGACTTTTGTTCTTAGCAATTCGTAAGGGTTTTGAGCCGTTATTGCTATTACCTATAGGTTTTGGTGCTGTACTCGCTAATATCCCAAACGCTGGGTTCACAGAGCCTGGTGGGTTGTTGTATTACGTTTATTACGTAGGAATAGAGACGGGAATATTCCCGCTACTGATATTTATGGGCGTAGGGGCGATGACTGATTTTGGTGCGCTTATTGCAAATCCAAAAACGTTATGGTTGGGGGCAGCAGCTCAAGTTGGTATTTTTGCAACGCTGTTTGGTGCTATCTTACTTAACTATGTTCCGGGAATGGAGTTTTCGTTAGCGGATGCTTCCTCAATAGCTATTATTGGTGGTGCAGATGGCCCAACGGCTATTTTCTTAGCCAGCCAATTATCACCTGATTTATTAGGGGCCATAGCCGTTGCCGCTTATAGTTACATGGCATTAGTTCCTATTATTCAGCCACCAATAATGAAGGCATTAACTACGCCAGAAGAGCGTCAAATTAAGATGGCTCAATTACGCCATGTAAGTAAAGCAGAAAAGATTATTTTCCCACTTGCTGTTTTACTGATGACTATTTTGTTTTTACCTTCAGCAACGCCATTGGTTGGTATGTTCTGTTTAGGTAATTTAATGAAAGAATCAGGTGTTGTTGATCGCTTATCTAATACCGCTCAAAATGAATTGATTAATGTTGTGACTATCTTCTTAGGGTTAGGTGTTGGTTCAAAACTAAAAGCTGAAACCTTTTTGAATGTCGAAACCTTAGGTATCTTATTATTAGGTGCGGTGGCCTTTAGCGTTGGTACTGCTGGTGGTGTATTAATGGCTAAAGTCTTGAACAAGTATTCAAAAGAAGACATTAACCCACTTATCGGTGCAGCAGGTGTATCTGCGGTACCAATGGCAGCACGAGTCGTTAATAAAGTGGGGCTTGAAGCGAATCCTCAAAACTTTTTATTAATGCATGCGATGGGCCCAAATGTGGCTGGAGTACTTGGTTCGGCAGTAGCTGCGGGTATTCTCTTAGCTCTTGTTGGGTAGTTCCAAATAAAACTTAACAAAAAAAGGGTGCTGATGCGCCCTTTTTTATTTTATGCTTATTGCTATATTAGATAGATTAATGGAATTTAGGCATCATGTTTGATTGGTTTAATGCAGAGTCGGCATTATGGGTATTATTTAGTTCCGGTTTTTTGAGTGCCACGTTACTTCCTGGGGCTTCAGAGGCAAGTTTAATTGCGACACTAAAACTAGACAGTTTCTCTATATGGACGGTTATTGCCGTAGCAACACTTGGAAATACTTTAGGAGGTATGACAAACTATTGGATTGGTTTGTTACTTCCGGATAAAACTTCTTCACAGAAGCATGGTCATAAAGCCATTAAATGGATAAAAAAATACGGTTATTGGACATTATTGTTCAGCTGGTTACCTGTGATAGGTGACCCTCTTTGTCTCGCTGCTGGTTGGCTACGAATGAGGTTCTGGCCATGTGCGATTTTAATTGGGATAGGAAAGGCTGCACGATACCTTCTGTTATCGCTCGCAGTAAACGGAATTTTATAGGAATTAAAATGAAAAAATTATTAGCTCTTTCGATAGTACTGGCTCTAGCAGGTTGCAGTAACTCTGAATTTGAGGCGCCAAAAACCTCTGACTTACCACAAGGTGTTACGTTAGTTGAACAAGTACTGCCAAAGGAAGGCAGCACGGTAATTCCTTATCAGAAATACACATTAGAAAATGGCTTAACCGTTATTCTGAGCCCTGATCATTCCGATCCATTAGTTCACGTTGATGTCACTTATCATGTGGGCTCTGCACGTGAAGAGATTGGAAAATCTGGCTTTGCACATTTCTTTGAGCATATGATGTTCCAAGGTTCTGAAAATGTGGGTGACCAACAACACTTTAAAATTATCACAGAAGCGGGTGGTACTTTAAATGGTACGACTAACCGTGATAGAACCAATTATTTTGAAACCGTTCCTGCTAATCAATTAGAGAAAATGCTGTGGTTAGAGTCTGATCGTATGGGCTTTTTAATTGATGCCGTCTCTCAAAAGAAATTTGAAATTCAGCGTAGTACGGTTAAGAACGAACGTGGTCAAAATTATGATAATCGCCCTTATGGATTAATTTATGAACGTATGGGCGAGGCTTTATTTCCAAAAGATCATCCTTATTCGTGGCAAACTATCGGTTATGTTGAAGATTTAGATCGTGTAGATGTCAATGACTTAAAAGCCTTCTTCTTACGTTGGTATGGGCCAAATAATGCGGTTATTACCATTGGTGGCGATCTCGACAGTAAGCAAACTTTAGAGTGGGTAAATAAATATTTCGGTTCAATCCCTCGTGGTCCTGAAGTTGAAAATGCACCGAAGCAACCCGTTACTTTAACTGAAGATCGTTTTATTACCTTAGAAGACAGAATTCAGCAACCAATGGTAATGATCGGTTGGCCGACAACCTATCGTGGCGAAGAAACAGAAGCGAATCTTGATATGTTAGCCACCCTGCTTGGTGATGGTAAAACGAGTTTACTTTATCAAGAGCTAGTTAAAACTGGCAAGGTTGTTGATGCGGGAGCGTTCCATGATTGCGCAGAGCTATCTTGTACTATGTACGTTTATGCAATGACTGATTCTGGTGATAATAATGGGTTAGCAGCCGCTTACAATGAAGTAATGGATGTTTTAGGTAAGTTTGAGACAGAAGGCGTATCACAAGAAGATCTTACTGAAGTACAAGGCAGCGCAGAAGCGGGCGCTATATTTAGTTTGCAATCGGTATCAGGGAAAGTTTCTCAGCTTGCTTCAAATGAAACCTTCTATGGCGAACCTAATCAGTTAGAAAAACAGCTAGCAGAGCTAAAAGCAGTAACGCCTGAAAAAGTATCGCAAGCCTTTGATACGTATATTGCAAATAAATATAAGGTGACATTAAGTGTTGTGCCAAAAGGAAAGACGCAACTTCAAGTTGAAAAACCAAATTTTATAACGCCTAAACGAGATCTACCTGAATACCAAAAAATAGATGAAAATGATTTAGAGGTACGTAAAGCGGTAGATAATTTTGAACGTACTGTAATGCCTCAACCATCAAAGGGTGTGACGGCTAAAACGCCAGATATTTATCGTGCAAAATTAAGCAACGATATTGAAATATTAGGTACTGAAGCTATTGAAACACCAACGATTCAATTACAAATAGCGATCCCCGCAGGTAACCGATATGTGTCGCAAGGAAAAGAAGGGTTAGCAGAGCTGACTGCCGCAATGATGGAAGAGGGGACACAAAACCAAACGGCAGAAGAGATCCAAAAGCAACTTGATAAATTAGGTAGCTCAATCTCATTCAATACAGGAAGTTATACAACAACGATTTCAATTGCATCGTTAACTAAAAATATTGATCAGACACTCGCGATAGTGAATGAAATGCTTTTTGAGCCGGCTTTTAAAGACGTTGATTTTAAACGATTACAGAAACAAGCAGTAGAGGGATTGGTTTATGCTCACCAGAAACCATCTTGGTTAGCTTCTCAAGCGACTCGTGAAGTCCTATTTAAAGGCACCGTTTTTGCTCGTTCATCAGACGGTACACTCGCATCTATTGAGGGGTTAACCATCGACGACATTAAACAATTTTATAAAGAAAACTATACACCAGTAGGAACTCAAGTTGTTTCTGTTGGGGATATTAGTAAGTCTGATTTAGTATCGAAACTGTCTTTCTTAGCGAATTGGAAAGGTGAAGCTCCGCAGCTACTTGCACCGCAGAAGCTACCGGTATTAAGTCAGCAAAAAATTTATATTGTTGATAAACCAAATGCGCCTCAGAGTATCATCCGTCTAGTGAGACAAGGCATGAGATTTGATGCCACAGGAGAGTTATATCAAACTCAGTTAGCGAACTTTAATTTAGCGGGTAACTTTAATAGCCGAATTAATCAAAACCTTCGTGAAGATAAGGGGTATACCTATGGAGCGGGTGGCTATTTAATGGGAAATAAAGAGGTCGGTACGTCGACTTTTTACGCTCAAGTTCGTGCAGATGTTACCTTAGAATCAATTAAAGAATTTCTTTCTGAGATGAAGAAGTTTCAAACCGATGGCATAACGATGGATGAATTAAACTTCATGCGTTTGGCCGTTGGTCAACAAGATGCATTGAAATATGAAACACCAAGTCAAAAAGCGAGTTTACTCGGTAAGATTTTAACGTATTCTTTAGATGAAGATTTTATTGATGAACAAAATGAATTGGTAGCGACATTAGGTCGTAGTGAACTCAATATTTTAGCTAAAAAATGGTTTGATCCAACGCAATACCAAATTATTGTTGTCGGTGATGAGAAATCATTAATGCCAAAGCTAAAAACACTCGGTTTACCAATTGAAGTGATTACTCCGAAAAAGTAATTATTATTTAAAAGGCGGCGATATCAAACCGATATTGCCGTTTTTTTCATATCCAAGTCTCATTAAAGTTTGATAGTATCTCAGGATATAAATCAACATTGTAATGTTGAACTTACCTCAATAGCGAGATTGTATTTTGACCGAATTCATTAACCGATTACAGAAAGTCGCTTCCAATCCACAGGCATTTAAAAAAATAGGCCGAGGAATTGAAAGAGAGACCCTAAGATTTACTTTAGGCGCATCACTTTCTACGAAGCCGCATCCAGTAGGTGTTGGTTCAGCGTTAACTCATAAATACATAACGACGGACTTTGCTGAGTCTCTGTTAGAGTTTATTACACCAGTATCTCATGATGTGGATACAGTAATACAACAGTTAGAAGATGTGCATCATTATACTGTTTCCCACATGGGTGAAGAAAAACTGTGGCCATTGTCGATGCCGTGTTTTGTTACTCATGACGATGATATTACGCTTGCGCAATATGGTTCATCCAATGTAGGTCAGCTTAAAACTACGTATCGCGAAGGCCTAAAACGTCGTTACGGTAGTGTAATGCAAGTGATTTCGGGTGTGCATTTTAACTTCTCATTCTCAACAGAGTTTTGGCATGAACTGTTTGGTGAACAATCAGAGAGCGAAAGAAAAGAATCAGTGTCAGATGCGTATTTTGGTCTTATTCGAAATTACTATCGTTTTGGTTGGTTAATTCCATACTTCTTTGGAGCATCTCCTGCGTTATGCAGTTCATTTATCCAAGGTCGTGAAACGGCAATGGAATTTGAATCGTTAGGTAAAACGTTATATTTACCTTATGCGACATCGTTACGTTTAAGTGATCTGGGTTATACCAATGATGCTCAAAGTGATTTGAAAATTAGCCTAAACAGTGTGAATGAATATGTTGATGGTTTAAATAAAGCGATTCGAACGCCGTCAGAAGATTTTGCTAAAATAGGCTTAAAAGAAGGTGATAAGCATATTCAATTGAATGCCAATGTACTTCAAATTGAAAATGAATTGTATGCGCCAATTCGTCCTAAGCGTGTGGCTAAAAACGGTGAAAGACCTTCTGAATCACTTGAAAGAGATGGTGTTGAATACATTGAAGTTCGCTCATTAGATGTCAATCCATTTAGTTCGGTAGGCGTTGATAAAGACCAAGTTCGCTTCTTAGATCTATTTCTAACTTGGACGGCGCTAACGGATTCAGCATCAATGAATGACAGTGAAATGGCATGCTGGAAAGATAATTGGAATAAAATTATTGAGCAGGGTCGAAAACCGGGTTTAGAGTTACAAATTGGTTGTCAAGGTGAACGATTAACGCAAAAAGCATGGGCTGAACGCGTCTTCGATGATTTACTTGTTATTGCTAAAAAGATGGATGAGGTAAACGGCGATGATGAATATCAGCAAACTCACCAGCGTTTAACTGCGATGATAAATGATCCAGAATTAACGATTTCAGGGCGTTTACTTGCAGAGACGAAAAAAGGGGGTGGTATTGGTAAGGTTGGTTGTGAATTAGCGGTTCAACATCGTGAAACTCATCTTAATCACCAATATAACTTCTATACAAAAGAAGAGTTAGATGCTGAAGTTGAGCGTTCTATTCTCGCTCAGAAAGAGATTGAAGCAAGCGACACACAATCATTTTCTGATTATTTAGACGATTATTTTAGCTATTTGAAATAACGCAGGTTAAGAATCATAAAGCACTGTTATTTTATAGGTAGCAGTGCTTTTTTATTGAGTGAATATAATGAATTACAAGTTTCCAATGTCAGCATTCTTCTTATTGATGCTATCAGGGTGTGCGACAGCACCGCCAACCAAGCAAGACAACCTGTGCGAGATCTTTCGTGAAAAAAGTGGTTGGTATGATGATGCTAAAGATATGACGGAGGAGTACGGTACGCCAATAAATGTGGCAATGGCGATCATGAAGCAAGAAAGTAGTTTCCGATCGGATGTTCGTCCACCAAGGACTAAGCTATTAGGTTTTATTCCATGGAGTCGACCAAGTTCTGCTTATGGTTATGCTCAGGCACAAGATCCTGTGTGGGGAGAATACGAAGAGGCGACTGGTGGTGGATCTCGCAGTAGTTTTGATGATGCGATACTATTTATAGGTTGGTATACTGATGGGACGCAAAAGCAATTAGGGATTTCCAAATGGGACCCTTATAATCAATATCTTGCTTATCATGAAGGTCGGGGTGGCTATAAGCGCAAAAGCTATCAAAGCAAACCACAATTGATTAAGATAGCTCGTAAGGTTGAATCTCAAGCTAAAACATACGGCTGGCAATTAAAGCAATGTAAAGCTGAGCTTGAACGACAAAGTAGTTGGTGGTGGTAAGCCATCATTCATAAATTAAAGGATTATAATATGCCATTATTAGATAGTTTCACTGTAGATCATACTCGTATGGAAGCACCTGCGGTTCGTGTTGCAAAAACAATGCAAACGCCAAAAGGGGATACGATCACAGTATTTGATTTGCGCTTTACTGCACCAAATAAAGATATTTTATCTGAAAAAGGCATTCATACATTAGAGCATTTGTACGCAGGCTTTATGCGTAATCATCTAAATGGTTCAGAAGTAGAGATCATTGATATCTCGCCAATGGGTTGTCGTACTGGTTTTTACATGAGTTTAATTGGCACACCAGTCGAACAAACTGTGGCTAACGCTTGGATTGCATCGATGGAAGATGTACTGAAGGTTGAAGCTCAGAATAAGATCCCTGAATTGAATGAATATCAATGTGGTACTTATGAAATGCATTCATTAGAAGAAGCAAAAGCCATTGCTACTGCTATCTTGGCATCTGGGATCAGAGTAAATAAAAATGATGAGCTAGCGCTACCAGATTCAATGTTAAAAGAGTTATCTGTTGATTAATTCTGTTTCTATATAATATAAAAAAGCCCGTATTAACTAATACGGGCTTTTTTATAAGGCGCTATTTTGTTTTTTCTGGACTAGGAAATACGTTAACTAAATTAATTTTATTTTCCTCAACGGCAATGATTTTCATATTGTGCTGTCCTATTTTAAAGCTAATTTCAGTGCCTGGTATCTCTTCTAAATGTTCGAGTATTAATCCATTTAATGTTCTTGGCCCATCGGTAGGTAAATTCCACTTTAAACCTTTGTTGATATCTCGGATATTAGCACTTCCTTCAATCATAAAGCTGCCATCAGGTTGAGGTGTGATTTCTTCAGCTAAACTCGGTGCCATTGATGTAGTAAATTCACCCACAATCTCTTCTAAAATATCTTCAAGTGTAATTAAACCTTGAATGTCACCATACTCATCGACAACCAGCCCAATGCGTTCTTTATTACGCTGAAACTTAAGTAATTGAGTATTTAGCGGTGTTGCTTCTGGAATGAAGTAAATTTCATCCGCTGCGCGTAATAATGTTTCTTTTGTCATTTCTTTTTTTTCAAGCATTAAACGGTATGACTCACGTAAGCGTAACATGCCCACGACTTCATCAATTTGGTCACGGTACAGTACGATGCGGCCATGAGGGGAATGGGCTAATTGGCGTGATATGGACTTCCAATCATCATTAATATCGATACCGGTGATGTCACTGCGAGGGACCATGATGTCATTCACGGTAACATGTTCTAAATCTAGAATAGAAATGAGCATTTCTTGGTGACGGAGAGGGATAAGTCCACCAGCTTCATGTACTACCGTTCTCAGTTCTTCAGAGCTTAAGTTGTCTTTAGTATCATGGTTCGTACCAAGGCCAAGGATTTTTAGGAAACCATTGGTAATTAAGTTGACGAAGATAACTAATGGAGAAAGAAGTTTCATTAATACATTAAGTACAATACTGCTGCTATAAGAAACACGCTCAGGATACATTGCGGCTAGCGTTTTTGGGGTGACTTCTGCAAAAACAAGGATGACAAGAGTTAAAATACCAGTGGCAATTGCTACGCCATAATCACCATAAAGACGCATGCCAAGGATAGTTGCAATCGCAGAGGCTAGGATATTGACTAGATTATTACCGATAAGAATTAAGCCAATGAGACGGTCAGGACGACTTAGTAATTTTTCAACACGTTTCGCACCTTTGTGGCCTTGATTAGCGAGGTGCTTTAGGCGATAACGGTTTAACGACATCATGCCCGTTTCTGAGCTTGAGAAGTAACCTGAGATAACAATAAGTATAGCTAATAGAGTAAATAGGGCGCCGGTTGATATGTCGTCCAAGTGTATTGATCCTCAATGTTAAAAAATGGTATAGCGAATTTACTAATACTAACGATAAAAATGCAAATCTAATCGTAAAAAATGAGCAGGTTATCGTTGTTAGCTTAAGATGATTTCTTGAACAAAACGACTACCAAAATAAGCAAGAGTTAATAAAAATGCACCAGTCAGACTAAACCACAATGCTTTTTGCCCACGCCAACCTTGACGATAATGGCCCCAACTTAATATGGCATAAACAATCCAAGCTAAGAATGACAGTACGGCTTTATGCGTCTTCCCTTGAGCAAGCATATCTTGAATGAATGTGAGTCCGGTCAACAATGTGAGAGTTAATAGTCCTAAACCAATAAGAATGATCTTGAAAAGTTGGCGTTCTACCATCATTAATGGAGGGAGATTTGGGTTAATAGTTAATGATTTCTTACTTTTTAATTTATGGTCAAGCCAAGCAAGTTGTAGAGCGTAAAGAGTGGCAATTATTAACGTTGAGTATGCAAATAATGCGAATGAAATATGGATAAGCAGGCTTGGGTGTGTTTCTAAATGAGTAATAAAAGCACCAGGTAAGAAGGTTGCTGCTAGTAAGTTGATCGCGGAGAAACTGTAAACAACAGGTAGAATAAACCAGACTCTAAATTTGAGCATTGATGCGCTCATTGTAAGAGAAATAATAAAGCTAATAAGGGACGCGACATTTAAAATACTTAGATTTTGCCCCGAGCTATTTAAGATCAATTCCTTTAATTGCCAAGCGTGCAAAAGCAATGCAAGCGATGCGCAAATAAATACGACATTGGCTTGAATTTTATTTTGATTTGCTAAGCCAGGAATAACAAAAGCTAACGCAAGAAAGTAAAAAAGTGCTGCACTGATTGCTATAATGGTATCCATAATTCACTGATCATCTAGTTTATCAACAATTTGATTATACCCTTTAGAGGTCAATCTCGGTAGGTGTGATTCAGTTAGTATAAAAAATTTTAATTATAACGTCTCAGATTTAGGTATAATCGAGAAATGGTCGCAAAGTAGGCGCAGGAATATGTTTGATAATTTAACGGATAGACTATCCAAAACCCTGAAAAACATCAGTGGTAAAGGTCGATTAACAGAAGACAATATTAAAGAAACATTACGTGAAGTTCGTATGGCACTCTTAGAGGCTGACGTTGCTTTACCTGTTGTTCGTGATTTTGTTAAACGAGTAAAAGAAAATGCGGTTGGTGTTGAGGTTTCAAAAAGCCTAACACCAGGGCAAGAATTCATAAAGATCGTTCAGTCTGAGCTAGTCTCTATAATGGGGGACTCTAATGAAGCCCTTAATTTAGCGAGTCAGCCTCCAGCGGTTATTTTAATGGCAGGTTTACAAGGTGCAGGTAAAACAACCAGTACTGCTAAACTAGCTAAGCTATTAAAAGAAAGAGATAAAAAGAAAGTACTTGTTGTATCTGCCGATGTATATCGTCCAGCTGCGATTAAGCAGCTAGAAATGCTAGCTGGAGAAGTTGAGGTAGATTTCTTCCCATCAAGTGCCGATCAAAAACCGATTGATATTGTTGATGGTGCAATCAGCCATGCAAAATTAAAGTTCTTTGACGTAGTCATCGTCGATACAGCAGGTCGTTTAGCTGTTGATACTGAAATGATGGATGAAATCAAACAACTTCACGCACACGTAAATCCAATTGAAACCTTGTTTGTTGTTGATGCAATGACGGGGCAAGATGCGGCGAATACCGCAAAAGCATTTGGTGACACGTTACCATTAACGGGTGTTATCTTAACAAAAGTTGATGGTGATGCTCGTGGTGGTGCCGCGCTATCTGTTCGTCATATTACCGGTAAACCTGTCAAATTTTTAGGTGTTGGTGAGAAAACGGATGCATTAGAACCTTTCCACCCAGAACGTATTGCTTCTCGTATTTTAGGTATGGGTGATGTTCTTTCTTTAATTGAAGATTTAGAGAAAAACGTTGATAAAGAAAAAGCAGAAAGGTTAGCGAAAAAGTTCAAAGAAAAGAAAGGCTTTGATCTTGAAGATTTCCGAGAACAACTTGGTCAGATGAAGAACATGGGCGGCATGATGGGCATGATGGATAAACTTCCAGGCATGTCTCAGCTACCGGATAATGTTAAAGATAAAGTTGATGATAAAATGTTCCATCAAATGGAAGCTATTATTAACTCAATGACATTAAAAGAGCGTGAGCGTCCAGAACTAATCAAAGGATCACGTAAAAAACGTATTGCAGCAGGTTCTGGTACTCAAGTACAAGATGTGAACCGAATGTTGAAACAGTTTACTCAAATGCAGAAAATGATGAAAAAAATGCAGAAGGGTGGAATGAAAGGCATGATGCGTAATATGCAAGGTATGATGGGTGGTGGTGGCATGGGCGGTATGGGTGGCTTTGGTCGCTAACTGTTATTCTCACTACTAAAATGTACTAACAAGATATTAAGGTGCGACAAGTTAATTTATTGATAAATTTAACCTAGCGCACCTTTTTTACCTGATTTTTTCACCAATTACATAAATAATTGGCGAAAAAGTAGCTAAAGCCCTTGCATTGAAAGCTCATAAGAGTAAAATTCCGGGGCTTTATTTTGGCACGAGGGCTCAATAAAATTGTTATTTTTTGAGCCAATTTAATTTTTGTACGAAGCAAATAGAGGACGATATGGTTACCATTCGTTTGGCACGTCACGGCGCTAAGAAGCGTCCATTTTATCAAATCGTAGTAGCGGACAGCCGTTTTAAATCAACTGGTCGTTACATTGAGAAAGTAGGCTTCTTTAACCCTACAGCACAAGGTCAAGAAGAAGGTCTTCGTTTAGATCTTGATCGCGTTAACCATTGGGTTGGTTTAGGCGCTGGTCTTTCTGATCGTGTAGCTAAGCTAGTTAAAGACGCTAACAAAGCGGCTTAATTTAGTTGGTTAAAGGTAAAGATTTTATGAGTAAGCAAGACGAAGTAATTGTTGTAGGTAAGTTCGGTGCTTCCTATGGTATTCGTGGATGGTTGAAAGTAGTTTCTTTTACTGATCAACCTGAAAGCATTTTCGACTACAAACCGTTACTTATTAAAGTAAAAGATGAGTGGGTCGAGTTTTCAGTCGAAAGCTGGAAACGTCATAAAGGTTTGGTGTGCAAACTGGAAGGGTTAGAAGTTAGAGAAGAAGCTCAAGCTTATACTAATCTGGAAATTGCAGTTAAAGCAGATGCACTACCTGAGCTGTCAGAAGATGAATTCTACTGGCGTGAATTGTTTGGTATGGAAGTAGTTACAAGCCAAGGTTACGCCCTAGGTATTGTTGACGATATATTTGAAACCGGATCAAACGATGTTCTTGTAGTCAAAGCAAACCTGAAAGATGCTTTTGGTAAAAAGGAACGTTTGATTCCTTTTATTGATGAGCAAGTGATCAAATTAATTGATCGTGAGGCTCAACGGATCGAAGTTGACTGGGAACCTGGGTTCTAAACCCTAGGTAAAGCGAGGGCACATGTGGGTTGGGGTTATAAGCCTATTTCCTGAAATGTTCCGTTCGGTTACCGATTTTGGGGTAACTAGCCAAGCAATTAAAAAAGGTCTTTTATCTATAGAGACATGGAATCCTAGAGATTTCACTCAAGATAAACATCGCACTGTTGATGACAGACCTTATGGTGGTGGTCCTGGTATGTTAATGATGGTTCAGCCTTTGCGCGACGCCATTACCGCAGCCAGAGAAGCCGCACCAGGCAAAACGAAAGTGATTTACCTTTCACCTCAAGGCCGTACGCTGAATCAAGCTGGTGTTGAGGAGTTAGCAACAACTGAGAATTTAATTCTTATTTGTGGCCGATACGAAGGTGTAGATGAGCGCATAATACAATCAGAAGTTGACGAAGAATGGTCAATTGGCGATTTTGTGCTTACAGGTGGGGAACTCCCTGCTATGACGTTAATTGATTCTGTCTCTCGGTTTGTTCCGGGTGTGCTAGGAGATTTTGCGTCCGCCGAAGAAGATTCTTTTGCAGACGGTTTGTTAGATTGTCCACACTATACAAGACCTGAGGTTTTGGATGGTAAGGAAGTACCTAGTGTACTTAAATCTGGGAATCATAAAGATATCGCTCGTTGGCGAATGAAACAATCGTTAGGCCGTACTTGGTTAAGAAGACCAGAGCTCCTGGGAAATCTAGCTCTGACTGACGAACAGGAATTATTGCTAGCTGAATTTGTTCGTGAAGAACATCAGTAAAGTAAGTAATTAAGAAATTTAGTATCAGTTTATTCTAGGATATACAAAAATGAGCAACATCATTAAAGCAATTGAAGATGCGCAACTAAAGCAAGATCTACCTAAGTTTTCACCAGGTGATACTGTTATAGTTCAAGTTAAAGTAAAAGAAGGTGACCGTGAGCGTCTACAGGCTTTCGAAGGCGTTGTAATCGCTATTCGTAACCGTGGTCTTCACTCTGCGTTTACTGTACGTAAAATTTCTAACGGTGAAGGTGTTGAGCGTACGTTCCAAACTCACTCTCCAGTCGTTAACAGCATCGAAGTTAAGCGTCGCGGTGCAGTACGTCGTGCCAAGTTGTACTACCTGCGTGAGCGTTCTGGTAAATCAGCTCGTATCAAAGAGAAGCTGACTAAAAAGTAACGCACACGAGAACGTTTCTCAAATGTGCTATAGAGGTGTGCTGTTATCAGCGCACCTTTTTTTGTGCCTACAAAATATTGTAAACTAATATTTACATTTTAATTATTTTGTATTTAATCTATTACAGGTGTTGATTTTTACTCTATAACTGTTAAATTATTCCTACTTGTCTTAGAAAGACTATTAATGGAAATAAAAGTTTACAGGTGTAGAAGATGAAAAAAAGCGAATTAAGCAATATCAATATTAGTGACGAACAAGTACTGATCACGCCACAAGAATTAAAAAATAAAATCCCACTAAGCGATAGTGCTCGCCAGTTTATTCAACAATCTCGCCAAATTATTTCAAATATTATTCATAAAGAAGATCATCGTTTATTGATCGTTTGTGGTCCATGTTCAATTCATGATATCGACGCCGCGAAAGAATACGCGAAGCGCCTGAAGGTGATCTCTGAAGATCTTAAAGATCAGCTTTATATTGTTATGCGTGTTTACTTTGAAAAGCCAAGAACAACGGTCGGCTGGAAAGGGTTAATTAATGACCCTCACTTGGATGGTACTTTTGATATTGACTATGGTCTGCATTCAGCACGACAGCTTTTAGTTGATCTTGCTGAAATGGAAATTCCATTAGCAACAGAGGCGCTAGACCCAATTAGCCCACAATACATCGGTGATACTTTTAGTTGGGCTGCGATTGGTGCTCGTACTACTGAATCACAAACTCACCGTGAAATGGCAAGTGGCCTTTCAGTTCCTGTTGGGTTTAAGAATGGTACTGATGGCAGTTTGTCGACGTCAATTAATGCAATGCAGGCGGCAGCGTCAAGTCATCGTTTTATGGGGATTAATAATGAAGGTCAAGTTGCATTGTTAACCACGCAAGGTAATCCAAATGGTCATGTAATTTTACGTGGTGGTAAGCAGACAAACTATGATTCAGTTTCTGTGACTGAATGTGAAGAAGAGTTAGCAAAATCTAATCTTGATTCTGCATTAATGATTGACTGTAGCCATGCTAATTCTCGTAAAGATTACCGTCGTCAGCCCTTGGTTGCAGAAGATGTGATTCATCAGATCCGTGAAGGTAATAAATCGATTATCGGTTTGATGATTGAAAGTCATTTAAATGAAGGTAATCAACCTTCAGATATCCCATTATCAGAGATGAAATATGGGGTGTCTATCACGGATGCGTGTATCAATTGGGGATCAACTGAGGCACTATTACGTCATACTCATAAAGAATTAATTCCAGTATTGGAAGAGCGTTTAAAAGGATAGAACGAGATGGCGGTAGAACTGAGTCATTTACGCGATCAAATTGATGCGGTAGATAAACAAATGTTGGATCTTTTGTCTCAACGACTGCATCTAGTTGAGCTGGTTGGTGAAGTTAAGAGTGCTCATGGATTACCCATTTATGACCCAAGTCGAGAAGCAGCAATGCTTGCCTCAAGGCGACAGGAAGCTGAAAAAAAAGGGATCCCGCCATCCTTAATTGAAGATATTTTACGCCGTATCATGCGAGAGTCTTACAGCAGTGAAAATGACTCAGGTTTTAAATGTTTAAACCCTGAATTAAGACCGATTGTTATTGTTGGGGGTAATGGACAGCTTGGCGGTTTATTTGCCAAAATGTTCCGATTATCAGGCTATGAGGTTCGAATTCTTGGTAGTAAAGATTGGGATAATGCAGGGACGATTTTAGACGGTGCAGGAATGGTTGTTGTTACTGTTCCTATTAACTTAACCGTTGACGTGATCAATAAACTGTCAGGGTTGCCAGAAGATTGTATTTTGTGTGATCTAACTTCAATAAAGAAGAAGCCACTACAAGCAATGATGGATATACATAAAGGTCCAGTCGTTGGCTTGCACCCAATGTTTGGCCCTGATATTCCAAGTTTAGCGAAACAAGTGATTGTCATGTGTGATGGTCGTAATAAAGAAAGTTACGCTTGGCTTAAAAATCAGTTTGAAATTTGGGGGGCAATTGTTCGTGATATCTCAGCAACAGAGCACGATCATGGTATGACATTAATCCAAGCTCTGCGCCACTTTACCTCATTTGCTTATGGTCAACACCTTGCTAAAGAAAACCCAGATATTGAACAGCTACTTAATTTAAGTTCTCCAATTTATCGTTTAGAACTACTTATGGTAGGGCGACTGTTTGCACAAGATCCTAACCTATATGCTGATATCATTCTTTCTTCTGATGAAAATATTGAAATGATAAAGCGATTCCATCAGCGTTTTGGTGATGCGATTTCGTTATTAGAAAATCATAACCGAGCTGGCTTTATTGATAACTTTAAAGAAGTCGAACATTGGTTTGGGGATTATGCAGAGCAGTTCCTAATTGAAAGTAAGAGCTTACTCAGACAAGCGAATGATTCAATTCATCGTGAAAGAACCTAATATAACGACGAATGGAAAGCAAAAAAGGTGAGCGCTTGCTCACCTTTTTGTATTTATTATAGATGAATTATTGAGTTAATTGCGTTGTTGCTTGCTGTTCAGCTTTTACGGTATTAATGGCTTCAACTTGTTCAAGCGTTGGTTTTTGAGTCAATTTTAGTTGCAGTTTTACCATGTTATTCATGATTTCAACTAACGGACTCCATTTAACACTTCGTTCTTTTTCAAATAAACTCTCAAAGTGCTCTGGTGTCCAATCGATAAATGATTGAGGGTTTAGCACTCTACCTAGGAATCGTACTTCATAATGTAAGTGTGGCCCTGTTGAATTACCAGAATTACCACAGGTAGCGATCAATTCCCCTTTCTTTACAAATTGACCAGAGCGAACTTTAAATTTTTGTAGGTGAGCATACATGGTCATAAACCCAAAAGAGTGCTGAACTTTTAGTAAATTACCATAGCCTTTATTACTCGGGCGGGCGAGTTCAATAACCCCATCAGCAGGAGCGTAAATTTCTGTACCGCGTTTACAGGTAAGATCTTGACCTAAATGTCGCTGTCTTTTTCCTGAAATAGGGTTGGTTCTTTTGCCGAAACTGGATGAATTTCTAATGAAATTAATGGGAGTATCGTTTGGAATTAAACGAAACATAGTTGCTCTTACCGCAGAGTCGATAGCGGCTACATCTAAGCGTTGCTCTAGCGTCTTCTCTGTTAATAAAGATTCTTCATCAGATACTTCTTGTAATCCAAGCACTGATTCAACATCTTCAACCCGTTGACTTATAAGTATAAATTCATTTTCTTTTGCTTCAAGTTGTTGAGTTAATTCATGATTGCTATGGTTGTTGTCAATAATAAGCTTATTGAGATTACGATTATAATCTTGCAGTTGAGCAATGGCTAATTCAGAGGCTTGTTGTTTTTGATAAAAATAATGCAAGCCAAAGCAACTGAGTGTAAATGAACCAACGCCAAGCAAGAGAGATAAAATAACAAGGTTCTTCCGTTTAGGGGTGATAGCGAAGAGACGCGTTCCTTTATTGTGAGAAACGGAAATACGAATTTTATCTGGCATAGGAATAACAACTTATTACTTTAGGTTAATGTAGTTAATTCTGATAGTTGGCGTAACAACAGATCGCTGTTACCGACATTGAGTTCTATTAGACGTTTAAGGTGGCTAATACTATCAATATCTATGTGACGAATACAGAGCCTTAGGGTGTTATTTGTTTTCTTAATGAGTTCGCATTCAGCAATAATATCGATATCGCTTTCATTTAGTGTGAAGCGTACATTTAATTCGGTATTTAGTTCAGCATCGCAGTCGTGATTTAATTCGACAAGTAAGCCATGTAAAGACAAGTCAATTAATGAGCCATCCCACTGTGTATTCCCGTGTAAGAGAGTGACATCCGCTTGGTATACGACTCGAGAAAATTTACGTCGTTCGATCATAATACTATCCTTATATTATTGGCCTGACATCTAAGTATGATATTTGGTTTGTTATAAGTCTAATAAAAAGGCCGTAATAATACGGCCCTTATGATAAACATCAAACTATATGATAAACAAATCGACTATTTAGTCATACGTTTGTATTTAACACGGTGAGGTTCAGCAGCTTGAGCGCCAAGTGTTTTCTTTAACCAATCGCTGTATTCAGTGTAGTTACCTTCAAAGAAGCTTACTTGACCTTCGTCACGATAATCTAGAATATGTGTAGCAATACGGTCTAAGAACCAACGGTCATGCGAGATAACCATTGCACAGCCTGGGAACTCAAGAAGTGCTTCTTCTAATGCTCGTAATGTTTCAACATCCAAGTCATTGGTTGGCTCATCGAGTAACAATACGTTGCCGCCGGTTTTTAGCAGTTTTGCTAAGTGAACACGGTTACGCTCACCACCAGATAGATCTCCAATAATTTTTTGTTGGTCATTACCACGGAAGTTAAAGCGAGAACAGTACGCACGTGCCGGAATTTCGTAATTATTGATTTTGATGATCTCTGCACCTTCAGAGATTTCTTGGTAAACTGTTTTCGTATTGTCCATGCTGTCACGGAACTGATCAACAGAAGCAAGTTTAACTGTCTCACCCAATACAATAGAACCTGAATCAGCTTCTTCTGCACCACTTAGCATTTTAAATAGCGTTGATTTACCTGCACCATTGGCGCCGATAATACCTACGATAGCGCCTTTAGGCATACTGAATGATAAATTATCAATTAGTACACGATCACCAAACGATTTCGTTAAGTTAGTTACTTCAAGAACTTTATCACCTAAACGTTCACCTGGTGGGATGAACAGTTCGTTAGTTTCATTACGTTTCTGATGATCAGTGTTTTGTAATTCTTCAAAACGAGCCATACGTGCTTTTGATTTTGCTTGGCGGCCTTTTGGATTTTGACGAACCCATTCAAGCTCTTTTTCTATCGTTTTTTGACGAGCGTTTTCTTTAGATGATTCTTGTTTTAGACGTTCATCTTTTTGCTCTAGCCAAGACGTATAATTACCTTCCCATGGGATACCTTCACCACGGTCAAGTTCAAGGATCCAACCTGCTGCATTATCTAGGAAATAACGGTCATGGGTAATTGCCACAACAGTACCTGAATACTCAACAAGGAAGTGCTCAAGCCAAGCCACTGATTCTGCATCAAGGTGGTTGGTTGGCTCATCAAGAAGGAGCATGTCTGGTTTTTCAAGAAGTAGACGACAAATCGCAACGCGACGACGCTCACCACCAGATAGGAATTCGATTTTTGCATCCCACTCAGGAAGGCGTAATGCATTCGCAGCACGCTCTAAAGCATTCTCAAGATTATGACCATCTTTAGCTTGAATTAGTGCTTCAAGCTCACCTTGCTCTTTTGCAAGGGCATCAAAATCTGCATCTTCTTCAGCATACGCTGCGTACACAGCATCAAGACGAGTTAATGCACCAGCAACATCTGAAACGGCTTCTTCTACAATTTCACGGACTGTTTTTGATTCATCTAAAACAGGCTCTTGTGGTAGGTAGCCAATTTTTAATCCAGCTTGTGGGCGAGCTTCACCATCAATATCTGTATCTAAACCAGCCATAATGCGAAGTAGTGTTGATTTACCTGAACCATTTAGGCCAAGAACACCAATTTTTGCACCAGGGAAGAAACTAAGAGAAATGTCTTTCAGGATTTGTCTTTTAGGAGGAACAATTTTGCTCACTCGTGACATTGTATATACGTATTCAGCCATAATCACTTATTTAGAGTAGGTTAACGGAAATATAATTTTACTATTTATGATACATAGTTTAACACTCATTTTTGCAGTTACTAGGGTAATATAAGCAAACTCAAAGAAGAATTAGAGAGTTGTTTAACTCTGTCTCATATCAGTGCGTTGATGAAAAGGTTGGAAAGTTAGGTGTTTAAAGAATCAATGAAATACACACAACAAAAGTTAGGGATGATGGCCGTGTTGTGCATTGGTATGAGTGTGCATACCGTTAAGGCATTATCGATAGATGAGTCACGAATTCAATATCAAGAAGCAAAGGAGTTGCTTAATGAAAAGAAGTTCGATGAATACGTAAAAGTGAGAGAGGACTTAGGTGATTATCCGCTTGCTCCTTATTTAGATTATCGTGAATTTCGAATGGATTTGAGATCTAAAACACCAGATGATATCCGAGTATTTAGGCATGCTCATAAAACGTTAGCTATTGGTAATGCTCTAGATTATCAATATTTAGTGGTACTCGGTTTGAATGAACGCTGGACTGAATTTCTTGATTATTTCCCTAATGAACCAAGCAGTAACAATCTACAATGTTATTACTACCAAGCAAAAAATGAGCTTGGAGATAAAAAAACAGCATGGAAAGGTGCTGAAAAATTATGGCTAACGGGTGGATCTGTTACTTATGAGTGTGATGATTTATTTAAAGCGTGGTCTGATGCCGGTAAGTTAACGGATGAGTTAATTATAGATCGCATGTTGTTGGTTTATAAGGCTCGTAATAACAGCTTATTTTCTTATTTAGAGAAGATGCTTAAATCGGATAGTTCAAAAGGTGAAGCTAAAGAGATCATTACGCTATTTAATGATCCAGATTTACTATTGTCTTTTTCCAATGAAAACAAAGCGTCTGATTTTACAAAAAAATTAACGTTAATCGCGATGGAGCGAGAAGGTCTAATTAATCCTAAAAAAGCAATTGAAATGTTTCCTGATATTGCGAAAAAGCAACGTTATTCGAAAGATGAGCGGGTAAAAATAATTCATCGAATAGTCAGTAGTATTATGTCGACCAGTTCTGATGAACTAGCACAATGGAGAGATACACAGCTTGAGCAATATCCTGAAGATTCTTATATTGAACGCCGTATTCGTGTAGCAATCCGTGCTGTTGATTGGGATGATATGAGTAAATGGATGGGATATTTAACACCAGAAAGCAAAGCGTCACTGCGCTGGCAGTTCTGGCAAGCGCGTATTGACTATGAAAATGGTGAACAAGACAAAGCTGACGCTAGATTAAGAAAACTGCTTGGGCAGCGTAATTTTTACAGTGTAGCTGCGGCAAATATCTTAGGTGAGCCGATTCAATACCCAATGAATAAAGCCCCAAATAATATTAACCCCGTAAAAGAAAAATATAAGAATGAGTTAGCTCGAGTTAAAGAGCTGATTGCTATTGACGAAATATCAACAGCGAAAAGTGAGTGGGAATATTTACTAAATCGAGCATCTAAAACAGAAGTGAAAGAGCTTGCGAGTTATGCAGCTCAACACCGTTGGAATCACTTTACTGTGCTAGCTACTATTAAAGGAAAAATGTGGGGATATTTAAGCTTACGTTTTCCTATAGCACATCAGTGGTGGTTCGGACATTACAGTAAAGAACTCGGGTTAGATAAAATCACACTGATGTCACTTTCTAGACAAGAGAGTGGTTTATACGTAGAAGCTCAATCACCTGTTGGTGCTCGTGGTTTAATGCAAATTATGCCAGCAACGGCAAAGTATACTGCGAAGAAGATTGAATACGATAAATATAAAGGTGTTGATAGCCTCAATGATGTTAATGTGAATATTCATATAGGGTCGAATTATCTAAAAGGATTATTAGATGATTATGATGGAAATCGGATCTTTGCTTTAGCGGGTTATAATGCGGGTCCTCATCGTGTGAAGCGATGGAGAGCAGTCTCTAATGAAAAATTAGATGCCTATGCATTTATAGAAGCTATCCCTTTTAAAGAAACACGCGGTTACGTACAAAATATTTTGATGTTTGAAACGTATTACCGCAGTTTACTTGGCGAAAAAGGGCCTTTCTTAACAGAGAAAGAACTGAATTTAGAGTATTAATTATTTTGGATTGATTATAAAGTAGGGGGCCTAGTGCTCCCTTTTTTATTATTGTAATGAGGATTTTATGTCAGGTTCAGCAAAATATTCAGATTGGTCGCAAGTGATGGCATTGATAGCTAATGCAGCAGAGCAAGATAAGCATCAATCTTTATTGACTATGTTGATGACCCCTGATGAGCGTGATGCCTTAGTTGCACGAGTCAATATTTGTCATGAGTTATTGCAAGGGGAATTTAGCCAAAGACAGATCAGTCAATTACTGGGTGTCGGTATTGCTACGATAACTCGAGGATCGAATGAATTAAAAAGCCATACCCATGATGAAAAAGAATGGCTAATGGAACTCCTTCAACAAAGTGCTAAAAGCGGTCAGGATGAAGAAAAGGAATAAGGGCAAGGAGTAATGCTTGTTGATATACAGAGCTTCTAGTAAGTAGGTTATTGGTTAATAGGCCAATAGCCCCTCCTTTCTGTTTTATATTGTCTGTATTAAATTGTTCATCCATCACATCACCGAGTTCTTTGCCTTGATTGACTGCCGCGATGACTGCTGGTGGAAGGGGTAAACTCGACGATCTTGATTCTCCAATCATCTCTCCATTATCAATAATCATCCAGGCAAATGTTGCTGAGTTCTCTATACCTGCTTCTAAACCCACATAATAATGAGCATTGGGATGTAATGCCTTGGCATTATTCACTCTATTGATTGCCCCTTGTTTAGTCTCAATACAGCTCATCGGCTGATCGGAAACCTCACTATTAACTGAGACCCCTTCAAAAACAAAATCCATAACAGGAAATGCTTGAGTAAATGCTGATTCGACAGCGTGTATTTTCGCGGGGTTAAGTGATGCAACGATAATTTTATGTGTCATACGACGACGAAATTCCTTATATCAATTAACTGATACAATTTATGTATCAGCTGATCCAAATCGTTATTGAAGTTTATTAAGTTGGCGGTGCTATTTAATTTGAGGAATATCTGTAGGCGTTACATTTTCTATAGGGTAGCAGCCCAATACTTTTAAATATTGAGTTATGGATGTCAGCTCTTCAATCGCCGAGCTCATCGCCTCGGATTTCAGGTGCGCTTGTAAATCAATATAAAACATCTCTTCCCAAGGATTCCCCATAATAGGGCGAGACTCTAATTTACTCATATTAATGCCATACTTGCGTAGAACTAATAGGGATTCAACCAGAGATCCTGCATCTTGAGATGTTGACATAATCAATGTGGTTTTCGCCGGAATTTGTTCTGAAACATCTACAGGTTTTCTTGCGACAACAATAAAGCGAGTTTGATTTTCAGTTTGATTTGAAATATTAGTAATTAAGGATTGCAGACCATAAAGTTTACCACTGTCAGAGTTACCTATAGCAGCAACATGTGGTGAGTTGATGTCTTTTACAGCAATCATGGCATCAGCAGTGCTTGAACACGAGATTAATTCGACATTCTCTAGGCGGTGTAAAAACTCGCTGCATTGTTCATGAGGTTGCGGGTGAGAATAAAGCGTCTTAATTGATTCTAGAGTCGTATCTGTGGTGGTTAATAAGCAATGTTCAATTTGCTGAGTGAGCTCACCTACAATGTATAAACTGGTATGTTGTAGAAGGTCGTATACTTCATTTATTGAGCCGGAACTGGTGTTTTCAATAGGTAGGACACCATAATCAGCATGGCCTGATTCGACGGTTTTTATTACTTCTCTAAAATTGTCACAACCCAGCTCTGCTAATTCGGTATTTTTCTTACTGAAATAACGACGGCTAGCTAAATTAGAATATGACCCTTTTGAACCTAGGTAAGCAACTCTTGCTACTGGTTTTCTGCTTAATTCTGGATTGGTTAGGTTTTGAAAGTATTCTTGTTGTAATAAAACTGAATCTTCAATAATCGTGTGGAATAGCTGAGTTATATAGTAAGCATCAAGATCGAATGCTTTGCCATTTTTAATTAATTTAACTAGGAGCTGTTGTTCGCGTTTTGGATCACGCACAGGTTTTGCAGTTTGAACTTTGCTCTTAGCCACTTCAAGACTGAGTTTACGGCGTTCAGAAAACAGTGTTAATAATTCATTATCAAGATCATTGAGGCGTAAACGAATCTCGTCGAGAGAATAGTGAGTATCAGTCATGAATATGCAAACCTAGTAGATTAAGAGTTAATTTACCATAAAGGAATTAGTAAGTTTGCGTCAAGAAAAAACAGCGCTCAAATGAGCGCTGTTTCAGAAAATAGTGAGTTGACGATTTGACTACTGTTCGTATTCCTCTTCTAGGTCAACTTCTGGCTCTTCAACGATAGGAGCTTGAGCATGAGTTGCTCGACGTGCTTCGCCTTTGTGTTGCAGCTTATCTAGTTGGCGTTCTAGTTTTTGATACATTTCTCTAATTGCACCAAATAGATCTTCTTGTTCTGCAGAAGCGGCAACTTTACCACCAGCGATAGTTATATGTGCTTCTACTTTATGTTTACCATTTGCGCGTTGTGTAACGCTAGCGTGACGTCCAATAATGTCTAGATTTCTTTTTTCTTCTAGCTTTTTAAATTTCCCTTCAATACGTTCACGGATGCCTGGAGTGATGTCAATGTTGTTACCAGTGATTTCTACTTTCATATGATTTTCCTCATCTCTGCCCCGTTTGGCATGTATTCAGATTACGGATCTGCAGTAAAAATAAAGTGATCTAGATCACTATTTTAAAGTGTTTTATCGAGAAGGTTAATGAATGTGATCTCAGGCAAGTCGTTCAGATTTATTTTGAAAAAAAACTTGATGAATTGGGTAAAGTAGGTAGATTGGAAGGATTGGTTACTAGAAATTATTGTTTTTAGGGCTATATTTCAACCCATTGTTTTATCTGGTTAATTTTTAGTCGTATGGTTTTTTTGAGCTCACTCACTTTAGTACTATAAATACAGACAATAAAAAAGCCGCACTTTAATTCAAAAGTGCGGCTTTTTGCTTTCCGGCATATATCCTATTGAGGATTCAATGCGATTAATTCTTCCGTGCGTTTTACGGCGTCATCCAGTTTCAATTCTTTATATGCAGCAAGCATGATAGTTAATGATTTTCTTGCCGCTTCTGTATCTGGGTAAGTTCTTTGTAGTTCTTGGCTACGATTGATCGCTGAAATCCAAGCTTCTCGGCGTAGATAAAAATCTGCGGTTGCTAATTCATAGTCAGCGAGACGATTCTTTAATGAGAACATACGTGTTTGTGCATCTTCTGCGTATAAGCTGTCAGGATAGCGATCTAATAAGCGTTTAAAATCTTTGAACGCTGCACGTGCTGGTTCTGGATCTCTATCAGAGCGATCAACTCGAAATAAATCGTGCATAAAGCTACGGTCTTGAGCCATATGAGTCAGGCCACGCATGTACAATACCCAATCAGCTTTTGGGTGCGTTGGGTTCAAACGATTAAATCGCTCAATAGTTGCCAAGCCTAATGCCAAATCATCATTTTTGTAATATACGTAAATAAGATCGAGTTGAACTTGCTCTGAATAGGCACCAAAAGGGTAACGAGAATCTAATGCTTCAAGGCGTTCGGTTGCACTTGTCCAATTACCAGCCTGTAAAGATACTTGAGCCTGAGAATATAATTCTGATGGTGGGATATCAGGGATAACATCATCACTGCTTGAGCAACCAACCAGTAAAGATACGGCTAATAATGAAGAAAGTGTTAAGCGTTTCATGCTTGAAAATGATCCTTGACTAAAAAAACTGAAGTTATCCATTACGAAATGCGTCGTTAACAGATACAATGGTAGATAGTTTATTTCACTTACAGTGTTGATGATACCAAATATGATGTATTTGTTTGGTATTAGTACCACTAAATTTAAAAAAGTTCGGTATGGCACAACAAATAGAGTTAACAAGCACAGTAAAAGATAGCCAATTGGGTCAACGCTTAGATCAAGCTGCGGCTGAATTATTTTCTGATTTTTCTCGTTCTCGTATTAAAGAGTGGATACTCGCGGGTAGCATTTCGGTTAACGGAGAAGTGATCTCTAAAGCTCGTGTAAAAATGATGGGCGGAGAAGAAATCGTAGTAAAAGCGGAATTAGAAGATGAAGAGCGTTGGTTAGCTCAAGATATTCCTCTTGAAATTGTATACGAAGATGATGACATATTAGTAATTAATAAGCCTCGTGATCTTGTTGTACATCCAGGTGCAGGTACACCTGATGGCACAATACTGAATGCATTGTTGTTTCATTACCCAAGCATTGCAGAAGTACCTCGCGCAGGTATCGTGCACCGTCTAGATAAAGATACTACTGGTTTAATGGTAGTAGCTAAAACAGTACCAGCTCAAACACGTTTAGTTCGTGCGCTGCAAAAGCGTAAGATTACTCGTGAATATGAAGCGATAGTATTAGGTCGTATGACGGCTGGCGGCATGATTGAAAAGCCAATCGGACGTCACCCGCAAAAACGTACGTTAATGGCAGTACATGAATTAGGTAAAGATGCAGTAACGCATTACCGTGTTGCAGAGCATTTCCGTATTCATACACGTCTACGTTTACGTCTTGAAACCGGTCGTACTCACCAAATTCGTGTGCATATGTCTTACCTTCAACATCCATTAGTTGGTGATACCGCTTATGGTGGTCGTGCTCGTATCCCTAAAGGTGCGTCACAAGAATTGATTGATATGATCCGTGGCTTTAACCGTCAAGCCCTGCATGCGGCTATGTTACGTTTTGATCATCCAATTACAGGTGAAGTGATGGAATTCCATGCGCCGATTCCTGACGATATTATTGCTCTAGCTCAAGCATTACGCGACGATGAGCGTTTATTGCATGAAGAAGAGTATTAATGTCACTATTATCACCAAAATGGTCTGCCCCTAAAAATATTAACGTAGTTAGTACTACTCGTGTTGGTGGTGTATCTAAAACACCATTTACGAGTTTTAATTTAGGTGATCATGTTGGTGATAACAACAATGATGTTGTGCTCAATCGTGAAAAATTGATTACGTTGGCGCAGTTACCCGCTGCACCAACGTGGTTAAATCAGATCCATTCAACTGAAGTAATTACTCTTCCTCATATGGGTTTAATTAATCCACCTTCTGTTGATGCCGTTTATACGAATAAAGCCAATCAAGTTTGTTGTGTAATGACAGCAGATTGCTTGCCTGTTGTTATTTGTAATAGAGAAGGAACCGAAGTCGCTGCTGCTCATGCTGGATGGCGTGGTCTTCTTGATGGTATTTTAGAAAATACAGTGAAGCATTTTTCTTCCAATGATCTCATTGCGTGGTGCGGACCAGCGATTGGGCCTACTGCATTTGAAGTTGGTGATGAAGTTAAGCAACAGTTTTGTGAGAAAGATCCCCAAGCAGTAAATGCCTTTATTCCAAGTGATAACCCAAATAAATGGTTAGCTAATTTAGATTTACTTGCCACTCAGCGCTTACAGAGTGTTGGTGTTCAAGACGTTTACTATTCAAACCTTTGTACCTATTCAAATACAGATCAATTTTTCTCTTATAGAAGAGAGGGAGAGACAGGTCGTCAAGCGACTTTAATTTGGTTCGAATAATCCCTTTTATTTCCATTCCCATCAGTTGATTTCTACCGCACTAAACCCCATTTAAGTAGTAATAGTTACTTACTTTTCTCTGTAGGAGAGGGTTATGCGTTTAGATCGATTTACCAGTAAATTTCAAGTCGCCATTTCAGATGCTCAATCATTAGCATTAGGTCAAGATCATCAATATATAGAACCAACTCACCTGATGGTGGCTTTATTAAATCAAAATGGCAGTACAATTAGGCCATTATTGACATTGCTTAATGTTGATGTAACTCAACTTCGCTCAAATCTTTCAGAAATTCTAGATAAAGCACCAAAAGTAACGGGCATTGGTGGTGACGTTCAGTTGTCATCAAACATGGGTATTATTTTTAATCTGTGCGATAAAATAGCTCAGAAACGTAAAGATGCTTATATCTCCTCTGAAATATTCATGCTTGCAGCTATCGAAGATAAAGGCCCATTAGGCCATTTATTTAGGGAGCTTGGACTTACTGAAGCTAAAATTTCCAAATCGATTGATGAGATCCGTGGTGGCGAGAAAATAAATGATCAAAATGCAGAAGAAAAGCGTCAAGCATTAGAAAAATTTACCGTTGATCTGACCGAACGTGCAGAGCAAGGGAAGTTAGATCCTGTTATTGGTCGTGATGATGAAATACGCCGGACAATTCAAGTACTTCAAAGACGAACTAAAAATAACCCTGTCATTATTGGTCAGCCAGGTGTTGGTAAAACTGCGATTGTAGAAGGGCTAGCTCAACGAATCATTAACGGTGAAGTACCTGAAGGCTTAAAGCATAAAAGAGTGTTGTCTTTAGATATTGGCGCGTTGGTTGCGGGTGCTAAATTTCGTGGTGAATTTGAAGAACGCTTAAAAGCCGTTTTAAATGAACTGGCAAAAGAAGAAGGTAATATCATTCTCTTTATTGATGAAGTTCATACCATGGTAGGGGCTGGTAAAGGTGAAGGGTCTATGGATGCCGGAAATATGCTAAAACCAGCATTAGCTCGTGGTGACTTACATTGTGTCGGTGCAACAACGTTAGATGAATATCGTAAATATATAGAAAAAGATCCAGCATTAGAAAGACGTTTTCAAAAAGTTATTGTTGATGAGCCAACGGTAGAAGATACGATCGCTATATTACGTGGTTTGAAAGAGCGTTATGAGATCCATCATCATGTTGAAATTACGGACCCAGCTATTGTTGCCGCTGCGACCCTGTCTCATCGCTATATATCAGATAGACAATTGCCAGATAAAGCCATTGATCTTATTGATGAGGCTGCATCAAGTATTCGAATGGAAATTGATTCAAAACCAGAGTCGCTTGATAAGCTTGATCGCAAGATTATTCAATTAAAAATAGAGCAGAAAGCGTTAGTTAAAGAAAGTGATGATGCTAGCTTGAAGCGTTTGGATTCTCTCAACCTTGAATTAAGAGAGAAGGAACGTGATTATTCTGAATTAGAGGAAGTCTGGAAAGCTGAAAAAGCGGCGCTTTCTGGGACTCAGCATATAAAAACAGAGTTAGATATAGCAAGAAGTAATATGGATATCGCCCGACGTGCCGGAGATCTTAACCGCATGTCTGAGTTGCAGTATGGACGTATTCCTGAATTAGAAAAACAGTTAGATCTTGCAGCACAAGCTGAAATGCAAGAAATGAGCCTACTAAAGAATAAAGTGACTGACAGTGAAATTGCAGAAGTCCTTTCTCGCCAGACTGGAATTCCAGTCAATAAAATGTTGGAAGGTGAAAGAGATAAGCTATTAAAGATGGAGGAAGAACTTCACCATCGAGTAATAGGGCAAGCTGAAGCGGTTGAAGCGGTATCTCATGCAATTAGAAGAAGCCGTGCGGGATTGTCAGATCCAAATAGACCAATAGGTTCTTTCTTATTTTTAGGTCCTACAGGTGTTGGTAAAACTGAGTTGTGTAAATCATTAGCAAACTTCATGTTTGATAGTGAAGATGCCATGGTTCGTATTGATATGTCGGAGTTTATGGAGAAGCACTCTGTAGCAAGACTTGTTGGTGCACCTCCTGGTTATGTTGGTTACGAAGAAGGTGGTTATTTAACTGAAGCGGTTAGACGTAAACCTTATTCGGTTTTATTACTTGATGAAGTAGAGAAAGCACATCCAGATGTATTTAATATTTTATTACAAGTATTAGATGATGGACGATTAACTGATGGTCAGGGTCGTACGGTTGATTTTAAAAATACCGTTATTATTATGACGTCGAATTTAGGCTCTGACAAAATCCAACAACATTTTGGTGATTTGGATTATGAAGGTATTAAAGCATTAGTTATGGAAGTGGTTGGTCAGCACTTTAGACCTGAATTCTTAAATCGAATTGATGAAACGGTAGTTTTTCATCCTTTAGCTCAGGAACACATTAAAAATATAGCGTCTATTCAATTATTGCGTTTAGAGAAGCGTTTAAATGATAAGGATTACCAGCTAGAAGTATCAAGTGAAGCATTAGATTTAATTGCTAAAGCTGGGTTTGATCCTGTTTATGGAGCAAGGCCATTAAAGCGAGCAATTCAAACTTATATTGAGAACCCTTTAGCTCAAGATATTTTGAGTGGAAAATTGAGAACGGGCGAAGTGATTAAATTAAAAGTTAAGAATGATCAGCTCATAGCTACGCAAAATGATGACTTTTGATGGTAAAATAAGCAGCTTGAGTTAATTGCAATCATCTAGACTATTTTTACTAAAAAATAGTTGCATGAAAAAAAAGAATCTCTATAATCTCGCCTCACTGACACGGAGCTTATGAGTTAAATCAAAGCTAAGTATCTAGTGAGGTTTTTTTAATTACTTAGTAAATTAAGTGCTTGACACTGAGTATTAAGTGAGTATTATGACCGTCCGCTTCAAGAGAAAGCCGAAAGGCTTCGAAAATTGAAGTTTGCTCTTTAAAAATTTGAAACCTATTAATCTGTGTGGGCACTTGTGAGTTGATAATCACTAGTTTGCATTTACTTTTCGGA
>NZ_CAMLHO010000037.1 GCF_946479765.1 uncultured Aliivibrio sp.
TTCTTCAGGAAACGTTGCAGAGAATAATAATGTTTGCTTCTGTTTTGGTGCTAACGCAAGTAATTCATTAAGCTCATCAGTAAATCCAAGGCTTAGCATTCTATCTGCTTCATCAAGCACTAAGGTTTTTACTTTATCAAGCTTAATGGCGTTACTTGAGATCAAATCTAATAATCGACCAGGTGTTGCCACTAAAATGTCTGCACCACCACGTAGAGTCAACATTTGTTTATTGACGGATACACCACCAAATACTGAGACCGTTTTAATCGCACCATTGAAATGCGCAGAATATGATTTAATGCTATCAGCAACTTGCTGTGCCAATTCACGAGTAGGAACCAACACTAAGCCCGTAACATAGTTACCTTTATTGCTCTGTGGTTTACCTGATTGCTGTTCAAAAATTTGCTGCAACATAGGTAATGCAAAAGTGGCTGTTTTACCAGAACCAGTATTCGCCCCAGCAATTAGATCACGGCCAGCTAATACACTTGGGATAGCTTGTGCTTGAATAGGCGTTGGTTGTTGATATTCCAACTCTGTTAATCGTGCTAACAACGGTGAAATAAGACCAAGTTCTGAAAAATTGGCTGGTGCTGTAGTAGTGGTCATGAATATAAATGGCTCAAAGCTAAAATAATAGCCGACTATTTTATCCTATTTTTGCTTTTTAAAGTGAATTAAATCAGCCCTACGGCACTCTCTATTGATAATAAATAGTGTGCTGAATACAACAACGCCCCATTTAAAACGGGGCGTTTCGATAATAAGGCAACAAATCAGACCTAAAGTAACTGTCTAAGCTTATGCTCAACTAAAGGATCATTTGGCACTAATTGCTGAGCCATTTCCAACAATTTGATCGCATCTTTTGGATGTTCATCTTGGTGTCTCAGTGCTATATCAATAAGTGGCTGCACATCAATTTGCGCTTGATGCTCTTGCACATGCGCTTCTTTCTCATCAATCAAGATATTATGTGCTTTGCTCAACAGGCCTAAACGGTGCTCAGAGCTCGCATTCACTTTACTAAGACGTGTGTAATAGTCTTCTTTAAAACGCAATGTTCTCGTTTGTTGACGGAACTGTGCAATATCAATCTGTTGATTACGAATGAAATCTACTGCTACTTGCTTATAAAAGCCAAATTTATTCAAGTACGTTGCATGAGTTCCATGTCCCATACCAAAAACTCGTAAATGGGTTAGTTCTGGATAACGTTTAGCATGCAAACGATCGATACGATTGGTTGGGTCATAAATGATATACCCTTTCGCTTTACCTAAATCGAGATCGTGATAATCCCCTTCCCAATCAAATTGCTGTGCGATTTCGGTACTAGAACGATCATCCCAAGGAGCGACTTGTCGGTTTTTAGTACTAACAGGATGAAACAGTAACACTTGGTCAAGTTGCAGTAAATTTGCAAAAGCACCAACAGCAAAACCACCACGACTCAGACCATACCCTAAGCGATAAGTAAAAGGTTCAAGCAACGTAGCTAATTGTTCTAAAAAGAAAATTAAATTTCGGCTACGGAACCAATTACTTTTTCCTAAATGTTGAAAAGAGATAACATTCACTTGCTGTTTTTGTGCTAAATGGTAACCCCAAGGAGCAAAATCTTCATGGAGATCTTGCTCTTGTACGTTAGTACCCGCAGGAGAAAAAGTGAATAATAGCGGCTTGTTTACATCAACAAAGTTATATTTAACATACACATTGTCTAGTAGGTCTCCACCAGACATTGGCAGTTGTGCTTGTTGCTCTGAACGTGAGTTGGTTAACCACTCATCTAACCAATATAGTAATTTCATTTAATCTTCCATCAAAAACAGGCGCGAGATTGTATCAAAGATAGCCGTTAAACGAAAATATTAGTTTGAGTACTAATAATTACAGTTGGAATGATTTCGGTACAAAAAATGCCAAATCATAGTTACAACATGGCATTCATGATTAAGCCTCATTTAAAATAATTAATCTTAATCGTGCTTTTTATCTGCTGGCACTGTAATAACATTTTTACTTAAGCTCTTGCCGTCCTTCGTTTTTTTGATCCCAACAGCTTGCTCTAATGACTTAATGATACCAGTTGCAATTTTACTCATAAATTACCCCCTATAGTAAAATCCAATAATTTCAATTAAGCCACTCGCCACACTTTATCTTGCTCTTCAAGATGAAGCTCTGTCATTGTCGACTCTATCTCGGCATCCGACAGCATAGTAAGCAATAAACCCACCTGACTATCTTCATCGTTCGACTCAATATAAAGCGCACGCAGCGTAACATCTGCGGTACGAGGGATCGCTGTTTGGCCTTTCTCCCAACGAGCTACTGTTTGTGAATCTACACCAAGTAAATTACCCAAAACTTTTTGAGACATATTTAGTTCTACACGGATAAATTTAAACTCGTCGCTACTGATGGGACGGATTTGAGCAATAATGTTTTTACTAATCAACTGATGAAGTTCATGCAGATTATCAATTCCTACAAATTCTTCTTCATCAATAATTTCAATATTAAAACCGTTTGTCAGATAAACATACGACAAACCACTTTCTGTATAATGATACATATAGCCGCCTACTTAACTATGACTGTGACAACAAAAGCCGAAGGATCTAAATCGTGTCTTTTTAGCGAAATAACCACTTCAATAATTTCACCAGCAGCCACTCCTTGGAGGTTACACTTCCAATCGCCACTCGGGGTTTGATGTGGTGCTTCTGTTATTCTGCTGTGTTTATTTCCCAATACTTGAAATATTTGCCTTCGACTAACTCCCCTTTGTTCCATACGTAACCGAGTATGCTTACCAACTAGGACTCTTGAAGTATGATTATTAGCTAAATCATTAATCAATCGCTTTGCTGATATAGAACTTAAAGGAAACTCATCAATTGGCGTAGGTCTTTTATCGGACATCCTTTCCTTCCTATCACTTTGATAGCTATCATTATGATAGGTAATAATGAAAGATCAAGTAATCTATTACTTCATATTTTCTATTTTTTATCTTATTCACGCTAAATTAAGAACTTACAGATAAAAGAAAACTGAATCTTCAGAGCTAAGAGTTAGATATATTTCCCAGTCCAGTCCTTAACTATATTAAACCTTTCAACCCTCCTCCCACCCATCAAAATTTGACCAATATCTCTTATTTAGTCTTTCATCAATTATATTTCTGCGCGTGATCACACTTAGTTACATTCTTAGATGCAAAGTGCTATTTATTGCTCTAAATTCACCATCGAAACGTTTACGCAAACGTTTCGATGAGCATTAAACAAGCAATATGTGTTCATAATTAATTAACTAAAGGTATTCTCATGAAGAAAAATACACTACTAAACGCAGAATTATCGTATGTAATCGCCACTCTTGGCCATACTGATGAAGTCACCATTTGCGATGCTGGTCTGCCGATTTTTGAAGAATCACAACGCATCGATTTAGCCGTAGTTCAGGGAATACCAACCTTTATTGATACCGTAAAAGCGACACTGTCTGAAATGCAAATTGAAGGCGCTATCGTTGCTGAAGAATTCAAAACCGTTAGCCCACAACTACACGATGAGCTGATGGCTCTTATTGCTGCTGAAGAAGCACTATGTGGAAAATCAATTACCGTTTCTTATGTGCCTCACGAAGCATTCAAAGTACACACACAACAAAGTAAAGCGGTCGTTCGTACTGGTGAGTGCACTCCTTACGCTAACGTGATTTTCCAATCTGGCGTTGTATTTTAAATAGGACACGTTATGACTCAAGCTATCTTAGAATTAAACGGCATTGAGAAAGCCTTCCCCGGTGTAAAAGCACTGGATGGCGCTTGTCTTAATGTCTATCCCGGCAAAGTTATGGCCTTAATGGGCGAAAATGGCGCGGGTAAATCAACATTAATGAAGTCATTAACTGGCATCTACGCAATGGATGCAGGTGAAATCCGCTACGAAGGCAAAGCAGTTAACTTTAATGGCCCTAAGCACTCTCAAGAATCTGGTATCAGCATTATTCACCAAGAGCTGAACCTTATTCCTGAACTGACCATTGCTGAAAACATCTTCTTAGGCCGTGAGAAAACCAATGCGTTTGGTGGTATCAAATGGGCTGAAATGTATAAAGATGCTGATGCCCTACTTAAACGTTTGAATGTAAAACACCACTCTCGCCAACTATTAGGTGAACTGAGTTTAGGTGAACAACAAATGGTTGAGATTGCCAAAGCACTGTCGTTCAAATCTAAAGTTATCATCATGGATGAGCCAACAGATGCACTAACAGACACTGAAACTGAATCTCTATTTAAAGTGATTAATGAGCTTCGCGATGAAGGCTGCGGCATTGTTTATATCTCGCACCGTCTAAAAGAGATCTTCGAGATCTGTGATGACATTACTATCCTTCGAGATGGAAAATTCATTGGCGAACGTGTGGTTGCAGAGATTAATGAAGATATCCTTATTGAAATGATGGTTGGCCGTCGTTTAGATGAGCAATACCCTCGCATTGATGTTCAACACAATGAAAAATCATTAGAGCTGTTCGATGTTTCAGGCCCGGGTGTTAATAATGTAAGTTTCTCATTAGATCGCGGCGAGATCCTTGGTATCTCTGGCTTAATGGGTGCAGGTCGTACTGAGTTAATGAAAATTATCTACGGTGCAGCACCAATGACATGCGGAGCTATCAAACTTAATAACAAAATGATTAACCCCATTTCTCCACGTGATGGACTGGCAAATGGCATCGCTTATATCTCTGAAGACCGTAAAGGCGATGGCTTAGTATTAGGTCTGTCTGTCAAAGAGAATATGTCGTTATGTTCTTTGGACCAATTATCGAAAGGCGTTCAGCTTGACCATTATGCTGAAGTTACCGCAGTGGAAGATTTCATTCGCTTATTTAATATCAAAACCCCTTCTCGTGACCAAATCATTGGTAACTTGTCTGGTGGTAACCAACAAAAAGTGGCGATTGCTAAAGGTCTTATGACTCGCCCTAAAGTTCTTATCTTAGATGAGCCAACACGTGGTGTTGATGTTGGCGCAAAGAAAGAGATCTACCAACTAATTAACCAATTTAAAGCGGAAGGCATGAGTATTATTTTAGTCTCATCAGAAATGCCTGAAGTATTAGGAATGAGTGACCGCATTTTAGTGATGCATGAAGGCCGCATCAGTGGCGAATTCATGGCAAAAGATGCCGATCAAGAAAAATTATTGGCTTGTGCAGTAGGTAAAACTGTTCAGCAAAACGTAGAGGTAACAGCATGAGCACTAAATCTATGACTTCATCTGAATCACAAAAAAAGAAAGGCGGCATTTTCTCTAAAGAATGGCTGATTGAGCAAAAATCATTAATCGCACTATTGCTTTTGATTGTCGTGGTTTCTTTTTTGAATGATAACTTTTTCACCGTCGATAATATTTTAAACATCTTACGTCAAACCTCGGTTAACGCGATCATCGCGGTAGGTATGACGTTGGTAATTTTAACCGCCGGAATCGACTTGAGTGTTGGCTCTGTATTAGCGCTTTGTGGTGCTTTTGCTGCAACCATGATTGGCCTTGAAATTCACCCTATCATTGCTGTTCCTACCGCTTTACTTGCGGGTGCTGCTCTAGGTGCAATTAGTGGCATTATTATCGCTAAAGGTAAGGTTCAAGCCTTCATTGCAACACTGGTAACGATGACGTTGCTGCGTGGTGTGACCATGGTTTACACAGAAGGCCGCCCTATCTCTACTGGCTTTACTGATGTTGCTGATAGCTTTTCATGGTTCGGTACGGGTTACGCACTTGGTATCCCAGTGCCAATCTGGTTAATGGTTATCGTGTTCGCATCAGTATGGTACTTATTAAATCACACACGTTTTGGTCGCTATGTGTACGCACTAGGTGGCAATGAATCAGCAACGCGTTTATCGGGCATCAATGTTGATCGCGTTAAGATCGGTGTTTACGCTATCTGTGGTCTACTTGCTGCTTTGGCTGGCTTAATCGTAACGTCTCGTCTTTCTTCTGCTCAACCAACCGCTGGTATGGGTTATGAGTTAGATGCTATCGCTGCGGTTGTTCTTGGTGGTACAAGCCTTGCTGGTGGTAAAGGTCGTATTATGGGTACGCTTGTTGGTGCTCTGATTATCGGCTTCTTGAACAACGCACTTAACTTATTAGATGTATCGTCTTACTACCAAATGATCGCAAAAGCCGTGGTTATCTTACTGGCCGTATTAGTCGATAATAAAAACAAATAAATCCAAAAGAACCACCCTGTAACTCGTTAGCTGTACTAAAAATTAGCTCTATCAATATTATTATTTTTATAAAAAGGCACAACCAAACGTACCCTGTTTGAATTGTGCCGCCCTACACCCTTATAAGGAATATAGAATGAAAAAGTTAGCAACCTTAATCTCTGCGGCACTACTTTCTGCCTCTTTCTCATCGACGGCTTCGGCTCAAGATACAATGGCAATGGTCGTCTCTACCTTGAACAACCCATTCTTTGTAACAATGAAAGAAGGCGCTGAAGCAAAAGCAAAAGAACTAGGCTACAAACTGATTGTTCTGGATTCTCAAAATGATCCAAGTAAAGAGCTTTCAAACGTTGAAGATCTAACGGTTCGTGGTGTTAAAGCCATTTTGATTAACCCAACCGATTCAGATGCGGTATCAAATGCAATTCGCATGGCTAACCGTTCTGGAATTCCTGTCCTAACGCTTGATCGTGGTGCAAGCCGTGGTGATGTAGTGAGCCATATTGCGTCTGATAACGTGGCTGGTGGTGAAATGGCGGGTAAATACATCATGGAAAAAGTGGGCCAAAAAGCGCGCGTTATCCAACTGGAAGGTATTGCAGGTACGTCTGCTGCGCGTGAACGTGGCGAAGGTTTCATGAAAACAGTAAACAGCGGTGATTTAGTGCTACTTGGTAGCCAACCGGCTGATTTCGACCGCACTAAAGGTCTAAACGTAATGGAAAACATGCTTGCTGCAAACCCTGATGTGCAAGCGGTATTTGCTCAAAATGATGAAATGGCATTGGGTGCACTTCGCGCTGTGCAAGCGTCAGGTAAAGACGTATTAATCGTCGGCTTTGATGGCACTGAAGATGGCATTGCAGCCGTTAACCGTGGCATCTTGGGCGCAACTATCGCTCAACAACCCGATTTAATCGGTGCACTGGGTGTTGAAACGGCAGATAAAGTACTTAAAGGCGAAACGGTTGCTAAATATATCCCTGTTGAGCTAAAAGTTATCACTAAATAAAACCGTAACAACATAATACAACTGGAGCATTGATGCGCTCACAACGTAGTATCAGTGCTCCACTCTCTCTTCAATCTCATAGAAAATGTATCGCTAAATGACAGAGTCTTCTCACCCATTTATCCATACGTTTTAAGGCCAATTTTCCGGCAATTTTAAAATAAGAAACAAAGGCACATTATGAATAAATTAGTTGTTTTAGGTAGCGTAAATGCAGATCACGTTCTACAAGTGGCTTCTTTCCCTCGTCCGGGCGAGACGTTACACGGTCACAGCTATTCCGTTATTCCTGGTGGTAAAGGCGCAAACCAAGCGGTTGCTGCCGCTCGATTAGGCGCAGATGTTGCTTTTATTGCCAGTGTTGGTGATGACAGTTTTGGTCAACAAATGATTGAAGCATTCAAGTTTGATGGCATTAATACCGAAGCGGTAATGATCGAAGAGAACACCCCAACAGGTATCGCTATGATCCAAGTCGCAGCAACGGGCGAAAACAGCATTTGTATTTCAGCAGAAGCAAACGCACGTTTAACCGCAGAACGCATTGCACCTCATCATGGGTTAATTGAAGCGGCTGATACCTTATTAATGCAACTTGAAACCCCTATTGAAACCATCGAAAAAGCAGCACAAATTGCAAAAGCGGCCGGAACAAAAGTCGTATTAAACCCAGCCCCTGCTCAGCAATTAAGTGATGACTTATTACAACTTGTTGATATGATTACGCCAAATGAAACTGAAGCTGAATTATTGACAGGAATTGAAGTGACCGATATGGCAAGCGCTCAACAAGCTGCCGACGCACTTCATGCGAAAGGCATTGAAACGGTGATGATCACTCTGGGTAGCAAAGGCGTGTGGATTAGCCAAGATGGCAAAGGCCGTCAAGTTGAAGGCTTTAGAGTTCAAGCAACCGACACAACAGGCGCAGGTGATACCTTTAACGGTGCGTTCTTAACAGGCTTACAATCTGGTCGTAAATTAGATGATGCGATTAAATTTGCTCATGCTGCGGCAGCAATATCAGTAACTCGAATGGGTGCTCAAACCTCTATCCCTTCTATTACAGAAGTCGAGCGTTTTCTACTAGAGCACTAATACCGACTTTCGTGTCTTTATGAGCTAAACACCTTAGTGCTTTATTCATAAAGACATAAACAAAGGATTGGATTTTATGGCAACAATCAAAGATGTAGCCAAGCATGCAGGGGTTTCTACCTCTACTGTTAGCCATGTATTGAACAAAACCCGCTTTGTCAGTGAAGATATTTCAGAGCGTGTTGCATTTGCAGTTACAGAGTTAAACTATGCGCCTTCAGCATTAGCTCGTAGCTTAAAAGTCAACCATACAAAAACCTTTGGCATGTTAGTTACCACCTCTACCAACCCTTTCTTTGGCGAAGTTGTAAAAGGGGTAGAACGTCGTTGTTATGAAATGGGTTATAACCTTATTTTATGTAATACCGAAGGCGATGCACAACGTGTTCATTCAAGTTTAGATACACTATTACAAAAGCGCGTTGATGGTTTGCTTCTAATGTGTACCGAAATAGAGCATCAAGTGCTTGAGTTGTTTTCTCGTTATCAAGCCGTTCCTACGGTGGTGATGGATTGGGGTCTGATTGATTTTCCAAGCGATAAAATTCAAGACAATTCTCATCATGGCGGTTATTTAGCAACAAAACACTTAATTGAACAAGGCCACACTGAGATTGGTTGCTTAACAGGCCCTCTTAATAAGCTACAAGCGCAGCAACGTTTAAGTGGATTTGTGCAAGCAATGGAAGAGTCTGGATTAACCATCAACAAACAATGGATAGCTTCAGGTGATTTTGAGTGTGAAGGTGGCGAAAGCGCATTTAATGAACTTCATGCAAGAGGACAATTACCAACAGCCCTATTTGTCTGTAATGACATGATGGCTATGGGCGTGATCAATTGTGCGAGCAAAAAAGGAATTTCAGTACCTAATGATATTTCTATTGTGGGTTACGATGACATTAAAATGGCCAAATACATCACCCCATCGCTAACCACCATCCATCAACCAAAGCATCGTTTGGGTCAACAAGCCGTGGATTCACTGTTAGAAAAAATTGCAACAAAGTCTAATACTAATCGTGTCATTCAACTAGAACCTACCCTTATGGTTCGTGATAGTGTTAAAACAATCACAGCCTAGCCATTACCATTAATGATTAGAAATGGAGTAATCCTATTATAAGTGCTCTATTTCTTTTAATACCCTTCACGAATCGCAAGATATCGTGCAAATTTGGGGATCCCACTATCAGTATACCCATTGTATCTATACGTCACTTGTTGGCCTAATTTAGGTGGTTCTTCTTTTAATGCCTGCGTTAATCCACTGCCAACTTTAAACTCTTTACCATTTGGCATCTGTAGTATTAGTGCACCAACCATTCCTCGATATTTTCCCTTTCCGGCAGTATACCCTACGACGATTGCTTCATTGTCTTGATGTTTCTTCAGTTTAATTAAATCGTCATTTCGACCGGGACGATAAATCTCATCTATCTTTCTTAACATCAGCCCTTCACCTTTACGAGCCGAGATATCTTCTAATGCCTCAAATAGCCCCTCTTCAGAACTAATGGGATGCTGATCAACCAACTTTAAATGAGGGACATCAATCGTTTTCACCATTGTAGATAATTCATAGTAGCGCTTTGGAAACATCCCAGCCGAACGTGGTAAATCAAACATCATGAAACTAATATCACGCCACGCCTCTTCATCCGGTTTAGAATCCAACACGGTTCTCGCTACTTTCTGAAATCCACCACGTCCTGCCCATAATTCACCATCAATAGGATGATCTGGTAGTGGTTCAGTAAACCAATCTGGTGCATAAAGTGCATTCCCATGACGAGTAACCAACTCTGAACCCGTCCAATACGCTCTTATGCCATCCAACTTTTCACTTAACCAATAAGCATCAATATCAACTGAATTTTCATAGCTCATGGCTAAAACTATTTCAATGGTTGCTGTATTTGGTTCATCCAATGACATCGTAGGTTGAGAGATCAACCCTAAAGCAATCATTGTCGATAATTGTATTTTATTCATTATTAGCTATTCCATCAGTGCACTAAGACCTGTCCATTTATCACTCATCATTGCATATTATTCATACAGATCGAGCGACTCAGTACTTACAACCTCCTTATTTGGACCCATATCTATATTCAATGTAAGCTACTAATAAACAAAGCACCATTGTTTGGAGTTACTTAGTAATACCTGTTTGCATATACACTATTACTAACTTTGTTATTAAATTGACCCTGCCAAATTTATGGAAAGCAGTGAAATGAACAAACTCAATTAAAGACCTCTCTTGCAGTGGCCATTGATCTTGCACTTTCAGGAAGTGCCTACGCTGATATTAGTATTTCTTTATCCGTTAAGCTATTTAGCTATTAACCAGAAAGATAAGGATTTTCTAATTTTTTCTCATTATCAATCCCACTTTGCATTATCACTGCATCGTTATTACAAAAAGGAGTCATGGTTACAGAAATATCCGCCAAGATATCGTCAGAAGGGACGCCTCGACAATGTTCTTTAACCATGCTGATAACATGAAGTCTTAATACGATAATACTGATCACGCCAAAAACGATATTACCTAGCGCTTGGCCATACAATACGCCAACCCCTCCATACCATTGCGCACCAAAATACACAAACGGAAGCGTACCAATTGTGGCTTTACTTAAGTTCAACGCCGTTGAATACAAAGGTTTACCTAGGTTATTGAACGAAGTGTTAGCAACAAACATCGCGCCATTAAAAATAAAGGTAATAGCGATAACACTACAGAATGTCGCCATAATAAGAGCGGCATCATCAACCAAACTAAACCAACTGATAATTTGATCTTGTAATACAAACAAGATCAATGACACAGACACACAGTAAATAGCCGTAAAGAACAACGCATTTCGTAGTGTCTCTCGTACCCTATCTATTCTATTTGCTCCGTAATTTTGACCGATAATTGGCCCAACGGCCCCTGACATAGCAAAGATTACCGCAAACGTAACAGGAATAAGACGACCGACAACAGCAAAACCTGCAACAAAATCCTCCCCAAAAGGCGCTAATGTTGAAGTAACAATCGCATTGCCAATTGGCGTAGCTGTATTTGTAATAATGGCAGGAATAGCGATGGTAAAAATAGCAGGCGAATGATGTTTAATGTCAGCCCACTTAGGCAGAGAGATCAGCTTATGAGTCACAATTAAAGGATAAAGAGAGAAAACTAATACGGTCGCTCTTGAGATGACAGAAGCAATCGCGGCCCCTTCGACATTCATATTAAAACCAAAAATAAATATGGGATCTAAAATGGCATTAACAATACCGCCATATAAAGTGGCTAACATTGAGCGTTTTGCATCTCCAACGGCTCTTAACCCTGCGCCTGCCGCCATCGCAATCGCTATTAATGGCGTACTTGGAAGGAGAATAGAAAGGTAAGCTTGCGCTCGTTCAGCAACAAATCCTTTCGCCCCTATCATAGCAAGTAAGTCCGGAATGAACCAAAACATCACAATGGTAATCGCACTATTAACAACAAAAGCAATAACAAGTGTACTAGAGGCCAGTTGCTTCGCCTTCTCGTTTTCTTTCGAACCGAGCGCTTTAGACACCAACGCTCCCATTGCAATCGAAGATCCGATAGAAACAGAAGTAGAAAAGAAGATAATTGTTCCAGCGAAACCAATGGCAGCCGCCAACTCCACTTGCCCTAATAGACTAATAAAAAACATATCTAATAAGTCAACAACAAACAACGCCATTAACCCTATTGAAGCAGTTCCAGACATCACTAATATATGGCGCATTGTTGAACCTTGGACGAATTTAGCCGTTTGAGTGGTCACTCTTTATCTCCCTAAATCTTAACTACAGAATGTCATATCTTTTATTATTCATAAATAACTCAAATGTAAATAATTCTCAATACAAATTATTGGTATAAAAAAACCACATTATCTGTGGTTTCTTTATCATTCAATTGATTCGTCTACATACCAAGATCTTCACTTATACTGTCGATCTCTGTAATATCCATCTGTAACAGTTGCAATTCATCATTGTATTCCGCTATTTGTTTTTTTGCGGTTTCTTGACGTTTACATACATCAGATTTAACGTCCCAACTCTTCCCTTCAAGATAAACAGCACACTCTTTTTTCAGCTGTTTTTCATTGGCACTGGTTACTTCAATTTTCACTTCTAACGCACTGGCTTCTTCTTTTATTTGCAACTGACGTTGGAATAATTGTTTTGAGCGAGAAAGCATAGTCAATTGCAGTTCTACCTGATTACTTAGCTGAGTGATTTGCTTATTTTGCTCTTCTACTTGCATTTCAAGTGAGGTTTTCTGAGAGGTTAATGCGCTAACACTTTTACTTAATGACGAGCGTTTTTCCATTTCAGCAGCTATCGCTTGAGTCTTCTCTTCTTCATTCGCTTTCTTCTGTGCTTCTAACGCTTGCTCTTTTTCTTGTGTGATCAAGATATCAAGCTTTGCACTTTTTTGACCTGCTTGCTTCAATTCACTTTGATACTGCTTGGTTTTCGCTTCTAACTGAGTGTAAGCCGCAGACCATTTATTCTCAGACACACTTGAACCAATCAAACCACCTGTAATCACACCGATAATTAACGTTATTCCAGCAATCCAGTGACTCGTTTTTGATTTTTCTTCAATGATGATGACATCTTCATCATGCTCTTCTGTCGTTTTGGTTTGATTTTCTACACTCACGCATTAACCTCAAGCATTTATATATAGATAGTAAAAATAGTGTAGATGGATTATCTACACTCATTGTTAGTCACAAGACAATTTATCGGATAAGTTCTGAAATCATGACATAAGCCACATAAATAACCACACCTGCAACAGAGGTATAAACCACCGATTTTTGAATCTTTTCATTTGCTCTGTATTTGAATAATAATGCAGAAAGAGCAAACAGCAAAATAATGACAGCAACTCGTAACATAGTACACCTCGCTTTTCTTATACTTTAGCACACTTTTAGTATCTAAATACTTGAGTTGTCGTTGTAATTTTGAACAAAGAAACCAATTTCGATCAATTTTTATCTAATTTGTAAATAAAATGCATGACAACAAAATGTGACTTGTCTAACATACATGACTTGGCTATTTTATAGCTTACAATTTGTTGATCCGATGAAGACTGCAGGAGAGCGGCAACGCCATTAACTGGCAACGCCCACCGAAGAAGTAAATCTTTCAGGTGCCTAATTCAAAACCATGAATAAGGTGAGGACTGTAGTTGGAGGAATCTCTGGAGAGAGCCGTTAAATCGGCCGCCGAAGGAGCAAGCCCTTATCTGAAAAATGGTAAAGGTGAAACTCTCAGGCAAAAGGACAGAGGAGAAAGTGATCCGATTAATCTCGGCTCTATACTATTGCCTATTTTTTGGTTTTTGGTACACCACTCTCTCTTCTCCTTACTATATGCTTTATTAAGGGGAAACCATGAACACTTTTCACAACACGCTTGTTACTATCGATAACTTCATTTGGGGTCCTCCTCTATTGATTTTATTAGTTGGTACAGGTATCTACTTTACGTTCCGACTCCGTATTTTTCAATTACGCCATTTACCTACCGCACTTAAAATGGTCTTCTCAAAAGAAGAAAATGAAAGTAAAGGTAAAGGTGACGTTTCTAGCTTCGCCGCCCTATGTACTGCTCTTTCTGCCACCATTGGTACAGGTAACATTGTTGGTGTTGCAACCGCCATTAAAATGGGTGGCCCAGGTGCTTTATTTTGGATGTGGCTTGCCGCCGTATTTGGTATGGCAACAAAATATGCAGAATGTTTACTCGCTGTAAAATACCGAAAAACAGACAGTAACGGCCAGATGATTGGCGGCCCAATGTATTACATTGAATACGGCATGGGCAATAAATGGCTTGCGAAGCTATTTGCATTATTTGCGCTAGGCGTTGCTTGTTTTGGTATTGGTACTTTCCCACAAATCAATGCAATCGTTGATTCAGCCCACTTAACTATGAATGCACCCGCTTGGCTAACCGGTGGGATTTTAACTATTCTAGTGGCAATTGTAACCCTAGGCGGTATTCAATCTATTGCAAAGGTGGCAGAAAAAGTCGTTCCAACAATGGCGGTTATCTACGTTGTATCATGCGCTTCTGTATTACTCTTTCAAGCTGAAGCCCTACCGGGCGCAATCCAATTAGTTATTACCTCCGCCTTTACTGGTAGTGCTGCTACTGGTGGTTTTGTTGGTGCATCAATCATGCTAGCAATTCAATCCGGTGTTGCTCGTGGGGTATTCTCAAACGAATCAGGCTTAGGCAGTGCCCCTATTGCTGCTGCTGCTGCAAAAACAGATTCTTGTGTAAAACAAGGGTTAGTATCGATGACCGGAACCTTCTTTGATACCGTGATAATTTGCACCATGACAGGTCTTACATTAATAGTAACTAATGTTTGGCAAGGTGATTCTGCTGGTGCACTAATGACAACTCAAGCCTTCGCTATCGGTTTAGATTCTGAGAGATTTGGTCCTTATCTTGTTTCTATTGGCTTAATGTTCTTTGCTTTTACCACTATTTTAGGCTGGAACTACTATGGTGAGCGTTGTGTAACTTATCTATTTGGAACCAAAGGCGTTTTGCCTTACAAAATAATCTTTATTTCCTTGGTCGCTTCAGGTGCTTATATGAAGCTTGATACCATTTGGATCATTGCTGATATTGTTAATGGTTTGATGGCGATCCCAAATTTAATAGGCTTAATCGCATTACGTCATATCATCATTGAAGAAACGCACCTTTTCTTTAATAAACAAGATGATAAAAAAGAAAACAACTTAATAACAAAGCATAAATAAGCGCCATTTTTAAGACAACAGATATTGCCGATACACTTTGAAACATTTATTTAATATTCCGCATACGTAATTGTTATATAAATTTGCTATAGTCACCTTGTACTTGTTGTTAGTGAGGTGATATATGGAAATATTAACTCTACTATTTGGCTCTGTCCTATTGGTAATGATAACTGGATTTTTATTCTCCTTTTTCAAAGCCATAATTTCTGAGTTCAAACAGCTGGATTAAGTATCTAAGCAGTACATCATGACAAAAAGCAGCTTTCACGGCTGCTTTTTCATTTCTGTAACATGCCCTCAAAAAGTTCTTCTGCCACTTTTCCTTATATTTAACTACAATAGTCTAATGTCAGTCTAACTTTACTCCACAGCAAGAGGCACTATGCGCAATTTCATTTGGACCCTTCTTTTTTTTAGCTCAATCTCCTTTGCTAATGAGACTCAAGACCTTGCTGATCTAGAAAAAATAAACAGCGAAGTAGCACGACTTAAACAGGAATCAACGTCGTTTTCAGGCAGTGATCTAGCGGTTATCCGAGTTCAACAAGTAGATAAAAATAATGAACTTAGAATCGTATTATCCGATTTAATTAACCAACATGACGAAACAACAACCCCTCTTTTAATTAAAGAAGTCGTAAGCCAAGTAACTTACACAGAACGCTCTATTGCCTACCTAGATAAAGATATTAAGCATAAACAAGAACAGTTAGATAAATCAGACATAGAGCATAAACTTGCATTACAAAACACACTAAAAGAATCAAGAGATTACTATTATCTGTCTCTTAATGATCAACTTGAAAACTACCAATGGCTTACAAAGCTAGGTAAACCAGAAGAGGCTAAATTAGCCGCATTTAAATTATTAATTGATCAAAAAATCAAATTCCTTTCTGCTTCGTTAAGTTTTGATACCAGTCGTGAACAGTTACTTTCAGATCAACTTCAACGTTCTTCTGATTCCGAGAAATCCTCGCTCACATTAGATCATCTCTTTTTTGAGCGTAAAGTAAAAAACTCAACCTATGGGTTAGGTAAATTAATTTCCATTGCCGATCAATTAAACATCAATACCACCGATTACAAACGCCAACTGTTTTCTACCACGGGTAATTTAACCGAAGATATTTTAAACTTCCCAGTCATTGCCGCCATTTTAAGTAACTGGATTTCATCTGGCAGTAACTGGCTACTTAAGCACGCACCAGATCAACTCCTTAAGTTCTTTGTTTTCTTCTTAATCCTATTTGCAACACGTTTACTGGCGAAATTAACTCGTAAAGTCGTACTAAAAGCGGTGGTGCAGCCCCACTTACGAATGAGTAAATTGATGCAGGATTTCTTTATCTCTATGTCGAGTAAGCTTATTTACTTTATTGGTATCTTAATCGCTTTCTCTAAAGTTGGTTTAGATCTCGCTCCTGTTCTAACTGGTTTTGGTGTCGCCGGTATTATTATTGGTTTTGCATTACAAGATACCCTATCCAACTTTGCATCGGGCATGATGTTACTTATCTACCGTCCATTTGATGTCGGTGATCTGGTTGAGGCAGGCGGCGTAACTGGCAAGGTAAGCTCAATGAGCTTGGTAAATACCACGATCAAAACCTTTGATAACCAAATCATTATTTTACCCAACAGTAAAATTTGGGGAGATGTAATAAAGAACGTAACGCATGAGCGATTACGCCGTGTAGACATGGTGTTTGGCATTGGATATGAAGACAGCATTGAACACGCTGAAAAGATCCTCGCAGAAATTATTGATGCTCACCCTGCGGCATTAAAAAAACCAGAACCGAACATTAGAGTTCATACACTTGGTGCCTCTTCTGTTGATTTCATCGTTCGCCCTTGGGTTAAAACTGACGATTATTGGGATGTGTATTGGGATGTGACTCGTGAAGTGAAATTACGTTTTGATAAAGAAGGGATCTCTATTCCTTTTGCTCAACAAGATGTACATGTTCACTTTGCAAAAAAAGACAATAAACCCAAGAAGCCGAACCAAATCACAGAAAAAATTGGTAACGTGATTGATTCGGTACGCAATAAAGACAGTTAATCTGTCAAGTTGTCGGTTTCAATACGTTAAGTACAAACAAGGCTATACGTATGATTTTAAATCATCAAGTATAGCCTTCTTATTTTTACAACCTATTTAGACACTAATAAATTCACGCCCAGCAAAATAAGTACACTACCTGTTACCCTTTCTATTCGATGTGTCATTTTCTCGCTCGACATTAATTCCTGTGCTTTCTCAACCAGCAATGCAATTCCACCTTGCCAAAACATAGCAATGATAAAGTGCACACTTGCCATCAGCAATGATTGAATAAATGCATTGTATTCAGGATTAATAAATTGCGGTAATAACGCTAAATAAAATACAGCGGTTTTAGGATTTAAAATATTCGATAAAAAACCTTCTTTAAAAGACAAGGTTAACGATTCTTTCTTTTCTTTTATCGCTTTTACTTCCGTTGTTTGTTTACGCTTGTTAAACGTACTTCTAATTGATTGAATACCTAACCAAATCAGGTACGCAGCCCCTATCGTCTTAATAACAGTAAACAACTCCGTAGAGCTTACTAGCAATACTGACAAACCAATCGCAGACATAGTGGCATGAACAAATAAACCACAACAAATACCCAGACTGCAAGTTATGCCATCTTTCCAACCACCACGAGTCGTATTGCGGATAACCAAAGCAGTATCTAACCCGGGTGTTATTGTTAACAGTACAATAGCAATAAAAAATGCCCAAAAATCTAAAATCACGTAAATATCCATTTAATTGTGAGATTAATTAATATATCGCTTTTTCTTTTAATTACTACCTAAAGTTAATATACCAAGAACGATAAAGTATGAACCACGTAACCTTAGAATATTTACTTTTGCATTCGCCACCAAATTTGCAAACCTTGTCATATTGACGAGGCTTTTATTTGAAAAATAACTACTTAGAGGGTTACAATTTAGCGATATGACTAATAATAAAAATAGGAACGCCTCATGAGCCATTACCAAAAACTCGTTCAACATCATTTGAAAATTTCTCGATTCGAGCATCTAGGGTCGATTTGTGGCTGGGATCAAGCAGCCGTTATGCCTTCTGGTGGTAACGAAGCTCGATCTGAAGCCATGGCTGAACTGTCTGTTCATTTACATCAATTAGGCAATGCCCCACAATTAGCTGAATGGTTTGATAAAGCAGAGTCTGAATCTTTAACTAGCAATGAACTTGCCAGCCTACGTGAAATGAAATCCCAATGGCAACAAACTACAGCATTACCAGAGACGTTAGTCGAAGCTCAATCTCTTGCTGGTTCTAAATGTGAACACGCATGGCGAACTCAGCGTGGAGAAAACGACTGGGAAGGCTTTAGCAAAAACTTTGCAAATGTTGTCGCGCTTTCTCAAGAAGAAGCGCAAATACGTGCAGAGATCTCAGGACTAACACCTTACGATGCAATGCTTGATTTATATGAACCAGGCACAACAACAGCAAAATTAGATGTTGTATTTAACGATGTAAAAACATGGCTTCCTGCTCTTATTCAAAACATACAAGAGAAACAAGCAACCGAAGCTATCTACTTACCTGATGGCAACTACCCTACAGAGCAACAACGCCAACTAAGCTTAGATGTGATGAAGTTTTTAAACTTCGATTTTAATCACGGTCGCCTTGATGTAAGCATGCACCCTTTCTGTGGTGGCGTTCCTACTGATGTTCGTATTACCACTCGTTATGATGAAAATGATTTTGTGCAATCGCTCATGGGTACAGTACATGAAACGGGCCACGCACGTTATGAACAAGGTTTACCAAAAGAGTTTGCAGGCCTCGCCGTTGGTCAAGACTGTTCCATGGGGATTCATGCATCTCAAAGCTTATTTTTTGAGATGCAATTAGGCCGCAGTGCTGAGTTTATTTCTCAACTATCTCCATTAGTGCAAAAGAACTTTGTAAATGCAGATAAAGCAATTTTTGAAGCTGAGAACCTACAAAAAATCTATACGCGCGTAAATCCTGATTTTATCCGTGTAGATGCAGATGAAGCAACATACCCTGCTCACGTTATTCTTCGTTATGAAATTGAGCGAGATTTGATGAACGGTAAAATCAGCTATAAAGACATCCCTGAGTTGTGGGATACAAAGATGCAGCAGTACTTAGGCTTATCAACTAAAGACAATTACAAAAATGGCTGTATGCAAGACATTCACTGGACAGACGGAAGTTTCGGTTACTTCCCAAGCTACACTCTCGGCGCAATGTACGCAGCCCAATTTATGGCAGCAATGAAACAAACCGTAGATATAGAGACAGCCACATTAAGCGGTGATTTAAGCCCTATCTTCACTTGGCTATCAGACAATATCTGGAGTAAAGCATCGCTGTTCTCAACCGATGAATTAGTGAAACAAGCGACAGGTGATGTGCTGAATGCTAATTTCTTTAAAGATCATTTAGAGAAGCGTTATTTAGGGTAAGAGCGAGAAGCTTGTTTTTAGTTTTGAGTAATTAAAAGAATAGATGTAGTTATTGGCTGCATCCATTTTTTGTATTTGAATCACCATTTTATCCCCGACAAGGGATAACATCTACTTTATCCTCGATCGGGGATATACATTGACTTATCCCCGATCGGGTATATATTATTAATTATCCTCTATCGGGGATATCACATAATATGATGGGGTGTATGATGATTTATAATCCAAAACAATTAGCTAACCACTTAAAGCTTATTAGAACCAAACACAATTTGACTCAAACAGAGCTTGCTAAAAAAGTTGGTGTAAAACAATCCACTCTATCTAGCTTTGAGAATCATCCTGAAACTACTCAGTTACAGACACTCTTTAAGATCCTTCATGCATTAGAAGTTCATTGCATTATTCAAGAGCAAGTCCCAACAAGTCACGAAGACAATCTAGACGATGAGGCATGGTAATGGCTGTATTAATTGCATACATGAATGGTGAACGTGTTGGAGAATTTACTAAACTCAGTAATGGTGCACATCAGTTTCAATACGATAAATCATGGATTGAAAGCACGGTAGGAAGACCTCTTTCATTATCCCTCCCCCTACAATATCCAAAGATAACCAGTGATTGCGTTATTAATTACTTCGACAACCTATTACCTGATTTATCAGAAGTAAGAGATCGCATCGTTGCCAGATACCAAGCTAAATCTCGTCAAACGTTCGATTTACTGCATGAAGTTGGTAAAGACAGCGTCGGTGCCATTTCTTTATTAACTAATGATGAAGAACCAAATACCAAACAACTGGATTATGAAATTTTAACTCCAGCACGGCTCAAACAAGTACTCTCAGCCTATCAATCCAATATCCCATTAGGAATGTTAGAAGATGAATCAGACTTTCGAATTTCGGTTGCCGGAGCACAAGAAAAAACAGCGTTACTCAAAATAAATAATGAATGGTGTATACCGAAGGCATCAACGCCAACAACACATATTATCAAATTACCCATAGGTAAAATTCAACAACCTAATGCTACTCTCGATATGAGTGATAGTGTAGAAAATGAATACCTGTGCATCCAATTAGCGAAGAAGTTAGGATTCAATGTACCTAATGTTGAAATAATTCATAGTGATGGAATAAAAGCCATTGCTGTAGAACGATTTGATAGACGATGGATTAAAAATAACACCAAGCTATTAAGATTACCGCAAGAAGATATGTGCCAAGCATTTGGATTACCCTCATCAATTAAATATGAAGCAGATGGAGGTCCAGGTATAAAAACCATTATGGATCTTCTTATGGGCTCAAGCCAATCACTAAAAGATCGTGATGCTTTTATGCGATTTCAGGTATTTCAATGGTTAATTGGTGCAACAGATGGGCACGCAAAAAACTTCTCCATTTTTATTAATGCACATGGCAGTTATCACCTTACGCCCTTTTATGACATCTTATCCGCCTACCCAATCTTAGGTGGTAAAGGGATGAATATCCGCTCATTAAAACTGGCAATGGGACTAACAGCATCAAAAGGCAAGAAATACCCTATTGATAAAATATACACACGTCATTTTATTGATACGGCTAAAGCTGTTGGATTTGATACAGAAAGAATGGAAGAGATAATGAAGGAATTTGCGATAAATATGCCTAAGTCCATTAAGGAATTAGAAGCAGAATTACCAAGCGGTTTTCCAAAGGATATTTCTGGCAGCATATTCAGTAATACATTGAGAATGGTAAATAAGATCCGCTTAAATAAAGATTTATAGCTTTGAGTGATTAAAAAATGGATGTAGGTATTAGCTACATCCATTTATCTAGTTAGGTAACTTGTTTTTGGATAGAAATGATTCAGTGATTCTACTAATTTAGAAAATTACGAATTAGCTCAGGTATGGCTCAGCTTCAGTTTTGTAGTCAAAATCTCATGCAACCGCACTTTTAACTACTATTGGTGTTGGAGAGCCTTTATTATTGAATTTAAGCCCCCAAGGGTATGGAGGAGTCGCTCCATTAACAAATTCGTAAACAATACACACAGGGTGATTTCTAGTTATCTGTTGCCCCATAGCAAAGTTAAACGAGGATTGCGCTGCGCAATATATATGGATTCTCCTTACACCATCCTGATTAAACTTGTTTAGAAGCAACCTAAACTCCTTTTTAAACTTAGTCAGTTTGGACAAACTGGACATATTATCATGACCAATCTGAGGCATTCTTATTGTGACAATGGAACTTGTGTTGGTTATTTCTCGAGCAACTTTCTCTATATCGAAAGAAATACTAAAGATTAAACATACATCATCATTTTGCGCTCCTTCGTAGTCAGACTCATCTATAATTGGCTGATTACTATCGAAGCTTCTATCCAAACAATGCCATTCTTCCAAATCTCGATCGTAATCCCATAACGTCACACTTGTTGTATTACCGATGAAGAAGCCAGAGTAAAAACCGAGGCAGACGGGAGGAGTACCACCGTAATGAATAGAGGCAGATTCGTTTCCAGTTGCATCTGATAGGGATGCAACTGCTTTTTTGAGCATCACTCGAGTGTCATTTACTGCTTCTGAAGGTTCACACAAAACACCATCTTTATAGTGTTCAGATAAATCTATCTTTGCACATCGTACCTTTCCCTTAGCTTTCGTTACAGTAGACAAAAAAGATGAGCTTAGTGGTTTAAACAAAGCAATATGCTCAACGAGAATATCATTCGCTTTGCCACTATCTTTCACAGTTTGCAAGGCGTCATACATAATGAGTAAAAAACCAATGATAACGAAGAAACTAGAAACTAAGAGTATGAAAGTACCTGTGTCATTCTCAAAGAATGACGCGGTTAACTCATACCCATCTGGAGTTTTAAGGACTATCTTGAGAGCAGCTGTTACACCTATTGAGCTAAGCCCGCTCACAACTAGAAATTTGCCGATTGTAAATAGTTTGCTTCTTGGCCTAGTGTACCATTTGAACAGCAAATCACCCCAATGCAATAACCTGTACACCAAATCTTTAAGGAACTCCACTACTTAATACTCCGTGTCATTAACAAATTAAAACCGGACTCCACTTCCGAGTATACAAATATCCGAAAGCTCTCTTTACCTACAATAACAAAAAATAAATTTCGTCCTTCATTACGCTTCATACACTTCTTCCAATCGTCTATGTCAACAGATGATGGTTCAGGATGAGCTTCTGGATGGGTGTGCCATGTCCCAAGGTATATTTTCTTTCCTCCACTATTTCCAAAAGCACTATCAACCGCTTTTTGGTGCCCTTTATCAAGCATTTTAAAAGAAGTCCTGCTTCTTATATCTTCGGGAAGTGGAGTAGTTATATCAGATATAATGTAAAGTGATTTATTAGTATCGTAGCCACCAATCAACACGCCACAAGCCTCCTTATCATCCCTATTAAGTTGTTGATATTCTTTCAATTTAAGAATAACTTCATCGTAAAGGAGCAAGGATGGAATACTATCTGGTAACTTAGTCACACAAAATGCCCCCGCAATCACAAATTTCCTCACATAGCGACTCTACTGATAAAGAATTGCTAAAAGACTTGTATCTATACGTGGTTTTTACTCCTGCCTGAATAGCATCGAAGTTGTCTCCTTTCCAACTTACTTTAGAGGATTCAATCAATCTTCCTAGAAGGAACTTTACAGCAAGGTCTGAAGCGATAAGTGCAGTTTGAGTTGAACAATTAGAACTATATGGCAAAAAATTTTGACCACAACCAGCATGGTTTATTGTCAACTCCTGACCCGCTTCAATAAAGTTTAGATTCGAAGAAAGGCCGTACTCACCAGTAGAATAATCTATGTAAGCACACTTTAAGCAACCACTCTTACCAAAACAGTCTAATATCGCATGTCCTCCAACCCCATATCCTTCTAGCCAAGTGTAAATTACTGATGCGTTGATGTTTTTTTTCTCAAGATAATCCTTAAAGAACCTTTCATGTGTTGGAGAACCAATTGCGATAACAATTAAGTCATAAGACTCTAGTATCCCTTTATCATGAAGAGATACTAGATTTGCCGAGTATGCCTCAATATCACACCACAGGTATTGAGATTCGATCTGGCTCTTCATAGCGAGAACTTTAGAATAACCAGTAAGGAATTCGGGTATGCAGTGTCGATAAAGATTCTCAATTTCGAAAGAGTCAGGGTCGCAAATATGAATTTGACCGACTCCAGAGGATGCTAGTTGTCTAACCAACTGTCCCCCAACCGAACCACAGCCGACTTGAAGCACCTTTTTATTTTTTAAGCCGGAAGCTGCACCACCTCTCGGTGCCACAAAGTCTCTGCTATAGGGTAGCACCGATATAGCATGAATCTCCCATGCTTTAAAAGCATCGAGATTCATAGGAAGTGACGAACGTTTTCCTTTCTTCTTGTGCTTAAAGTGCAGTCCAAACCAAGTCATACCAGAAGGCGTTTCCGCACAAAAAACTAACCAGAACTTGTTTCTACGAAATTGGGCTTTTGCCTTAAAGAAAGAAGATACTTCCTCCTCGAGGCCATTTAACGTGTTCAAATACCATTCAATCAATCCATCTTGCTTATATGGTGCAGGATCTAAAGTGTTGAGAGGAAGTATCACAGCATCGCCAGCTTCATTTCTTTTTTCTGACAACGCAGAATTCGTTACTAGCGTTGAAAATTTACCCGGTTTATCTTCAGCGCTAACTCCAATATGGCGTGAATCAACACCAAAATTTTTCTTTTGCATAGGTGCTTTAACAGTGAACTGAAGACTCTGACTACACTGCAAATTTGGTGGTAACACCAAATCGTACTGTTTATTTAGAGCTACATGGCTCCAGTTCGCTTTAAACTCTCGTAGTAACTCCTCTCGATTCCATAATGGATCACATATGGCTTTAGTTAACATTGATATATGTCGCTCTAAAGATGCCTCAAACACTAGCTCTGGACGATCAAAGTTAATTGACAGTGATTCATGGTCTCCAACACAAATAAACCCTAGTTCAGAGCCCCCTTTAAGCCCAAAATCACTATCTAACAAAATCACATGAGCTAGCGGCATATGCTGTGAAACATTCAAGATAAAAAAGGTGGGCAAAGACAAAGGGTTACTAGACCCTTCGCTCACTTTGTGAGCGAGAGAAAAGTTCTCTCCCGCAATCGTACAAGACACAACTATGCTATGTTTCTCATCAGCCAGAGATACGTTATAGCCAAGAGTGCTTAAATGCTCTATCACTGAATCCATTATTACGCCCCTTGTGAGGTTCCAACCACGCCTGCACTGGAGAAAGCAGCTAAGCTACTTTTAGCACTACTCGAGTTCTCGGGAACTTCAAAGTCAGCACCAAACAGTTTGTTTAATATCTCACACTGTTTACCTTCATCTACTTCCCTTTGAACCTCTCCCAACTTAGTTTGCAGGTTTACAAACTTGTTCTGAAGTTGAGTTCCAGTGTCAGAACTACTGTTAGCGAAGATATCCATTCTTGGTGTAACTGGAAGCATCACAGAAATTTTGTATTTACTCACACCGACCAGATGAAAGTAGCTACTCCTTAAAATTCTATCTACAGTCTCTTTAAGCGCGCGGAGATCATCTGGCTTACCTTCTTGATCAAAACAAGGCTGAAAACACTGTTTAATTATTACTGTAAGCCCGATTGAGTAGACTTTTCTGCGGACATCTGCTGAAAATTTGTGGTCACGCCATCGTTTGATGTAACGCACAAGTCTAATAAACTGTTGCTGGGTATCATTAGGAGAAACTCTATAACTGCTCGTATCATTGATCCAGTTTCTCAATCCCTTAGGATCTGAGTCTGACCATTTCCTATTCACTGAAGTAGAGTTGGTTTTACCTAATGCTAATTTATAACTTTCTCCACTTTTCGCATAAATAGGTATATCAATATGAAGATTCAAACTAGCGTAGTCAGCGGTAACGCATGGCTTTTTGATTTTTGCGTTCCTAAAACCCCTATTATCAAGAACTTCTTTTACTTTTCTTTTTGCTGTTACGGGATCATCGGGAGCTTTATCAAAATCCACAACTACCGCACGATCTATGTCAAAATCACCATCTAGACTATGTATCGCTGTATTTATCGAAAAGGACCCCTGTAAGAAATCGTCAATAATTGGATATCCTGCACCACAAAAAGCTGTTCTTACTTGAGATAAGATACTTGAATCTTTTTCTCGTGCATCTCTGTAATCCGAGCTCTCCCTAGTTAATTTGATCTTATTGTGAAATTTAATAAAGTGAGTTTGAACTGCCATTTCATTTAGCTCCCAATGCTAGCATCAACATAAATAACTAATTGGGGCATACACTTAGCTTATCAATGGCAGTATTTCAATTACGAATAAAACCATGATCAATATCAAACTAATTTCATTTTCACTAAGTCAGCATTAATCAGTTTTGGCTGATGTACAGCTGTAGTGTCCTAATAACATTGATCGCCACGCTTTGTTCGTCTTAGCTGACCAAACCATAAACTAGCCCATAAATCCTAGTAACATGGACAGTATTAAAATTTAATCATATTCGAGACCGCAAACAAGAACTGGTATTACGAAAAGTGAGTCAATTAACGCTTCAGTGAAGTGAGGGGATGTGGGTCACAACTTATTTCGGGGCAAAAACAAATTACAATGAACAAAGTTTTAATCAATAAAACCTACAGCCCCTCAATTTCCAACAGCAACTGCTCCGCTCTCTCTAAGATAACTTGCTGCTGCTCTTCTGATTTTTTCTTCCAATTTGCATAGACCATTCTGGTGCGGGGATTATTATTAAATGCCTCAATATGTGTATGCATAAAGTGCCAATACAGCGCATTTAATGGATATGCTTTTGGTTCAGTTATTTGCTTCACGTTATAGTGGCAATCAGAGCAATAATGACTCATTTTATTCACGTAGTTGCCACTAACAGCGTAATCAAATCAGTTTATATTCAGAGTGATCTAGATACGAAACTAAGTCGTATTTAACTAGGGAACAAAAATTACTCTCTCCCGCAGACAAGTCAGGAGTTTCACATGGAAAGCAGACTTACCACTAAAGAGTTTCTAAGAGTATTCGATTGTATTCGCTCGAATGGCGACCGATTTGATAATAAATATTTATTCGGTGAAATATACGCATGGCATGATTACGATGGAGATACCTGTTGGTTGGGCTATAAAGATGTGACCGTCACGCTGATGTTTCATGGTTCTCTCAAAATTGAATTTGACAAGTCATCAAACTACTCTGATTTCACCAACCAATGTTTAGCAATGATCACGGAAAATCATAGTATTAAGGAAAGTTAAGATGAATGAACAAGAACTTGAAATTATTGATTTTACAAACCCCAACGAGTATCAACGGTGGTCTGCGGTAAATGACAACGTAATGGGTGGCATTTCAATTGGTCAGCTTAACTGGGATGGAAAAAGGTGCCGATTTCAAGGTGAATTATCACTAGAAAATAATGGTAGCTTCAGCTCTATCAAGCGATATATTGAGCCTCTATCTAAAGAGATAAACACAATAGAACTCATGTTTATAGGTGATGGGCATACCTATCAATTAAGACTTACTACATGGAAAAATAGTGAGCGTATTCAATACAAACACGATTTCACCACCATTAAAGGAAAACAGCAGAAAAAGACATTTCACTTACACAACTTTCAAGCTGTTTTTAGAGGGAAATTGCTTAATCACGCTCCCCAGCTTGTAGCGGACGATATCAAACAAGTCGGGTTTTTAATTGCTGATAAGCAGGCACTGCCCTTTACGTTAAGCTTAAACCAGATTCAATTTAAGACGCTACCGAAAACTCAATCAATGAATTAAACCTCTGCTACGCCACGGCTAGCTCTCACCTTGATAACCCCAACTATCTACATTACATTCACGGTTTACCCTGAAAGCCTTCAATAGATACTTTTATGTACTGATCTACTTTTTCATTTGGTATTTCTGCCATGCTTTGTTTTTGAGCATGCTTAAAGTAAGAGACATAAAGGCTCGACGTCACATCAAACGGCTCATCTACTTTCAATTCATCCAGTTTTATTCTGTCTCCAAGAAAGAAGGTATCTATTTGTCCAATCTCGCCTGAATCCGTATTCAAGTTAAATAGCCCCAAGTACCAGAACGTACCACTCCCTTGATTTGACACAGAAAATGGCGCAGAAAAAATCATCTCATCTTCAACATTACCAAGGTTTAGAGGTGTTATTTTATAGTAATCCAAACTGACCGTGCCATATTCATCGCCATCTTGATATTTGCCTGTGGCAAGATGAAGACCGTTATATTCACGAAGATCTGTCAGGGGGGCTTTAGCTTTGGAATCAGGCAGTTGGATCTGCCAATAATCATCAGTATCAAAACTAAATAACGTTAGCATGACGTTAGTATTGTTTTCATCGTTCACTACGTAAATATCATCATTAGTGAAGTTAAATCGATAGATCCCAGCAGCTACAACGAACAACATAACAGCAGCCATAATCGACAAGATTTTTTTGAGCATAAACAGTCCTTACGTTTTAGAGCACACTTCAAAGCACAAGGCTCTATTATTAAAGGTGGCGAGTTAAATAAAACTATTTAATTGTTTTCTTTATTGCCATTTCAGCCAATTTTGGTGCAGCCGCTTTTAGAACACTTGGCGCCACTTTCTTACCGACGTTAACTGCGCGTCCTAGCTGTTTTTTCAATGATGCACCTCTCTCCATCGCTTCCTTACGCTGACGATTGCGTTGCACGTTATAAGCTTCGGTGATCTTATCTACTAACGTCTGTTTTAACTCTTCAACACCAAAATGCGTCTTATCTATTGAGATTGATAACGGTAAAACAAGATCTGAACACAACAGCTTTTTGTTGTATTCCATCGCCTGTTTAATCACTTTTGCTTTCGCTGCTATTGGGCGCTCTAGATCGTAAGGTGGCTCCCACTCCCAAGCCGGATTTAATCTATCGACTTGGTTTACCACTGAAATAACGGTTGGCTTTTTACGAGATATATTTTTTGGATCCGCATAATAGCACTCAAATTTTTCATTCAATTGCTTATCAAGATCACGAGCCGATTGATTGGCTTTTAATACCCACAACACTAAATCCGCTTGGGTCATCTCTTTTAGCATCTGCTTTTCAGTTTTTTCGTTACCGTCTAGTCCTTGTAAATCAACCACATTCACTTCAGCTTCATTGACGAGTGCGCTATAAACCGTCACGTTATCGGTGGATGGCAGTACATCCACCTCTGCGACAAATTCCTCTTTTAATGCATTAATAATCGATGACTTACCAGAGCTTGTTTGACCAACCATCACAATACGGATCGGCTCTAGCTCTGTCGCTACTCTCTTTTCATCTTGCTTTGAAATCTTTGATGCTTGTAAATCGCCCTCTTCCAAACTAAATCGACCACTGTATAAATCAATGGCAACCGCAGCGACTTCATCTAATAACGCTTCTTTTGCGGTTTGCTGCATATCAGACACAACCCCTCTGGTCATTGATGAGGTAGCTTGCTCTCGACTGAGATCAGAAACGACTTTTAGCGGATTATAATAAAGATTTTTTGCATGATTCGCCCAGATCGCGGCTTTTACTATCTTTTGACCCACATCGCCATATTTATCATAAGCGTCATACCCTGCTTTAATGTACGAGAGCTTTAAATACTCAATACCGGGAATATGTTCTTGCACCACGACTTTGTATCGCTGACTGATCTCTTCAAACAGTTTTAAACCTTCAGGAATTGAGAAATCTAACGCTTTTTTATCAAATTTCGTTGCCACAAATTCAAGAACATCTAACCCTATTTCATCAAGGTTTCTCCACTCGACATTATCTTTGAGTAACTCTCTCGAATAGTGCTTCGATTGTTTCCATATGGCGACTTCATTATGAGACCACTCTTCAGAGGCTTTAACCAGGCCCTCTTTAATCTCAATTTTGGTTTCTGTTTCTGCTGCCGCTTGAACGGGCTTGTTTTCTGTACGGCTTAGAATAAATAAAGGAATACTAACCGCTAACGTACTGATAGCAATGGTAATAGACAGCTCTAATAGGTAGCCATACTTAATTGCAAGAAACAGAGCGAAACCCATCATAATGATGACAGGAAGCACTGAGGAGATAATGACGATCCCCCAGCGTCCACCAGAGAGATCCGACAATAAACGATATAGGCGTTTAATCTTGTGCATAACCTGACACTTCCTTACCTTTTTTCAACGAATTTTTATAGAGATCTTGCATGTCCTGCTCTGATACTTCTTCACCTTTACTCTTATGATAGAAGTAGAAACAAGCAGCTCTGCCCAATCCATAAGTGGTTCCGAAACTCATTGCAGCGGCGGCAACAGCCCCTACGGTTTGACCATAAACTGGGATCAATTTAACCAATTGCCTTGCGCCTAGTTTCATCCCATATTGCAAAGCAAAACTACTCCCCAAAGTGCCTATCAATTCACTAAAGGTTTTCTTGTTCCATTCCACTCCATATTGGTTGGCTAAGCTGTGTAACATTTTGGCTTGTATGGCAGGGACTGAAACTAGCCCCACCCCAGGAATTAAATCACTTGCGCCTGCACTACCTGAGTACCAAAGCACTTCGTTTTCTACCTTATCAAAGTTCTTTTCTTCTACAGTGGCGTGCTCTTTATCCTCAACCATCATGCCGATGACTGGTAATATCTTAGTGAGTTTTTCTATTAGCTCATCATAGTTATATACTGTGCCGTCATTAGTTTCAAAATCAACCAAGATTGTCTCAACATTTTTACCCCATATATCTTTAACTTGCTGCTCATTAAAGGTCGTTTGGCGTTTACGATTTTCCTCTTCACTAAGAAGTACCGCGGTATGAATAAGCAACAGATGCTTGATTTTCTTTTTCTTCTTAATCTGTTTTAGGGCTGCTATCACTGAAGATTGCTCAGGTTCATCGGCTTTCATTACAACAACGAGGGCATGACCTGATTGACCAATTTCTTCAAGATCATCTTTTGGATTATAATCTGCCTCACCTAGCCCTCTGGTATCTAAAAAACGCATAATTGGCTTATCTTGCGGAAACTCATACGTCTCCGCAGTCATCGTACAAGGTGCAAAACCATTACCCACTTCAACAGATGAAAGCCCTGTTAACGTTTGAATAAAAGAGGATTTACCCGCACCTGTTTTACCCAATAACCACAAGGTAGGTAAATGCTTACGCTGAAACTCGTGAGCTTGAGTTAAGTCTGCGTTTTTACTTGGATTTATGAATTCTTTAATTTGATCGAACATATCATTCCAACTAATGGAAAAGAAAAAATCATCGCACTATTATAACACCTAAAGAATCTTTCATCATTGAAAGCTAATATCTGCATTAAAAAACAAATCAAAAAATAATCATTAAATTTTCTAATCTAAGTATTGACACCAAAGTTTCGGAAGCATATATTGATTACATGAATTGCCATTTGGAGTTCATCGATAACGGGTTCGCCTTATTATAGGGAACAAAACGTTATCACAATGAAGTAACCCTACTGATTACTTACTAAAGAATAGTAGCGTTGTTTCTAACATTTAATCCTGAACCATATGTCATTAATGAGTCTACATTGGCTCTGAATATGAGTTCTTTCTCCTCGCTTAGTGCGTCGAGAACTATTGCTTATTTTAAAGGATAGTATTATGCGTAATATCGATTTCTCTCCCCTATACCGTCATGCCATTGGTTTTGATCGCCTGTTTAATCTTGTTGAAAACAGCGCTAACAAACCATCTCAAAATGGTTACCCACCCTATAACATCGAACAGAAAGACGAGAACAACTACCGTATTACAATGGCTGTTGCTGGTTTCTCTGAAGATTCGTTAACAATTTCTCAAAATGAACATATGCTGATTGTGTCAGGTGAAATTACCTCATCTGAAATAAAGCCAACTTACGTCTATCAAGGCATTGCAGAGCGCAATTTTGAACGAAAATTTCAACTTGCTGATTATATGACTGTTTCTGCCGCAAGCATGGAAAATGGATTACTTCATATCGACCTTGTTCGAGAAGTTCCAGAACCTATGCAAGCACGTAAGATTTCAATCAACAAATAACACAGATTATCGTTAATCTTAGGTCGTAATAATGCGTTGTATTTACTATTAAAAATACAGCCCTCACCTATTCATTAACGGTAGTTAGCATCATCATATTTCATTGAGAACGGCGTAGACCAGTAAATTAACGCTAGATTTACGCCGATAAAAAACATCTTATTTAAATCATTTGCATTAAAATAACTAATGCAAATCAAAAGGAAAAATTATTATGGGTAAAATCATTGGTATCGACCTAGGTACAACTAATTCTTGTGTTGCTGTTTTAGATGGCGACACACCACGTATCTTAGAAAATGCAGAAGGCGAACGCACAACTGCATCGGTAGTTGCCTACACAGATGGCGAAACGCTTGTCGGTCAGCCAGCTAAACGTCAAGCTATTACTAATCCACAAAACACCTTGTTTGCGATTAAGCGTCTTATCGGTCGTCGTTTTGAAGACGAAGAAGTACAACGCGATATCGAAATCATGCCGTACAAAATCGTTAAAGCTGATAACG
>NZ_CAMLHO010000038.1 GCF_946479765.1 uncultured Aliivibrio sp.
AAACACTCAAGATCGCCATTTATTAGAGGCCTACTACACAAACGTATATACTAATTATCAATAATGATTTTATAGCGCTAACCAAAGTAGTACCAAGGTAGGTTATTCTGGTTAGTGTTATGCTAAAAACGGCATCTAAGAAGAGTGAATATGAATACAATTGAAAGAATACAAAACAATTTAGATAATTTCAGTAAGTCAGAACGCAAAGTTGCTGAAGTTATTATGGCATCGCCACAAACGGCCATTCACTCTAGCATTGCTACCTTAGCTAAAATGGCTGACGTAAGTGAGCCTACCGTTAACCGTTTTTGTCGTCGCTTAGATACTAAAGGCTTTCCCGATTTTAAACTTCATTTGGCTCAAAGCTTAGCGAATGGTACACCTTATGTGAACCGTAACGTTGAAGAAAATGACGGGCCAGATGCTTACACGCATAAGATTTTTGAATCGACAATGGCATGCTTAGATGTGGCAAAAAATAGCCTAGATTCAATGCAAATTAATCGCGCTGTTGATTTATTAACTCAAGCAAAGAAAATCTCATTTTTTGGTCTTGGCGCTTCCGCTTCTGTTGCTCATGATGCTATGAACAAGTTCTTTCGTTTTAATATTCCAATTACTTGTTTTGATGATATCGTTATGCAACGCATGAGTTGCATTAACAGTACTGAAAATGACGTAGTGGTATTAATCTCTCATACTGGTCGCACAAAGAGTCTAGTCGAGATAGCAGAATTAGCGAGATCAAACGGCGCAACTGTTATCGCAATCACAGCGAAAGATTCTCCTCTTGAAAAAATGGCATCGCTTGCGATTTGCTTAGATGTTCCTGAAGACACTGATGTTTATATGCCAATGGCAAGCCGTGTTGTACAAATGACGGTCATTGATGTCTTAGCGACTGGCTTTACGCTACGTAGAGGTGCCGGTTTTAGAGATAATTTAAAACGCGTGAAAGAAGCACTTAAAGATTCCCGTTATGAAAAAGACAGCTCACACTGATCTTTTCTAACCTCCTAATTTATCCTAAGAACTGGCTTATATGCTGGTTCTTTTTTATAAGCTGTATTAATTTTTATTCGTTTTACTCCCTTTCATAAACAAACAAACTAACCGATAGGTTTTAGCTATTGATCAAAGAGATAAAACCATCTTTACTTTGCTTATTTCAACAGGCATAGTGTACCTATTGATTGCGAGTAATACGCATCCCTTACTATTTGGAGTTACATTATGTTTGTTGTTATTTTTGGTCGTCCTGGTTGTCCATTCTGTGTTCGTGCAAAAGAACATGCTGAAACACTAAAAGCAAAGCGTGAAGATTTTAACTACCGCTATGTTGATATTCATGCAGAAGGGATCTCAAAAGCTGATCTAGAAAAAACAGTCGGTAAGCCAGTTGATACTGTTCCTCAAATCTTTATCGACCAAGATCACATCGGTGGCTGCACAGAATTTGAAGCGTATGCAAAAGAAAACCTTGGTCTTTTTGATTAATCAATAGCCAACATCAATGCATTTTAAATCATCACTTTTAAGTGGTGATTTTTTTTCATTTTATTTATAAATATGGTTATGCATTCGCCATTTTTAAGTTAGACTTGCATCACATTTTCTTCTTCCATATTTCAGGCAAAATACAGTGAACATTGATGTTGCGACCTTGTTATCGCAAAATGATATCTTACTTTTATTCGTTGTTCTCGCTCTCGGCTTATTTATCGCTAAAGTTAAAATCGGTAGCTTTCAATTAGGCAGTTCTATTGGTGTTCTTATCACCGCCCTCTTTATGGGAAGTATCGGTTATACCTTTACCGCAGACTCACTCAATATTGGTTTCATGCTGTTTATATTTTGTGTCGGTATTGAAGCTGGCCCAAACTTCTTTGGTATTTTCCTCCGTGATGGTAAACACTATTTACTACTGGTATTAGTCGTCCTTATCTCTGCGGTTTCTCTCAGTTTCTTAATCGATCATTACTTTCAGTTAGATTACGGTCTTTCTACCGGAATGATGGCAGGAGCACTTACCGCTACTCCAGTATTAGTGGGAGCTAAAGATGCGTTAAATTCTGGTTTAGTCGTTTTGCCTGAAGGTGTTGATTTCAGTAAAGTGATTGATAATCTTAGTGTCGGTTATGCCTTCTCGTATTTGATCGGTTTAACCAGTCTAATTTTATTAGCGCGTTTATTACCACGGTTACAAAAACAGAACCTACAAGACAGTGCGATGCAAATAGCGCAAGAACGAGGTATTGGTAGTGCAGGGCAACGAAAAGTCTACCTACCAATTATTCGAGCTTATCGTGTTGGACAAGAGCTAATTGATTGGACTGATGGTAAAAACCTGCGTGAGCTAGGTATACACCGTCAAACCGGTTGTCATATTGAACGTATACGTCGTAATGGTATTCTCGCTAACCCTGATGGCGACTACATCTTGCAACAAAGTGATGAAATTGCATTAGTAGGTTACCCAGATAGCCATGCGCGTTTGGATCCAAGCTTTAGAAATGGTAAAGAAGTCTTTGACCGTAATCTATTAGATTTGCGTATTGCTGAAGAAGAAATCGTTGTAAAGAACGATAATATTGCAGGAAAACGTCTTTCAGAACTCAACCTTTCTGAATACGGCTGCTTCTTAAACCGTGTAGTTCGAGCGCAAATTGAAATGCCAATTGAGCATGATATCGTGCTAGCTAAAGGAGATATTCTTCAAGTTAGTGGTGAAAAAAGCAAAGTTCACCATATTGCCGATAAGATTGGTTTTATCTCAATTCATAGCCAGGTTTCAGATTTATTAGCTTTCTGTAGCTTCTTTATTCTTGGCATTATGTTCGGGATGATAACAATGAGCTTTGGGCAGGTTACTTTTGGGTTAGGTAATGCGGTTGGCTTATTGATCTCAGGTATCACATTAGGTTTTTTAAGAGCTAACCACCCTACTTTTGGTTACGTACCTCAAGGTGCGCTTAATATGACTAAGAACCTTGGTTTACTGGTTTTCATGGTCGGGATTGGTCTGAGTGCTGGTGGAAACATTAATGAGTACTTCTCAGAAGATGGTTTAAAAGTATTAGCAGCGGCTCTAATTGTCAGTGTTGTTCCTGTTATTCTCGCCTATATTGTTGGTGCTTATATTTTAAATATGAACCGTGCGCTGTTGATAGGTGCGATTATTGGTGCTCGTACTTGTGGTCCTGCAATGGATGTAGTGAATGAGCATGCTCGTAGTACCATTCCTGCACTTGGTTATGCAGGTACTTATGCGATTGCCAATATCCTAATGACCGTAGCTGGCACCATTATGATCTTACTAGCTAATTAATTTATAGACAATAAAAACCCCAGAATGATAATGCACTCAGGGGTTTTATTTTGTCTTCTATTTACTGCTTATAACAATGCTATTAGTTAGATATCAGCAACATCAAACTCAACCATTGGGTTCACGTCAGCATCATAATCAACACCATCAACGCCAAAACCAAACAGTTTTAAGAACTCTTCTTTATATTCAACATAGTCGGTTAAGTCTTTTAAGTTCTCAGTTGTTACTTGAGGCCATAGCTCACGACAATGTTTCTGGATATCTTCACGAAGTTCCCAATCATCCAAACGTAGACGATTTTGATCATCCACTTCAGGTGCCGAACCATCTTCTCTGTATAGACGCTGGCTGAACATACGTAGGATTTGCTCTTGGCAACCTTCATGAACACCTTCTTCACGCATTTTCTTAAATACCATTGCGATATAAAGAGGCATTACCGGAATTGCAGAACTTGCTTGAGTTACCACAGATTTAAGTACTGCTACGTTTGCTGTACCGCCAGTTACAGATAGTTTTTCGTTTAGCACTGTCGCTGCACGATCTAAATCCATCTTAGCTTTACCTAACGCGCCATCCCAGTAGATAGGCCATGTTAACTCAGTACCGATGTAGCTATAAGCAACCGTCTTACAACCATCAGCCAGAACGCCCGCATCAGATAATGCGTTCATCCATAATTCCCAATCTTCACCACCCATTACGGTAACAGTGTCTTGGATCTCTTGCTCTGTCGCTGGTTCAACCGACGCTTCAATGATCGCATCTTTATTGGTATCAACCGCAGTTGCTGTATATGTATTACCAATTGGTTTAAGTGAAGAACGGATCACTTCACCTGTTTCTGGCATTTTACGCACTGGAGATGCCAGAGAGTAAACCACCATATCAATCTGACCTAAGTCTTCTTTAATTAAATCGATTGTTTTCTGCTTTGCTTCATTAGAGAAAGCATCACCATTTAAACTCTTAGAGTAAAGGCCTTCTTCTTTAGCAAACTTGTCAAATGCAGCAGAGTTATACCAACCTGCTGTACCTGTTTTTTTCTCAGTTGCTGCTTTTTCAAAGAAAACACCAATAGTTGACGCGCCGCCACCGAATGCCGCAGTAATACGAGAAGAAAGACCATAGCCGCTTGAAGAACCAACAACCAATACACGCTTTGGTGCATTAGCAATTTGGCCTTGTGATTTAGTCAGGGCAATTTGTTCTTTCACGTTGTGCTCACAACCAACAGGGTGAGTGGTTGTACAAATGAATCCACGAATTCTAGGTTTGATGATCATATTCAACTTTCCTTTTAATAATTACCTTCTAGAATAAAAGGTTCTTATCCAGTTCGCATCCCATTTATGACAATTTTTGTCAAAATAGTGAGTGGTTGGAGGTGTCAGAGTATATTTTAAGAAAAAAATGGAATTACCTTCACTTTTTTTGAACTATCTAAGTAAAGTGAAGTCTGATGTTATGTTCATAATTCCACTGCTTTTTCTTGATTAATTCAAGCAACCCGTTATCTCGCTAATATTTAGCGATTATAGATAACGGGTTTTTCTTTATTCGGTCGCCGTAAATTCATGTTATAAAAAACAAATAAAATTCGTTATTTATTTTGAACTAATCCAAAAATCGCTAGTCTGATTTAGTACCCGTTGATAGAGAACGACTAGAATTTAGCAGGCCGCCAAATTTTACCTTATCAACACTGCAATACTTTTTCATAATTCCTTATATTCCTTTGCCCATTCACATTTGTCTGGGCTTTTTTTTGTCTGAAATTAGGCTATTCTTCAGATAAAAAAACACCCCGTATCAAACGAGGTGTTTTATATTTAACTCAATGTTTTATTTAAGCTTCAGCATTCGCTTTCTTTGGAAGAGATATACTCAATAGCAAGTAACCAATAACCGCCGCTAATGTCGAGCCCATCAAAATACCAAGGCGAGCAAGCTTATCAAACTCAGGGTTCGCACTACCAAATGCCAACGATGAGATAAAGATCGACATGGTAAAGCCGATGCCACAAAGGACTGAAACTGCAAAGATATGCTTCATGTTAACCCCTGTAGGCAGCTTAGCAATTCCTGATTTCACCGCAAGGTAACTAAAGCTGAAGATACCTAGTGGTTTACCAAGGAACAGACCTAATGCAACACCTAATGGTAACGTGGTTGTTAAGCTGTCTAATGATACACCTTCTAATGATATACCAGCATTGGCAAATGCAAATAACGGTAAGATACCAAATGCTACATATGGGTGTAATGCATGTTCCATATGTTTTAGAGGTGAACGCTCGCCTTTGTTTCCTTTTAGAGGAATAGCGAAACCTAGTACAACACCCGCTAACGTAGCATGAACTCCAGATTGCAAAACACTAACCCACAAAATAAAGCCAACTAATAAATACCAACGAATTTTAGATACATGCTTTGAGTTAAGTAGGAATAAAATTCCTGTCATTACAAAGCCAATCACAAGCGCGAGTACTGATAAATCACTGGTGTAGAAGAAAGCGATAATAACAACAACACCTAGGTCATCAATGATTGCAAGCGCCAATAAAAATACTTTTAAGCTTACAGGTACTCGATTACCAAGTAATGCCATGATACCTAGAGCAAAAGCAATATCAGTTGCAGCAGGAATCGCCCAACCAGAAAGTGCTTCTGGATCACCCATATTAAAGGCAACATAAACTAACGCAGGTGCAAGCATACCACCGACCGCTGCAATCGCAGGGAAGATAGCTGTTTCTTTCGACTTTAGTGCGCCTTCAAGTAATTCACGTTTAACTTCTAGGCCAATCAAAAGAAAGAATACAGCCATTAAGCCGTCATTAATCCAATGAGAAACAGACATGCCACCAATGTAGGTATGTAAAAAAGTATCGTACATTGGAGCAAAAGAAGAGTTGGCAACCATCATCGCAATTGCAGCCGCAATCACTAATAGAATCCCACCGGCAGATTCTAGTTTAAAAAAATTCTTAATAACATCACTCATAAGATGCCCTTTACTTATAATAATTGGTTTATTGAAACGAATAATAAATTCTACCCGTTGTTCTAGATCAATAATAATCGCTTGTTCAGAGACAACACATCGGAAAAACCGATGCATTGGCAGTTATACTCTGTTTTATTCGCAACGAATACATTTTTGTTACTTAATAACCTGTTAATTGCATAAAACCTGTTACTTGATGTGAACCCGTAGTTGTTATTGGACCTTGCCAATATGGGATTAATGTATCAAGCCACTGCTCGTTTCTTACTACCTGAGTGGTTAAATTAAGATTATAGCTTGGTGCATTTATGATCCATTGGAGGGGAAGTTTTCGCCCATTCTTAAGCTGACGAGCTGGCAATGTTTGTAACGTAAAATCATTTTCAGTCAATAAAGAATAATCACCATTTTTATACAATAGAGCCCCATAACGATAAGGCGCTTGATCTTTATGGCGATATTGAGCAATAAGCAATTTACGTTTTCGATCCAAATTGATAATAAACCAATCTCGACCTTGTTCGTACTCATCTAAGAATCCACTCGCCCATTCATGCTCTAAAATGGCCTTACCTGAAATTGTATATGCTCTATTATCTAAAGTGAGGTTTCCGCGCACAGTCAAAAATGGAAAGATATATTCATAAGAAGCTACAGGTATTAAATCGTGTTTTCTTGAATACCCTTTATCACCTAATGGAATTGGCTTATCGTTTGAATTAATAGAAAGCTTTAATGAAAAATCGTCAGAAGCTGCTGATAACAAACCAGGAAATGGATTACGCCCAAAACTGCTCCATTGCCAATCATCAATCCACATTCTATATGGCCTTTGAGTTACCCCTGCTTGACCTATCCCACCTCGCGCTAAACGCTCTCCAACCCATTTACCATTCTTAGTCGTAATAATCAATTTAGCTATATATAAGCGAGGATCTAACCAACCTCTAGTTTCCCTATCATCACTTGATATACGAAAAATAGTCCACTGAATACCAATACTATTGCCTTCTTGGTCAACCGCATTCACCGTCATCATCCATTTTTCATGCTGAAAATTAGAATGTTCACCAAAGTCTTTAGGAAAGTTTAATTGCGTATCAGGTAAAACAGGATCAAAAAAAGCATGGTTAGATTGAGAAAGAATGGCGTTTACTTCATTGCTCCCTTCAGTATCAACATCCTTCCAGTTGAAATAATAAGCAATCGCTAATCCCAAGATAAACACAAAAATAAAAAGAGATATTTTAAGACTAATTTTCTTAACATCATTTTGCTGCATCACAACGATTCCCTTAGTGAGATGATAGCTTGTCGTCTTGTTACTCTCCATACCGTTGCTGCACCTGCAACCGTCAATGCTAATAACGTCCATGAAAAAGTCATCAAATATTCTCTTGGAAAGTAATTAATATCCATAGTCCAACCAAAAGAGAACTTCATAACAATATCAATAAGCAATTGAGATAGAACAATACCTAACGGTAAAGCAATTAAAATAGTAAATAGCCCAATAATAAGGAGCTGTAATCCCCCCAGTAAAATTAACTCTTTGCCTGATAAGCCTAAACAACGTAACAACGCCGTTTGCCGCTGACGAGAAATCTCACCGACTAAGGTCGCAAAAAACAGACCACACACCGCAATGACAAGTGTTAAATTACCCAGAGTTCCTGTCACTATAAAAGTACGATCAAACACTTTCATGGCTTTAACTTGAATATTATTATTATCGTTTATTTGTTCAATAGGCAGACGGAATTGCTTTAAGGTGCGACCAATTAACTCAGTCCGCTTATCACTGTTATTTAATACAACACCAATCCCTATTTTACCCTGCCCACTAAACACTTTTAGCCAAGCACTGTGGGGAAGTAATAACTGATTGTATGGATTACCATAATCATAATAAACGCCTGAGATTAACCAATTATCCCCCATAGGAGCAGGTAAATCTAAATAGTCGCCCGGTTTAAAATTCCATTTCAACGCCATTGACTCACTAATTAATAGACTACGAGAATGATGGAGCCCATACCAAAACTCAGGTACCGCTACTTTCATGGTAAGCGCTTTCTTTTCACCAAGACTAGAACCCGTACTCAGTATTTCTAAATTTCCATATTCGGTTTGATAATCAGTTTTCCATTGTCGCCAAACTGACTCTACTTCTGGTTGTTTTTCTAACCAGTAACTGATCCGACTGGCAGACGATTTATTAGGTTCAATATAAATATCTGCTGCTAGACGTTGTTCCAACCAATTGTTAGTTGTAGCTCTGAAGCTACCAACCATGGTTTCAACCCCAATATTGGATGCTAACGCCAACATAAAAGCCATTGCAGCAACACCACGGTAACTCAAGCTTGCTGCTGAATCAGAAAAGAACCAACGTGCTTTTGCTGATGGCAGTCGATAGGATAGCCAATCGAAAAATTTCCAAATAATAAACGGAGTCAATAAGCCTACGCTGATCATTAAAAATCCGATCAACATAAATCCACTTTCATGGCTATGAGGTAATAAGTTAATTAAATAGGCAGCAACACAAAATACACCAGCAATAATGGCTTGCACTTCAAATTCTTTACCTGCAAAACGAGCAAGGGATAAACGCGCCGTTAAACGAATCGGTTCAATACTCAATAAGCGGTAAAGGGGCCAACCACAAGCTAGAACACACCCTAAAACAGCCAGCCAAAGACTTTGATAACTCCAATTCCAGCTCCAGGTAATCAATAAATCTACATCAGCACTGTATAATGAATATAAGCTATTTGACACGGTTGGCATTAACTTATTTGCCAGCACTAAACCAAATACATTACCACTTACCCAGCCAATGAAGACCCATAAGATAACCTCAAGACTCATTGCGGCAATCAACTCTTTAGTTGAAACCCCAATTTGCCTTAGTGTTCCAACTAATGGTTGGCGCTGAATAAAAGAAAGAGACATCGCTTGGTAGAAAATGAATAACCCCACCACGAAAGAAAGCATACCCATTGCCAATAAATTAGTATGAAACGCCTTAGTCAGTGCGGTTAAACCAAATTCTTTATGTATTTCTAGATGCAAACCTCTTGGCAGCATTCTTTCTAATCGTTCTTTTTTATTGTCCGACATCTCACCACAAAGCACGATATCAAAACCAGCTTTGTGCCCCAACATTTTTGTTAGTGCGATATCAGAAAAAATCCTAGAGCCCGATAGACGCTGTTCCTTATCAATAATAACAGGACCAATACTCGATTGATTCTGTAGATCTATATAATCACCATCATCAAGATCAAAATAAGACGCTAAAGGTTGGCTCACTAAAACAGGAAATGGCGGACGCATTAACGCCAGCATATCGTCTGTTTTAGCGACACTGTTAACTGAGATCTGCATCAAAGCAACCGGATCAATACCAACCACCGAAATATTAATATCGTCTTTGGTTTCTAGATGGATAGTTTGCACTGGCATACAATTGGTGTAACCAGCACGGCGTAAATTAATATAGAACGCCTGAGGAATAGCCATATTATCTTGAATGGCACGAATACGATTAGGAAAAGGATTTGAAAATAATTTTTCGCCTGCGCTATAACTACTTTTAGCATGGTCATTAATGGCTAATACACCAACAAGGAGTGAAACACCTAATGTTAACCCGAGCCATACTAAAAATATTTGCAATGGATGTCGACGGTAGTGTCCAAGAAGCGCTTTAGCTACCGGAAATAACATTTAATCGCCCTCCTTGAAGCTTCACTAGTCCATCCATATGATCCGCAACTTTCTCGCTGTGAGTCACCAATAATAAGGTACAGTGAAGATCACGAGATAGACGAGTAAGTAAGCGCATTACTGCTTCTGCATTTTTCTCATCTAAACTTCCAGTCGGTTCATCAGCCAACAATAACTTAGGTTCCATATATAAGGCACGAGCAATCGCAGCACGTTGTTGCTGTCCACCGGAGATTTCTTCAGGGTAGCGACCTAATAAAGGCATAAGATCTAATGCTGAAATAATTTGACGCCACAGCGCACCATCATCTCGTAGCCCTTTTAATTGGCGACAAAAACGAATGTTATCCGCAATAGTTAAGGTAGGAAGAAGATTAAACTGTTGAAAAACAAGACCAATATTATTTCTACGATAAGAAGTACGAGAGCCTTGTTTTGGCGAATGCATAGAAAAGCCAGCAATATCTATTTCACCGCTGTCTACACTATCTAAGCCTGCAATCAGATTTAAAAGAGTACTTTTGCCTGAGCCACTTTCGCCCATTAATGCAATTTGAGCGCCTTGCTCAATTGTTAATTCTGCCCCTTGAAGGATTGGATGAAACTCGCCACCATCCAAATAACCCTTATTCAGGTTTATCAGTTTTAACATATACCCTCTCAACGATTTTTGTGATATCGGTGACAGAATTTACACTATAACCCTTCTTGCATAAAGCTTTTTATAGTCACAGTCTCGCCTTGTTACTGATACCACACAAAAACCAATATTTTGTTACGTATCTACCCGATTTTTAATCCATTTTTTGATTTCATTAGATAAATTTAACCAAACTATTGAGAGACAATATCTTAGTGCAAACAGACATGGAAGAACCTTAAATAAACAACAAATTAACTTTTTGCACTACACAAGATCCATTAGGTATATGTCAACAACTTGTACTAGAATCAAAACGTAATTAATATTTACATTCACAAGGTAAGGGAGCAATCTTGAATAAAAAAAGTACAATCCTAATCGTTGGTGCCTCAGGGTATGTTGGCTCACAATTAATCCCACAATTACTACAGCAAGGGCATAAGGTAATTGCTTGCGCTCGTAATATTGACTACCTACTTGATAGGGTTGTTGATCATCCAAATTTGCAATGTAATTACCTTGATTTAGAAGATGCAGATTCGATTCTTCCATTAATGGAACATTGTGATATTGCCTATTTCTTAGTTCATGGTATGTCGCATGGCCATGATTTTATTGACTATGAAGTCTCCCTTGCTGAAAACTTTAAAACTGCCGCAGAACAATCGTCTCTAACCAAGATAATTTATTTAAGCGCATTGCAGCCAGAAGGCTACCAATCTCAACACTTACTTGCCCGTAAGAAAACAGGTGAATTACTACGTTCAACAGGCATACCGACTATAGAGATCAACTCAGGAATAATCATTGGAACAGGATCTGCTGCTTTTGAAATTATGACCGATTTTGTTAATCATTTTCCGTTATTAATTTGCCCTATTTGGATTAACTCACAAGCAAACCCCATTGCGATAGAAAACCTTAATTATTATCTCATCCAATGCATTGACTATCCGCTCACTGAATCCATCACCTTTGAAGCGGGCGGGCCTGAAACGGTCAGTTACCACTCACTATTTCATCTCATTGCTCAGCGTAATCACCGTTCAATTAAAATTATTCCAACACGCTTTATTAGTCCGGGATTTGCAGGATTATGGCTAGGTGTTGTAACGTCTGTTCCCTCTGATTTAGGCCGGGCCCTACTCGCAGGAATAGACCATGACTTAATCGCTGATAACACCAAAATACAAGATGCCTTTCCTCAACCATTACTCTCTCTGCCTGAAGCAATAAACAGCGCCCAAGAAACCAATGACGAGACAATAAAAACTGAAATATGGGGCTTTGACCCAAGCGCCTTAAAACGTTGGCGATCCGATTATGGTTTTTACCCAAAGCAAGCAGGCGCAAGTTTTACCACCACTGCATCAGCCCAACAGCTTTGGGCTGTCATTGAACGCTTAGGCAGTAAAGAAGGCTATTTCTTTGCTAACGCGCTATGGCGAACCAGAGAATGGTTAGATCCTTTACTAGGCGGATCGTTTCCAATCAGAAGAAGACCAGAATCAGGTAAAGTTCAATTAGGCGATTATATTGACTCATGGAAAGTGATCCGCTGCGAAGAGAACAAATTCTTATCATTACTTTTTGGAATGACAGCGCCGGGATTAGGACGATTAGAGTTTTCAATTAAGGACATTGACAAGCATCATCGTCAGTTAGATGTTCGTGCTTGGTGGCATCCAAAAGGATTCTGGGGATTGATGTATTGGTTTGCTATGTTCCCTGCTCATCTGTTTATTTTTAAAGGCATGGTAAAAGCTATTTGTAAAAAAGCAGAACAAGAACACGAATAGAAATAAGAGATGAAATAGAGAAAACACAAAAAATCAGCATAAAAAAGCGCAGACTAACTGCGCTTTTAGCTATTTACGAAGAGACTAACTCTATTATTTTTTCACATTAAATGAAAACGGAGTCTCACCTAATTGGATACCATGATTATTTGGATAGATTAGATATTCACCATGATATTTAACTTTTGATTTGTAATCCGAACGCTTATGTACCATCAAACCGTGCTCAAAAGCCGATTCAACAAACTCATGATGATTACCACGAACATAACAAGTTAGCGGCTTCACAAGAAGTTGATTTTCAGCATCATCACCTTCAAAGCACGATGCTAATTGTGTCGCACAGATAATTAACGAATGATCACCATCTGAGAATAAAGAGGCTTTTGCTAACACTTCAAAATCTGTGGTTACACACCACTCTTGCTCTTCAAGTGATTCACACCACGCCATTAATCCTGACTTTGTAATCGGCACTACTGTCTCAACAGGAGCTAGTGCAGCGTATAAACGAGAGTAATGCTCAAAGCGAACAGGTAATTGTGTTCCCGTTCCTTTAGTGCGGCCTTCTTTCTGCCAAGTTTGCAGATCTTTTACTACACAACGAGAAAAACGCTGTGATTTAATCGCAGTGGTCACCCAACGGATCAAAAAGTGATTTGCACTTACCGGGTTTTTAGGTAAGCGTCCGCTGTCCTTACTTACTTGTAAGTCAGCGAGAGCTTCATTAATTACTTTTTGAATTTCTTGATAATAATTCACTGTGTTTGTCTCTTTACTCATTTACGCTTTACGTCCAAAAACAAAATAACAACCAAAAGATAAGATAGAGCATGCTGCCATGGAACTCACCATAGGCCAAGCAGAATCAGCAGGAAACATCGCAATACCGACACCAACAAGGGAGCCAGTACCGAATCTTAATGTACCCGCTAATGATGATGCCGTTCCTGCCATTTTGGGGTAGTGGCTCAATAACAGCCCCATAGTATTACTACCTATCGTTGAAATACAACCAACAAATAACACCACAGGAACCACGGTTCCCCATAAACCCCAATTCAATAACTGACCTATCATCATTAATACGCCAGCAAACAATTGAATTGAAAGACCGAATTTAATCATATTATGTGAACCCATTCTCTTAACCATACGACCATTAATCGTGGTCATTACAATTAAGAAAACAACGTTCAAACCAAACAGGTAGCCAAAGTTAGAAACACTGACACCATAAATATCGATATAGACAAACGATCCTGCCGTTAAAAATGAAAACATCCCAGCAAAAGAAAAAGCACCCGAAAAAATTAAACCAAGAGATACTGGGTTTTTAAATAATGAACGGTAGTTTCTTAACGAAGTACGCAAGTTAAATGGAGAACGATTTTCTTCTGCAAGTGTTTCAGGAATTCGCCACAGTATTGCAAAAATAATAAGGACTGCAAAAATAGCCAATAACCAAAAAATTGAACGCCAGCCAAACCAGACCGCCATGTGTCCACCAATCATAGGAGCTACCAATGGGGCTACCGTCATTACAAGCGTAATAAACGCCATCATGCGGGCAAAATCTTCTTTGTTAAACATATCACGAACAATAGCTTGCACTACCACGGCTGATGCAGCACCCGCAACGCCTTGCAATACGCGGATATACATTAATGATTCAATACCATCCACTTGAGCACCAATAACCGCACAAAGTGCAAACAGCACAGTACCTATAATTAATACTGGTCGTCGCCCATAACTATCAGCAAGTGGACCATGTATTAATTGGGCAATAGCAAAACCTGCCGTATAAGCGGTTAATGTCATTTGAACAGAGCCAGCTGATACACCAAGATCTGCCGCTATACTTGGCATTGCTGGGACATACATATCAATAGCAAGTGGGGTTAGCGCTGAAATCGCACCTAAAATAACGATCAACAAGATACTTAATGTGGGTGATTCAAGGGGATTGGTGGCAGTTGATGACATAGGGCAAGAAACCAAGCAATAGTTAGAAACAGGATAGGACTAATAATATTATCACGCCCTAGTTACAACATGCTTTTTATATTCGAATTCTTTGCAATAATTTACAAAAAAGCGGTGTAGCATTACTGCCACACCGCTTTTCTCACTCACTGATAAACAGTGTGAATTATTTACTAATAACCGCTTCTGCTTCTTCAGCAGTTAGATAACGATATTCACCAGGTTCTAGTGAGTAATCTAAACCTAAACCACCAATTTGAGAACGGTGTAAGCCTTCAACTTTATTACCTAAAGCAGCAAACATACGTTTCACTTGATGATACTTGCCTTCTTGGATAGTTAATAGAAGCTCGTTTTCGTCTTCATTTACAATTTCCATTGTTGCAGGCATCGTCAAACCAGTTTCGCTCTTCAGCTGAATGCCTTCCGCTAATTGCTCAGCGTAATCAGCACCAATTGGCTCATCAAGCCATACTCGGTATGTTTTAGAGCACTTACGCTTTGGTGACGTAATTTTATGTGACCATTGGCCATCATCAGTAATTAGCACTAAACCTGTCGTATCAACATCAAGGCGACCCGCAAAATGTAATTTATCTACATTCACTTCATCTAATAATGTTAACGCCGATGGATGCGTGCTGTCTTCATGAGAACACACATAGCCATCTGGCTTAAATAGCATAATATAACGAGGACCATGGAATTTAAGCTCACGGCCATCCAACTCAACGGTTGAATCATCCGTTACTTTTACTGAAGTAACTTTTGTTTTTACGCCATTAACAGTGATGTTACCACTTTTAACAATTCGAGTAGCTTCGCTACGGGTAGCACCTAATGTTTCGCACAAAAATTTATCTAAACGCATGAGAACCTCATTTCAATATTCTGCCGCATTATACCAAAACCACTTAAAGATGCGAGTAACCATAAACAATTAATGCCCTCCAGCCTCGATTGACCCTGGATTCGAATTCGATTTAACAAAAAACATCATAAATGCAGCAAAACCTAAGAAACACGTCATCATGAAAAACACATCATTATACGCCATGATTGCCGCGTCTCTTTGCATCGTCATGCTTAATGACGCTTTAGCTTGTAACATCGCCGTTGCAGGATCGCTCCCTTTTGACACAAACATGGCAGCACTTTGTTGTAAGTGATGCCACCCATCCGTACTTACCGTAGTTAAGGTTTCTTTGATATGTCCCAAGTGTTCGCGGGTTTTGTTATCCAACAGTGTCGCAATAAACGCAATACTGAACGCACCACCCAAGTTACGCAGTACATTGGTAATCGTTGAGGCATCGGCCACTTGATGTTTTTGGATCTCTTCCATCGCCACTAATGACAGCGGCACCATAATAAATGGGCTACCAATAGCACGCAGTAGCATAGAAAAAATCAATTGGTCGCCACCAAAATCATAACTCATGTGTGTATTTACAAAGCAGCTAATACCGAACATTGAAAAACCAAAAAACACCAGATACTTGGCTTTAATAATCTGAGTTAACTTAGGGACTAATGGGAAAATTAACAACTGCGGAAAGCCCATCCACATTAGTACTTCACCAATTTCTAATGAGTTATAGCCCTGAATTTGGATCATATACATAGGCAGTACGTAAATTGACCCAAGTAATGCCATTCCTAAAATTAAATAGGCAACACACGACATGGCAAACTGACTTTGTTTAAGCAGCCGCAAATTTACTAACGGATTTTTATGCTGTAGTTCATTGATCACAAAATAAATCAAACTGATGGCAGAGATAATCGACAAGGTAATAATAAAACTAGAACTAAACCACTCTTCTCTATTTCCTTCTTCTAAAACCACTTCTAAACAACCCAACCCGATTGCCATAGTCGTAATGCCAAACCAATCAGCTTTGATCAAGCTGTCTAATCGTAATGGTTCATCATCAAGACCATAGTTCACCATAAAAATAAGCGCGATAGCTGGTGGGATATTGATATAGAAAATGTAATGCCACGAAAAGTTTTCCGTTAACCAACCGCCTAATGTTGGGCCAATTGATGGAGCAAACGTCGCAGTCACCCCAAAGAGAGCCATCCCCACCGCACGTTTATTTAACGGTAATAATTGAACAACAAGAGAAAACGCCAAAGGAATTAACGCACCACCACTAAAACCTTGGATCGCACGAAAGACAATCATCGATCCCATGCTCCAAGAGAGTGAGCATAAGACTGACGCCACCGCAAAAATAATGGTGGTCCACGTTAAATACCGACGCTTACCAATCGCGACCGATAGCCAACCACTTAATGGGATGGCGATCATTTCAGCCACAAGGTATGAGGTAGAGATCCATGAACTTTCATCCATCGTTGCCGATAAAGCACCTTGAATATCTTTTAGAGACGAGTTGGTGATCTGAATATCCAGAATCGCCATAAAGGCACCAAGCAAGCCACCGAACAGAGCTATCCAATGACGTCTTGGGATCTCTGGCTCTATCGGTGTATCCGCTAAGTTATTTTGATTTGTGGCTGTTAATTCTTGAGTCATGATTAACCTCGAGTATCAACCGTAGCAACAACAGAAAGCCCAGGAATTAACTGACCATCTAATAAATCAGCATTCAAAATAGTAATTTTCACCGGTACTCGTTGTACAATTTTAGTGAAGTTACCCGTTGCGTTTTCTGGTGGTAACAACGCGAACTTCGCGCCCGTTGCAGGAGAGAAACTATCAACAACGCCTTTTAGATGCAGATCAGGGTACGCATCAAGATCCACAAATACTTTCTGTCCTTTATGAATATCGCCAAGCTGTGTTTCTTTAAAGTTTGCTTCTATCCATACTTCAGTGGTTGGAACCAAACTTAGCAACGGCATGCCCGCTTGAACAAGTAGCCCTGTACGCAAACTGCGTTTACCCACCACGCCATCAATCGGCGCATATATATTGGTATAAGACAGATTAAGCTCTGTTTGTTTTAACGCTGTTTTCGCTTGATTTAGTGCCGCTTCAGCTTGAGCTATCTCACTTTCGATAACATTAATTTGTTCTTTCGATGCTTGATAATTTGCTTTCGCCGCATCTACATTGGCTAGTGCCACTTTAAGATGAGAAACGTTGTTATCCAACTCATCTTGTGATGAATAGTTCTTTTTAATTAGCGCTTTAGTACGCTTAACTTGCTGTTGAGTACGCTCGTATTCTGCTTTAGCGGATTCAATTTCACTGGCTGCTTGGCGAATACGAATGTCTTGTAATTTACGCTCTGCTACTAAGTTTTTAATCGATGCCGCATTAACTAATACGTTTGCCTCTGCTTTCTCTTTTTCAGCAACAAAATCACGACTGTCTATTGTTGCCAATAAATCACCCGCTTTCACTACTTGGTTATCTTCAACAAATGTTTTAGCAATGTAGCCACCCACTTTAGGGCTTATTGTCGTGATATCACCTTGCAGATACGCATTGTCTGTTGATTGAAAATACTGACCATAACCATACCAATACCCGGCACCAGCGAGACCACATAAAATAATAACGATTGTCGCAATCAAAGGTGCTTTATTTTTTTTCTTTTGCTGTTCTACCACTGTGCGTACCCACTTGAAAATGAAGCCACCCACATTGCAATAAACATGGATGTAATAAATAAGAGATAAACAGTATAAAACGAAAATGATTCATTGATTAGATAGGAAAAAAAGGAAACACTGTTGCATAAATCTTACTAATTGGACGAGTTAACATAATGATGGACTTAAACAACATCACAATATTAAACCAAGTCATTGATTCAGGAAGTTTTACTCAAGCAGCCACCAACCTTGGTATGACAAAATCGACAGTGAGTAGAAAACTCGCTGAACTTGAAGAGCACTTAGGTGTGAAGCTGATCACTCGCTCAACCAGAAAATTAGGCTTAACCCAAGAAGGTGAGATCTTTTATCAAGCGAGTGTCAAGGTGCTTGATATTATGCAACAAACCGAACTTGAACTGACCGCGAATCAAAACTTAATCCGTGGTCATCTTAATTTAGCTATGCCTGTAGAAATTGGGCACAGCGTGATGTCAGATTACATCAATAGCTTTCTTATTCGCTATCCAGAAGTGTCTATTAATGTCGAAATGACCAATCGAGAAGTCGACATTATTGGTGATGGCATTGATCTCTATGTTCAGATAGGAGAAATTAATGACTCTTCTTTAGTGGCAAGAACCATCGATTTTTCTGAACGTATTATTGTGGCAAGCCCTGAGTACTTAACTACTTATGGAGAAATTACCTCTCCAGAAGATCTTGATTCGCCTCATCATCAAATCAAAGTCGTTAACGCAGTTAAAATACCGAATCTTTATTTTAATCAAGTAGATAAAGCCATCCGTGTTAATCTTCCTTATCGCTTAAAAGTAAATACAATAACTGCCTGTAAATCTGCTTGCTTAAGTGGTTTAGGCATTGCCTCTTTGCCTGAGTTCTTATGTCGAGAGCACATTAAAAATGGCGAATTAGTGCAAATCCTCCCTGATTGGGATTTACCGAAAGCCGCCATTAGCTTGGTTTTTCCACAAAATAAGCTGATACCAAAACGATTACGTGTTTTTATTGACCACGTACTTGAGCGATTTGAATTAACAACAGCGGAAAGAAATAAGGCCAAATGATTTCACTAAAATTACATCAATTTTTCTGAATTTATTAATTTCACTTGCCAGTAAGGTCATTCATCGAATACGATGCGATGGTCTATTAACATCATTACTGGATTTTTCGTGGTACAACTGTTTCGATTATTGATCATTTGTTTATGCTTAGGAGTAACTTCGCTTGCTCAGGCATCTACACATCATCAAAACGACGACAGTGACTTTTTAGCACTTACCATTGAACAACACTCAACCTTACCAGTAACGGTTTCCATTGACTCTACTCATATTCAGTCTATTAATTTTTCGACCTGCAATATCGATACGACTCAATCGGACTCATCAGCAGCACACTCTAAACAAATCTCTGAAAGCCACGATGTAAACTTAGGCATTGGTTACTCTTCTCGCATGGCAAACTTGGCGCGTCATGAACCAGAGGAAGTATCTCCTGTTTATGAATTAGCGTTAGAGATCCCTGCAATACCATCAGAACAATTGACGATTGGTTATCAAGAAAAACCAAAACCTACCGTAAATTGGGCACTGAATAGCGACTCTTCAAGCTCTCGCGTATCTGCTTGGAAAGAAAGTAACCTCCTCTACAGTCAGCGGCTATATCCCCACTCTTAATTTCACAACCAACCGTAATTTATCTACATCGCTTTATCATTCATTAAATAAAAAGTAATGATTTGAGTGATTGTCTATGACTTTTTCGCATACGTTTTTCGTGTGTGAGGTGAAATTAATATGCAAAAAAAACAACCGATACAACGATTGAACCATTATTCGAAATGGAAATACATCGTTCTTATTACCACCCTTGTGGTTCTATTATTAAGTGCCATTCCTACTTGGTACGGTGAAGATGCCGCGGTTCAAATTACCAATAAAGACAGTCAAATCCCTTCTATTGTTCAATTACAAAACACGTTAACCGACCAAGGTATTACCGTAAAACGTATTGAACAGAAAGGCGATAAAACCATCGTCATCCTACAAGAAGAAGCACAGCAAGCCGCAGCAAAAAATGTACTGGCGACTGTGATTGATGACAGTAAAAAAGGAACAACCTTAGCGTTATCTTTAGCGCCTGCGGCTCCTGCTTGGCTACAAAACATGGGCTTTGAACCAATAAAACTGGGTCTAGATTTACGTGGTGGTGTTCAATTCTTATTAGATGTTGATGTAAACCAAGTTTACCAAGCGCAACGTAACGAACTTGCTGACTCGCTAAAACAAGAATTAAGAGATGAACGCATTCGCTCTGTTCGCATCCAAAAAGAAGGCAGTGACAGCTTAGTGGTTCGCCTTCCATCAGAAGAAGCAAGCCATGCTGCTCGTCAATTCATTCATAAAAATTACCCAACATGGCAAGTAGCCAACGACTCGGATTTAGCGCTTAAATTAACCTTAAAAGACGCTGAGAAAGTGGCTGTTCGTAACCTTACCGTGCAACAAAACTTACAAACCATGCGCAGCCGTATTGAAGAATTAGGTATCACTGAAGCCTTAGTTCAACGCCAAGGTGAAAACCGCATTCGTATCGAGCTTCCGGGTGTTCAAGACCCAGCTGCTGCAAAAAATGTTATCGGTGCAACTGCTAGCTTGGCGTTCTATGCCGTAAAAGAACAAGGCACTGGCAGTACAATGATCGTTCCTGATGAAAACGGACAACCAGTTCGTGTGGGTAGAAAACCCGTACTAAGTGGTGATCACATTGTTGATGCTCGCGCAAGCTTAGGCGAAATGGGCATGGCAGAAGTAAACATTGTTCTTGATAGTTCAGGCGGCAAAATCATGTCTGAATTCTCTCGTCACAATGTCGGTAAACCAATGGCAACGTCGTACAACGAGTACGGTCGTAATAGCAAAGGCGAAACCACTCAAAGCAATAAAATCATCAGTGTTGCAACGATTCAAAGCCAATTAGGTAGCCGTTTTAGAATCACAGGTTCTGGCTCACTTCAAGAATCTCAAGAGCTTGCTCTACTTCTTCGTGCTGGCTCACTCACTGCGCCTGTCACTATCGTTGAAGAACGTACCATTGGCCCCACTCTTGGTGCTGAGAACATTCAAAATGGTTTTGCTGCCTTAGGTCTTGGTCTTGGCTTAACTCTGCTATTTATGGCGGTTTGGTATCGTCGTTTAGGTTGGGTGGCAAATATTGCACTTGTCAGCAACATGGTGATGCTGTTTGGTCTACTTGCGCTTATTCCAGGGGCGGTTCTTACCCTTCCCGGTATTGCAGGTTTAGTACTGACGGTTGGTATGGCGGTTGATACTAACGTACTTATTTTTGAACGTATTAAAGATAAACAGAAAGAAGGCCGAACATTAGCACAAGCGATTGATAGAGGCTTTAGTAGTGCATTTGGCACGATTTTCGATGCCAACTTCACCACAATGATCACAGCGGTGGTTCTATACACTATCGGTAACGGCCCTATTCAAGGCTTCGCATTAACTCTGGGCTTAGGTCTATTAACCAGTATGTTTACAGGCATCTTCGCGTCACGTGCCATTATCAATTTAGTTTGGGGTCGTGATTCTCGTCATGATGTTAGGATTTAAGTTATGTTTATAAATATGAAAAATGCAACAAAATGGCGTCACATGACGAGTGTGGTTTCTATCGGTTTAATGATTTTTGCACTCAGCATGATAGCAATGAAAGGCCTTAACTGGGGCTTGGATTTTACTGGCGGTATCGTGAGTGAAGTTCAAATTGATAGCAAAATCACAAGCAGTGAAATTGCGCCGTTATTAGATGCTAGCTTTAAACAAGATGTCGCGGTTATTGCCTCTGGTGAGCCGGGTCGTTGGGTGTTGCGTTATGCGATTCCACCAAAAGGCGTTGAGCTTCCACCATTGACTGAGGTGCTTGCTCCGCTGCACTCAGACATTCAAGTATTAAACACCAGTATTGTTGGTCCACAAGTTGGCGAAGAGCTAACTGAGCAAGGCGGCATGGCGTTATTGGTGTCTGTTTTGGTTATCTTAGCGTACTTGAGCTACCGCTTTGAATGGCGTTTGGCTTCGGGCTCTTTGTTTGCCCTAACCCACGATATCGTGTTTGTGCTTGGTTTCTTTGCTGCCACTCAAATGGAGTTTAACTTAACCACCCTAGCCGCTATTTTGGCGATTTTAGGTTACTCGTTGAATGACTCGATCATCATTGCAGACCGAATCCGTGAGCTATTAATTGCCAAACCTGAGTTATCGATTCAAGAAGTGAATAACGAAGCCGTTGCTGCGACCTTCTCTCGTACTATGGTGACATCAGGTACAACCCTAATTACGGTTGGATCTTTATGGTTATTAGGTGGCGGTCCACTAGAAGGCTTTGCGATTGCAATGTTCATCGGTATCGTGACGGGTACTTGGTCTTCTATCTCGGTAGGTACAAGTTTACCTGAGTACTTTGGTTTGAATTCGGATCACTACAAGCCGAAGCCTATTTCTGAAGAGCCGTAGGGATTTGTTTAGGTTTAGGTTTAGATAATAGACAGTAAAAAGCCGCAGAGAATGCGGCTAATATTGGGGATCTGGTTTAGACTGGGTCCCTTTTTTGTGGGTGGAAACTTCACTTCAACTAATAAATATGACTCTACACAAATCGTAATTTCGACATTAACGCTTGTCCATAATAATCAAAAAGCATTAATGGGAATGATGAAATCACCGCAACACACCCATTAGGTATGTGTTTATCAAGCTGTTGAGTAAAAATCTCTTGTTGTTCAATTTGACTCTTAGGAAGTGATAGTTCATTTGTCACTAAATGGTTAGCGCGAGCAAGGTGCTGAGCGACTATTTCTCTCCAAGTATCAAAGTCATATGCGCCCCAATTATGGTATTTTTTATCTAGCTCTGCATCCTTGTTAGTCCAAGCCTTGTAGTTACCAAACTCACTTAAAGCATATAATTCTTCGCTATACTCTAAGCCTCTTTGATGCCTTATTGCTTCAACCATCGGATAGCTAACAATTAACAATCCTTCTTCTTGCGGATTGTTAAACTTATTTAGCATCTCAACTAATTTTTCATCATTAGCATTGCTACAATGGGCGTCGTAGTCAAATATAAGATAAATATCACTAATTAAGCTTGAATTATCAATATTTAAAACCGCTAGTTCTTCTTCACGTAGATCTCGACCTAAACGCTGTTCTTCTTTTTGCCGTTTTATTAATTCTTCTACTATTAGCTCATAAGTATCTAAATACGGATCTTTTTCAATCTCTGCATATAATTTATAGATATTACAACCATAGGATGCCCTAAGAATAACCTTGTCCTCATCTTGCAGAAGATTCAAACAAAGGTTATTAGTAATATTTGGCTCAGCACGCTTCCCTTCAAATATACAAAGAACGTAACTACTCATCAAAAGCTCCAGAGCGATACATTTTCTCTAAATTATGAGCCTTTCTGATTTCTCTATCCGTTAGTTTATAGAGTGGATTTAATTTCTGCTTAGCTAGAACAAAATAGCAATCTGGTCTTAAAATATTATTAGACATCAATGTACTGTTATGAGTCGTCATAAGGGATTGGCAGTTAGTCTGTGATATATGATTAACAATATGCTGTGACAATGAAAAATGATAATAAGCATCAAACTCATCAATATATGCAAATGATATTTCACCAGAGGTAAGCTTCAGATACCAATAATAAAAATTACCAAGGGATATCGTCCCAGTTGACGCCGCTTGAGAAAACTCAATGCTTCGCTCACCGAAATCAAACTCAATAATTTCTTCATTCTCGGCGCCTGATTGTTTCAGCTTACAAGTTACACCAGACTCATTAAGGAATTTTTCAAAATCTTTTAGTTTACCTTGCTCGATAATAGCTTGAGATACACGTTGCTTACCCGTTGGTTGACCATAAAATTCCTGAAGCTTCGAGAGCGTTCTAAAAAAGACCATTCCATCGACAAATTTCATAAATGTATCGAATACATCATTAATAACATGCTCATCAAGCAACGCATTTGACTTAAGATACTTAACAGGTGAAATATCTTTACCTGCAAAATCATTCTTCAACGTTTCTGAACCGGGTAAGTTAAAGTCAGCAATGGATGAGACTCTGCGATCAAAATTAACGACCTCAATTCCATCAATAATTAGTTTTTCATAAACGGTTGTCGAGCATTTTTCTTTACCATAGCTATAAAGAACCTCAATGCCATTAAAATCAAACTGATATTTAAATTCCGCAAGTTTATCTTTAGAATTTGCATTTAAGTAGTTAGTACTCAATCCCGGTTGAAGATTGTTATCTGTTAGATGGCTAGTTACATCAATAATCGCAAGCCCAAGGTTTGACTTACCCTCACCATTGATACCGTAAATAACACCATGCTTAACAATTTGATTTTCCACAACATGCTTGCTGAATTCATACGAGCGATCACTTTTGAGATCTATCTCAAACCAGTTTTCAAAGTTACGAAAATTTTTGACGACAAGTTTAGCAAGCATCTTTATTATCCAGAATTAAAGAAATTAACAGCGTTAACTATAGCACACCACCAACAGTGCCGTAATTTTTTTACGGCAAAATTGGAGCGAGGTACAAATCCAAGACATCTTGAGTACTTTGGTTTGAATTCGGATCACTATAAGCCAAAACCGATTTCTGAAGAACCGTAAGGGTTGTGTTTAGGTTTAGATAATAGACAGTAAAAAGCCGCAGGGAATGCGGCTGATGTTGGGGGTCTGGTTTAGGCTGGATCCATTTTTTTGTGGGTGATCTGCTAATTTTTCTTACCTTTCTAATTCCTCAATTAATTCATATGTTAGGATTAGACTAAGTTAGAGGGTATTGTGAATGGCTGACGATATATTCACTATTCAAGAGTTGGCGATCTATTTAAAACTCAATGAAAAAACGGCTTACCGATTAGCTAGCGAACGTAAACTCCTAGGGTTTAAAGTCGGTGAGAGCTGATGTTTAAGCGTGTAAGTATTGAACAATGAATTGAAGAGAAAAACAGTGGCAAAAATAGTACTTAGGTCAGATTCTGATGAGATAAAAGATATCCATGTTATTTTTCTACATGGGCTAGGAGGAAGTGCTAACAGCACTTGGCTTAAAAAAGGCTCTAAAGATGAAGCTTGGCCAATGTGGTTAGTTGAAGATAATAGAGATCTAAGCATATGGACGGTTGAATATTCCGCACCAAAATTATCTTTCAATAGCACAGGTATGGGTATCCCTGACCTTGCTACCAATATATTTGAACATATGCTAAAAACTCCTCAGCTATCTGAAGGCGAAATATTCTTTGTTTGTCATAGCCTTGGAGGGTTAATTACGAAGCAAATACTTAGAATTGCTCATGATCAAACTAATAGAGTCGAAGCACAACAATTTTTAGGCAGAGTGTCAGGTACGGCTTTTTTAGGAACTCCTCACCTGGGCTCTGACATAGCTTTACTTGGCCATAATTTAGCTGCTAGAGCTATCTTAAAGTGTACCACGTTATTAAAGCCATCAGTAGCCACAGCATCTTTAAGTAGAAATGATCCTAATTTAAGAGAACTCAACACTTGGTATAAAGGTTGGTCTTCGAATGCCCCAATAAGACACCTTATCCTTACGGAAACAAAGAAAATGTATGGTGTAATACAAGTTGTTAAGCCTGACAGTGCAGATCCAGGCTTACCGGAAACTAGAGCTATTCCTATTGAATCTTGTCACGAAAACATCTGCAAACCAGTAGATAGAGAAGACGAAATTTACACACACGTCAAAGGTTTTATATCTCAAAAAAAAGAGAATTTCATGAGCTATGGATAAACTCTAGGTTTTATAACGATACAAACTCATGGGAAGGATATAATAACTGGGCACATTGCCCCCATGGAACATCCGGTGAATATTTCGTTGATGAACAGGTCAGATTGCTTGATTCATCTTCAAGCAATAATGAAGGACTTAAAGGTTTAGACGGCTTAAACCTTATTAGAAATAAGTTATTAGAAAAAAAAGCGTCTATTAGACTTATTGGTTTATCTGGTGTTGGAAAAACTAGGTTCGTACAAGCCTTATTTGATGAGCGCATAGGTGAAAACCCTTTGCCTTACAAGGCTGTATTTTATACTGATATGGCTAATGCTCCGAAGCCAACACCTCAAGCTTTGGCTGAAAAAATCGCTGGCGAAGGTCGAAAAGCAATTTTAATAATAGATAACTGTCCGCCTGACCTACATAGATCTCTTACAACCTTATGCAGCACTGAAAGCAGCAACACCAATTTACTGACTGTCGAATATGATTTAAGAGAAGACCAACCTGAGCAAACTGAAGTATTCTCTTTAGAACCATCTTCAATCGAGCTTATAGAAAAAATACTTAACGCTAGATATCAGCATCTAGGTCAGCAAAACTCTAGAACAATTAGTGAATTTTCATGTGGTAACTCAAGAATAGCTTTGGCTTTGGCTGAAACAATAGGTAAAGACGAAAACATCTCAAGTTTAAGGGATGAAGAACTATTTAAAAGGCTATTTTACCAACGTCATGCTAGTGAAAAGTCACTCGAAACAGCGGCTCAATACCTTTCACTAGTTTATTCATTCCAAATTAACAGTGAGAAGATTTATAGTGATGATATTACTTTTCTCAGTAACTTATCAGAAATTCCATCAAGAGATATTTATGAATCAGCTATAGAGCTAAAGCGTCGAAATTTAGTTCAGCAACGAAGTAAATGGATGGCTGTTTTACCGCACCCAATTGCGAATAGGTTAGCAAAGCATGCGTTAGAAAATATAAGTACAGGTGTTATTTCTGATAACTTTAATGAATCAACAGATGAACGCTTACTAAAATCCTTTTCAAGGAGATTAGGCTACTTACCTAAATGTGAAGAAGCCAAAATCATCGCTAATGATTGGTTAAATGAAAATGGATTGTTACATAAACTATACGCCGAAGGAAAAAGTGAACTTGCTTGGGTGTTGCTCACCAATATAGCTCCTATTTCAACTAAAGAAGTTTTACTTCACATTGAAACTTTAGCTAAACAGCCTGAATTTTGTACACGAAAAAATAAGCAATTTACAGAAATAACAAGGCTTATCAGGTCTATTGCTTATGATGAACAATATTTTGATAAATGTGCAAAATTGTTATGCCAATTCACGCTATCTGAAGATAAAAATGAGAATAACAACTCTATCAGAGATATTTTAAAATCATTATTTCAACTCTACTTATCTGGAACTCATGCAACCAAAGAGCAGCGTTTAGGTGTTATAAATAATTTAATTTCTAGCACTACCGAGCCTAGTATAGAGCTAGCTTTCGAACTTTTAGATTCATCTCTTGAAGCTTGGCACTTTTCCTCAAGCCATAGTTTTGATTTTGGTGCAAACCCAAGAGACTTTGGTTACAGACCAAAAACCAACCAAGATGTTGAAGACTGGTATCAATTATTCATCGAATATACCGCTGAGTTAATAGCTGGTAATGCCCAAGTTTCGTCACCCGCAAAAAAAGTACTCAGTAAAAACTTGCGAAGCTTATGGGGAGTAAGTTCCCTCAGAGATATAATTGAGAAGATATGTAAAGAAATAAGCAAATCAGGGATGTGGAGCGATGGATTTGAAGCAATCCATTCAATATTAAGGTTTGACTGTAGTTCATCAAATGAAGGTGATATTCAAAGGTTAAAGTCAATTTCTGAACTACTATCACCAAATTCTCTTTTGGACGATATAGATATGTACGTTTTAGCTGAACCGTGGAAATTTTATGACCTAGAGGAGATGGATGATAATGGTAAAGTAATTGAGCGTGGGTATAAAAAAGGGCACGAATACTCTATTGAATTAGGTATTCAATTAGCAAATAGACCGACAAAAGAGCTTGAAGATATTCTTTTCAAACTACTATCACACCCAGACATAAGTTCTAATTTATTTGCATTCGGCAAAGGATACGCTGAAGGAATAAAAAACAACCCTGAAGCATTAACTAAAGTAATAAGGGTATTGGAGAAACTTCCAGAAAAAGAAAGAAATCTTGATTTTTTATGTGGCCAAATATATTACCTTTCGACACATAATATCGCACTGACTAATCATTTCTTAGATAGCCTTCTTATTCATCCTATACTTAAACAACACTTCATCAGAGTTCAACTAAGCTACCAGATTGATACAGAGTCTACCGCTCGTATTATTCAATCACTACAGGAAAATACATGCCTAATAAGGGAGTATAACGACCTCGCATCTGGACGAAGGCACGAACCAATACCTGATGAAAAGTTATGCGAAATTTTGGATTTGATTTGGCACAAAGAATGTGGGCAGAACGTTGCTATCCATATATTAACTATGCGTTTTCATGGGCTAAACCAAAATCAACACTATATTGTTTCAGACTTGCTTAAAGAGAAATCTGCATCATTTTTAGCATTATTCGATTACCCAGAAGAAAGAGGACCTTTGGGAGGCAGCGATCATAGCTTAACCCAAATAGCCAATGTCTGCTTTTCTGCTGGTACAAATAAAGAGTATGCTTTAACTGTTCTAGAGGCAATTAAAGCGAAAATTTTGAAACATATAATTGGCCGATATGATTTCCCTGAATTTATGTCTACAGTTATTCAATTACACCCAATATTAGCTCTTGAAGTATTTATAGGTAGTAATGCTGAAGTTGAAATCCAGATAAGAAATGCAATAAAAGGTAAGTTTGATAAGAAAGTAAGCCCATTTTCTAAAGTTGATATGAAAAGCACGCTAGATTGGTGTAAAAGTAATGGCAAAGATAGTTACCCTGTACTCGCATCTATAATTACGCCGTATCAATCAAATGAAAAATCAATTAAGTGGACACCATTAGCAATAGAACTATTAAACTCCTGCCCTGAACCAGCTAAAGTTCTAGATGAGTATCTCACAAGCTTCAGCCCGAATGGATGGACAGGCTCAAGAGCAAAAATACTTGAATCACGATTACCATTATTTCAGCCATTAATAGATTCAACTAACGAAGAAATATCAACATGGGCTATTGCTAAAAAAGTTCAATGGGAAGCATATATTGCTAGTGAATACGAAAGAGAAACAGAACGTGATTCAGAGAGCAATGAGAGGTTTGAATGGTAACCGAGAATTCAATATAAACAAAAGATCACTTTGTCGAGTCAATTAATTTTTGAATTAAAGAACCCCCAAACATTAACTCTGATATATGGATTTTGCGTTATCTTAACCAAAACTAATCCGAATTCGCCTTTGACGAAAAATCAGTTATTCCATAGAAAAATGATAATAGGGCAAAAACAAGTTACCTAATTAGAAAAATGGATGCCGATAATACCTGCATCCATTTTTTAATCATTCAAAGCTATAAATCTTTACTCAAGCAGACTTTATTTACCATTCTCAATGTATTACTGAATATTCTGTCAGAGATACTTTTTGGAAAATCGCTTGGTAATTCTACTTCTAATTCGTTAATGGCATTCGGCATATTTATCGCAAATACCTTCAGAAATGAGTCAGAGCAATTGTAATTCATCCCCCCTAAAACCACTCACCCTCCCAAAACATAACGAGTACTTCGCCCACCCGCTCCAGTTTTAGCCAAACAGCCAAGCTCAACTAACGCCGCTAAGTGCCGAGATGCTGTTGGCTTACTTACCTTTGCAACTTTATGGTATTGAGAAGTGTTAATTCCGTCCTCAAAATCCCCATCTAACATTCGATTAAGCACTTTTACTTGCTCTTCTGTCAGCTTAGTTTGGTCAACCTTGCGCCAAAAATTGGTTTTAAAAATCGTTCTGTCTATTTCGTTAAAGACTTCTGCAAACGTACTGTCAAGAGTTTCAAAAAACCATTGTAGCCAAGCGGTGATATCTAACTCCCCTTTTTGGGTTTGCTCTAAAACCTCATAATAGCTTTTGCGGTTCGCCAAAATACCAACCGACATGGCATAGAATCGAACCGATTGCTGCTCAGCTTGGGCTAATGCAAGATCCGTAAGTAGACGAGTGATTCTTCCATTACCATCATCAAGTGGATGAAGCGTCACAAACCACAGATGTGTCATTGCTGCTCTTAATAGAGGATCTAACGAAGTATCGCTTTTTGACGTATTAAACCAATCAATAAACTGGTTCAATTCAGCATCAAGAATATCTCGACTTGGGGCTTCAAAATGAACAACAGGACGATCAATGCGGCCTGATACCACTTGCATAGGTGCATCACCACGTAATTGCCCACCCACCACAGGGTTAAACATGGTGTAGCCTTGAGGAAATAAGCGATTATGCCAGTGTAAAATACGATCGAGTGCTAAAGGGGTATCCAAGTTCTCTACCGCATCAAGCATGATCTCGGCAAGGCCATCGGTTTGCTCTGTTGTGGGAAAAGGCCTTTCTTCACTTAACCCTAACTTATTAGCTAAAGAAGAACGCACCGAAAACGCATTTAACGTTTCACCTTCAATTGCGCTTGAATGGACAATATTGGCAAGTAACGTATCAAGCATGGCTTTTTCTTGATCTTGACTCGTCATCTTCCCTAATAAAAGCCCTTGGTTAAATCTAACCGACCTTAATAACGGTTCAATGACTTGTTCATCCCAATAAAAGTGAGGCCATTTATCTTGCTGCCATATCCACATAACGCCTTCCTCTGATCCGATTTCGCTTAATCTAATCACAGTATGATGCGAATAGCGCACTTATTCAAATCATTTCATGATGCGATTAACCCTCCTATTCACATCAAAACATGATTCGATTAGAGGTGTTATTCGCATCACAAGTGCATATTATTGAAAAATAGTGAGATAAGTTTGCTGAATAGTTCAGTTTGAATGCGGCTGAATATTAGGAGATCTGGTTTAGGCTGAGTCAATTTTTTGTAGCAAATCGAAATAGTGCGACAGTGTCGCACTATTTGAGTTAGTCAGATTATGTTGTTCGGAGGAGCTGGTCTTACTTTGCTTTTTCTATTGCGTGCTGCTCTGCAATGAAAGCGATCTCTTTCTCATTTAAGCAAGATTTACTGACATATTGGCGCTGTTTACCGATATGAAAGATAAACCCTAAATTGCTTTGTTCAAGTTGATCAATTTCACTCCAAGCGATATCACGGGTGATTTGAGCGCTTTTATAACTCACTCCTTTCGCGTCAGCCTGAAACACCACTTTAGTGCCAGAAAGCGAGCTGATTTTTTGTCGCCATAACCACCACGTTCTCTTAAAGTAGATACTAAGGGCGTTGTTGATCAAATCAGCTAGAGGTTTGATCATCCCCATTTTGCTGAAAAT
>NZ_CAMLHO010000039.1 GCF_946479765.1 uncultured Aliivibrio sp.
CTGAGCTCAACTCACTGTCATTCAGGACGTCATCGCCATCCACAAATTGGATACTATTGACGTCATTGTCTGGATTTCTATCTTCATCCACACCCTTGCCTGGTGCGGTCGTGTCTAATGTCGCCTCATCACGGCCTGGAAGCGATTCGTTTCCAGCCTTATCTTTTTGTGTAGCATCAACATTTAACGTATCGCCGTCAGTTAAGCCATTTTCCGTCCAACGAATGACCCCATTATCGTAACTGAATCCGTCTTCGCTGAAAGTATACTCTGGTGCTTCTTCTGTGCCGGTATTGCTTAGTGTTACTGTGCGTGACGTACCGTCCACATCGATAGTGATGCTCACACTGCCACCTAGCTCTAGCTCAGCGGCATTCACTTCCACCGTCACATCAACGCCATCTTTGGCTTCTTTTGCATTGATCCACGCGTCATCCCCTTCGATATTCACAATTGGGGCACCCGTTGGGTTAGTATCGCCTTTGCCTGGAATGCTTGAATCAGGAACCTGAAACTCTCCAGTCTCCCTGTATACCTTATATTGTTCTAATAATGTTAAACTTTGGGTCTGCGACAAACCAATGGTTTCTAATGACGAAGTATCGAAGTTAGTTTCAGCGATCGTGATTTTACCTACACGTTCAATCTCAGTAGAGGCAGTTAAACTAGAACCACCTTCTTCACCCGCAGCTGGCGCTTCAGTAACTAAACTTGGATCCTCACCATCAGAAATGGCATTTAGAATCTCATTAATATCTTGTGAATAATCAGTAGCTTCAACTGAAACATCACCAGATTCACTATCAATAACAATCTCACCAGGTAACACAGGTTCTCCTGCATTAATCAGTTTTAAATTGCCATTTTTATCAATAACAATAATTTGTTTTGTCTTTTCTGATGTATTAAAAGCCATGAGGTTACTTCCCAAATCCATTTACTTAAAGTATTAATAACTAACTTAGTTATTAATTTTATCAATGAAATTTACCACATAGTTAACATAGTATCTACATTTGAGAAATCATCAAAAACAACGAGATTGAGGATGAAATTTCTTATTAATCGTTTTAATTTCGAATAATTCTAACTCGATCACAAAACGTGAGGTTAATTCCACTTTTCTCGTAATATAAAGTAAGTAAATATATATCTAGAAATAACTTTTAAAAAATCATTTATTAAAATCTTATATTTAAGACTTTTCTATACCTATTTTTATTGTGATTTTAAAAACTCCATCAAGTTAACGATTCTTTTTATATGAGAGACTATTAACTTATAAGTTTTCAATAGGTTAATTTTTGCTTTTTAAATAGAGATCACGTAGCATTTCCTTCATACAAACAAACAAAAAAGACACATAGTAATGACATATCTTCATTACTAACTGACTAATGCAGTTCTCATTGTTCAACTTAAAAAGAAACAATGATTAGGAGAAACATTTTGAAATGGATGAAACTTGCGACTTGCAGTAGCTTGCTCGTTTTTAGCGTATCAACTCAAGCTCAAACGCTAGAACAAGCAATATCGCAAACACTAACAACTAACCCAGAAGTAAAAAAAGCATACAATTCATATTTAAGCTTTGTCGCAGATAGCGATAGTGTTTCTGGAAATTACTTACCGTCGATTGACTTAGATGCTGGAATTGGATTCGAGAGTATTAATCCATCAGATAGCACATCAACACCTTCTACAGACATGACACGTAAAGATGCTACCTTATCGTTAACTCAATTAATTTGGGATGGTTCAAGCACAATTAACGATATGGATAGAACGGAAGCCGAATCCGAATCAGCCCGCTTACAACTCATGTCTTTAGCTGAAAATAAAGCACTCGACGTTTCACAAGTGTATTTAGATGCTGTAAAAGCAACTGAAGTTCTTGCTCTATCTGAAAGTAACCTAGCAATTCACAAAAAGATCTACAAAGACATTAAAAAAAGAGCCGATTCAGGCATTGGCTCTACTGCTGACGTGTCTCAAATAGAAGCGCGTATTGCTCGTGCTCATGGCAATTTACTTGCAGCCCAGAATAATTTATTTGATACACATACCGTATTTACACAAATTGTAGGCTCACCTCCTCAAGCGCTTATTTATCCTCGAGCTGATTCAAATACACTGCCTTTAAGTTTACAAGAAGGTATTGAAAGAGCTTATGAACATCACCCTGTTATCTTAACGGCACAATCAGATATTCAGGCCGCTAAATATCAATACGCTCAATCTAAAAGCACAAACTATCCAACGTTTTCTTTTGAAGCAGCACAAACCTGGCGTGATGATGCTGGTGGTATAGAAGGGAATAGTGATGAATTTTCAGCGATGGTCCGTATGCGTTATAACTTATATAACGGTGGAAGCGACAGTGCACTCTCTGATAAAAGTGCCTACCAATTAAATATGGCAAAAGACTTACGTGATAGTGCTTACCGTAATGTTGAAGAAGGCTTCCGTTTGTCATGGAGCGCTTTAGATTTAACATTACAGCAAAAAGAATTTTTAGCCGACCATGTTGATGCTGCATCAGACACCGTTATCGCTTACGAAAAACAATATAGAATTGGTAAACGTACACTGCTTGATTTATTGAATACTGAAAATGAACTATTTGAAGCTCGTAAATCCTACCTAGATGCTCACTATTCTGAACAGTTCGCTAAATTTAGAGTCTTACATGCAACAGGAACACTTTTACCTTCATTATTAATCGACACTCCAAAAGAGTGGAATTCAACTCAATCTAAAAACGAGGAGATATAAGAATGAAAACCTTAATCTATCCAGCACTTATTACCTCTCTCTTTTTAACTGGTTGTGTATCTGGCGATAAAGATTACATTGAGACACCTAAGTCAGATCAAATTGCCGATCTAAGGGACGATGATTACGATGGTGTAATTAACGCAAGAGATATTTGTCCGGGAACCCCTCGGAGGGCTGAAATTGACAATGATGGTTGTGCTGAATATGTAGAGCACTCTGATAAAAAAGATCTTAAAATTCTTTTTGCGAATGACTCCTCTGAAATTTCACCTATCTTTAAAAGTGAAATCAGAACGATGGCTGAATTCCTAATTGAATACAAAGAAGCATCAATTCAACTTCAAGGCTTTGCAAGTCAACAAGGTAATGCAGAATATAATATCCGTCTCTCTGAATTACGAGCTGCTGCTGTACGCGTTGCACTAATTGAAAACGGTGTAGAACCAAGCAGAATTGAAACCATTGGATTTGGTGATACTTTATTAACTGCTAAAGGTGATTCTGCGGTTAGCCATGCTTTAAATCGACGTGTTGTTGCTACTGTCGTTGGATTTAAAGGCGATGTAGTCAATGAATGGAACATATTTACACGTAAGAAAAAATAACGTTTTTTAAGCTATATGCACTAAAAAAATAGGCAGTGAATTCACTGCCTATTTTATGTTTAAAACAATCAAAATAACTCTAACTCGCAGCCTTTACCTTCCCTGTTTTTAATTCACTCAATACCTGATTCTTTGGCCCATCAGCAATAATATGTCCTTTTTCCATCACAATAATACGATCAACGACATCAAGCATAGATGTTTTATGAGTAATAAGTATTAATGTTTCTGATGGCTTCAAGTGCGATAACTGATTTTTAAATAACATTTCAGAGCGGTTATCCATGCTACTTGTCGGCTCATCAAGTAAAAGTACTGGTGGACGACCAATAAGAGCACGTGCAATAGCAACAGATTGACGTTGGCCACCAGAAAGTAATAAGCCACCTTCACCAACTTGACGCTCTAGACCTGCAGGATCTTGCTGTGTAAATGCAGTTACACCAGCACGATTAGCGGCATCCATCATTTCCGCATCATCAGACTGCTCACGACCTAATACAATATTGTCTCTAATTGAACCATAAAACAAAGTAATATCTTGTGGTACGCAGCCTATATTGCGTCGTACGTCAACATGATGCAGTTGGGAGATATCTGTATCATCAATTCGAACAGAACCCTCTGTGGCTTGATACAAGCCCATAATTAGACGTTCTAAGGTTGTTTTTCCAGAACCAATTCGTCCAATGATAGCAACTTTCTCTCCAGGATTAATCGTCAGACTAATATCACGAACCGCAGCGACTTGGGATTCTGGATAACTAAAGTTCACCTTATCTAGTTCGATTTTGCCTTGAAGAATGGGGCGGTGAATATAACGTTTGCCCCCTTCTTGCTCATCCGGCATGGCCATCAATTGTTCAATAATCGTCATTGATGACTTAGCTTGATTATAACGTGTTGATAGTAAAGATATTTGAACGAGTGGGCCAATCGCTTTACCACTAAGCATAGTAGAGGCAATTAGCCCCCCCATCGTTAAGTCACCATTTGAAATAAGATACACACCAACGATGATCATACCGATATTTACAGATTGCTGAACAAAACCAGCCATGTTCTGAATTGAATCGGTAATACGTCGGCTTTTTATGCTCCAGTTAGATATATGAGTAACTGCTTCTTCCCATTTATATTGAAATTGACTCTGAGCATTAAAGATTTTTAACGTTTCTAAACCAACTAAGCTCTCAATCAAATTCGCATATTTCTGAGAAGCAAGACGGGAGCCTTCTTCTATCGTTTTCTTTAAAGGGCCTTGAATGATTGCAGCATGAATCAGTAATAAAATAATACCAACAATAGGAACCAACACAATCGGCCCAGCAACAAGATAGATCACAAACAAAAATAGTAATGCAAATGGCAGATCAATTAATGCCGCAATAGTCGCTGAAGTGAAAAACTCTCGAATTGATTCGAACTCTTGAAGATGACGGGCAAAAGCACCAACCGAAGGTGGCTTCGCTTCCATTCTTATCCCTAATACTTTTTGAAACAATTTAGCCGAAATTAATACATCAGATTTCTTACCTGCAACATCAATAAAATAACCTCGGACATATTTAAGGATAAAATCAAAAATGAAAACAACAAAAATACCGGAAGCAAGTACCCATAAAGACTCAAAGGCCAAGTTAGGAACGACCTTGTCGTAGACTAATCGCGTAAACATCGGCGTAGCAATCGCAAAAATATTTATTAAGATAGAAGCTATAAATACATCACGATAAATATGCTTAGATTCAAACAAGGTACTCCAAAACCAGTGACCTTCTCGTTTTTTTAAAATCTCCGGAGAACGAGCATCATATCTGAACTGTTTTTTTAATAAAAAATATCGACCGATATATTGCGCAGATAACTCTTCTATTGAAATAGAAATGGGCATCATCCCTGAGTTCGCGGTGATTATTTCTGCTTGCTCATTATCTGCATCAAAACCAATTAAAACACACGACTCTCCGCCCCTAAGTAAAAGGACTGCTGGTAACACAAGCGTTGGGATCTTTAATAATTCGCTTTGATTTTCTTTTGCGACTAATCCGCCTCTCTCAGCCGCACGAGAAAAAAGAAAAGGCGTTAACTTACCATCTTGTAAGGGTAAACCATTAATCAACGCTTCTGGCGAATTAACCTGGCCATAATAGCGCCCAACATAGCAAAGCGAATGTAATAATGAATCTTTCATTTTATTTTCCCTTCACTTTTTCATTAACAAAAAAACCTTGAAAAACATCTACATGGTGTTCAGATAGTAATTCAAGCTGTTCTTTATTTTCTACCCGTGACGCTATCGTTATCACCCCTAAATTTTGGGCCGTTCTAGAAATCGACGCTAAAATATAACGTTGTTTCTCGTCATCCAATTGATGAGTAAATAAATAATCAAGTTTCACATATTTAGGTCTAAAGGTTTCTATGTATTCCAATGATTCAAAATTTCGACCAAAGTTATCTACACCAAATTCAGCACCAGAAGACCGGATCACATTACATAATAATGCCGTATGATCTTCATTCTCAATAAATGACGTTTCTTGGATCTCAAAATGAAGTAATGAAGCAATTGATCTATGTTTCTTTAAGGTATTAGTAAGCCAACGAACAAAGCTTGGACTTTCAATACTTTTATTTGCCAAGTTAATAGCAACAGGTTGAGTAATTTCTTCTGCAACAATGCGTTCAATCATGGTACGAATAACAAACTGATCAAATAGTGTGGTTTCATTTAATTCTTCAAGAGCAAATAAATATTGATTCGCAGAGTAGCGTTGATTATCTTTTTCAATAGATGAAAAAACTTCTTGATGAAATACAACACCAGCACGTGTTGTCGCTAATTGCAGCGTAAAATCAAATAAATGATCATTGATTGCTTCATCCACAAATTGCTTCCATTGCTGCTTACCCATTAGTTCATGAGCACTTTCATCAGCAATATAACCAAACAGTAATTCAGGGTTTGTATGAGCTTGAGTTAACGCATTATCAGCTAAAGATAAGATCTCTGTTGTTGTTTTTCTTGATTCATTAAATACAACGCCAAGGTTTGCATCAATAGGAGCTGTTGCCGTTGGATCTCCCTTTATATCTTGGGTATATGCAATGATATTTTCAGCGGCTAGCTTCAACTCATCCTCTTCAATATTTGGAAAGATAAAACCAAACTCATCAGAATTTAATCGAGTTAAAATAACGTTTGTTGAAGGTAGCGTGATTTTTAATAAATCAGCCAATTCTTTAACTTTCGCATCTCCGGCTTCATACCCTTCTTCTTCATACACTTTATTTATAAAGTTGACTTTAAAAAGTGCAATACCACCTTTTGCTGATTCAGATAGCCAAGTATTTAATTGCGCCATAAAAAAAGATCTATTACCAAGACCTGAAATAGGATCAAGATATACTTTATCTCTCAACTTCTCTGCTTCTTTCGCTTGTGATTTAAAGCTTTGTGCAATGTGTAACGACATCGTATTAATACCGTTGATCACCGCTTCTAAATCTTTTGTTTTTGGTTTCGCGAGTTCATTACTAAAGTTATTCTCTGCAACTTCCTTCATTTTGACAATAATTAGCTGTAATGGCGATAATGCTCGTCGAACAACAAAGGCAATAATAAGGATCCCAAAACTCATCACAATAGCGAACGTGGTTAATAATTGTGTCAATGCATTCCACAACTGTTGATAGGCATAACCTGGGTGAGTAACAATCTCAACTTCTGCTAACTGCAACCAACCACTAGTGATAATACGACTTTCAGAAATAGTTCTAAACAAATGCAGTTTAGAAAACCATTGAGGTACGCTATCCACAAGTAATGGATAGACTCGAACAATCTCATCATCGGTGTTAAACAAAGTTAATCTCACCGCAGAATAATAGCTACCATCAAATAGCGCATTAATAACAGATTCTGCGGCAACTTTATCTTCATTTTCAAGATAAGGGGCTAACGCCAAACCAACAGTATTAATTGTATTATTAACTTCTGAACGTTGTTGATTCTCTAAAAAGGTTTGTGTATTACGTAATTCAATCGCAAAAACTGCAATCATAAGAATTAGAAAGACGACTGTCATCCATGAAACTAACTGTTTATATAATGTCATATCACTACTCATCATAGTTTAAAATTGGGTGGTTTAATCTCAAGCCTTTATTTCTTGCTCGTAAATCATTCCATAAACTTAACCGAGACGATTTACCTGCCTGTTGTCCATTTCCTTTGCCTTTCATTAACCACAGATGCTGACCGTTAAAACTATAAATAGGTAATAGATCAGTCCTTTCTGTCGCTGGCTTTATTTCTTTATCTATATTGTCCAAAATTAATGGGACAGAAGATGGTGTTGGATAATAAGCTAACACCATATGAAACTGATTAAGCTCTAGGGCTTTTAGGTATATAAGCCTTAATTTTTTATCTGATACACCAAGCTCCAACAATGAAAAATATTTTGCTATCGTAAAATCCTCACAATCTCCCGCATTACTTCCTAAAAATTCAAGTGGTGTTGCCCAGTAATCTTTTTTACCCCAAAGCTTAATATCATCAACAAAATAGAGCTGGTTAAAAAATTGGTTCACACTGGCTAACTGTTCTCTTTCTACTTGATTGTCTAACTCTGCAATAAGCTCACGCCATGCATTCACTCGCCTTGATGCCCTTTCTCCATACTCATCTTTAACCGCTTTAATCCAAAGATTATCTTGTTTTGTTAAAGCTATCGTTGCCAAAGAGAATATGCAGAGAGGAATAATGAATAACCACTTATATTTCATTATTTACTTTCTCCTTATCCTACCCATACTCACTCTTTTAATGCTGAGCCTTTTACTTGCATAATAGGTTTAAGTAAATAATCTAAAACACTCCGTTTACCTGTGATGATATCCACTGATGTTGTCATTCCCGGAATAATATAAAACTGTGTTTTTTCAGCTAAGTCTTCTTGAGAGGTACGGATCCGAACTAAATAAAAACTATTGCCTTCTTCATCCTGTATCGTATCAGCACTGATATGCTCTAATGTCCCCTTCAAGCCACCATAACGTGTAAAATCATAAGCACTGAATTTAACGATAGCAGGAAGTCCGGGCCTTAAAAAGGCAATATCTTGCGGTGCAATTTTAGCTTCAATTAATAATGTATCTTCCGTCGGTACAATTTCAATGAGATCCATTCCAGGTTGAATAACACCACCAACGGTATTGATATAAATTTTCTTAATCGTCCCTGTTACTGGAGAAAGTACAACCGTTCGATTAACTTTATCTTTTAAGCCAACTTGTGATTCTGTTAATGATGATAATTTATCTTGTATGCTATTTAATTTCTCTTGCTGCTCTGAACGAAATTTAAGGGCCGCATCAATTCGATTAAGTACCGCTTCTTGAATGGCAGAAGTTAATACTGGGATTTTTAATTCTGTTGAGGTTAACTCACGCTTTGTATCATTCACTTGGCGTTGAAGTTTAAGTAATTCAATTCTAGGAACAACCCCTTCATCAGCTAAAGGTTTTGTGATATCAAACTCTGTCTTTGCTAACCTATAGCTTGCTTTTAAACTTCTAACTCTAGATTTAATTTCAACAAGGTCTTGTTGCTTTTGGCTTACTTGCTGGTCAAATACAAAAATACGATTTTTTAAATTATTCATATCCGCGTTATATTCTGCAAGTTGTCTTCTCACAACAACAGGATTCTCTTTTGTGAATTCTTCATCGAACTTCAGTTTATCTGTTGAAAGTACAACAGACTCTTTCCAACGCTTTCGACTATTAATATCTTGAATTAAGATACTGTCCATCGACGCTGCTAATTGCATTCCACTTGCCGTTAAGTTTATCAGCTGTTTTTTACGCTCTCTAAAATCAGAACGGAAACGAGTATCATCAATTAATAATAGTTGCTGCCCTTTAATTACTTGGTCGCCTTCTTTAACTAGCATCTCTTTAACTAGCCCACCTTCAAGGTTTTGAACGACTTGAAGCTGCGAAGATGGAATAACCTTTCCTTGCCCAACAGTAACCTTATCTATTTCAGCCCATGATGCCCACGCTACTGCTATAAAAAAGAAAGCTGCGATTATCCATAAAATGATTTTAGCGTTTGTTGGAGTATTAAGAAGTAACGCTGCTGTTCTGTCATCGACAAATTCCAGCTCTTCCTTGTTAAGGCGATTCAATCCCTTTTCATTCATTTCAATTTCCCTAGACTACAGTCGGAATGAATAACATTTTCATTACATCAAGAATATAGTATTTAAAGATAAGTCACTAGGTTAATTGATTATATTTTGAGGTTAGGTCTTATTATCGAAGAGAGATTTACAGTGTAAATTGACTATTGAAATCTACTTACGATTTACACTGTAAATTAAGGAGGTTGATGAATGGAGGCTTTACGATTTACAGTGTAAATTATCTAGCATTACTTTTATTGCTTCACGAAGTTTTGTATCCGCATTCTTTCTGCCAATTAAATTACATTCCTGAATAACCTCATTCCATACATTAACTTGAACTATTTTTGTGATGACCAATATCTGCTGTGGCTCAGTTAGGCATAATAAAGAACTGAGATGAGTAAGGACAAATTGACGAAGTTCATATTGAATCAATTCAAAGCCTAATCCACCCGCTGAGAATACTTCAATTCTCTGTTTCATTAACGCGGTTATATTTGCGGGTTCCTTAATTCCGGCAAGTAGACTAACTACATCAGTAACTGCGAGTTCAGAAAAAGTAGACATTAACTGCTCAGGTAAAGATGAAGAGAAATAATCAGTAACAACATGAGACCATTTTCTTGAGGCTTGGCTCAGCGATTTAATCGCTAATAATGAATGTGTACCACTCGCTTTGTCTTTGGTAATACCAAGACGAGCAAATATAAAACCGATACTATGCCAAAAATAATTCAACTCTGAAGTTGAGCCAAAACTGGTACTAAGGTAATCCACACCTAACTTCTTATAATGTAATTCCATAGATTGAATAAATTGAGAACCGATCCCCTGCTGTTGGTAACAAGGTTGAACCGCAATTCTCATAACACGCATACTTGATTGCAATGCAGGCTCATCAATACATAAAGTTTGCGTTAAAGATACAGGTGCCAAATGACCTTTTGGCCGACGTTTCCCCAATTGAATATCTTTAATCAATTCCGCATCTAACTCTCCTTCTTTTGATAACAAAGCACAGCACACAATTTTGTGACTATTGATATCAACCCCTACCCAACAACAAAGAGACGGGTCAGTAAGAAGCAAAAGCCAATCATTAGGTGAGGTTTGGTAATGCGCAGAAACCAATAATGAAAATACCGACTGAGCTAATGCTGGATCAGTGACTAATTCTGTTGAGCTTAGACAATGGTAGCGGACAGTTAAGTCATTAGAAGAAGACAGCGATTCATTTGAGTGCGAATGATGATCCAGTAAAAACACATCCGATAACCACATTTCTAATGGATCGTTATTATTCCAACGGATCGGTTGCGTCATTGATACTAAGTGATAATTAGGACGTAATAGAGCAAGCTGCTTTTTAAATTTAATTTCAAAGCCTCTCCCCGTTCCTTCATAACCGTTAATTGTAGTGGAAAATATCATGCGAGAATAATAAGGTACCAATGAAAGCAGCATAGGAGCAGGAATAGCAGCCGCCTCATCAACGCACAATAAATCTAGATTTGGTTTGCTACGAAGTAATTCGTCGGCTGCGATAAACAGAACCTTAGTTTCATTAATCGTTAGCTGATTTTTATCTATACTTACTTGAGCATTTTTCTGTAAAGCAATTCGTTTTGCGTGTAAAAAAATCTCATCGACACTTGCTCGTTGTGGTGCGGTAATACCAATGGTTAATTTGCGTGAAACCGCTAATTCAGCAATACCAATACCGATGGAGGAAGACTTACCTCTACCACGATCAGCCGTAATAATAAGTGGTCTCTTTGCATGCCCTGTTACGACCTTTTTTATAGCACTTACTGCCGCTTCTTGATCTGTGCTTCGATAGATTGAATTAAGATCATCCATATTCTCTCTCAACAATGACTTATTTGGCAGTACATAATCTAATGTAGATTGATTTAGACACACCATTATATGATTAAAGTGCTGTAACCATTGTGCGATTAATTTAGGTTGAACAACATCGTTAGATTGAATAAAGAAAACTAATCCTCCACCAACAACGGTGCCACACGCAGCATTAATCGCGTTTGCATTAAAGTCATGACTAATATCTATAACTAAACAATCGGTTTCTTGGCCCAGTTTCTTAAGTGCCGATTTCATAGGTGTTGATACAAAACCAGAAATGGATAAATCACCATACAACTCAATATTAGTAAAAAGAGTGCATTCTTGTGTTAAATAAGCCGTAACGACTGACTCACACCAAGTCTTAGAACCTTGTAGTAAAATTGGATAACGAATAAAGCCATCAGTTGCATAAGACGTTATTGTATTTAAAAATGACAGCGCAGAATGCATTGCAAATAGTCCATAAATAAAACGGGAGTGAGTTTTAAATTGTAACATGAGAAAAGTCGATTTAATTCTATCGAGAGAAAAGTCGATTGATAAAAGGAATAATTAATAAAAGAAAATATGACGGGATAAATAGGGAAAAGGTATAATAACCTCTACATTTAAGATTTCATCATTTAGGAAATATCATGCATTTAAGTCAACTAACACAGCCTATCTACCAAAAGCTATATCAAGATATCGAACAATTTAGAAGTACGTTTAACTTAGCAGTAGCATCACCTGAATCATTAGATGAAAAAAATGACCTTCTACATACTTCTTTAGCTATTGAAGAACTGACTGAATTAGCAGAAGCCGACAGTAAAATAGAACAAGCAGATGCAATTGTTGATACAGTTTATGTATTAATGGGACGAGCTGTTCATTTAGGTACTAAACACTTGGAGGATAATCTAAGTATCTCTTACTTAGTAGATTTGTTATTAAACGTAGCTAAGAATCTAAATATTGATTTTCTACCATGTTGGGATGAAGTTCATTCAAGCAATATGAGTAAAGTGTGTAAAACAGAAGAAGAATATCAAGCTACATTCGCTTTCTATGCAGACCAAGGCATTGAATTAATGTCAACAGAGAAAGGTGGTTTTATCATTGCTAAATGTGCTAAAAATGTAGAGCTCGACAATAAAGTAATTAAACAAGGTAAAGTACTAAAATCAGTAAACTACCGCCCAGCAGATCTTGCCCCGCTGGTTTAATTAATCAATTAAATATAAAAAAAGAGCCAGACTTAGTTAACTAAATCTGGCTCTTTTTTATTAAAGATAAACGAGTTTAAGACACTTTTTGGCTGATGTAAGCAAGAATATCTTCCATTAACACATCATCTACTTTCTTCAAGTTAAGCGTTAAAGCTGATCCTTTACGCTTATAAGAAGCACGACCTTTAACTAATTCAGTACTTAGTGGCTTAGCAGCTTCTCTTTTAGGTAGTAGATCTTCAACCCAAACCTCAATAAGTTCAGTGACTTCTTTCGTCATTCTGCTTACACCAAGGGCTGTAGAACGCGTCCAAACAGCTCCTTGTTCACCAGCACATTGTCCAAGTAAGGTTTTTTGTTCCTCGCCAGATAACATATTATAGAGCTTATGAAGCTTAACAACGGTTGGGCGACCAATCTCACTCACACTTGGATAGGCTTGTAATAACTCTAAAGGTAATGTTGCTGCTTTTAGAGCTCCACTAACTAGAGCTTCACTACACTGACATACTTTAGCAAGTTCTTTTTGGTCAGCGACATCACCACGAGCAAGCATCGCATGCATCTCTTTACCACGTTCATATAGAGATAGCGGTTTGTGTGCGTTAGCTACATCAGAAAGAAATTTAGCGTGCTTTGTATTAATGCCTTCAGCAACATAAATTAAAAAGTCCTTCTCTGCCAAAATACATGACATACGACGACGACTACCGTCAAGAACCTCAATTTTTCCGCCTTCAACAATACGACCCACAGCAGGATATTGCTGACCACGATCACGTAATGTCGTTAAAATATCAGATAAAGCATGCTCAGTTAAAAATGACTGCTCACGTGCATTCTCAGCAAAAACAACGGTAGAATTACGCACTTCATTCGCAGGAATTTTACGTAACTCAAACGTCACCATATCCTCGCCAGCTACCGCTAATTCAATCACTTGAGCTTGAGATTTTGCTGCTTTTTGCGCTTCTACTGGGGTTGTAGCTCTACGCTTATTTGTTTTACCAAACAGTTTTGCGTTTAAATCAGACGTTTTAATTGCCATAGATTAGTACTCCCCTTTATTTAACGAATTCCAGTGACTATGCAAAACACGCTCAAATTCTAATGCACATTTCTTCACTGCATCTTGAGCAACTGCCAATGTTTTCTTACCTCCTTCAAAATCAGCCGCAGTTAAATCAAAAACAGTACTGTAAGTATCAGCACAAATTTCAAAAGCTCGACTTCTTGGGATAGTTGCCATCATCACTTGATCGCCTAACAGGTAATTCATCTCCGTTAATACTGATACTTGTTTTTTATTATCATCTTCAAACATCGTTGGCATTAAACGAACAAACTCTAAACCATGCCAATCTTCAGGGAACATTTCATAAACCGTTGGTAAATGTTGAAAAAAGTTCACTGTTGATGCCCAGTCTAAACGCTTAGCTGCACATGGAATTAATAATGAGTTCGATGCATACATGGCATTCCACACCAGAGGATCAACGTGTGGACCGGTATCAATCATGATGACATCAAATTGGTCTGCAATAGGATCGATAACTTTTTCTTTCAATAACTTAACGATATCTAAAGAGCCATTAGTTGATAAATCTTGCCACGCTTCAGCATTAAACATCGCATCTTCAGGGAATGCTGAAATCGTTTTTAAATTTGGATATTGTGTATTTAAAAGCACATTTTTAGCCATAAATTGACCATCAATGACCTCATTTTCAGGCACGTTATCTAACATAATATCAACGGCTGAATAAATAGTATCTTGCTCAAAAACACTGATTTGAGGGTTTAAAAATAAACGCAATGAACCTTGAGGGTCTAAATCGATTAGGCAGATACGGTAACGTTTTTCTAAATTTAACGCCAAGCAAGCAGCCAAATGTACAGCAGACATTGACTTACCAGTCCCCCCTTTCTGATTCTGAACATTTACAACCCAAGGCTTATTATTTACATTTTTCTTTTGCTCATGGAAAGCTAGCATTCCTGCCGCATCCATCAACATATGAGCTTCTGTTAATGAAATAGAATAATGATTTGCGTTATTTTTTGTAAATTGATGGCCTTCTGACTCTAAACGAGTAATCGCTTCATCTAACTTTCTTCTAGTTAAACCAGAACGAGTTTCCATCATTGCTTTAGACATTGGAGGAAAGTGCTCATCATTTCTTTCTTCAAGAACCAATTCAATACGATCAGATTGTACTTGTTTTGTCTGTTCAGCCAATGCAGCCAAATTAGCAATGGTTTTTTCTCTATTCATAATATTCGCCAGTAATCAAACTATGAAAGGAATTGTACAGCATTAGACGCCAACCACAACAAATTGCTGAACATTTATTTAATTATGTGATATTCATTAAAAAGAGAGCATTACTAACAAAGCTGTAATTTATGTTAAATACGTCCTAATTTTTAGCTCTATAACTCATGGTTAATACCTTATAAATAAAACTGTGACAGGGTCACTTAATGGGATTTACAGTGTAAATATCTACGGAAGCGTGAAATAAAGCTCACATATTACGGCTATTGTATTTTCAATAAAAAAAGCAAAAAAATATAACAAAAATAGCTTATCTAAAAGAGTAAAAATATGACAATAGATAGGAAGCATGAAGCATGATCAAGGGCCAAATTATCAAGAATTCAAGCAATATACACTGTAAATTGAATTTTAATAAAAGGAAGCATGATCAAGTAGATAAAGATAACGGAAGCATGATACTGCTCTCATAAATTACAGTGGATGTATATCCTAAAAGGGTTCGTAGAAGATCTAATTAGATATGATCAGATTCAAAAGTTAAAATCATCACTTGATCATGCTTCTGGATCTAATAAAATAGCATAAGTGAGATCTAAATATAGGATTAATAGAAATCATTTTGAAATAAAAGACGTAAAATCAAATAAACGATAACAAAATCCTCTAAAATTAAATTTATCATCAAACGAAAGGCTATAAACCAGACAAAACAGAAGCGATCTGTGGATAACCTGTTAGCATTCCATGATCATTCTTCGATAAAGCTCATGATCATAGGTTCATTATGATTATGATCATGCTTTTGAATATTAGTGATCATAGATCCGACCACATACTGATCATGCTTTCTAAAAACTCTTGATCATGCTTTCATTGCGCAAAAAAATAACCGTTTTAAATACAACGACTTATAAGCGAAAAACCAACCAGATCATAGATCATTATAATCATAAAGATCAGTATTAATCATAAAGATCAGTTTAAAAGAATAATAATTTTTTCCTTTCTTTAAAGATCTAATTCATTTAATCTATGCGAAAGAATGATTAAAATACAATGAATGTCAGTTGAAAATGAATCATATAAAAACAGCAGATAACGAAAAGATCTATATTCCCCTTCCAAGAGATCACAAAGGAGGACACTTATTTGAAATACCAACTAATTTAGTTGATTGGATCACCCAATATCAACATTTTAAAGGTGTCACAAAAAGTATTTTAGAATTAATGAATTTAATTTCGTTAAAAGGATTTTCATCAACTGATGGTTTAGTTTCAACAACTGAAATTATAGAAACAACAGATGGACATCTCACTAGAGCTGCAATCCAACAACGTTTACGTACTGCGGTAAGTATCGGATTATTCGATCAATATCCAGTTCGTTTCGAACAAGGACTTGCAGGAAAAACGATGTTGCATAAATTTATTAATCCATCACATTTAATTTCAACATTAGGCATAACAAGTTTAAAATCTGCACAGAGTCATGAACAAGAAAAACAAAAACGTTCAAAAGCATTAGCTCAAACTCAAGTTAATCGTCAGTTTTTAACAGATCATGGATTAGGGATCCCGCCAAGCATGAGAGATGAAGCTGATCAATTTGTTGTTTCTCCAACGAATTGGGCGGGTATTATAGATCAAGCGCTTGCTCCACCACGTACTCGAAAAAATTATCAAAAAGCAATGGTTGCAATCTCAGGAACGAAAGCGATCATAGAAACAAGATCATCAAAAAACATCATGACTGTCGATGATCTTATGACTTTATTCGCGTTATTTACCTTAACCGTTCAATATCATGATCATCACCAGGATGATTATCATATTCAAACCAAAACAATGGGCAATAAAACCCCAATTTACATCACTGATATTCTAACGTTACGAGGTAAGAAAGATTCAGGCCCTGCCCGTGACTCTATTCGTGAAAGTATTGATCGTATTGAATTTACTGATTTCCAACTTCATGAGCTTACAGGTCGTTGGCTAAGTGAAAATATGCCAAAAGGCTTTAAAAGTGATCGTTTCCGTTTCTTAGCTCGAACAATCACAGCCTCTGATGAAGCACCAAAAGAAGGCAAAGATGGTGAAATTAAAATTAAGCCTAATTTGTATATTTTAGTGTGGGAACCTTCATTTTATGATGAGTTATTGACTAAAGATTACTTCTTCCTGTTTCCACCAGAGATCTTAAAGCAACATACATTGGTATTTCAGCTCTATAGCTTCTTCAGAAGCCGTCTAGCGCGTCGAATGACTGATAACTTACTCCTAAGTGAGATAAATCAAAAACTCGCTCGTAACGTGGATTGGAGACGTTTTTCATTAGATCTTATTCGAGAATTAAAGAAATTAGCCAAAGATAAAGTGACTGATGAGTTATTTATTGTAAATCTTTGGGGCTATCATCTGACGATCTCAATGCTGAATAACAATGAAAAGCTTCCTGATTACCAGGTGGACATTCGTTGTGATCCTGAAGAAGTAATCCGTTATTCACGAGCAAGAACGACAAATGCAGGAAAACGCAATATGGCACCAACCATGCCAAACCCATTGCGTAATGAGATCATGCCTAAGCAACAGCTTGATCAGCTTTCCACGATCATTGATGGTGAATTTGAACCCATTAAACGTAACAGCCCTAATAAATCGGGTCGTTTAGGTCGTAGGGTAAAGCTTCGTAAACATTCAGCTGAAATTAATGCTGATGAGTTAACTATTACTTTAACTAAATACACGTCAGAACAAGCGTTAGAGCGCAGTATTACTGCATTATCGGCAATGACAGGTCACAGCTCGTCATCGATCTCTGAAGAGTGTAAAGAGCTGCAAGGTAAACTTGATTATTTAAAAGTAGGGGGAGAAGTTCTACCCTATGAAACCTTAAGTAAAACGATTGAATTTTACAATAACCAAGATCATGGTAAGCATTTATCCATTGAGAACTTGATCGCAGGTCTTGCTGTACGGAGAAAGATCAGTAAATTGGTTTTTTCCCAGAACTATGATCAAGATGTTTTACGTGCTTTGGATGAAATGGCGGGATAGTTACACATCTAACTTTTATTGTTTTCAATAATTGTATTGGCGAGCCTAAGTGCTCGTCTTTTTTTATCTGTCAATAAATCCTTCTAACACTCCCCGTATCCTATGGGACCATGATCATTCTTCCATTGTAAAATAAGGCTTTATCAAGAACATCTCTCGTATTTCATCTCATTTTTTATTACTCTATGACCCTTAATGATCTCTATTAATTTGAAAGTAGAAGTAGATCATGATTGAACGGCAAGAAACAAAACAAAACAAAGCATGAGCCGTATTGTGGCACAATGGAACGATTTTTCAGAAATGAACGCAGTATGGGATGCATGGGTACCTGAAGGTCATGCGCCAGTGCGTGTGTTGAAGCAAGTATGGCTCGTGAAGCACTACTTGTTGAGAGCTTAGTGATTGCCGTTGAAAAATAACTTTTAAATTAATAAGTTACTTAACTTTTGATGAATAAGTTAAGTTAAGTTAAGTTAAGTTAAGTTAACTTAAGTGCTTGTGATATAAGGACATGTCATGCTAAAACATTCAGAACCTGCTTTTTATCTTGATGGTATTCAATACCAATCTCACTATTTTTCACTGCCTTTGAATTACGATGATTATACTTCAACCCCTGATCATGTTTCCGTCTATATGAGAGAATTAGTCAAAACAGAGAATAAAGATCGTGATCTTCCTTACTTGGTATATTTCCAAGGTGGCCCTGGTTTTCCAGCTATGCGTCCATGCAGTAATTCTGGTTGGCTAAAGCGTGCATTAGATCAATATCGAGTGATCTTGCTTGATCAACGTGGGACCGGGCTAAGTTCTCCGATCACGATTCAAACGATCGGGCATTTGGATCCTAAGCAGCAAGCGCAATATTTAAGTTATTTTCGTGCGGATAACATTGTTCGTGATGCGGAAGCGATAAGAAAATACCTTAATGTAGATAAATGGGCGATCATTGGCCAGAGTTTTGGTGGTTTTTGTTCATTGACGTATCTATCTATTTTCCCTGAGAGTTTATTAGCTTCTTACATAACAGGTGGGATCCCATCAATAACTCGTCATATTGATGATGTGTATTATGCTACTTACCAACGGACGCTAGATAAAAACAGTGAATTTTTTGATCGATTCCCACGAGCACAAGAGTTATGTAATCGTATTGCTGATGCATTATTAGATAACAAGACAACATTACCTAATGGTCAGATCTTTACGGTTGAGCAGTTTCAGCAAATGGGGATCTGTTTTGGCATGGCTGGTGGACCGGAAGAACTGTATTTTCAGTTAGAAACTGCTTTTGTTGATGTTAACGGTAAGCAAGAGTTGAATTATGGCTTCTTGAACTACGTGTTAGGGCAACAAACGCATTTAACCAACCCATTGTATGCCATATTACATGAATCGATTTATTGTCAGCACAATGCTTCAAATTGGTCTGCACAGCGTGTGAGAGCGAGTTACTCTGAATTTAGTTATCAGAAAGGCGCTTCATTGCGCTTTACTGGTGAAATGGTATACCCATGGTTCTTTGATCAGCTTGAAACGTTGAAGCCATTGAAAGAAGCTGCAGAAATTTTGGCTGCAAAGTCCGATTGGCCAAATTTGTATGATATTGAGCAACTAGCGAAGAACACAGTGCCAGTGGCAGCGGCGATTTACGTTAATGACATGTTTGTTGAGTTTGATTTTTCTCGTGAAACATTGAGATCTATACCTAATTCAAGAGCATGGATGACTAGTGAATATGAGCATAATGGTCTTCGAGTCGATGGAGAAAAGATCTTATCGATTTTAATATCTATGACGGAAGATATTAAAGCCATTCAATAAGATCAGAGCCCTTGATCATGCTTCTATTTTGATCTCTATTTTTTTAGGTTCTGTTACATCTATAATTGTAATTTTTCTAAAAATTAGCCCTCGAAGTTCAATGCTTATATTTTTATTACTTTATCTATAAATTTTTCTGGTGACTATTTACCATAATATCAATAACTTAAATATTGATAATTTATTCATTAGAAATTATATTAGGCTAATATAATTGAGACTAATAGAAAAGGTCATAATATGTTTGGTTTTAAAGAAAAAAAGAAAAAAAAAGAAGAATTAATAAAACTTAAAGAGAAATATTTTAAGTTAGAAAGTGCAAATATAGCTTTAAATGAAGCATTGATTGTATTTCATCTTGATAAAAATGGAAGTATTAATTCAATCAATCTAAAAGGTCAAGAAGAACTAAAAATAACAGAAAATGACTTTATTGGTCTTAATTTTATCGACCAAATATCAAAAAAATCTCGAAACACAGAACATTTCAAAGCATTGTATAACGCTATAGAGAGAGGAAAATCTTGGGCTGGGGCTATTGAGTTTTCTGAACGAAATGGAACGGTAAGATGGCTAAGAGGGATGGTTGTGCCATATTATTCCCTTGAGGGTGAGTTATGTTCAATCCAAATCATCTCAACTGAATTAACAAAAACGATAGAAACCTCCAAAGAGAAAGAAGACAAACTATTGGCTATTGACCGTTCGATGGCTATTATTGAATTTTCACTCGAAGGAATAGTTCTAGATGCCAATAATAATTTTCTTAACGCGATTGGTTACCATCTAGATGAAATTCGAGGTAAGCATCACAAAATATTTTGTCAAGACGATGAAATCAATTCCCCTAATTATTCTGATTTCTGGGATAAGTTATCTCGAGGTCAATATGTCTCTGGTAGATTTGAGCGAATAGATAATAGAGGCAGCTCTGTTTGGCTTGAAGCATCATATAATCCAATTAGACATAACGACGGTTCGCTTTATAAAGTTGTAAAATATGCCAGTATTATTACTGATCAGGTAGAAAAAGAAGCATTTATGGTTGAGGCTTCGCACCTTGCCTTTAATGTTTCAAATAAAACAAGCGAACTGTCAAGGAAAGGCAAAGATGTCGTAACTAAAGCAATAGATAAAATAACTCAAATTAATGAGAGAATGGAAGAGATAAGTCAAATACTAAATGAATTAAATGCACAATCAATTAACATAAAAGAACATGTAAAAGAGATAAATAAAATATCTGAAAAGACGAATCTCCTTGCTTTAAATGCAGCTATTGAATCGGCGAGAGCTGGTGAAAATGGGCGTGGCTTTGCTGTTGTTGCTGATGAAGTTCGTAACCTTGCTAAAATAACCTCTAAGACGACTGAAGATATAACGAAAGTGGTAAATGACAGTTTAAAGAATATGTCATCTGCAATAAATGTTATAAGCTTATCCAAGGAGGAAATGAATGCAACGTTGGAATTATCTCAAGATTCAGGGGTTTTGATGGCAGATATAACATCAGGCTCAGATGAAATTGTTTCTGCGGTTAGTAATTTAAACGCATTCATAATTAAATAACATGCCAATGTAGATGGCTCTGTGTAAATTATTGCTAGACTTAATGGATAAGAAACTGAAATTTTCTTATCCATCAATACATTGCCTCCCTCCAGTACCCATCTTGGTTATCTGTATTTCTAATGAACTAAAGGTGAGTACAAAATACCTACAGAGTGGCTCTTTTATTTATCTGCCAATAAAAGTCAGTAATTAACGAGTTAAATACGCCGTTAAGAAACGAGTAATATCAACCATATCAGAGACTTTAATGAACTCTTCAGTGGTGTGGACTTTAGCCATGCCAGTAGAAAGGTTTACTGTTGTTAAGCCTTTTTCATTAAATACGTTTGCATCAGAGCCACCACCGGTAGATTTAGTGAATGGGCTAATGTTGATGCTTTCAAACGCTTCTTTAATGCTAGCAACGTGTGCATTATCGTCTGAAATTTTGTAAGCGTTATAAGCACGCGTTGAGATAATTTCAATTTCAGCGCCGTGTTTGTCTGCTGCTGCTTTGAACGTTGACTCCATGTGCTCAACTTGTTTTGCCAGTTTTACATCATCAAGAGATCGCGCTTCACCTTCAATATACAGTTCTGGCATAACGATGTTTGTCGCTTGACCACCCCGAGCCACCCCAATGTTGGCTGTCGTTTCTTCATCAATACGTGCAAGTGTCATGTTTGTAATTGCATCAGCGGCAACGGTTAATGCATTGATCCCTTCTTCAGGCGCTAAACCAGCGTGTGCAGGACGACCAGTAATGGTTACTTTTAAATTCTGTTGTCCAGGCGCTGAGGTAATAATAGTACCGATAGGGCCACCTGAATCTAATACGATAGCGTGATTAGATTGAATGTAGCTCATATCGTAGTTTTTAGAGCCGTGTAAGCCGCCTTCTTCATAGACAGTAAACGCTAGTTCAATCGTTTTGTGGGCGTGGTTATTTTCTTTAATAACACGTACCGCTTCCATTACCGCAGAGATACCCGATTTATCATCACCACCAAGCACGGTATTGCCTTTAGAGCGGATCATGCCATCTTCAATAATAGGTTCAATACCATTACCCGGAGTTACTGTGTCCATGTGAGAGCTAAATACAATGCTGCCCTCTAACTCGCCTTCCAATCTTGCGTAAATATTAAAGCCGTTTGATACGTGCTCAGGCACTGGTAATTTAGTAACGGTAAAACCTAATTCACCTAATTGTTCGGTAAGTGCTTCTGCAATCGCTTTTTCATTTTTTGATTCACTGTCGATTTGAACAATATCTAGAAAGTGATGAATTAAACGCTCTTGATTCACTTGGGTCATGATTTTTCTTCTATATTGAAAGGAAACATAAAACTACTCTAACCAAAGAAATCGCTTAGAAAGATGCACTGAATCAACAAATCGTCCGACAGCATTATCATATTTATGAGCTATATCTTAATAACGAAAAGCTATAACACAGAATTAATATTTAATAACAAATTGCAACTTTTTCGAAGTAAATCACTCTGATAACTATATTAATAAGAAACCATAAGAGGTTGATATGAGATCCCGATTAAAAATCACAACGATAGCACTACTGTTTATTCCATTTTTTACTGCTATGACAAGTTTTTTTTCTACCGCAGAAGATATGTCCATACCAATAAAAGGTAACTATGAAGTAGCCACTCTTGCTGGAGGCTGTTTCTGGTGTACTGAATCTGATTTAGAAAAATTAGATGGGGTGGTGGATGTTGTCTCTGGTTATTCAGGAGGCTCACTTGAAAACCCTACCTATAAACAGGTGTCATCAGGAAAGTCGGGTCATATTGAAGTGATTAAAGTGACGTTTGATCCAAAAATTGTTAGCTATGAACAAGTGCTTGATCAACTGTTTAGACACATGGACCCAACGGACAATAAAGGATCTTTTGGGGATAGAGGCCCACAGTATCGTCCCGCTATTTTCTTCCATAATGAAGATCAGCAAGTGATTGCTCAAGAATTCATGAATGCGATTGATGCAGCTAAGATCTATCCAAAACCTTTAGCGACAGAGTTAATTCCATTCACAAAATTCTGGGTAGCTGAAGATTATCACCAAGATTATTACAAGCGTAATCCGGTGCGTTATAAATATTACCGCCATGGTTCAGGGCGTGATAAATACTTAGATACGGTATTTGGTGAAGATAGAAATGAGAACCAAAAAACACTGCGCCAATACATTGATGAGCAAAAAATAGCTCCAAATGTAAAGCAATACAATAAGCCGTCAGAGTCAGAAATTAAAAAAATGCTAACTGAGCAACAATATTACGTAACACAAAAAGAAGGAACAGAACGTCCATTCGATAATGCGTACTGGGATAATAAAGCGGAAGGTATTTATGTTGATATCGTCAGTGGTGAGCCTTTGTTCTCATCAACGGATAAATATAAATCTGGTACAGGTTGGCCAAGTTTTACTAAACCAATCAATAAAGCGTACATAACCGAAGAAGATGATTTTGCATTATTCAGTAAACGTACCGAGATCCGCAGTAAATTTGCAGATTCACATTTAGGGCATGTTTTTAGTGATGGGCCTAAACCAACAGGGCTACGCTACTGTATGAATTCAGCCGCAATGCGTTTTGTAGCAAAATCAGATTTAGAGAAAGAAGGCTATGAAGAATATTTGTATCTGTTTAATCAATCGTCGTAATTAGATATGTGTTAACTTTATAATGATAAAAATAAAGCCCTTATGATGAATGTCATGAGGGCTTTTTTATTAACGAATAACGTTAATGCCTTTTTCTTCGAGATCATTAACCACACTTTCAGCTAAGTTATTATCAGTAATCACCCCATGAATGCATTCGATATCTAATGCATGAAAAGTGGCTACTTGACCGTATTTCGTTGAATCAGAAATTAAATAAGTGATTTGTGATGATTTTGCGATGGCTTGCTTAACGTCAACTTTTCCTTCATAGGGGGTTGATAATCCTTTTAGGCTCCACGATGAGGTAGAAATAAAAGCAATATCAATATTCATAGTGAGCAGAAACTCCACAACCTTTCTGCCTATTGCTGATTGGTTATTTCGATCAATCTTTCCACCAGTATGGTAAATCTCACATTCACTGTGGTTAATGAGATAGGCAGCAATAGCGAAATCGTTCGTAATAATAAGTAAATCATCGCGCGCGGATATTTTATGAGCAAGCTCTAAAGAGGTGGTACCTGCATCTAGGTATACCGTTGAATTTGGTGGAATTAAATCAGCGGCAATAGTACCAATTACTGCTTTCTCATTGGTTTGCTGTTCTATTTTACTGTCGTGCGATAATTCGCTATGAATGGTTCTCGTTAGTTGAACACCTCCTGAGACTGAAATCACTTTTCCCGACGATTCAAGTTTGACTATGTCACGACGTATGGTCATGTGTGATACATCAAGGTGTTCAATTAATTCAACAATACTGATGACTTCTTGATGTGATAATAACGATAAAATGGTTCTCTGACGTTCTGCTGGGATCATGATTATGCCGCTATATTATTGTTTTTACTTATCCTAACAACATTTCTCTATGTTGTGAATATCTGTGAATAAATGTTTTATTTATAGATAAACCTGAAGTTTTGACAGATAAAGCAAGTATTCATCTCCCTATAAAGAGTTATATTACTCATTCGTGTTAAGTTTTGTTAATTATGTGACTTACAACGAAGTCGGCTTGTTTTTATTACCATATAATCACAAACATAAACACAAATTAACATCTGGATTCATTATATCCACTACTGACAAATTTATTAGAGGGCGTTATGGAAAATCAAAAAGCTCAATCGGTTGGCGTTATTGGTTTAGGTTCTATGGGTATGGGAGCTGCAAACTCTTGTATTCGTGCTGGGCTTGATGTGTATGGTATTGACTTAAATACACACGCTTTGGAGGTTCTTAAAAGTAAGGGGGCGAAAGCGGTTTCAACTAATGTCCTTGAATTTGCGGATAAATTGGATGCAGTGTTAATTCTTGTTGTTAATGCAAATCAAGTAAACGCGGTGTTATTTGATTCTGGCTTTGCTGCGGCGTTAAAACCAAATACGGCGGTTATGGTATCTGCGACGATTGCTGCGGATGATGCGAAACAAATCGAAGCAAAATTAAAAGAATACCAACTCATTATGCTTGATGCGCCAGTCTCTGGTGGTGCAATTAAAGCGGAAGTGGGAGAAATGACGATTATGGCTTCTGGTTCTAAAGAAGCGTTTGATAAGTTAGAGCCCGTATTAGAAGCAACAGCTTCGAAAGTCTATAACATCGGTGAAGAGATTGGGTTAGGTGCAACGGTTAAAATTATTCACCAATTACTTGCTGGTGTGCATATTGCTGCAGGTGCTGAAGCGATGGCGTTAGCGGCTCGAGCGAATATCCCTTTGGATTTAATGTACGACGTTGTAACGAATGCCGCGGGCAATTCGTGGATGTTTGAAAACCGTATGAAGCATGTGGTTGATGGTGATTATTCACCAAAATCAATGGTTGATATTTTTGTTAAAGATTTGAATTTAGTGTCTGATACAGCGAAAGATCTTCAGTTTCCATTACCATTGTCAAGTACTGCTCTGAACATGTTTGTTAGTGCGAGTAATGAAGGCTTTGGTAAAGAAGACGACAGTGCTGTGATTAAAATATTTAAAGGTATCGACTTACCGGGTGTGGAGAAGTAAGTATGTTATTAGGAGTTATTGCTGACGATTTTACTGGTGCAACGGACATCGCGGGTTTTCTTGTAGAAAATGGCATGAGTACGATTCAATTAAACGGCATTCCAACAGGCGATATTGATGCAACGGCAGACGCGGTTGTTATTAGTCTTAAATCTCGCTCTTGCCCTGTAGATTTGGCAATTTCAGAATCTGTCTCTGCGTTGAAATGGCTTCAATCTCAAGGCTGCCAACAGTTTTATTTTAAATATTGCTCAACGTTTGATAGCACAAATAAAGGAAATATAGGGCCAGTAACGGATGCATTGTTAGCTGAACTAGGTGATGACTTTACTTTGGTATGTCCGGCACTTCCTGTGAATGGACGTACGGTCTACAACGGTCATTTATTTGTATTTGGTGAGTTATTAAGTGCTTCAGGAATGCGAAATCACCCAGTAACACCAATGACGGATTCAAACATTATTCGTTTAATGGATGGTCAATCTAAAGGGACATCAGGTCTAGTTAATTTCCAGACGATAGAGCAGGGTGTTGATGTAACAATAGCTCGTTTTGATGAGCTAAAAACACAAGGTCATACCTATGCGGTGGTGGATGCATTTACTACAGAGCATCTTGTTACTCTAGGCCAAGCCGCTAAATCATTTAAGTTAATTACTGGAGGATCGGGTTTAGCTGCTGGTATTGCCAAAAACTGGGTTGAGAATTTAACGGATCAAAGTGACGCCAAACAGAAAGGGTACCCGGTGAAAGCACCAACCGTGGTGTTCTCTGGTTCGTGCTCTGTAATGACCAACCAGCAAGTTAATTTCTATAAAGAGAAAGCGTCCCATCTTTCGATTGATGTAAAGGCGTGTCTAACCAATAAACAATACGTAAATGATGTCTTTGATTGGGTAATGACAAACAACCACGCAGAGTTGGCTCCCTTAGTGTATGCAACAGCAGATACTGCAACATTAAAGGCGATTCAAGAAGAATTCGGGGCCCATGATTCAAGTCACGCGGTAGAGCAATTCTTTAGTGAACTAGCCATTCAATTGCAGTCGAATGGGGTTAAGAACTTTATTGTTGCAGGTGGTGAAACCTCTGGGGTTGTGACACAAAGCCTTGCCGTTAAAGGATTTCATATTGGTCCTCAAATCGCTCCCGGAGTGCCATGGGTAAAATCTCTTGATGGCACATTATCGTTGGCTTTGAAATCTGGAAACTTCGGAGATGAAAACTTCTTCGCTAAAGCACAAGGATTTTTCTTATGACAGAACAACAACTCAGAGACCAAATGGTTGAGTTAGCTCGCTCTATGTTTGAGCGAGGCTATGCAACGGGTGGTGCTGGTAATTTATCGCTCAAATTACCTAATGGTCATTTTCTTGCTACGCCAACAGGATCATCATTTGGTCGTTTAGTGGCAGAAGAACTGTCAGTGGTGGATGTGGATGGTCATCATATTTCAGGGAAAAAACCGTCAAAAGAAGTGGCATTTCACTTAGCTATTTATCGTAATAATTTGCAATGTAATGCGATAGTCCACTTACATTCTACCTATTTAACGGCGCTTTCCTGTTTAGAAGGGTTAGATCCTGAGAATGCGATTCAACCATTTACCCCTTATTACGTGATGAGAATTGGTCAGCTGCCTGTGATCCCGTATTTACGTCCGGGAGAGCCTAAAATTGCAGAAGAATTAGCAAAAAGAGCGAGTGATTACCGAGCGTTCTTACTGGCAAATCATGGCCCTGTAGTGACAGGAACTGATTTTGTTGATGCTGTAGATAATGCTGAAGAGTTAGAAGAAACAGCAAAGTTAGCTTTTTTATTAAAAGACAAAGTGATTCGTTACCTTACAGATAAAGAAGTTGATGATTTAAAAGGGAGAGGAAAGTAATGGCCAAATTTGCAGCAAATCTCACGATGTTATTTACAGAAGTCGATTTTTTGGAACGATTTGAAAAAGCCCACAGCGCAGGTTTTAAAGCGGTAGAGTATTTATTTCCATACGCATTTGAAGCAGAAGCACTTGCTGAAAAAATGCAGATGTTTGGTTTTGAACAAGCACTTTTTAATATGCCTCCAGGTGATTGGGATGCAGGTGAACGTGGTTTTGCTGCTATTCCGGGTCGTGAAGATGAATTCAAGCAGAGTGTTGATGCCGCGTTATTGTACGCAGAAGTACTGAACTGTCGAAAGGTTCACGCAATGTCAGGCCTTATCGATACAAATTACACTCGTGAGCAACATACAGCAACGTTCATTTCAAATATTCGTTATGCGGCAGATAAGTTTGCAGAGCATGGCATTCAGTTGATGATTGAGCCGCTAAACAATCGTGATGTTCCTCATTATTTTGTTGCTCATCAACGTGAAGCAGTCGCGTTAATTAAACAAGTGGATCGTCCAAATGTGAAATTGCAATTGGATCTTTACCATGCACAAATCATGGACGGTGATTTAAGTACATTAATAAAAGAAGTCGCCCCATTTATCGGACATGTTCAAATTGCATCAGTACCAGAAAGACACGAGCCATCAGAAGGTGAGCTAAATTATCCACACTTATTTACGGTGTTGGATGAGAGTGGTTATCAAGATTGGATCGGGTGTGAATACAACCCAAGAAATACAACAGAAGAAGGATTAGGTTGGGTAAAACCTTACTTATAACCTTTTCAAACGATAAAAAACAAAGCAAATAGCAGTGATTTATTAATAGCCGATAAATCACTGAACCCTACACAACAATACAATAAGAAACAAAAGGAATGAGACAATGGACGGAGCATTAATTGGTATCGTAATTGGCATTTTAGCCATGATGGGAATGATAATAAAAACACGAATTCCTGTCGCATTAGCAATGATAATCGCAAGTATCATTATGGGGTTGTTCGCAGGAATGGCACCAACAGAATTAATTAACTCAATCCAAGCGGGCTTTGGTGGTGTACTTGGTGGTATCGGTCTTATCATTGCGTTTGGTGTGATTATGGGGGCGTGTTTTGAACGCTCTGGTGCCGCGGTACGAATGGCAAAAACGTTTGTAAAACTGTGTGGTAAAGGTCGCGAAGATCTTGCGTTAGGTTTTACCGGTGTGCTTGTTGCCATTCCTGTTTTTTGTGATTCTGCCTACATCATTTTGCATTCTCTTGTTCGCGCAATTTCACGAGATACGGGTAAATCGGCTGTGGGGCTTGGTGTGACGTTAGCACTTGGTCTTCTTATTACTCATGCTCTTGTGCCGCCAACGCCGGGACCTGTTGCGGTTGCTGGGATCCTAGGCGTTGATCTTGGTGTTTACATGATGTGGGGTTTGATTGTTTCAATCCCAATGATGTTACTTTCAATGATTTATATTCGTCGAGTAGGTAAAGAATATTATCGTGTACCAAATGGTGATATGTGGATAACAAATCAAGCCGATTGGGCAAATCTTGAGAAAGTAAAAGAAACTGACGACAAAGAACTGCCAAGTAACTTCTTATCTTTTGGTCCAATTTTAATTCCGATTGCATTGATCTTAGTGAATACCATCATCGGAAAAGGCGACTCAATGCCGTATCAGGTACTTGAGTTACTTGGCAACCCAGTTGTTGCTGTTGGCCTTGGTGTATTGATGGCGCTTTATGGGTTAACTCGTCATATCGAACGTAAAGATATGGTTGGTTCCATGGATGACGCATTATCTACTACGGGATTAATTCTGATTGTTACTGGCTGTGGTGGTGCGATGGGAGCGGTATTAAAAGCATCAGGTGCAGGGCCACAAGTGGCTGAGGCGATTGCAAGCAGTGGTATTCCTCCTCTACTTGTTCCTTTAGCTATCGCTTCGATGTTACGAATTATCCAAGGTTCGGCGACAGCATCTATGATGGTTGCGGCGACAATGACCTTACCACTAGTTGAAACATTGGGTCTTGATCCTGTATTTGTTGCGCTAGCTTGTGCTGTTGGTCCCGTTGGATTTTCACACTTGAACGACTCATACTTTCATATTATCAACCGTACATTAGGGATTACTGAACTTGCAGACCAAATCAAAATCTGGTCAGTTTCTTCTACGATAGCGTGGGCGATTGGTGCAAGTATCATCATGATATTGAATCTTGTGTTTGGTAAAGGGGGGACAATGATTGACCCATTGGTTCCATTCGGCGTATTAGCCGTCATTATGTTCTGGTTAAAAGCAAAAGAAAAAAAACAAGTAAAGGTGGTTACTGCTAATTAATCGATAAGGTCTATTTATATAAAGCACCATAAAAAGAAATCCGACTCACCTTAGATGGGTCGGATTTTTTATTTAGCAATTATAAATAAGAGTAAACTTATTTATTTTGTGCAGCAATGTGAGTTGCAATTGCATCCATTAGTGCTGGAGATAGGCAATCGTAAGTAGGAAGGCCTAGTTCTTCAAAGCGAGCACGGATAGCATCCATGTCTTTAGGATCAGTACCTGTTTCGATAATAGATGAAACAAATGCAGCGAATTGTGGTGCAGAGAAACCTGCATCTTCAGACAATTCAGTATGAACGAAATCTAAACCAAAGAATGGGTGATCTTGGTTATCAATACGACCGTACATGTGAGTACCACATTCTTTACAAGCGTGACGTTTGATTGTTGCTGCTTCATCGATAACCACTAATTTATCTGCGTTCGCAATGACTTCAACGTTATCACGTGAAATTACTGCTACTTGAGAGAAGATCGCGCCTTCTGGTTTCCAGCATTTAGAACAGCCACATGCGTGGTTATGTGCAGTTTGAGTTGTTAGCTTAACGGCTACTTTATTTTCTTTACATTGGCAGTGTAATGTTCCGCCTTGGAAGTTTTCATCAGTAGCTGCGAAGCCGTTATCAATTGCAGGGTGTAGTGTTGTAATAGTCATCTTTTTTCCTGTAAATACATTCAGTATTTTTTGCAGTGTAATGTTCAAGCGTGAACCTTTATCAATATTTTATTTAGTTGTTTTCGTTATTTGAGCGCTCAAACGATGAAAGATATTTTTCTCTTTTATCGCCTCAGACACAATAAGTAAAACAGTAATACATTATTACAGTTAAGTAATAGTCATTGCTTACTCATGCGTACTATCCTTTATTTTTGGTTGATTTATTAGTGTAAGATTTGGTAAGTTATTGTTATTATTCGTTTATTCGTTTATTCGTTTATTCGTTTATTCGTTTATTCGTTTATTCGTTTATTCG
>NZ_CAMLHO010000040.1 GCF_946479765.1 uncultured Aliivibrio sp.
GATTTTCAGCAAAATGGGGATGATCAAACCTCTAGCTGATTTGATCAACAACGCCACGTGAAAGTCATATCACCAGTTGAGATCCCTCGTAAATACAACCATGGGATAAGTTCTTCAATATTTTTGGTGCGTTTTAAATAAGGGGGGTACTAATGAGCTATTGAACTTAATACTCTCATTTTTACGGTCTCTTACTTTTGGTACTTTAACTTCGATATCACCAAGCTCAGTTTGAATATTTCGTTCAGGCTGATAGCCATTTTGGACCACTCGTTTGAGACAATTAATGGTCTCATTCTCGTACTTTCCCAGTAATATAGCTTGAGCTAAAAGCTGTTGAGCCCCTTTTTTCAATAGTTATTATAAAGGATTCTCTGGAGTATCCATTGAAATGATATTATTATTATTTTCATTCATTGCGGTGTAGTTCCTGTTAGTTGTTGATCCGCCAAGATCGATTAACAGATTACATCGCAATGTCTCTCCATACACCAGAAATAACTATAGCTCGTTTTTGTTTCTCTTTTTGTTAAGTTTGAGAGCAAATAGCGACTCTATTTCGACCATTACTTTTAGCTTGGTATAGAGCCTTGTCTGCCCGATCTACAAACTCTTCCCAATTTTCAGATGAAGAAAGCTGAGCAATACCAAAACTGGAGGTGAATGAGAGTTCACTGTTACCATCTACGGTCATTTCTGATATCGACTGACGTAATTTATTTGCCATTTCCTTTGCTTGTTCAGCATGACTACCAGGTAATAAAATCATAATTTCATCGCCGCCAAAACGAAAAGCAGCAGCTGAAGAGTGAAGTGATTTTTTTATGGTTTCTGCTATCATTTTGATCACACGATCACCGACAATATGTCCATGCAGGTCATTGATTGATTTAAACTGATCGATGTCTGTCATGATGATACTAATAGGGGCTGTTTTAACTTTTTTCATCATGGTAGGAACCACGTCTTCTAAGGCTCTTCGATTTTTAAGTGTAGTTAGTGGGTCCTGATATGAAAGAGTGTGGATAGAATTTAGCAGTCGAGCATTAATCATCCAGAGCATAATAAAGCTCATTGAGACAATAAGAATAATACTAAATAAAAACGTGAGTTGGTGAATTAAACCTGCGGTCATAAAGTTAGTTAGTTCAAGCGATGGCAGTACGGCAATGATCCGAAAAATCATAAATCCCCCATAGATAGCAAAGGATAAGGACATCATTCGAGTCGCTAATACAAGATCATCATTCTTGCCTTTGAGTACAACAATGGCGGTGCTGAGAGTGACAAAGACCATATACAGGCTGATGACGATGATTCGATATTTTATGGAAGGGACATAATAGGTAAAGTAAATTAAACTGATTAAAGTGACGAACATCATTAAGGAGCTAAAGTGAGTGTATTTTAGTGAGTATTTTCTAAACAGACATAAACTATATAAAGACAGGTGAAAGCCAAACGCAATCAACATATTAGCGCCAACAATACTTAACCAGTCAGGAATATCCCCCCTTAAACTCAGCATTAGCGGTCCAGTACCAATAATTAATATTGACATTGCAAATACTGAAAGACCTCGAATGGTCTGTTGAGTAAATTGGAATAGCAGCAGGCCAATGCAGTAAATTAGTGAGAACAAAATAATAATAAAATTAAGTGTTCTTATATCGAGTGAAAAATCATCCATAATTTACTCTATTTCCTTAATGTTCATTCGAATAATATTGATCTAATAACGTAATAATTAAGTCAATATGGATACATTTATCACTATACAGGTATCATCATTTTTAATGGGAAAATATTTAGATAATTGCGACGAAGTAAGTTATTTATAGAGAGTTGCTCTACTTTAACTTTATGTATTAAAAACGTTTTTATATGAAATAAAGCTGTATGGATATCGTGTAGTTATTCGGTGGGATGAATACGAAGAACAAGCAATTACTATATATGAGGATTCTGATGTTTAATCAAAAGATTTGGGTTACGATAAATAAGGCACCTGCTAATATGAAGTAAATATTTCTATTGGCTAACGTTGCTTGATCTATTGAATTTAAGAGTAATTAAAATGAACAAAGAAAAAAAATCGTTTGTTTCTCAGCAAGTCATTGAAGATGCCTGTGAATGGGCAATTATGCACGGTGTGGCATTTCGACAAGCAGATAATACGGCACGACACTGTCCATTTAGCATTGCACCAATGACTATTGAGCGTGAGGTTTATCTGCACTTGTTAACCGTGACGCCATTAATCACTAAGCTTATTAATAACGTGTCAGAAGATCATGGTTTTCTGCAAGCGTCGTTGGGTCACATGGCAAAAGCGGAGCCTTTCTTTGGCCTATTAATGTCATTACACAGTACGCTACACAGCGATGTGAATAACAACACCGCCGCCCGTCAGCCATTGCTGTTGATGAGAACTGATTTCATGGATGATCGTAACCATGGGGCGAAAGTCATTGAATTTAATGGGATTGCGGCAGGTATGGGCCCTTTTGGTCAACGTGCTACTGAGTTTCATTCGTTTATGAAAAACCAATGGCCGGATACCTATAACCAATGGATTGAAGATCCGTCAGCCATTCCTGCTGAGAATCACGGTTTAGAGCAATTAGCCTATGGCATTACCGTTGCTGCAAAAGCTGTCAATTCGGATTTTAATGATCAAAGTAAACCTACGTTTTTGATGGTCGTTCAAAAGAACGAAGATAACGTATACGACCAACATTTGCTTGAAGTTGAGCTGCAAAAACAAGGTATACGCACGGTAAGACGCACGTTTGAACAACTCAGCACTCAGCTGTCTAGTGGCAAAAATAAACGTCTGTTATTGGATAATGTGGGGGCTATTGATGTGGTGTATCTACGTGCGGGTTACCAATACGAGGATTATTTTTCACCAGAACTTAATGAGCCTGAATGTTGCCATACTTTAAGTCAGATTCGCCTATTTATTGAGCAGCATTACGTCGCGGTGAACGCGACTATCAGTCAACAATTAGCGACCAGTAAAACGATGCAAATGCTATTAACCAGGATGCCAGAAGCCGAATATTCGCGTTGGGGATTAACTCTCGAAGAAGCGATATTGGTAAAAAGTGTCTTAGCTGATATGAAGCCTGTTAATAACGAAATCATCGCATGGTTTAACACAGAAGCAAAGCAAGAAAAATGGGTATTAAAAAACCAAGGTGAAGGTGGTGGACATTGTATTTTTGGGCTGGACATCAGTGATAAATTAAGCCACTTGGTGCCAGAGGAATATGATGCATGGACGTTGATGCAACGTTTGTATCCGCATGAACGTGAAATTCCAACCATCGCGGTCCGTGATGGCGAGCAAACAGTCGTGAGTGATTTGGTCAGTGAAATCGGTTTATTTACGGCCTATTATAATGGAAAACCAGTAACCGAGTTTGATGGGTATGCGGGGTATTTAATTCGCAGTAAGCCTGCCAGTGAAAATGAAGGAGGGATCCACAGTGGCAAAGGGATTTTAGATTCATTGGTGTTAATTGATTAGATATATGATCGCAATTATTTTTCAGCCGCAATCATCGGTCATCGAATTAATTTGATTGGTATAACAAAGCCCAATACCAGGGTGAGATCGTGAACGTTTTTTAGTCAATTTAAAGATCGATTTGACGATCACATTTAGTTGTGATCATATACTCCCTTTTTAGGGAGAGCATCATGCATATTGACCATTTTAAAGAGCATTTTCACACTGTCACTGACCAACGCCAAAGTGCGAAGACCACTTATTGCCTGTTTGAGGTTCTATTTGGCTCTTTATGTTCTGTAATCGCTGGAGCTAAAGGGTGGTTCGATATTCGTGAATATATCCTTGGCCATCATGACTGGTTTAAACGCAATGGATTGTTTTTAAATGAAATTCCTGCTGACGATACTATTGCACGCATCATATCTACTATAGAGCCTAAGCAGTTTCAAGAATGCTTTATTAACTGGATGTCTTCAATTCATACACTAACGAAAGGTCAAGTGATTGCTATTGATGGTAAAACACTTCGAGGCTCCTACAATCGTGAAGATAGAGCCAGTACCATCCATATGATCAGTGCCTACGCTTCATCAAATAAACTCGTGCTGGGGCAGTTAAAGACCGAACAAAAAAGTAATGAAATTACGGCAATACCTGAACTGATAAAGATGCTCGACATAAAGGGAGCATTGATAACTATCGATGCAATGGCATGTCAGACCAAGATAGCAAAAGTCATTACTGACAAGGGCGGAGACTACTTACTTGCAGTAAAAAGCAACCAAGGAAAGCTTCGTAAAGCAGTAGAAAAAGTATTTTCAAAAGAACGAGCAAACCTAGCAGATAGTGTTGTTTTTGAAGAAAGTCATGGACGCATCGAATCACGTCAATGTTATGTATTAGGGAGTAACAAACTTGAGGGTGACTTCAGTCGTTGGGCTAGCCTAAAAAGCATAGTAATGATTGAAAACTTTCGTTTTGAGAAAGGAAAGAAGCTAGATTTAGAGTACCGTTACTACATTAGCTCAAAGGAGCTGAGTGCAGAGCAGGCTGCTAATGCGGTTAGAGAGCATTGGGGTATTGAATCTATGCATTGGGTACTTGATGTTAGTATGAATGAAGATGCATGTCAGATATACAAGGATCATGGCGCAGAAAACGTAGCCTGCTTGCGCCATATGAGTCTGAATATGCTTCGAGAAGAGCCAACTAAACTCAGTATTGTCGGAAAGCAGAAACGCTGCATGATGAATACTTCTATGTTAGAGGCAGTATTGAACGCTGGTTTTAATAGTATGGCTAAAAACTAAACACTCATGCGGTCGCCCTGCCAATGGGTGTCTTCAAGCTTCGGTCAGTCTTTCTTAGTTAAAAAGAGAAATAATGAAGCTATTAAATCAATTGAATGGCACCCACCGATTAACGAGACTCAACCAAAAAAAGCAAAGGAACAACTGGATACACACCAAATAGAGATAGAGTTGCCAGTTGTAAGTAACTCTAATAGCGATGATTTAGATATAGATTATTTAACATCACTTGCTATTGCTACTAACTTTGATCCTAAAGTTATCGGAACGCACTTAATAGATCTATCTCACTCAAATTTAGGAGTTAATGGGGCAATTGCTTATTCAGCAATAATATCTAAGGCGCTTTCTGCGAGAAAAAAACGTACGAATAAATAATAAATAATAAATAATAAATAATAAATATAGCTTGATCAGAAGTTGATATTTTCTGCTCAAGCTTATGAACCACATTTATTATACTTTAGCTATTGGAGTCTCTGAGTGAAGGTGATATGCCCCACTACATGTCAATATACTAGAAAATAATTGGTCTACTACTTGTTTTAATTTCGCTATATTAATAGTCTTACCATACCTATCGTACGTTATGTTTTGTTGAGCATGACCAAGAAGCTCTCCTGCAATCACAGGGGATATATCTGCATTTTTTAGTTCTGTTGCAAATGTGTGCCGGAACGAGTGAAAGTCATGCCCTTTGCCAAAACCAAGTTTTAGTTTAAATCTTCCGAACCATTTTGATGCAGCGCTCCCAAAACCATCTCTCGAATTTTTTAGCTCTGGAAAAACACGGTTGTGGTTGACTGACTTAACGTAGTTGATAAACCCTAAATCAAGAAGTGTTTGATGGATAGGTATAATTCTTCGACTAAATGTGTTTTTCAGCTTTTGCCCCTCATATCTCTCATCAAGCCTGATAATCCAAACACCATCTTGCTGATAAATGTCCTCTTTGTAAAGCTGGCATAGTTCGTTTAGGCGCGCTCCAGTGAAACAGCCGAGTAGGGGAAGCCAATAGTAGTAGGGATGTTTGTGGTTTTTTGTGCTGTGTATATCGGTACTAAAAATTTTTATTAAGTCTTGATGACTATAAGCATTCTTTGCTTCGTTATCTTTTCTTGTCTTCTTAAACTTCATACCTTTAAATGGGTTTATGTCAGTTAATTCCATTTGTACACACCATTCAAAAAATGAAGATGCTTTCTGTATGTAATCTTTTACTGATTCTTGGCTTAATGTTTTAAGTTTATATTTTTGATTAGCTATGATTATGTCAGAGCAAGCTTTACCTTTAAATTGAGGCATTTTTTTTGCATTTAATGGATATTGAAGCGGTCGTTGTCTTACTTCTTCTGCATCTAGTCTTCTGATTTCATTTATTTGTTTTTTATTAAGCAAAGATAGAATCGTAGTGATTTTTGCATGAGACATATCTACTGCTTTGTCGCTTACAATCCCTCTTTTTGAATCACTGTAACGTTTAAGACAAGTTATAGAGCTTAGGTGATTATTTTTTTTTGGACGTTTCTGAGTATTCTGAGATTTAGGAGAGTCTGCTTTACTCAAGGAAAGCATTTTAAACTGGCTGTGAGTTTGGATAGCATATCGAATATTCAATTCGATTTTGAGTGATTCAATAATAGCTTGTTGTTTATCGCAAGGGCCAAGTGATTTTTTTACTTCAGAAGTATCAGAAAATAGGTGGCGGTAGCATAGAGGGATTTGAAATCGAAATTGCCAAGAGCCGTGTTTAGTTATTTTTAGATAGCGCATATTTAGTACCTACTCTTAGTACAAATAGCGAAAATTAGAAACGTATAAGAACAAAAAGGGCGGTAAGTCAATGACTTACCGCCCTTTCCAAACGTTTGGTGGGCTGGGGTCATCTGATTTTATATTGTATCTTTTTGTTTTTTAATTAATAAGTCGTTTTGATTTTATTTGTGGAATACGTTATGGAATACATCAGGTGTTTTTGTTATCTCATTTGTGTCCGTTATTGCTATATTCTTGATGGTAGTAGTCTAATTATTTTTATAACTGATAACTCTCTTGTTTTAATACTTGTATTTGTTTTTTTAAATTTGTGATTTGTTCCCTATGTTCTTTTTTCTGTTGTTCCATTTCAGATAGAGCTTCTTGTCTTATCAGTAACGCTTGCTGATAAGCGGTGTTTTCAGTGAAAAAAGTAGATAGTAAATTTAAATCAAACTTGCGTGATGATGTTTTTTTGAGTTCATGAGTTAGCTTGTGTTGAAGGTGCTCTACATCTTTAGCTTTTAGTAATAGGTCATTAATAATATTACTCATAGAGCAATTATTTTGTTTAGCTAATCGCTCTAGTTCTTTTCTAGCTTCTTTTGAAATATTGTAAGTACCTTCAAACATGACTGAAGTATTATTTCGTTTTTCATGAGCTTTCCAAGCTGCCTTTAGATTTCGACATTTTTCTTTCCAGTAGGGGGTATCTTCCGATAACGGGAGGCGTTGAATAAATTCATTTACAAATTCATGCGGTGTTGCTCTGTAACTTATATTTATTTCATTCTTTACTGAAAATAGCCCCATACGTCGTAAATAGTGATCTATCCATAAAACCTGTTTTGGGTTATCTAGATCTATCCAAGCAAGTCTTTTTACCATTTTGTAATTTACCCAAGTATTCATGTTCACTCTTTAATAAAACGCTGTTCATGAGCTCATGATTGCATTAAAGCTTTTCGAATAAATAGACTTTAAGCACAGACTTTAAAATTTCAATCAAACAAGTAATTAAACAAGTAATTAAACAAGTTAGTTAACTAGTTCACATTCTTTATATACACTCTGTTTTATTATGTTGATTTGATGTTTTAACCATAAGTATAGGTATTTGTTTGATTGATGAATTAAAACCTGAGAGTAAGATTTTATTAGTCTCACTATTGAAAAAGTTTGGTAGTGAAAAACCTTTTTGCTGGTCTATTGATGAGATAATAAAGGAATTCGGTTCTACTAAAAATGTAGTGACAACTCTTTTTAAAACATTAGTAAAAGAAGAATTGGTGACGATTACTAAGGAGTTTAAAATGAGAGGTAAAGGTCGTAATATTTACCTCTTTAAGCAATCTATTGATAGTGCTGTTCAAGAAGATGTGCTACTTAAAAAGATAATGTTAAGCAAAGATCCTGTTGTTGAAAGTGTGCTTTTTAATAATTTTGATGACAAAGTTTTTACTGTTGGTGAGAAGATAAAGAAGCTTAGAAGCTCAAATCGGCTGTTCATTTTGATATTGTTATTACATGCGGACAAGATGGGAAGAGTGTCTGATTTGAGTGTGGCGAACATCTCAAAGATGATGGGAGGTATCAGTAGGGATAGATATAAGTCGCAACTGGATGTTTTACTCACTACTAAATTAGTTTCTTATAAAGTATCTGGATTGACTGGGAAAGCAATGTTTGGAAAAATAAAAGGGAAGATATATTTAAATTATAACCATTTACTTTTCACTATTAACCCACCATCAATATCATTACTTACGATAGAAATAGCTCATACTAATCTAGGTAGCTCAGATTCAGAAGCGACAGCTTTGCTTCGATATAGTCAATATTATTTAACTCATGTTAATAAAAAGCAGATGAACAATCAGTTTTCATGGCCCGACTGTTTACAACCATGTGTTCAATATGTCGATATGGATTTAATCCTGCCTTTTCTCGAAGATAAAGTTGTACATGATCAATTGCAATTACTATTAATTGAATTGGCTTCTGAAATGTTATCAATAAATCGCTCAAATTTAGATGAGGTATTTTTTTCTCCTACAATGAAAGTATTGTTATCTTGGGAAAAGCTAATGCCAAGTAATATGCTTAAAAAGCATTCTAATGAATTTGAACAATTGGTAGATATAGGAAAACTGTTTAGGAATCGCACCTCTGATTGGAGAGGATTTCGACAAAACCAATTCAGTGAAGCGGTTTTTTCTTACATAGAGCTAATTGTCTTGTTAATACACATATCTAGAAAAATTGCTTTTAGATTTAAGTCACTCTTAGCTTTGGTTGAAATTGAACTAGATGATTCCTCGCAAATCATGATTGCTCCACATTTTCAACATGACCTAAGTATGCACAAGTTTGTGATTTATTATTCGTCTTCTAATAAATGTGATAATACAGAGGTTTTTATTGATACCAATATTAATAAAAGAATTAATGGAGGAGGTCCTAAATTGATTCTTGCGGATAATTTGAAAGAAAGGTTGCGAGATGTGTCATTAAGGATAGGTAACACTTAATTCCAGAGTAATGAGTTAAGTTAAGCTCTAAGGCCTATAGGTACTTTTAATTTCAAGGTACTGGCTATGACCTGTGATAATGGTTAGGAGATGTGTCGGTATAGGTAATACTATACCTATTAATTTTATCTTTATTAATCATAATCTAGACCATAATGTACAGTCAATGCGAGCTTGTTCTAAGCCGAGTCTATTTTGTATTGATATGGTAACCGATGTAAGAAAATACGTAATTGTTCTCTTCTATGAAAACTAACTAGATGGAAGACAATCATGACAACGGCAATCTACACAACTCATCGAAATATTACGTATCCTATAGTTTCAGGTTATACCTTAAATCCTACTTACCTAGCTTCGATTGATGAGGTCATTCAACGGGCATTAATGGAACATCCAAGAATATTAGTGCTCAGAGTCGATTTACATTTACCCGTTATTGCTACAGAGCAAGATATTCCTTGGGAGTACGATACTACCGTTATTTCTCGCTTTGTTGATTCATTCAAAGCCCAAGTAAAAGCTGATTTACAAAGAAAAAAAAGAGAGCAAGGAAGAGTTCATCATTGCAATCCACGTTATGTATGGGTTAAAGAAATAAATGAAGCTAATCAACCTCACTATCATGTGGCCTTATTTTTGAATAAAGATACTTACTTTGGTTTAGGTGACTACCGGACTTTAGCTGACAATATTGCAGGTAAAGTATATCGGGCATGGGGAAGTGCATTGAAACGAGATCCTAATGAGATAATGCCATTGGTGCATTTCCCTGATACGCCTTATTATCACCTAGATCAAAATTCAAGTGATTGGCCTCAACAATACAGCGCTGTTTTTTATCGACTAAGTTATTTTGCTAAGTTGGAAACGAAAGTTTATGGACAAATGCTTAGAAATTTTGGTTCTAGTAGAAGATGAGTTCAAAAAAATAGGTCCTGATTAGTTATTAGAAATAGCTCAAATGGTCCTTTTTTAATAGTAATATGTGTTTTTATATGTATTGGTATGTATTGGTAACAATATAAAGTAGGAGGGTTGATTCTCCCTCCTATCATTACGTTATTTATTTTTCTTTAATTAATTTATCTTTATGTTTTGTGCTTGCTTTCTGTTGCTCTATTTTACAATACAGCTCAGGAACATGAATAGTGTCCCCATTGGCTAGTTTACAATCAATCGCTGGGCCTAAAGCGCCACCACTACCATTAGCGCCATTTGCACCTTGATTAGCGAATGCCATTGGCGATAAGTTAAGTATAAAAAGTAATGCAGTCATTTTATATTTCATTGTGTTTTTCCTAATTGATATAGCCTTACGATTAAATGTAGTAAGGGATTTAGTTTCTATTACTAGATTATTTGGGAGTGTAATGATGAGTGCGGCATTGAATGCCTTATTGTGGTATTCATGATTTATTTAGATGGTTAATTGTGATTTATGTAACAGGTTTTCATTTTCCTTCTGCTTTAAAAACAATAAGTCATAACTACCAAGGTCAAAGTTCTCAGGGTAATTGAATGAGAATGTTGACACCTCAATAGCTTGAATACGGCTAACAGGCATGTGCTCTATTTCTTGGGTTCGATGTATTAAATACAGCTCGGTATCAGTGAGTATTAAGCCTAAAGGCTCTACATTTTTTAGAACAGTATGATTGTGCTCCTTAATAGTGATTAATCGTTGGCAGGTTAAGGCCAAGCAGATGCGTTCAAATGTGCAACTAAATTGATCGTTTGGGATGTTAGGTTGCATATTCATATCCACTCGGATTTTCTTTATTGATAGAAAAGGGAGACGCGTTGATATGGATGAGTCTTGTATTTGAATAAATGCAGAATCAATAACAGAGGAAAGTCCATTAGGCAGAGCTGCTCTTAAATATGCTTCAGCTAATCCTAGTATGATGCTTTCTCTTGGGCCTAAAACCATTTTTGGGTGTAATTTTTTACTGTATCCGTATGGCTTATCTCTTGTGTCTTTATCTACATCAAAGTAATTGCTTATCAGATCTAGATTTCGTTGGATCGTCCGTATGTCCCGTTCAATACCAGCCTGCATTAATTCCATTTGAAGTAATTGTGCTGTGGTTTTCCTGCCTTGTGGTATTCGGTTGTAGAGTTCTAATATCAACGAAAGATGATCTTGAGTGGTTGATTTTATTTTCTTTGTCATCTTAATTATTTCAAATGAGCAGATAGTAGATGTTCATCCTATCGGGCTATGTGGCAGTAAATGCCACATGGCTTGTGTGTGACTTAATTTTGTAAGTGAGATCTGATTATCTGTACAAAATTAAAGTAGGTATTTCTGTGGTGCTCTTGAGTGAAGAGTAGGTAAAAGTATTGTCGTGAATAAGTTAACGTCTCCTATTGTTATTGATCGGCGCTATTAAAGTATGTGTAAGGTAAATGAGTTGTTTTCTTTAGCGTGATAACTTGTTCACCGTAGTGATATGTGATCGAGATTTTGTTGATTTGTAATGACAGAGGGTCAGTGTGATGAAGATGATAGATAAGGACTAATTAAAAAATAAGCATCTCACCAATGTGATGAATGAAACAATTTAAAGGAATTCATCATGAGATTAATTAGGCTAAAAGAAGTCATGAGCATGACAGGGCTAGGCCGCTCAACCGTATATAACTACATCGCAGATAACGTTTTTCCTAAATCAGTATCGCTAGGTGATAGAGCTGTTGCTTGGGTCGAAAGTGAAATAGAAGAATGGGTATTAGCAAGAATAGAAGAAAGAGATGAAGGTCGAGAGTTTTACAGTAAAAAAGCATAGATAACAGCAGAGCCAATAACGGCTCTGTTGTTATGCTGATAAACTTACTATCACTCAGGAATACTCATCTCTCCCAATGGCACGTACTGTGATTTACTGCGAGACGTTCCAAAGGTGATTTTCTCCACACACCAACCATGATAAAGATAATCCACATCCGTTAAGCCTGAGCCTTGCCCTATGCCGTAGTTATTTCGGTGCTCACAGCTTTGTTCTTTGTCGTTTAGAAATACCGTATCAGGATGATTTAAACAGGCTTTACGCAACTCTGGAAATAATCGTCTGGTATGGGTAGACCACGCTAAAATAATAGTGCGAAGGGTTTTAGTATGATGCTCTCCTGAATATGGCTCACTGCGTTCTTTATCGTATTCGGTGTAAGTGGCTACGATCACGCCTTTCGCCCATTCAGGGATCACTAGAGCCGCTTGAAATGCCTTTTCATTGGCTTGGTGGGTTTGCCATTCTTTTTCTTCTTGTTCACGTTTGGCTTGCTCTTTATTTCGCTCTTGTTGCTTAGCAAGTTCAGTGGTTTTGATGGTTTGAATTCGAGCCTCAGTCACAAACTCGATATCAAAGCGATAGGTTCTAATGAGTGTGATTAATTGCTGATGTTCAGCATCATTACGTAACCACGGCTTATCCATATCGAGGTGATGTTTTTGATGGTACTCAAGGGTACTAAGACAATGATCTGCAAAGCCTACGTCATTGCCACCACAACCTAAATCTAATCGGCATTGGTGTTCGTCCCCATTTTCAAACGTCACCGTTATATTAGTTTTGTCGTAACCGCCTAATGGGTTTTGTTTAGCTACGTCCAATGCCTTACGCTCAAAGTCCATGAAGTCATACAACTGGCCTTCATTGAACTCATTGGATTCAGACCAATTGACTAAGACAGAGAAGGGATTAAGGGTAGGGGTTATTTGTTTATTCATTAGTTAGTTATCCTAATTTTTAGGCATAAAAAAACCGCAACCAAAAGGCTGCGGCATGTTGTGTGATTGAGTGCAGATTAAGATACGTTGATTTCTATTTCGTCATACATCCCCATAGAGGCATAAGCCAGAAAGTTATGCTCCCATAAGCGGTACAGTTCAGCGGCATTCGCATTGTTTTTAATGGATGAATAATCCCCTAAGTAGCTGGCAAACCATTCACCACTAAGAAAATCAAAATCTAATTCTTTAGCTAACTCTGGATAGTGATTACCCACAAAAGCAAAATCAGTGATGTAGGCGTAGTGCCATGTGTTATCGGCTTCTTTGGTTAGAGCAATTTCAACAGGATGGAAACCACCGTTTTCAGCACTGTAGCTTTTATCTCGAAAGTTAAAGGTGACGCTGTTTGTTTCCTCTAAGCCAGAATGTAATTCAGGGCGTTGATTAAGTGCATCAATAAGGCACTGGTTCAGCTTGTTTGATACTGGCAATAGCGTAGGAATAAGGTTAGTGGTGGTAATGATGGTTTGTAATTCAGACACGGTGTGCCCTCCTATGATTGAAATAAGATAATGGATTGGTGAAACAAATTAAGGTTGGATGAGATTAAGTGCGTATCTCGTTAGCTGAAATATCGTCGAAATGTTGATTTCTAAGTTGACGACAAAAGGCGAGTGCCCATGAGGTGAATAGGTCGATGACTTGCGGCCTTGCAAGCTCACAGCCTTGAATGTCAGGTTGATAGAACCAACCACGTTTAAAGTTAAAGTACAGCTCAGGTGCAACGTTTTTGGCGTGTTCATCGGGATAGGAAAAGCTGGCAATAAACACCAGCTTCCAAATATGACGATTAATGTCATCTCGCTCAAAGCGCATTTCTACAGGGTGCAATCCCTTACGTCGATGGTAATAGCTGGTGTCTCGAAAGTTCACTGAAAGTCGATTGATGTCAGTACGAAGGGAAAAGCTATCGAGTACCACTTCAAGATGACGATGCAGACTTTTGGGTAATGCTAGGTCTTTACCGTGAACAAGTAATTCTCTTTTCATTAGATAAGCCCTCGTTCAGCAAAAGAGACACAAGGTGAGCCAACCACCACATGGTCAAGTACTCTGATATCCAATAGCTTCAATGCATCGACTAATCGAGTGGTAATGCGTTTATCGCACTCTGATGGTTCAGCAATACCTGAAGGGTGGTTGTGAGCAAATATCACCGCAGCGGCATTGGCTTGTAATGCCGCTTTTGCAACTTCACGAGGATATACGCTGGCAGAATCCACAGTCCCATAGAACAGCTCTTGATAGCTAATCAGTTGATGTTGGTTATCTAAAAACAGCACAGCAAATACTTCACGCTCTTGGTGGCCTAATTTCATGGATAGGTAGCGCTTGGTGTGCTCAGGGTTAGTGAATGACTGCTCACGCTTGTATTGGTGTTCAAGTAACTCAGCGGCTTTCTCAAAGACTTGTAAGGCCGTCATAGGGGTAGTAGTGACGTAATCGGTTGAATGCATAATGGAACTCCTTGAAAGAATAGATAGGTATATACAAGGAGGTAATATGTGATTGAAATTATTTGGAAACGTGGTTGGTAGAGGTTGATGAGGTAGGGGGAAGCGCACGCAAAATAAAAAAGTATTTTGGAGAGGAATCTTTTGAACTTATAACTCAAAGGATAACCATCATGCGTTTTTTAAAACTAAAAGAAGTCATGACATTAACCGCTTTAGGTCGCTCAAGCATTTACAAATTCATGGAAGAAAACCGATTCCCTAAAAGCGTGTCGTTAGGTGATAGAGCCGTAGCATGGGTAGAAAGCGAAGTTGAAGAATGGATGTACGAACGCCTAAGCCAGCGTGATGAGAAACAAGCCTAAGCAATCCTCCCCAAGAACTAATCCACCACACCACATAAAAAAACAATTAAGGCTGGTCTACTAAGGCCAGTAAACCCAAATAAGGAATAACCCCATGAGCACAAACACTTACTCAATTTACGTCGATGGTGCAGCACCAAACAATCAAAGTTTTACGATTTTTTTATCTGTGGTTTTATTTTTATCAGAGGTGGGAATCTAAAGTCACATATCGTTAAGTTGCTGTTGAGTTTAGATATTAACATTGTATGATAAAGGCTATTATTTATAGACGATAATCTAATAAAAATGCTTAAGTTAATATCTAAAGATAGCGTTATTTTTTCTCTGATACTAGTTGGTTCTGTTGGTACATTTTGTGGTGTGATTTTTTTTGTATGGAATGAGCCTTTATTTATAATGTCATCAAAAATAAATGCTGAAAAAATAGCACAATTTGGTGATTTTATTGGTGGCTTTTTTGGCTCTATTTGGGCGTTGGCGGGTGTGTTTCTTTTCTATAAAGCGTTGACTGAGCAAAGACGTGATTTTGCAAACAATAGAGAAGCGCTGGATTTGCAGGTTACAGCCTTAAATCAACAAATAGAAGAGTTTAGGCTAAGCCGAGACGAGCAAGTTTTAAATCGAAAAGTTTATGAAGAACAGAGTCGTACATTAAAGTTGCAACAGTTTGAATCTAATTTTTATTCTCTTTTAAATGTTTATATTAATATTAAAAATCAATTTAATATTAATAATGGTGAGTTCTTTAAATCGTTATTAGGTAAAATAAAAGAATCATATTCACCTGAAAATAACTATAGGAATCAGCATTCATTATTTGTAGACAAATACCTTGAAATTCATGATTTTGATAGGGAGAAATTATCTAATTATTTCCGTTCTCTTTATAGGATAATAAAGATTATTGATACGAGTAACTTCCTTAAAAATGAACAAAAGCAGTTTTATGCTAAGATAATTAGAGCTCAAATATCTGATTATGAGCTTATATTAATATCTTTTAATGCCCATTCTTACTGGGGGGATAAGCTTAAGAAATATATATTAAGTTATAATTTACTTAAGCATATACCAATATTTTGCAAGCCAGAATTCTCTTATTTTTCTTTGTTACAAACTAACAATAAACTTTTGCTCTTTACTGAGGAACTTGATAAGTTTTTAGTTAAACATGTAAGTAAATATTATTCTTTTGAATTGGATTACGATAAAATAGAAGAAAAATTTATAAACTTCGGTGTGATTGTTGGGATTTATTATGATGATAGCTTGAGGTTTTCAATATATTGTGAATATGATTTGAAAGATAATGGTATTTTCTTATCCGATGAACAGTTCGCATCTTTTTTAGAACAATACTTTTTTGAAAAAACAGTTGTTCAAACATATATTGATAAAGAACGTGTAGAAATAGAAGCATCACAAAAAATAAATAATAATACAAAAGAGTTTAGTATTGTTATTAATTCCGAAGAAGAAATCAGACTTAACCAAGATGAGCGCTAATTATGAATAATACAACTAGAGCCGATAAATTTAGAGATGTTTTCCAAAACTCATTAAAAATAGAATCAAGAAGTTTATCTGTTAAGACTCTGTTAAGCGAGAGGAATTTAAGACGAATTAATTATAGTCCTTATTATCAACGTAATTATGTTTGGGATAATGAAAAACAATCTTTTTTTATTGAGAGTGTAATACTTGGAACTGAAATTCCACCATTAATTTTGTTTAAAACGGGTAACAAAACAGAAGTTATTGATGGCAGACAGCGATTTGAAACTTTAAAAAAATTTAAAGAAGGGGATATTACTCTTTCTGGAAAAGGTTTGCGTGAACTCCAAAGTTTAAGAACTAAATCTTTTTCAAAAATGACCGATAATACTCAGGATATTTTTCTAGAATCAAATATAAGAGTTTTTGAATTTGAGGTTATTAATCATCCAAATCTTAGTGATGAGGTTATTGATAAGGTAAAGAAAGAAATATTTAGTAGATATAATACTGGTATTACGCCATTAAGTAGAAATGAATTAGATAATGCTAAATATGATGAGGATGATTTTTCAAAATTATTTAAATCGAAACTTCAAGAAGATATGAATTTTTTGAAGCTATTTAATTCGTGCTTCTTTTCTAACATGAAGGTTTCAGAGTGCAGTTCTAATGCTGAACTAATATCAAAAAATGTAGATTTTATTCGAAGGTTCAGAATATTAAACTCATTTCCAATAAGTTCATATGCAGGTTCAAGTGATAGGACTGAAAAAATAGATTTACTTTATGAGTTCGCAAATAATAATTCTTATAATATAAATAAAGATTTTAATTTGTTCTTTAAGCTTTTAACTGAAGTGTTAACTATATTTACAGAATTTGATGGGAAAACAACATTTAATAACAAACTTGTCTATGAAACAGTTTTATGGGCTAAATCTATATTAGAAAGTGAAAATGTAGAAACAAATGTTAATTATAAATTATTGATTGATTTCTTTGAAAAAAACAAAGAAAAATATGATGTGGAAGATTCTCATTATTATAGAAAAATTATTGAAAGATATGAAGCTACAGCTAGTTTTTTCGAATCTGAAGTTGGTTTTTCTTTTGAAGATTATATTAGAAATACCAAGTTTAGTGATAAAATAAAAGGTTTAAGACAAACAGAAGAGAGTTTATCAAAATCTCTTGATGAACTGTCCAATTTAAGGTCACATAAACAAAATCCAACTTCGGTTCCAATTGATGAAGTTAGACATGACCTAAAAACTGCTAAGTATCTTTTAAGACCTTCTTATCAAAGACAAGAAAAAATAAATCAATTCAAGGCATCCTCTATTATAGAGAGTATATTATTAGGAATCACTCTTCCTCCTATATTTGTTTATAAGCGATGTAATGGGGTAAAGGAAATCGTTGATGGTCAACAACGTTTACTTTCTATTATTGGTTTTATTGGAGAAAAGTTTTTTGATGAAACTGGTAAATTAGCAGAGTCAGTTAATAATCAATTTAAATTAAAAGGATTAAGGATACTAACTTCCCTTGAAGGGCGTCGATTTTCTGATCTTGATGAACATTATCAAGATAAGATTTTAGATTTTGTTTTAGATTTGATCATCATAGAAGAGTCTATGAATGAGTCATTTGATCCTGTGGATTTGTTTATACGATTAAATTATAAGCCTTATCCAATTAAAGCAAATACATTTGAAATGTGGAATTCGATTGTTGACCCAGATGTAATAAAGAAAATTAAATTAGTAAGTAAATCTGATTTTTCTAATTGGTTTTTTCTTAGAGAGGTTAATGGAAAAAATGCAGATAGAATGTACAATGAAGAGTTAATAACAGTTCTTTCTTATATTCACTATATGAATAATAAAGGGGCGGATAGTGTTATTGGATTGTTTCCAAGAAAAGACACGATAACCTGTAGAGTTAAAGATAAAAAGGGGTTAACTAATTTTTTGCTTGAGCTCGATAATACTGTAATAGATAAAGAAGAGTTTATGTCATCAATAAACTCAATTGCTATGATGATTAATAAGCTTGAGGAATGGTTAGGTGGAGAACTATCAAAAGATAAATTTAATCAATTTCTAAATGTTAAAAATAGACAAAACTTTAGACGTTCACTACAAGATTTTTATATATTATGGTTAGTATTAATACATGTAAGTCCATTATCTGAAAAAGTAAATGATTTACATGGTGATTTACAAGATTTACTTAAAAAACGTATTAATTTTGATGATAAAGAGATTGATACGCAATATGTAGCTGACTTTAATAATTTAATTTCAAGGTTAAAATTAAAATATAAATAGTTGAGTAAAAAGTTTAATTCATAATGTTATACAATAGGCTCCCGAAGGAGCCTTATTTATGCCGCTTAGCCAACCAAAGATAAACACTTCATTCCTGATATAGATAAGCTTCCTTTCGATGCTTCCTCAATATGTCCACTCCACCACTTCATCATCGGTATTCTTCGTTCAAGATAATCAGTACGGTTATAAGCCGCACGTACTTGACTGTCATCTACGTGAGCAAGAGCTGCTTCAATTAGGTCTGATTCAAAGCCTTGTTCGTTTAGCGTAGTACTGGCTACTGAACGTAATCCATGACTTACTAACCTACCAGCAAAACCCATACGTTTTATTGCCATATTTGCTGTTTGGCTATTTGATGGTTTTAATGGTGCTCTATCTGAAGGGAATACAAATTCTCTATGAGCACTAATAGGTTTCATAACTTCTAGTAAAGAAAGAGCTTGAGCAGTTAAAGGTATACGATGTTCCCTACGCTTTTTCATTCTCTCTGGTGGAATTGTCCAAATTCCTTTCTCTAAATCTATTTCTTCCCAACGTGTTCCAGCGGCTTCTGATGGTCGAGTCATTGTATGAAGTTGCCATTCAATTAAACAACGAGTAGTACGCTTAATGGAAGCATTAGCAATGGCTATCATAAGTTCTGGTAACTCATCAGGTTTAAGAGCCGCCATATTTTCTTTTTTGGGTTTCTTAAAAGCAGCTTTGATCCCAGCAAGAGGGTTAGCATGAATAAGCCCACAGTTTACTGAATAGGTCATGATCTCATTTAATCGTTGAGTCAGTCGTTTAACTGTTTCTAAACTTCCTTTCGCTTCAATTGGTCGAAGTAATTCAATAATCATTGGTGCTGTAATTTGAGATACAGGTGTACTTTTAAGTATAGGGAATATATGTAGCTCTAAAGATCGCCATACGTCTTGAGCATAATCTACAGTGATGTCATCTTTCTTACGCTCAAACCATTCAGTAGCAACATTAAAAAAAGTATGTTCATGAATTATCAGGTCTTGGTGTTTTTTCTCATCACGATGTTCTTTAGGGTCTATACCTTGCGCAACTAACTCTCTTGCAGACACTGTTAGCTTTCTGGCATTCGCAAGACTAAGTGAAGGGTAAGAACCTAGCCCCATATTTAATCGTTTTTTAGTTTGAGGATGAATATAGTTGAAGTTCCATAGTTTAGAACCATTAGTACGAATTCGTAATTGAAGACCTTCACCATCAGAGAGGACATAATCTTTCTCTCGTGCTTTTGCATTCTCAATTTGTTTGTTATTTAAGCGAGCTGTCTTTAATGCCATGGTAAATCCCTCAATCATGTATTCCACAGATCTCTATTATAGACTTGGAATACATAAAGGAATACATGAAATGATGGAAGTAACTGGACGTTATTGGACGCTAAAATGATGTAATCTAACGTAAGTTGTTGATTTTTGGTTTATTTAGATACAAAAAAAGACGCCCGAGGACGTCTTTAAATGTGTGTTTGGTGGAGCTGGGGGGATTTGAACCCCCGTCCGAGAACCGTTCACCGTTGGCGCTACATGTTTAGTCGATCTTTAATTTCACCGTAAAACTGCGAACCGACACGCTATCTTATGGCTAACCTGAATTATAATTCAAACTTCATCTCTCAGGTGGGAGAATCCATTCTAGTTCGTTTGGGTTTGATCCCCTGTTATTCCCCGTCTTACAAACGGAAGCTAGGGCAGGAGAGCACCGAGTAGGTTATTAAGCTGCTAGTGCGTAGTTTTCGTCGTTTGCGACTATTTTTTTGCGGCTTTTTACGTGGCCAACCGCCCCACGACATGCTCCTAGGGTTTCAAAATTCCCGTCGAATCCTGAATCAGCCCCAAAGATTTGGTACTTGATAATACTAACAGAAAAACAGCGTCTGTCTAGCTAGTATCTGCTTAACTGGTTGAAATTAACGCAAACTACCTTTCATAATTCGTGCTTTATCTCTATTCCAGTCTTTTTCTTTTGAATCTGTACGTTTATCGTGCAGCTTTTTACCTTTAGCAACGCCGACTTTGATCTTCGCCCAAGAGCGAACCCAATACATTGTTGTTGCAACAAGGGTCATACCTTCACGGTTTACACGACCGATAAGGTTATCAATTTCTTTACGGCTCATTAGAAGTTTACGAACACGAGTTGGATTCGCTACAACGTGAGTCGATGCTGCTTGCAATGGAGTTATGTTCATACCGCTAATGAAAATTTCGCCATCGCGAACGTAAACATAGCTTTCCGCGATATTAACTTTACCAGAACGAAGAGATTTAACTTCCCAGCCTTGGAGTTCAACCCCTGCTTCGATTTCATCTTCAATGAAATATTCGTGGCGGGCTTGCTTGTTCATAGCAATGGTATTACTGCCCGCTTTATCTTTTGATTTTTTCTTTGCCATAATGCCCACATTATACTGTTAGAGAAGTGGTTTGACTATCTATACTCAAGCTAATTCAAGATGGTATGATGCCTACCTCTATAAAGTAAAGGATAATTTATGCCTCAGGTTAGCCGATCTGCATTAGTGTCGTTTAGCGCAAAGCAGATGTACGATTTAGTCAATGATGTCGCATCATACTCTCAATTTCTACCTGGATGCTCTGGCTCAAAGATTATTGAGCAAACAGAAGGCTCAATGGTAGCTTCAGTCGATGTAGCAAAAGCGGGTATAAAGAAAACATTTACGACTAAAAATACCCTGATTGACTCTGAAGTCATTGGCATGAATTTAGTCGATGGACCTTTTAAGTCCTTGACTGGCGGTTGGTACTTTACAGCACTAGATGAATCCGCTTGTAAAGTAGAATTAAAATTAGAGTTTGAATTTACAAATGCGTTAGTTGCAATGGCTTTTGGAAAGGTATTTCAAGAGTTAACTAATAATATGGTGAATTCATTTACTCAAAGAGCGAAGCAGGTTTATGTCAATGATTAATGCGATGATACATGTTGAAGTGGTGTATGCCTTACCGACAGAGCAGGTTGTTTTTAAGCTTGCAGTTAAAGCAGAGCAAACTGTAGAAGAGATCATTCGACAATCAGGGGTATTAGAGCGCTACTCCGAAATAGATTTGAAAGTGAATAAAGTGGGTGTATTTAGCCGTAATATAAAATTAGAGGCGACGGTCAAAGATAAAGATCGTATTGAAATTTATCGTCCTTTGTTGGCTGACCCAAAAGAAATTCGTCGAAAAAGAGCAGAGCAAGCTAAAAAAGAAGCCAGAAAGAAATAGATTTTTTGCTTTGTATAGCGAATAAAAAAAACCGGAGAATCGTTTAACGATCTCCGGTTTTTTGTATTTGGACTCTTCTTTAAAAGATAATTACTGGAATTGGTATTAGATCTTTTCGAAGAAACTGTCACTCATAGGGAAATCACCATCAATACTGGTGAGATTTCCATTATTGTCAAAATTTGCGATCATATTTTTCTGAATCGCTTTTTGATGCCCATGAGTAAAATGATAAATATAATACCAAGTATTTGGGTAACCAGATTCAACCAGCATTGGAGAACCCATAACAAACTGTACTTGTTGTTTCGTCATTCCAAATCGCAGTTTATCGACGGCTTCCTGTTCGACGTAGTTACCTTGGGCGATATCGATTCGATATACCAATGGTTCTAATAGCGAGCAACCACCCAGAAGTCCAACAGCAAGGGGTAGAGCAATGATCCATTTTTTGAATTGCATAGTTCGTACAGCTTAGCCTTTAAAATAATGAATAGATGATAAACAAGCTGACCTAATAAGTAAAAAGGTTAAGCGTGTTCTAATGTGTTTTGACCCTAATTTTTGAATCAAGTTGCATTCTATTAATGATTTTAAATAATTGAGTGAATAAAAAAGCCAATATCCTTGAGTTGATATTGGCTTAATTCAGTTAGTAAATGCAAATATTAATCACTATGCAGCGCTTAATAGCTCTTTGGCATTAGCTAGTGTGTGGTCTGTGATTTTTGTACCGCCTAACAAACGGGCTAACTCTTCAATGCGCTCTTCTGTACTTAATGCTCGCATTTGAGTTTCTGTTTTGCCTGAATTTGTGTGCTTAGCGACAAATAATTGATTATGTCCACAGCCAGCGACTTGAGGTAAGTGGGTAACACAAAGTACCTGGGTTGATTCACCAAGCGTTCGCAGCATTTTACCTACGACAGCAGCGGTTGGTCCGCTAATACCTACATCCACTTCATCAAAAATTAAACTTGGCGTATCGACTTTTTGAGCGGTGATAACTTGAATCGCTAAAGAGATACGAGACAACTCCCCTCCCGATGCTACTTTTGCTATTGGGTGTAAAGGCTGACCTGGGTTAGTTGAGACCTTAAAGCATAAGGTATCGATTCCAAGTGGTGAAATTTTGGTAATGCTATCACTTTCAATCTGAATATCAAATACGGCTTTTTCCATGCTTAACGTTTGCATGCTCTCAGTGATTTTATTGTTTAGCTCTTTGGCATAGCGTTGGCGGCTTTTGGTGAGTTTATGCGCAGCCTCTAAGAAGTGTTGTTTTAATTCTTCAACTTCTTGTTCTCGTTGTTCACGTTTTTCATCGGAACAATCAAGACGTTCATATTCTGCTAATAATTGTTGATGGCGTTCATACAATTCATCAGCAAGTACGTGGTGTTTTTTAGCCATAGACATTACGCGGCTAAAACGTTCTTCTACGAAGGCAATTTGTGCGGGGTCAACATCAATACAATCTAAATAGTTTTTCAGTTCATGATTCGCTTCTTCAACTTGGATCATCGCTTCTTTGATCATCTCAGATAAAGGAGATAGTAGAGGATCTAATTGGCCAAGTTGTTGAAGGTGGTTGTTTGCATGCTGAAGCAGTTGCAATGCGTTAACGTCGTCACTTTCATAAAGTATAGAAACGGCTTGCTGACAATGTTCAACTAAATCACCAGAGTTAGAAAGGCGAGTATGGTCTTCTTCTAGCTGTGAAAATTCGCCTTCACCTAGCGCTAGCTCATTCAGCTCTTTGATTTGATATTCGATAAGTTGTTTTTGAGCTTCATTTTGCAGACTGTTCTTGATGAGTTGCTTTAAGGAGTTATCAGCCTGACGCCACGCTTGATAGCGACTGCGTGTTTTATTTAATAAAGAAACGTGCCCAGCATACTGATCTAACATATTCAGTTGATAATCCGGTTTCATTAACTCATGGTGAGCATGCTGTCCGTGAATATTGATCAGTAAATGACCTAGTGTTTTTAGTTGCGTAGCAGGAACAGGGCTACCATTGATAAAGCCACGAGATCGGCCTTCTTTGGTGATTACGCGGCGTAAAATACACTCATTGCCATCATAGAGTTCATTGTCTTCTAACCATCGTTTAGCATTAAGGTTATTTTCTAATGTGAAGAGTACGGTGATCTCCGCTTTTTCTTCACCTTGGCGAACCATGGAAGCTTCAGCGCGATCACCTAAACATAAACCAAGGGCGTCAATTGCAATTGATTTACCTGCACCAGTCTCACCGGTAATGGTGGTCATGCCTTTGGTTAAATCCAGCTCTAATGATTTTACAATTGCGAAATGAGTAATTTTGATATGTGCCAACATAAGCCATTCTCTATGAAATTTAAACACTAAAAACACTGTATATAGGCACAGTATATACTGTTTGTTTATACAGTAAAGTTTAAATTAACTTTTTGTGAGTGGCTTATCTATATCTGTATTAGAAACTAAAATAGTTTACTTGACCAACCAAGCTTATTTCTAAGTACATGATAGTAGCTATAATCTTTAGGGTGAATAAGCTTTAACTTGCTTGGGCTTTGGAAAATATGAACTTCATCTCCCGGGCTGACAGGTAAAGATACTTGCCCATCACAGCTTACTTCTAATGAACTACGGTTTTCTGGTGAGATAAACAGTTTTATATGACGTTTACCTTCAACAACTAAAGGTCTACTTGACAGTGTATGTGGGAACATAGGCACTATCGAGATGGCATTTAGATTTGGTGATAGGATTGGACCGCCACCAGAAAGAGAGTAGGCAGTTGATCCTGTTGGTGTTGAAATGATCAGTCCATCAGAACGTTGAGAGAACGCAAAGCTGTCATCAATATAGACTTCAAACTCAATCATGTGAGCAACTTGACCGGGATGAAGCACGACTTCATTAAAGGCGGTATTATGGCTTTTTATTTGCCCATGACGATGAACTTCCGCTTCTAATAAAAAGCGCTCTTCTTTAATGAAATCGCCATTTAATACAGCTTGTAATGGCTCTTCAAAATCATCAGGGTCAAGATCGGTTAAAAAGCCAAGATTACCTCTGTTAACGCCAATCACGGAGATATCAAAACGTGATAAAACACGAGCAGCGCCCAGCATATTGCCATCACCACCGACGACAATCGCTAGATCGGCTTTTTCGCCTAATTCTAATAGGTGATTAAAGCTCTCATCAGGAATATCAGGCAAGGCTTCACGTAAACGATCATCGACTAAGACCGGATAATTTAGTCCAGTAAGCCAATGATAGAGTGCCAAATGTGTTTTTACGGCACTTGGGTCTCTTGGTTTACCAATGATTGCGATAACGTTAAAAGCTGTTTTCATATCCATCATCCGTCAGAAATGGGCAACAAATGTTACAATTCACACTATTATGCTTGAATCGCTTTATTTAGTCCCCATAATAATGACAAAGATTTAATTTGCTTATAGAGCGATGCCTTGGTTTGTATTAAGATCGTTTTATATAGCTAATCATTAGCATTCTGGAGAAGTAATAATGAACAAAGAAGAAAACAAAGTTAACGAAGAAACAGTAGTAGAAGAGCATATTGAAGCGGTAGGTACAGAAGCTGATGTTGAGTGGAATGAATCTGCAGAAGATAATCAAGAAGCTAAAATTGCAGAGCTAGAAGCTGCATTGCTTGCAACTCAAGCTCAACTTAAAGATCAACAAGATGCCGTTTTACGAGCTAAAGCAGAAGAGCAAAATGTTCGTCGTCGTGCTGAAGGTGATATTGATAAAGCGCGTAAATATGCATTGAAAAAATTTGCAGGTGAATTACTTCCTGTTATCGATAACCTAGAGCGTGCGCTTGAAAATGGCGATAAAGAAAACGAAGCAGCAAAAGTGTTACTTGAAGGCGTTGAATTAACACTGCAAACGTTTATTTCAACGGTTGAAAAGTTTGGTTTAACGGTTATCAATCCGGTTGGTGAAGCTTTTAACCCAGAACTTCATCAAGCGATTGGTATGCAAGCAAGCCCAGATCATGAGTCGAACACAGTAATGATTGTGATGCAAAAAGGCTACTCATTGAATGAGCAAGTACTTCGCCCTGCAATGGTTATGGTCGCTCAGTAATTACTTTGTAAAATATTCTGAATAAAGCCTGACATGATTGTTAGGCTTTTTTTTGTTCAGATGAAAATAAAATTGATTTTTTTTTATTGTTTCCCTTGAATTGTCATTTCACGCCCTTATTAATTAGTCATAGAATGAATTATGGGATTCAGTCCCAACCTTTACTCAAGTTGTTTTGAGTAAATTTACATAGATAAATTGGAGATAACCTGATGGGTAAGATCATTGGTATTGACTTAGGTACTACTAACTCTTGTGTTGCTGTTTTAGATGGCGATACGCCACGTATTTTAGAGAATGCAGAGGGTGAACGCACAACTGCGTCGGTAGTTGCATACACTGATGGCGAAACTCTTGTAGGTCAGCCAGCGAAGCGTCAAGCAATTACTAACCCACAAAATACATTATTTGCGATTAAGCGTCTTATCGGTCGTCGTTTTGAAGACGAAGAAGTTCAACGTGATATCGAAATCATGCCGTACAAAATCGTTAAAGCTGATAACGGTGATGCTTGGGTTGAAGCGCGAGGCCAAAAAATGGCGGCTCCTCAAGTGTCTGCTGAAATTCTGAAGAAAATGAAGAAAACAGCTGAAGATTTCCTAGGCGAAGAAGTCACTGGCGCAGTTGTTACTGTACCTGCTTACTTTAACGATGCTCAACGTCAAGCAACTAAAGATGCGGGTCGTATTGCTGGTCTTGATGTTAAACGTATCATCAATGAACCAACAGCAGCAGCATTAGCTTACGGTCTAGACAAAAAAGGCGGCGATCGCACTATCGCAGTATACGACCTTGGTGGTGGTACATTCGATATTTCTATCATTGAAATCGACAACGTTGATGGCGAGCAAACTTTCGAAGTGCTTGCAACAAACGGCGATACTCACCTAGGTGGTGAAGATTTCGATAACCGTATGATCAATTTCTTAGTTGACGAGTTCAAAAAAGAACAAGGTATCAACCTTAAAACTGATCCACTTGCTATGCAACGTGTTAAAGAAGCAGCAGAAAAAGCGAAGATTGAATTGTCTTCAGCTCAACAAACTGACGTAAACCTTCCTTACGTTACTGCTGATGCAACTGGTCCTAAGCACATGAACGTTAAAGTGACTCGTGCAAAACTAGAATCTCTAGTAGAAGACTTAGTAATTCGTACGCTTGAACCACTAAAAGTGGCTCTAGCAGATGCTGATTTATCAGTAGACGAAATTACTGACGTTATCCTAGTTGGTGGCCAAACGCGTATGCCTATGGTTCAAGCTAAAGTTGCTGAGTTCTTCGGTAAAGAAGCGCGCCGTGACGTAAACCCTGATGAAGCAGTAGCAATGGGTGCTGCAGTTCAAGGTGGCGTATTGTCTGGTGACGTTAAAGATGTACTTCTTCTAGATGTAACTCCTCTGTCTTTCGGTATCGAAACGATGGGTGGTGTAATGACTAAACTAATCGAGAAGAACACGACAATCCCAACTAAAGCGGATCAAACGTTCTCAACTGCTGAAGACAACCAAAGTGCGGTAACAATCCACGTACTTCAAGGTGAACGTAAGCAAGCGACATACAACAAATCTCTAGGCCAATTTAACCTAGAAGGTATTCAAGCAGCACCACGTGGCATGCCACAAATCGAAGTAACTTTCGATCTAGATGCTGATGGTATCCTAAACGTATCAGCAAAAGATAAAACAACAGGTAAAGAGCAGAAGATCACTATCAAAGCATCTGGTGGCTTAACTCCTGAAGAAATCGAAGCAATGG
>NZ_CAMLHO010000041.1 GCF_946479765.1 uncultured Aliivibrio sp.
CCCCCTGCATTGAATGAATGATTTTAAGGGGTGACAACTATTCTGACACAGGGGGTTTGCTTGGTTATACCAATCTCCACAAGCGAGTTATTCTCATCAAAAATGCCATAACCCTCTTGTTATAATTCAATATAATCTATATTACACCAATCCTGATCTCACTCCCTTTTTAGACTATTTAAAGGGTAATAATATTGATCTTGTGGTACTTCAAGAAACAGCACCGTGGCATGGTGATCGACTTATGGAGTTAATAAATGAATACCCATATCAGTTTGGAGGAACGCCTGGTTTAGGCTATCCAAGCGGACAAATGGTTATCAGTAAACAACCATTGAATTTAAGAGCACAAAATACACCAGCAGGTCATTATATGATCAGCGGTATATGGCAAAGCAGCGAACATCGGCCTGTGAGTTTATATACAGCTCACCCGCCATCACCAAGAACCAAGCAACTTTGGCATGAAAGAAATGCACTCATCGGAAGTTTAGAACGCCTAGCAGATTACTCCCCTTATGCTGATACCTTAATTATTGGTGATTTCAATTTATCTGCAAATACACAACGCTTTAAACACGCTTACAAAGAATACCAAACAGCCCCTGTTCAAAGTTGGCCAAGAGAGATCAAAGGCATTCCAATCCCCACTTTTGCACGGATCGCCATTGACCATTTTTGGATAAGAAATTCAGAGAAACCATCGCTATTTATCTGTAAACGTGAAGCATTACCTCAGTTTTCAGGCTCTGATCATAGTGCGGTGGTGACCTATCTTTCGGCTAAATCAAAACCAAACTAATTACTTGGAATTTCCTTCTCCGCCCACTTATATAAACCAATCATTAGTAAAGAAAGAACAAAACAAGCAATAAACAGAGGGGTCGCACCACCAAGTTGAATAAGCACTCCACCAACGAGTGGAGCAAGTGCAAACCCTAGCCCGTAAATCGCAGCGGCACCAAAATAACTTCCTCGTAAATGTTTAGGCGCTAATTGGTCTATTTGTACATTCAAGGTTGGAAAAGCAATCACCTCTCCCACACTTAAAATAAAGCATGCCATTAGCCAACCAGCCGGAAAATCAATAGGCACCATTAAGAAAGCAATTTGCGCTAAGGCCATCATCACCATACCAATCCGAGTGCGTGTAAATAATGGTACATTTTCAAGTAACTTGAGCATTGGGAATTGCAACACCACTATCGTTAATGTATTCACTAAAATTAATCCACTAACAAACTTAGCGGCATCGACAATATCCGTACGAACGATTACTTGGGGAATAGACGATTCATACTGGCCATAGACAAACATCATAATTAAATTTGCGGCAATCAATTTAATAAATAACTTGTCTTTACTGATGATCCGAACGGTTGAGTAAAAGGACGTTACATCACCTGTACTTTTAGACAGCAATGTTTCGCTATTACTTTTGGCAAAAGAGATAAACAAAAAGAGACCAAAAGCCAAATAGGTAATGCCTGTAACTAAGAACAATATTTTGGGATGAGCTAAACCTAAAGTAATACCAATTAAAGGACCAATTGCTCCACCTACATTAATCAAGAAATAACGAACATTAAGCGCGAGCTCTCTGTCTTTGTCATCGTCTAGGTTATCTCCAATCACCGCCTTTGCAGGAGCTTCTATCATAGGTCGCATTAAGCCGCACATACCGACCAAAATAAATAATTGAAAAATAGAGTTCGCAATGCCAATTCCTGAATACGAAAACGCCGCAATAATACAGCCTGAAACCATCACCCACTTACGGCCAAATTTATCAGATAACCAACCAGAATATAGTCCAGTAAATGACCCCACCACAGCTGAGCCTGCTAAAATAGCCCCTACCGTTACTGCGCTCGCATTAAAATCTTGATAGAGAATGACAATAAGAAAGGGCCAAGCCATAAAATACGTGGTTCGCGCTAGAAGAGTTCCAACCAATACTGTCCAGATAATATGATTAAAACGAGAAAGACGACCCCATTGTAATACGCTTCCACTTTCTTCCGTTTCTTCTACGCCACTATTTCCATCCGCTGTTTTTGTCTCTTCCATACTCCCTCCTTGGGATCTGCTATCTAGCCATTTTTTATTATTTTCCTTTGTTTAAAAAGTATACCGATTAACCTTAAATTTATAAGAGTGTAAATCTCTTAAGTTTGCTTTTATTTTTAATGAAACCAGTCTATTACACTGCCTTGTGTCTTATTTCTAAAATCCTTACTTATGTTAAGGTTTATTTAACCTTATATATTGAATTATTAAACTTACTAAACAGAATAAAAGTGATATCTTTGCTTCACCTATGCCTACGAATAATAAACATGACTTTTAATAAATCCCATTTACAACATTTTTTTCCTTTTTATCTTGCTGCACTATTAACGCTCACTCCTTGGGTTAGTTCACCAACCGCTTTAGTTATGGGTTTTGCTCTGGCTAGTTTTGGTTTTGTACCCACGACCTTTGCATTGGGAAAAGTCACTAAAAAATTGTTAGCTTACTCTATTGTTGGTTTAGGGTTTGGTATTCAATTAAATGAAGCCATTGAAGCGACTTCAAATGGCATTGGTATTATTTTATCAACCATTATGGGCACACTCGTTCTAGGTTGGATACTGGCACGATTGATGAAATTGGATAAAGTGACAGGCCATCTGATCGCATCGGGTACAGCTATTTGTGGCGGTAGCGCTATTGCTGCGGTAGCTCCAGCCATTAATGCCGATGAAGAATCTACAGGTCTTGCTTTGGCTACCGTATTTGTATTGAACTCAATTGCACTATTCATCTTCCCAGTCATTGGGCATGCGTTAGAACTAAGCCAACACGCATTTGGTACTTGGGCAGCTATTGCGATTCACGATACTTCATCCGTGGTGGGTGCCGCTTCTGCATACGGTGAAGAGGCGTTAAAAACCGCAACAACGCTTAAATTAGCGCGTGCATTATGGATTGTTCCAGTTGCCTTTATTAGTGCTCTACTTTTTCGTAGCAACAGTAAAAAAATCACGATCCCTTACTTTATTCTCTTTTATTGTTTAGCTATTTTAATCAATGATAATTTACCGCAGTTTCATATGATTTATGAGGGTATTTTTGACATATCGAAAAAGCTATTAGTATTGTGCTTATTCTTTATTGGCTGTGGGATTTCAATTGAAAAGATCAAAGCAGCAGGCGCAAAGCCGTTGATCTTTGGTATTAGCTTGTGGGTTGTGATATCAACAACCTCTCTGTTTTATATTATGAATTACGTTTCATAAAAACGACTTGTTCTAACAAAGCTAACGATTAATCAATGGCGTTAGCTTTCATTCACCAACGGCCTATTAACCTATAGCTCTTGATACTGCTTACTGACCCGACGAATACACTTAGGGTTCGCTTCCATTCTCTGATAATGCGCAATGGTTTTATCCAGATACTCTTGGTGATCGCTGTCAGGTAAATCCCACATTTCACTTCCAATAGCCGTAAGAGATTTTGTTACCTGATTACTAACATGCAGTACTTCATAAAAGCGTTTATTCTCTTTGATCAAGGTTTCTGAAATCAATCCAAAACCCATCTCTATCAACTCACTCCTAACCCTATAATTATGTAACACTGGGCACAGAATAAACTCTAACTCAATCCCTTGATTACTGAACTGAATTGAACGAACAAGATCAATTAACAGATCACCACCAACACCTGCGATAATGATCAAATTCTTTTTATCTTTAACAAGAGGGAGTTGAGCAACATCCATACAATGTACTTGCCACTGAGACTGAATTGCCGATGCGTGTTTTTGAAGCTGACTTTCAAGGTCAATCATTAACTCATCCACGACATCAACAAAGTGGATCATACTTTTAGGTTGTGAGCTCAATAAGGCAACACCCAGCTGACCATGGTCACAACAACAATCCCAAATATGATCATAGTGATCGATAACTTTATTTTTTATGGTATCTAAACGAGAACTTAACTTCATTAGCCTGTATCTGTAGTGAAAATCAGCCACAGTATATAGTATTTTTTTCATAAAATTCAGGTAAGCTACTTCAAGATAATTTAACCAAATGGTAAGTACTATGTATAAACTGATCGCACTGGATATGGACGGCACTCTGCTTAACTCTGATAAGCAAATCTCAGCCGAAAACAAAGCCGCTATTGCCGCTGCTCGTGAAAAAGGTGTAGTGGTTGTATTGGCCTCTGGTCGCCCATTAAACGGCATGAAACCACAATTAGAAGAGCTAGGCATGACAACAAAGGACGATTACGTTCTTAGTTACAATGCATCACTGGTTCAAAAAGTAAAAAGTGAAGAAGTGATCCGTAGCCAAATAATTACTGGATCGGATGCAAAATTCATTGCTAAATTAGCTAAAGAACTGGGTGTTCACGTTCACGCATTCTCTCAAGAAAAAGGGTTAATTACGCCGCAGCTAAATCATTATACCGATCATGAATCAAGCATTACTGGCATGCCAATTACTGTAATTAATTTTGAAGAATTAGCAGATGACGAGCAAGTAATGAAAGCCATGATGATTGATGAACCAGAGCTAATTTCTGCTGCTATCAAACAATTACCTACCGCTTTGTACGAACAGTTTACCATTGTTCAAAGTGCCCCATTCTTCTTGGAGTTTTTAAACCCAAATAGTAACAAAGGCGTAGGCGTAAAAGCGCTAGCAGATCATCTTGGTATCACTGCTGATGAAGTAATTTGTATGGGTGATGCTGGTAATGACTGGCATATGATTAAATACGCAGGTCTTGGTGTTGCAATGGCAAATGCTACCGATGACATCAAAGAAATTGCCAACCATATTACGGTAAGTAACAACGACCATGGTGTGGCTAAAGTAATTAAAGAATTCGTATTAAACGTTTAATACTAAAAAATAAATTAATAACAAAATAAACCCCAGCATGCATTACACATGCTGGGGTTTTATTTATTTCAAATCACTCGTTTTAGATCATTAGATTACGCTTCTGACTTAACCAAGTTACCTTCTTGGTCATCACCGCTGTTTTTCTTCTTCAGTGAGATTAGAATAAGTGAACACACCATACCAAGGACGGAGACGGTTAAGCCAATACCAAAGATCATTTGATACGCTTGAATTGGAGGGTAAGTATCGATAATCCAACCATTTAGTGCATAAGCCCAGAACACTGACGCATAGGCGGCAAACGAACCAACACTCATTGCTGAACCACTGTAGGCCTTTGGCACACCGGCTTCTGCTACTGGCGCTAAGATGATGCCTTTTGCTAAAAATATGCTGAATGAGAAGCACATCAATAACACCATATTCATCATTAACATACCTTCTGTTTTAGGTAGAGCAATCGTCACACCTAAACAAATTGCCGTTAAAGCTAGAGCAAAGAACATCATTTTTATTGAAGATTTAAACACGAAGTCTGCAATAGAACCAGCAACTAAACCAGCAACAACGCCCATAGCACCGGTATTAATAATACCGAAAATAGCCGCTTGAGCAGTTGTTAAGCCGAATACTGCTTGTAAATAAGGAACCGTGTAAATTAGAGTGATGTAAATCCAGTATACCGTTAGAGAAGTAAACGCAGCTAACCATACTGTTGGCATTTTCAATACGTGAAGCAAACCTTTCAGCGCTTCTTTATTTTTACTTTCGCCTTGCTTAACTTCCAAGTGGTTATCTGGCACAAATTTCCATACACAAAAGATCATAGGAAGGATTAATAACGTATAGAAAACAATCGCACCTTGGAATACAAGGATTGAACCGCCAACCAATGCCATGATACCAACGATCACCGCATTCATACTCATTTCAGCCGCGCGTCGCACAGATTCTAACAAGCCAAACGCCATACCTTTATTTTTATCGCCTGACATTAATGTCACACCATTCACAACCGAAGGCCAGAATGCTGCATCAACTAACCCCCAAAGACCAGCAATCACAACCAGTACACTAAAACCGGGCTCTAAGAAAATGATCCCCATCATACTTAAAAAACGTATAGTCAAACTGGTGATTAAAATGGATTTTACAGAGAAACGGTTATTGACCCAGCCAGCCGGAATATAGAAGAACATCGCTGAACCAATCAGCGTAAACAAAATCCCCATTTGGGTGTTGTCTATTTGAAGAACGTCTAAAAGTAAGTTGTAAAATGTTCCCTTGAAAGCTTCAAAAGCCGAATAAATAATTTGACCTGACATCACGACAGAGAAGAAGCCAAATAATTGATTTCGGCTAGTAAAGCCTATTTTTTCAAATAAGTTCATAGAGGTAATCCTTTCACGTTATTGTTTTAATTATTATTTTTATGCTTTGTATTTTGAAGGAAACTTATGAGCGATATCAGTACAAATACCATCAACCCCCCAATTAAACAGCTCATTGGCACGGGCTAAATCATTAACCGTCCAGACATTGACTTTAATGCCAGACGCTTTGAATTTTTGTACCATTTCACGAGTTAGGCCTTTCTCTTCAGGGTGAATATAATCCGCTTCACACCATTCAATAATTGAATTCCAGTCATCCCATAAGTTATGACTTTCAAACAAACACGCAATTTTAGTTTGAGGACTTTTACGCTTAAACTCTGATAGTACAAGGTGGTTAAAACTTGAAATAATCAACTCTCTTTCTGGCGCTAATTCTTTAAGAGCAATGATCAAGTTATCAATCAGCAGATGACTTAGCTTCGCACTGGCTGAACACGATTTAATTTCAATATTTAAATTCAATTCTTTTTCGTTCGCCATAGCAATTAATTGTTGAACAGTAGGTAAACGCTCATCAATATAATCATCACTGAACCAGCTACCCGCATCAATAGAAGCTAAATCGGCACTACTAATGTCACATAAGCGACCACTTTTATCAGTACAACGATCTAACGTATCATCATGAGAAATGATCACCGTACCGTCTTGTAGAATATCGACATCGCATTCAAACCACTGAACACCATAGTCTTTACATAATGAGAAAGCTGAAAGGGTATTTTCGGGAGCCAGAGAAGACATACCACGATGCGCTATAAGTGTTTTCATTGTTAACCTATTTTTTGCGTCCTAAAAGATGGGAAGCATGATAACGCTAACTTCATTTCATAAATGTGACAGACACAAATAAAATGCGCATTCGAACGCTCGAATATGAACTTATTTGTTTTTTTGTCGGATGGTTAACACTATAGAACAATCACACTTACTTGAATATATATCCCTCTTCGTACTCGATCAAAAAAGCCATACTCTATAAATACAATAGAGTATGGCCAATAATAACGTTAGAAATTTCTATTATTTAAACTGGTTATTCATAGCCATTAAGTAAGTGAACTCTCACAATCGTAATAAAAACAAAAGTTAATATGTCTACGATTTTAAATAATATGCTCTTTTATCCTGATACATGGATTCATCGGCAACCGTAAACATCTTAAATAGCTCTGTATTATCAGAACATGACCAGCCTACAGAGTAGTGAGCTTCATAACTGGAGTCCTCTTTATCAAAAAAGGTTAAGCTCTCTTGATATAGCTGTAATTTCTCTGCTAATGATGTACATTCTTTCCACGTCATACCTTTGGTTAACAGAGCAAATTCATCTCCCCCTATCCGGTAGAAAGTTTCGTTCTGTGTTAGTTGACCTGAAATATGGCGGCTACATGTTCGGATTAACTCATCGCCTAAATCATGCCCATATTGATCATTAATCGCTTTTAATCCATTTATATCTAAAATGAATAGTCCAAAGTTCCATTCCGCTTCGGTGTCTCTATAGCGTTTCTGATAATGCGCTAAATCTTCATCAAACGCTTTTCTATTACCACATTTCAATAATGCATCACTTCTCGCTACATCCACCAACTCTAACCAAGAGGAGAGCTGTTTAACAAAAAGTTTAAATACTAACTGGTCCACTTCTAATTGAGGAGTAGATATAAAGCGTAAGCTTGCGAGTAATTTATCCTTACTCGACAATATTTGTATTCCTAAATGTTCACCTAACGGCCTAAATCTCAACTGCCATTGAATGTCAGGGAAAAGTTGTTGTAATTGCTGCTCAACTTTATCTGGTAATTCACGGTAACCCAGCGTTTTATATATTGAACCAAATTCAATTACAGCTGCTAAGTTATTTTTATTTAACTCTTCTCTATGTAAGGTATCACTAATTTGAGCGGTCTGTTGAGTTACCTGTACTTCTAACTCTTGGTTAAAACTGGAAAGTTTTTTGTTATTCAACTCGATTAACACTTGAGACTTATAGAGCTCATCATTCGTATTTTTTAATTCAAGCAGTTGACTTTTAATCGTAACTCTCATTTTACTAAGTACTATCGCCATTCGATTAAACTCTGTAAATTGAATCTGCTTTTCTTTAGGTTCTTGATTTGATGCATAACTAACGATAGTTTCTTCTATCTCAAGGAATGCCTTTGATATCCAGCGAGTGATCCCCATAGAGATAAAAAGAACAGTAACCAATGTCCAACCAATTACAGTAAACAGTGCCACTAAAGTCGATTTTATCTCTTTTAAACGAGAAAAATCAGAAAATTGATATGAAATATCAAGTTTTAATGGTGATGAAAAAAACGTATTATTTAACACAAACAAGCGTTCAATGCCGTCACTGTCATTTTCTTCAGAGCTCACTTTAAGACTTTCGCCAAGATGTTGCTTAACATTAAAGCTTTCATTTTTTAGTAGGAAATGTTGAAAGTGTTTTTCAATCGTATCGAATGAAATCAATACCACCACATAACCAGATGCACGATAACGGCCAGAGCCTTCTAAATTATACGGCAGCATTGGAGTCACTAAAACAATCCCATCGGATGCTGGCATTCCTTTAATAAGATTGGGCTCAGTATAAAATCTTGCAGTGGTTAGTCCTTTCTCATAAATCGATTTATCTTCGCTAATTTCTTGTAATAATTTACTGTTTTCAAAATAATATGGGCGCCCGTTTAAATCATATAACGGCTCCCAATCATCATTTAATATATAGACACTATTAATCAAGCTCGATAGTTCACTAAACCGCGTAAGATTATGCATTACTACGCTAGAATAGAGTATATTATCAAGAGCTTGAATATTAAAGCGATCACGAGATAGCCAATTTAAACTTTGTTGAATACGATCAAACTCAACAACAATCTCTTGGGCTATCGTTGATACCACATTTTGTATTTGCTGCTCTTTTTGAGTTAATAATTTTTCACCAATACTGTTCGTCAAAAAATGACTAATAAACAGCAACGGGACTAAGGTAGTAATCAATAGAACGTAAGTAAATACTTTGCGTAAACTTAAAAATGGACGACGAATCATTGCGCCTCCACTTTCTTAGAATATCGGCCTATTAAGTTTTCGATATATTCCATGGTTTCCTCTTTTGGCATTCCATCAGAATATCGAGATACTCCTCTTGCTAGCGCTTCCCAAATAAAAGAAACACGTAAACTCGTGGGCATAGGTTTTGAGCGTAAATATTGTTGATATACAGAGTACATCACCGTTTTATCCGGTGACATTGAGGATTTATTTACCTTAGAAGACGCAGAAATATACTGATGTTCGTTAATTAATTGAGTTAAAAATTTTTCATCTTGAGAGAGTAATATTAACTGCTTAATCATTTTTCTCTTTTCTGGATTTTGATAACCACCGTTTGTGATGGTTAATGCTTTACCGCCAGATAATGATTTCATTGGAATACCTTGATAACTAGGTAACGACATAATACCAAGATTGTCACCAAAAACCTCAGACAAATCACTAACAGCCCAATCACCATCAATTAAATAAGACGCTTTACCATCGATAAATTGCTGACGCCCACACGCACTACTGCACTCAGAGTGAAGGTGATTAGTCACAGCTACATTATTATAAAACTGCAATGTATCCATGCTTTTTTCATCATTAAAAATAATCTTATCAAGCGGTATATCTGGATGGAATAAGCTAAAAAACGCAGAGAAGAAATACATGTCTTTTACGCTAAATACAATGTGTGCTTTATTTGGATCTGTTTTTGGCAGCGCTTGCAATTCTTCCCAGCTAGTAATCGGTTCGGCAATTTTACTTTTATCATAAAACAGCATGAGGTGGTTACCAAGAAATAAGGGTAAGCCCATGTACTCATTACCCACCATCGCACTTTGTTTTGCTATTGCTTCAAGTTGATCTTCTTTGATCCATTCTTTAGGAATCGCTCTTAAATCGATAAATTTATGTAGCCCTAAAAAATCAGAAGGGACCCATGCAACATCTGGCATATAATTTTTTGAGCGTGATGCTAATAATAATTCGGCTTTCATTTCATCAATAGAGAACTTACGAACCATCAGTTTATTACCGGTTCTTATTTCAAACTCTTTAGCAAGCTTTTGATCGACGTTATCACCAAATGCACTCCAAAACTCAAGCGTTCCAGCTTCCGATGAGAATGAAACAAGAAAAATAATTAATACAAGGAATTTATGCATGACAGTAAAATAATATCTATTTGAAATGAAAAGAGAGACACAGGCTTCCTATCTATGTCACGAGCCGATAATTATATCAGAAAAAAAGATTAATGAACGTTAACTACCCATAAATAGTCATACTGCTAATATAGGACTATACGTGTATTTCTGCGTAAGTCATGACAAGATCAGCTACTGATTCAGCATTAAGCTTTTTCATTAAGCTAGAGCGATGTACTTCTACCGTACGAACCGCGATGAATAATTCTGCCGCAATCTGTTGGTTTCTTTTTCCTGCCACTATTAAATGTAAAATTTCAGTCTCTCTTTCAGTCAGTGAATCAAATATTTTTTTACGGTCTTGCTTATCATAAATACTCAGCGAAGCAGCAATAGCTTTATTAATTACCCGTGCTAATTGCTCACCATCGACGGGTTTTTGAAAGAAATCCACCGCCCCTAATTTTAGGGCCTCTACCGCCATTGGTACGTCACCGTGCCCAGTTAAAAATATCACGGATAATGGACTTTGTTGTTGATTCAAAATGGCATGAACTTCTTGACCGCGAAGGATCGGCATTCGGCTATCAAGCACCACACAGCCGGGCTTCATCAAATCCACTTGGTCGATAAACGCTTGCCCATCTTCAAACGGAAAAACAGTAAAATCGTGTCCTTCAAGCATAAAAGCTAATGAGTCACGTACCGATTCATCATCGTCCACCACATACACGGGTAACTTTAGTTCAGACATTCGATTTCCTTATCCCAAAATTATTCTTCGATCTCTTTTTTATCAACCGACAGTCTACTTAATTGTGGCAATATTACCGTGACACAACACCCTCGTGGTGATGCTGGTTCTAATAAAAATTGCCCTTGATGCGTTTCAATCACATCACGACAAATCGCAAGCCCAAGCCCTAAACCGTTCTCTTTGGTGGTAAAGAACGCTTTAGATAACAACTCACTGTCTTCTTTAAGCCCAATGCCGTTATCTTGCACTTTAATCACAACATTGGTGTCATCACATTGTGTTTCGATGTGTATCTGATGTGTGACATTGCTCTCTTGTTCTTCGCGCTGCGTACAAGCATCTGCTGCATTGTTAAAAACATTAAGCAATACCTGTTGTATGCCTACGGCATCTCCCCACAAAAGACATGGTTCAGCCGCATTATCTCGCGTGAGATGAATTTGTTTCTTTTGAAAGTCGTACTCTAATAACGCTAAGGTATCGCTAATGATGCTATTAATATCACATTCTGCTTTGGCTATTTGGCGCTTATTAATCAGCTTACGTAACCGCTGTACAATGCTATCCGCACGAATTACCTGTTGCTCTATTTTCTCTAAAACGGGAATTAACTCTTGCGCTGGCAACCCTTTTTTGAGGCGTAACAATCCCCCTTGGCTGTAATTACGGATTGCGGCTAATGGCTGATTAATTTCATGCGCCAAACTGCTTCCTAGCTCTCCAACAATACTCACTCGTTGAGCGTGTTCTAGCATCGAGTTCTTCTCTTTTAAACTATGAAGCGTACTTTCTAGATCTCGTTTACTGCGGCTGAATCGATATTCCAATAGAAAATGATAACCATTAAGTGCAATCACTAAGATGAATAACATCCAGCCCCATTGTTGATTCTGCTTCAGCCACGCGACGGCTTCTTGCCACCACGGTTTTTGCAATGGGTGCATATCCAAACCTTGATACAATTTATCGACCGAGAGCTGGCTAATGGGTGACGTCCAACCCAACGAATTTGCAGCAAGGGCAGCAGACTCATGACTGGGTAATGACAACAAAGCTCTGGTGATCGGTTTGGCTAATCGTTCATCTCCTTTCCCTGTTTTAGCAAATGACCAGTTTGGGTAGAGCGGCGTTGAGGTGGCGCAAGAAAAATCGTCTGGTGCGATATTATTGATCACTCGATAGTTAGAGGCGTCGATCAATCCCTCTTTGTTCATTCTCTCAATAAAACACACCGGTACAATCGCCCCATCAATATGTTTATCACGTAATTGATAAATTAAAGCATCTAACGGAAACCCTAAATATTGCGTATCTGAAAAGTACGTTGATTGACTTAATCCAAGTTTATTAATCTCAAATCGTAACGTCAGATAACCCCCAAAGGCATTTTCATCGACCGCCGCTAAGGACTGTCCACTTAATGATTCGATGGTCGTAAATGATGAATCGTTACGAACCACTAACGCCGAGCCAATCGCATGGGTGGTTCCATTTTTACGAGTGGTATTCGCGCTGCTTAATGTCGCAAGCCAAGATAGTGGGTATTGTCTGCCTAATCGTACCGCTTGACCGGGGTTGGTGATAACAAAATCAACGGTTTGATTCTCGACCGCTTGTTCCATTTGTTGAAGCGTAAAAGGATGCAAAACAAAATGAGTATTAGGAACGCGTTCACTCACCCAATCCATCGTCGGTTGCCAACGATTTTGAGCTTCAGCTCCGCCACGGGTAGCCAACACTCCGACATCAACATTAACGGTTTGCGCTTGAGCAAAGACCGCATGAGATAACAACAAACACACGCATCCTACCCACAACGATAGACTGATTTTACGACCCTGTATTTGCCATCCATTGCTCATTATCTTTTCGCTCTTATTTGAAATACTCGCCAAGAATAACAACTTCTGTTTTTTTCCCAACTCTTTTTCTTGTTTTAGATCAATTCACCTTACGCTATGTGGAAAACCACAATAGGCGGCACTGACTTAATTCTTAATAATCCATTCATATTATGAAATGCACTCTAACTCCTAACCAAAAAGGTGTTTTATGGACAATACCAAACGTCGATTTATCAGTCGTCTTGGCACTCTTACCGCAGGCGCTGCGATTATTCCTGTCGCTGGCGCAGGCACATTATCAGCCAATACTATTATCCGTAATAATAACCAACCAGACCGCAAAGGCATAGTGGGTAAACGTTACGCGATGGTTGTGGATTTACGAAAATGTGTAGGTTGCCAAGCTTGTACCGTGGGTTGTTCCATAGAAAACCAAGCACCTATTGGGCAGTTTAGAACAACCGTAAAACAATATGAAGTCACGCTAGATAATGGCGATACTGAAGTTCAAAACGTCAAATCATTCATGTTACCGCGTTTGTGTAACCACTGTGAAAATCCCCCTTGCGTTAAAGTTTGCCCAGTTCAAGCGACCTTCCAACGTGAAGATGGCATTGTCATGGTGGATAACGAACGCTGTGTAGCCTGTGCTTATTGTGTTCAGGCTTGTCCTTACGATGCCCGTTTCATTAATGAAGAAACCTTAACCGCTGACAAATGCACCTTCTGTGCTCACCGCTTAGAAAAAGGCTTATTGCCCGCTTGTGTCGAAACCTGTGTAGGTGGCGCGCGTGTGATTGGTGATTTGAATGATCCAAGCAGTGAAATTGTGCGCTTAATGGCAGAAAACCAAGCGGACATCAAAGTACTAAAACCAGAAGAAGAAACACAACCGCATGTGTTTTATATCGGCATGGACGAGCGCTTTACGTCTCACATTGAAGGTAAAGCCGCGATTTATGATCCAAAAGGAGAAAACGCATGAACATCACTGAAGTTTTAGTTCAACCACAAGCAACCGCGTGGCTTCCGTGGGCCGTGCAATATTTCTTATACATTGGCTCTGCTTACGCTGCTGCTATTTTGTTTTTACTGAGCTTGGTATTTCAACAATTCACAAGCCATAAAATGCGATCGGCATTGGTATTAACCCTTGCGATTGGCGCAATTGTTGGTCCGTTAGCATTAACCGGTGATCTGCATCAACCAGGTCGTGCTTGGCATTTCTTCTTCCATCTTACGCCTTGGTCTTGGATGTCTCTTGGATCGTTATTCTTGCCTCTTTTCTCAGGGCTAGCAGTACTCACAGCATGGCTATATTTACGTGATGACATTGCCCAATTGAAAAACAGCACCAACCCAATCGCAAAATTAGTAGGCTTACTAACACTGGGGGATTGGGAAATAAGTGCCGTACAAATGAAAATCGTCGCGGCGATCACGGTTTTATCAGGGTTAAGCATCGCGCTTTATACGGGCGCTGAAATTGCGATTGTAGAAAGCCGTCCATTATGGAATCAAGCCGCTTCGCCTCTGCTTTGGTTTATCACTGCGTTCTTAGGTGCAATTGGTTTCTCTGCAATTTTATTATGGCTGTTCCCATCAGAAAATAACGACGTCATGAAGAGCGGGGATTTATCTCTCATCAAGCGCGTGATGACATTAAGCTCACTGCTCGCTTTTATTCTTATGCCGCTTTGGGCTTCAAATAATCCGTACTTTTCATTGTACGAAAACAGCGATTGGATCACTCGATTAAGCATTGTCAGCATGGGTTTTGTCCTTTGTTTTATTGTGGCTCAAAACATCAAAAAACTGCATCGACTGAGTTTAGCTGTGATTGCATTAACGACCTTGTGTGCGAGCTTTTATTTACGTTGGGTCACCATGATGGATGTACAAACCATTCCAAAATTTGATGTGGGTGCTTACCCATACGAACTGCCAATGGGCGGCTCTTGGCTGCTGGGCATTATTGGTATGTTTGGCTTATGGATGGCGTTAGCACTTGCTGCATCTGAACTCATCAACACAACAAAATCAACCAAGTAAGGAATTGAACATGGATAACAAACGTCGTCAGTTTTTAAAATCAGGTCTTGCTGTTGGTGGTGTTGGTGCTTTTGCAGCAGGCTATGCAACAACAGCGAAACACATGGCTCATGGGGTGATTGAAGGCACCGCAGGTAAGAAAACCAACCACATTCATCATGGTAATTCATTAGAACCAGAATACACGGTGACAGAAGAAGGGAAATTTATCCCTAATCCAAAGCAACGTGTTGCCCCTTCAATGTGTTTTGGTTGTTGGACATTATGTGGCCTACGCGTTCGTATTGATAATGACAGCGATAAGATCTTACGTATCTCTGGCAATCCGTATCATCCGTTATCACACGAGCAGCAAATCCCATTCAATACATCAGTAAAAGACGCGTACATTGGCTTAGCCGGAGAAACCGGCATTGCAGGTCGTTCAACGGCGTGTGCCCGTGGTAATGGCATGATGGAAATTCGCAACAGTCCGTATCGTATTACTCAACCATTAAAACGTGTCGGTAAACGTGGTGAAGGAAAATGGGTGCCCATCAGTTATGAACAATTACTTGAAGAAGTGATTGAAGGAGGCGATTTATTTGGTGAAGGTCATGTTGAAGGATTACGTGCTATTCGAGATCTAAAAACACCTGTTGATCCTAATAACCCAGAATACGGCCCAAAGGCCAATCAACTGTTAGTCACCAACGCGGGTAACGAAGGTCGTGATGACATTTTAAAACGCTTTGCTTTTAACAGTTATGGTACACGTAATTTTGGTCATCATGGTTCATATTGTGGTTATGCTTTCCGCGCAGGCTCTGGCGCATTAATGAATGATCTCGACAAGTTCGCTCACGTAAAACCGGATTTAGAACACACCGAATTTGCAATTTTTATTGGTATGTCGCCAGCCCAAGCCGGTAATCCATTTAAACGTCAAGCTCGCCAATTAGCCGCTGCTCGTACTCGTGGTAATTTTGAATACACGATTATCACACCAAGCTTACCTGCTGGTTCATCAAGCCTAGCGGCGGGTGATAACAACCGTTGGATGCCAATTAACTCTGGCACGGATTCCGCTTTAGTGCTAGGTATGATCCAATGGATCATCACTAACGAGCGTTACAATCATACCTTCTTAGCGCAACCAAGTGCGAATGCAATGAAAAGCGCAGGCACAGCCCATTGGTGTAATGCCACTCACCTTGTTATTAGCGATGAATCTCATCCTAGAAATGGCGCGTTCTTACGTGCGTCTGAAATGGGATTAGCGTATGAAGGCGAAGCGCTGTCTGACAGTGATCCTTATGTGATTATTGATGCAAAAACGAAACAGTTAGCCATCAATACACAGAACCAACCAGCGATGTTATTTGTAAGCCAACAAGTAGAAACCATCACTGGCACCGTCACCGTTAAGTCATCATTACAACGCTTAAAAGAAGAAGCGTTTAAATATGACTTGGCGTTCTACAGTGAGCAATGTGGGATCTCAGAAGATGAGATCATTGCATTAGCCACTAAATTTACCAGTCATGGAACTAAAGCTGTCGTCGATACCCACGGCGGTAACATGCACAGTAATGGCTTTTATAACGCTTACACCATTTTGATGTTGAATGCCCTTATCGGTAACATCAATTTAAAAGGTGGTACGATGGCAAAAGCAGGCGGTTACCCTACGTCGGCGGAAGGTCCACGTTATAACTTTGCAAAATTCTCAGGTAAGGTGAAGCCACAAGGCGTTTTCTTATCTCGCAGTAAATTCCCATACCAGAAAACCAGTGAATACAAACGTAAAATAGCGGCAGGCCAATCGCCTTACCCAACTCGCTCACCTTGGTACCCTATTTCTGCTCCGTTACTGACAGAACATTTGTCAGCGGCGATTGATGGCTATCCATACCGTGCAAAAGCGTGGATAAACCACATGGCAAACCCGCTTTATGGCGTTCCTGGATTAGATAATTTATTAAGCGATAAAATCAAAGATCCAAAACAATTGGGATTGATTGTCTCTGTTGATGCCTTCATTAACGAAACCACAGCACTATCTGATTACTTAGTACCCGACACTGTTACCTATGAAAGTTGGGGAATGGCAACACCTTGGCATGGCGTACCCACAAAAGCCGTCACAGCTCGCTGGCCTATTGTTGAACCATTAACAGAAAAAACGGCTGATGGTCGCACTATCAATCTTGAAAATTTCTTTATTGATATTGCAAAACAGATGGATCTTGGTGGTTTTGGGGATAACGCAATTTCAGATGCTAACGGCAACTGGCATGGCATTCATTGTGCGGAAGATTTCTATTTACGCTCAGCGGCTAACCTTGCTTATGTGGCTAATGGCGTACCAACCGCCACCGCAGAAGACATGGTGTTATCAGGATTAGAGCGATTACTACCAGACATGCAACGAGTTTTATCGCCAGAAGAATTAGGAAAAGTGGCCTATATTTTTGCTCGCGGAGGGCGTTTTGAAGACGCAACAGAAGCGTACAAAAACGATGAAATGAAATACAAATGGAAAAAACCATTAGCCATTTGGAACGAGAAACTCGGCACCTCTCGCAACACCATGACAGGTGAGCAATACAGTGGTTGCCCTACGTGGTATCCACAAAAGCTCGCTGATGGCACACCGTTAAGTGATAAATACCCAAAATCAGAATGGCCATTTACGTTAACTAACTTTAAATCTAACATTCACAGCGCGGTGTCTAACTTATCTCCTCGCTTGAATTCAATTAAAGGCGTAAACCCTGTTTATATTCATCCGACAGACGCACAAAAACTCGGCGTCAAAACTGGCGATGTATTCACAATAACCACACCAAGCAGCTCAACCAAAGCGTTAGCGATGTTAGTTGATGGTATTCAACGTGGCACACTAGGCTTTGAACATGGGTTTGGTCATAAAGAGTTAGGTGAACGTGCCCATTGGATTGGCGATACTCAACAACCGGTAAAGTTAAAATCAAACGATGGCGTAAATATTAATGACATTGGCTTGATAGACCCAACTCGTGAAGGCAAAGGCGTTTTACTTGATTGGGTGGTTGGTGCAGCAGCAAGACAAGCGCTTCCTGCTAAAATCAGTCTAAGCTAGCAATTCACTTAAATACGATGACTGGTGTGCTCTACACACCAGTTATTATTCCGTTCTATGAATAAAAATAAGCCCATTCATATCACACGCTGCATAATAAATGTGGAAAACCACAATACCCAAGACTATAAATAATATTGATAATAAAAAGAAAATATCCCTAAAAAAATAAAGTGATTTTTGTGGAGCAAATATGTCATTAACCAGAATAGTTCAAGGCAGCATGGGGTTAGGGGTTTTGCTTCTATCCATCAGCTCAGCCTTTGCAGCACCAATTCCACCCGCAGCAACCGTATGTACCAGTTGCCATATGCCCACCGGCATGGGCTTACCCAACATGGCCCCTATGATTGCAGGGAAAAACGCGGAATACCTTACTCGTCAAATCGATTTATTCATTGCAGGCGGGCGTAGCGACCCTCTGATGACACCAATGGCAGGCCTCATTTCTGATCCAAAAAAGAAAGCCGAAGCCATTAACTATTTCGCCTCTTTATCTGCTCCTGAAATTAAAAATCCAGAACACCGCGGCGACCATGCCATTATCGACGATCCTGCTCGTAAGCTCGTTTATCAAGGCGATTGGAATCGTAATATTCCAGCTTGCTCTACTTGTCACGGTGCCAGTGGTATTGGGGTACAAGATTTTCCTCGCTTAGCAACCCAACATCCTGATTATCTTGAAGAACAATTAAAAGCGTGGAAAAACAAAACTCGCTCAGGCGATCATAATGACGTAATGGGCAGTATCGCACGACAACTCACAGACACTGAGATCACGCAATTATCTCAATACTTTGCCAACGTGAAATAAGGATGATGACAATGAAAAAATACCTAATCACTCTGGCTGCCGCAACGTTATTATCAAATAACGTTTTAGCAAATACCGATTTACCAGACAAACAAGCAGAATTACCGGCCCATCCAAAAACAGAAAAGTCTGATCACTTAGTTCCACGTGATTTCAGTACGATCCCGAACACCCCTTTTGGTGACAAAGTTAAACAAGGTTATTCTCTATTTGTAAACACGCAAACCTTGCAAGGCAAATACGTTAATAACCAACAGAATTGCGTAAACTGCCATATGCAAGCCGGGATGAAAGCCGATTCGGCCCCTCTTTGGGGAGCATTCATGGCCTACCCTGCTTACCGCTCAAAAAATGACAAAGTAAACACCTACGCTGAACGTATTCAAGGGTGTTTCACTTATTCCATGAACGGTACCGCTCCGCCAACAGACTCACCTGAATTAGTCGCATTAAGTGCGTATTCCTACTGGTTAGCCATGGGTGGGTTATTAGACAAATATGGAATGCAAGATACCCCGATTCCAGAATTATCCGATACCGCAGTTCAGCTTGGCGGTAATGATGAAACGTTCATTTTACCAGCTGAAATGATGACAGAGTTACCCGCAGGAAAACGAGGTAAACTTGCTGGTCGCAGCTTTCCAAAACTAGACAAACCAGAGCAAGCGCCTTCTATTGAGCGTGGCGAGATTGTTTACAACACTACATGTGCAAGCTGCCATGGTGCCAATGGCGAAGGCATTAGAGATCACGGCGTGCAATCTTTCCCACCACTATGGGGCAAAGACTCATTTAACTGGGGAGCAGGCATGCACCGTGTTAATACCGCCGCTTTCTTTATTTATGAAAACATGCCACTTGGAAAAAGTATTCAGATCACCAAACAAGAAGCATGGGATGTTGCTGCCTTCATGAACAGTCATGAACGTCCTCAAGATCCTCGTTACAAAGGGGATTTAAAAGCAAACCAAGAAAAGTACCATAACCACCAAGGCTACTACGGTAAAACCGTAAACGGAAAAGTATTAGGCGAACATTCATATTAATAATATGCTCTTAATTAAATAATAAAATAACAACGTCAATTGACAGCCCTTATTCACTCCCCCCTCAGGTATGAATAAGGGCTTTTTATTGATTCATCCTGAATTAACTATGGTAACTATTTACGGCAAGCCATTACAGCTGCAAGTAATGACGTCATAATCAATATCGCACCAAGATTTCCAACCATTCCAGCAACTCCTAAACCTGTTCCGATCATCAAATAATAAAACAAACCTAAAATCGCCCCAGCCGTACCTGCTTGGTGTTTATAACTCACTAATGCGGTAGATAAAATATTAGGAATCGCGATACCAAAACCGATAACAACCAACATCATCGGAATTAAAAACCATAAATCACCTTGCAATAAGTAAACGCCAATTGCTCCGATAATGCTAAATAACACAGCAAAAATCACTAACTTATCTGCTTTCATGTTTCTTGATAATAAATATCGATTCATCACACTGCCGATAACGGAAGCCAGCGCAAGTACTACACCACTGTAGCCAAATTCCATCGAACTTAATCCTAATCTATCAAAAATAAACGGAGCCAAGGAATAGTAACTAAACATCATGATATTAAAGCAAGCCACAAGAATGGCACTTTTCCAAATCGCCTTGTCTTTTAACATAGTTTTCAGCACAGCAATAAAGCTCACTGGCTGAATGTTATCAGGTTTGGTTTCTTGTAGTGTTAATAGTGAGCAACTAAACAACACAATAGCAAGAACAAGCAACACACTAAATACCGCAAAATGCCCTGCGTATTGTGAAAGTGCACCACCGCTCATTAAACCAAGTACTGAGCTAATCGAAATCCCCATCCCCATCAATGAAAAGACTTTACCTAATTCTTTTCCATTATAACTGTCTCTCAGCATAGTTTGAGTCACTACAGAACCAACCGCAGCACCAAATGCAGACAACACACGAGCAATAATAATAATGTCAAAATGATTCACGGTGATTGCCAATGCACTACCAATACCATAGATCAACAAACCACTTAACATGGCTTTTCGACGCCCAATAACATCAGCAACGCGTCCCCAGACAACAACACCCACAGCAAAAGCGACAAAATAAATCGATAGCGTTTGGCTAGCTGTTCCCATACTTACATCAAAATAACTCGCTAAATGTGGCAGCACAGGACTATAAATGGTTTCTATAATTTGTGGAAACATCATTAAAATAACAATGAGACCAACATGAGGTTTTCTATTCATTCTCTTTTCTCTTCTATTTGGAATAAGAGAAGTATAGATATTTGTGTTATGGTCAAATATCAACAATGGAACAATAAATATCAAAATAAGGACAACTCATGCTGATTGATAGAAATACCCCCTTTTATGTTGATGACATGCCTTACTCTTTTGTTGGCATTGCAGCTCAAATTGGTAAACATGATTCCGGCATGCATAAGCATAATCGTGCTCAATTGTTATTTGCACCACATGGTTGTATGAGTATTACTCTGGATGGATTGCATTGCGTGCTACCTCCAACCAAAGCGGCTTGGATCCCTGCGGGGGTTGAACATTGTGCTATCATGAGAAATGTCGTAGCTTATCGCTCGCTCTATTTTGATCCTTCGAACATTGATAACTTACCTATCGATCTTGCGGTTTTTAACGTTACACCATTATTAAAAGAATTAATTGAACGAATGGCTTTTTGGGAATGGGATAAACCAAGTAGTGAGCAAGCGAATACCTTAGCTTTATGTTGTGAAGAATTATTGCACGCAGAAAAATACGATCTTACATTGCCCCTACCTACAGATAAACGCCTCACTGTATGGTTAGAAAGGATAAAAACAGGAGACTCTCTTCCTCAGCCATTAAATGAAATGTCGACCCAAATTGGCGCCAGCAGCAAAACCATCTCACGTTTATTCATTAAAGAAACAGGAATGCCTTATCAAGCGTGGCGACAACAATGGCGCTTACTTACCGCAATTGAACAACTATCCGAAAAAAAGAGCGTCTCTGCCGTTGCTCACGCGTTAGAATTTTCTAGTGACAGTGCTTTTATTCACTTTTTCAAGCAACACACAGGCGAGACTCCTTCCCATTACATGAAGTGATCATTTCTTATTTGAAATATGAGCAAACTGTAATTTCCAAAATAGAAAAGAGTCTTTACTTAAATTTCACTGATTGAAAGGATATTCTTAGCTCATAATAAACCCATACTAATAAAAAGGGTTTTATCATGAGTCAAGAACGTTTCTACAGCATCATTACTGACGCTACTCTTTCTCCAAAGCAAAAATCAAATTATTTGGCATTAGAAGCAGAAGCTAGCCTTCCATATATGGAGATTGACTCAGAAACCCAACAAGCCTTAAAAGATGGCGTATTATGTGACATGTTTGAAGGTCACGCCCCGTTTAAACCTCGCTATGTATTACCTGATTACGCTAAATTTTTAACTCAAGGTTCAGAATATCTAGAGCTAAAACCAGCGGAAGATTTTGATGATGCATTAAATTTACTGACTATTATTTATCATCATGTCCCTTCTGTTACTTCTATTCCTGTTTATCTTGGCCAACTTGATACTGTGCTTATGCCTTTTGTTGCTACCCTTAGTGATGAAGAAATTTATCAAAAAATAAGACGCTTCTGGATCATGCTTGATCGCACGCTTCCTGATGCTTTCATGCACGTAAACATTGGCCCTACAGATAATATTATTTGTCGTACTATCTTACGTGTTGATGCGGAATTAAAACAAATTGCACCGAATTTAACCTTTATGTACGACGCTGAGATCACTCCAGATGATCTGCTTCGTCACGCGGCTTCAAATATTTGTGAGTGCAGCAAACCGCACATTGCAAACTACCCTGTTCATGCTAAGGCATACCACAATACGGGCTTTGGTATCGTCAGTTGCTACAACTCACTACCATTAGCGGGTGGCTCAAATACTCTTGTCCGTATGAACTTAAAAGAAGTGGCTAAAAAAGCCCAAAACAAAGCGGACTTTGTTGATAACGTGCTCCCTAAATACTGCAACGTTATGTTTGGCTTAATTAATACAAGAAGTGCATTTTTGCATGAACAATCAAATTTCTTTGAAGGTTTCTTAACCAAAGAAGGCTTAATCCATGAAGATCGTTTTGCACCCATGTTTGGTATCTACGGTATGGCTGAAGCCGTAGATATTCTTATGAAAAAAGAAGACATTGACGCAAAATACGGTCATGACGAAATGGCAAATCAATTAGGTCACACTATTTCAAAACAATTATCAGAGATCGTTAATTCTACCGAGGTAAAATATGGCTATCACGGTAAAGCCTTACTTCACGCTCAAGGTGGTATTAGCTTAGATATTGATGTAACACCTGGTGTTCGTATCCCTTATGGAACAGAACCTGACCCAGTATCTTATGTACAAGCCACTGCTGAGCATCATCAATATTACACCTCTGGTGTCAGTGATATTTTGACCATTGATGAAACGGTTAAATCAAACCCAGAAGCAATGTTTAATTTAGCGAAAGGCGCACTGCAATTAGGCTATCGCGAGTTTACCGCCAATGTTGCTTCTAACGATTTAGTTCGTATTACAGGTTATATGGTCAAATTGTCTGATATCGCTAAGTACGACGCTGAAGGCTCTCGAACCAATACTACGTTTTTAGGAGCAGAAGCGGCGAAAAATACGGAAGTATTGAACCGTACACCTCGTGTTGCTGCGCTAGAAATGACACCAACGTACGCAGAATAAGTTAGTAATATTATGGTTGACGTTATCACTCAACAGAGCAATACCATCAACTACGACAAAACAGGATTGGTCAGTAAAATACTGACCTTTTCTTGTGTCGATGGTCCCGGTAACCGTCTTGTGATCTTCCTACAAGGCTGTAACTACGATTGCATTACTTGTCACAATCCTCATACCATTAATCACTGTGACCATTGTGGTGATTGCGTTGAACCGTGCCCTACTGGAGCATTAACCTTTGATGATTCACTAAGTAAGAAAGTCATATGGAATAAAGCGTTGTGTACTCAATGTGATAACTGCATTGATGTCTGCCCAAGTAAATCCAATCCTAAAATAACAACTTATTCTGTAGAACAACTACTTGAATTTACTAAAAAACATGCTCCATTTTTAAGTGGCGTTACTATTTCTGGTGGTGAAGCAACCCTACAATTGCCGTTTATTATTGAATACTTTAAAGCCATTAAATCAGAAAAATCATTAGGCCACCTTACGTGTTTTATTGACAGCAATGGCAGTTTATCTGAGCAAGGCTGGTACAAGGTTTTACCTTATCTTGATGGCACCATGATTGACTTAAAAGCATGGCAGAATGACACCCATTTATGGTTGGTTGGCAGAGAAAATCACCGAGTATTGCACTCTATTAATTTATTGGCTCAACACGGAAAATTACATGAGGTTCGTTTGCTTTATATTCCCAATAAAACCGATTTACTCACCGAAATACATGCCATTAGTGCGCATTTAAAGACTCTACCTGAGTATATAAATATTCGATTAAATGCGTTTCAGCATCACGGCGTGATTGGTGAAGCATTAACGTGGGATAAATGCAGTAAAACACAAATGGAAAAGTTTGAAAATCGCTTAGTAAAACACTTAGGGCGAAGCGTCATCACTCCTTCAGTTTATACCTAAGCAAACTCATTGCTTAAAAAGTCCTAATAATAAATAGCCAATACATTTTGGTAAATAGAGTCTATATCGTGTCATATCGATAAAAAGAGAAGGTTAGCATTATTTCTCTTTTTATATTGATTCTTCTAATTCTTTATGCGATTCAATAACCAACTCAACGCTTGGTCATTCAAACTCAACTTATTATAAACCACACTGTAAACAACCTGCCCGTAACCAAAAGGCAGCGGTTTTTCAATCAAATCTTGCGCTTGTTTTGCTACTTCAAACCACTTTTTAGAACAAGTAAATAAAAAATCAGAATGATGGCACATCGCCGCCGCACTACCGAAATCAGCAACCGACATTGCCATGTTTCTCGGTTGATGTTGCTGCGTCAACAGCTGCTCAAAATAAGGCTGATTTAATTCTTTATCAAAAATACCAATGTGCTTATACGCTAAGTAATTTTCAACCGTAAGGGTTTCTGTCGCTAATGGGTGATTTGATTTCATTAAACACACCATCTCATCATCAATCACAGTTTCCCACACTAATTGCTTTTCATTCGTTGGTGGCTGACTTTTATCATGTGGTAGAATGATGACATCCACTTGCCCACTCAAGAGCGCATCGAAACCAAGTTGTTCTTTAGAGTGAATATCAATGTGAGCATGAGGGGCTTGATTGGATAAAATATCACTGATAATCGGCGCAAAAATTTCAAACGTACTCTCACGCATAGACAATGAAAACTTTCCTGTAAATGCCTTTGGTTCAAAAGATGACTGATTCAACAACCCATTCATATTATTTAAAATAAGATGCACTGTCGGCCCCATTTTTAGCGCAAAAGCCGTTGGGATTAATTTCGTACCATCTCGATAAAAAAGCTCATCACCAAGTAATGATCGTAATTGCGATAACGTTTTACTGACACTGGATGGACTCATACATAAAATTTCAGCGCTTTGAGTAACACTATGAGTCGACAACATTATATGCAGCGCCGTTAATTGTTTAAATTTAATACGAGAAAGTTGAATAAGATCCATAGCGCCATTTACATAAGATGATTGAATGAAGCGGATTATAATACGAACCCATCAAAATAGGTGTGTAAAAAACTCTACTACTACGATCACAAACAGAGTAATTCACATTATCTAACAATACCTTGACTTGAATCTAGACGCTGATTCCCCTATTATCACGTCCTTACTCTTTGGGGAGTAGCCTGCTTTCATGTTTTAATTGTCTAAACAAAATAAACAGAAAGTTCGTATATCAACATAATTGATGCAAAATCATCATGGTATACGAGACAAGTATAAGCAACTTGTTCGGCAAGACCTTAGATTAACATCACGAACCATTGGGTGGGCGTGAGGTTTTTCTATGGATCTTATAATTATAATCCCGCCCAAGTGAGTAATGTCGTGAGTGTACTAGCAATATCTATAACCACCGTCGCACTAGCCGAAATCGGTGATAAAACCCAACTCCTCTCTTTACTGCTTGCCAGTAGATACCGAAAACCAATCCCTATTATTGCCGCAATCTTTTTTGCGACCATTTTAAATCATGCTTTAGCGGCTTATTTAGGCGTTGTTATTGCCGATTTTTTAACACCAGAAACATTGAAATGGGTTCTTATTGTCAGCTTTCTTGCAATGGCGGGTTGGATCTTGATCCCTGATAAACTGGATGATGATGAGAAAATATCAAACAGAGGCCCTTTTGTTGCTAGCTTCATTGCCTTTTTCATTGCTGAAATTGGTGATAAAACTCAAATCGCAACGTCTATCCTAGGCGCTCAATACTCAGATGCTCTGAGTTGGGTCATTTTAGGTACAACAATTGGTATGTTATTGGCGAATGTGCCAGTGGTTCTGATTGGTAAATTTTCTGCTGATAAACTACCGCTAACCTTAATTCATCGTATTACTGCCATCATTTTCTTAGGATTAGCCGTAGGCACTTTCTTCGGTATGTAATAGGTAAAAACCCGAAGTAATTCACTTAGGGTTTTCTGATTACCACCGAGTCTCCGCTAGTTTTAGCAACAGCTCTGGCATCGATGCAGTTTGAATACTTAAGTACATAAGCTGATCAAGCATCTTTTCAAGATTGAAGCGTCTATTGAACTTAAAAC
>NZ_CAMLHO010000042.1 GCF_946479765.1 uncultured Aliivibrio sp.
GTCCGAGCGAGTTTTTAAATGGTAAGAGTGTGTCGGTTATTGTTACGTTCTAGCTACCATTAAACCAGCTAATATTTTTTCTTGTGCATCTTCTAACTGAGAATCAAACCATTCATCGAAAATGTCCGTTGTTAATACAGTCCACATTATAACCAAACCATCAATATAGATTATAGTCTATATGTTATCACAGAAAAAATTATCAAGAAAAATATGTATCCATTAATAAACCTATTGACACTTCTATCATATTAAGGAAAAGCAAAGGACAGAACGAACAAGTTAAAAGAACGAACAGCGTTCGCTCTTTCTCTTGCAGCTTACCACATTCCACCTAGTGACATTAGGGTTTGCCTTAATGTCACATGACAATGAAGTTATGACTCATTTTAGCTATATTTGGATGAAAGCGTGATCGCTAGCTAAGAAAAAGGCCGCTAAATTTTAGCGGTATTTAACATTACCAATTCGATTACCATCTACTTAAATCGCATTCATAAAGTTCAATGGCATTTTGCTTTAAATATTCAATAAAATTATCTCTAATAGGATCATGAATAGATTTATTCCATACCACGCCTATATCCCATTCAGTCTTAGCATATGGAAGCTCAAGATATTGGATTTGATCATGAGCTAGTTGCTGGGCACTTGCTGGAACAATTGTATAGCCAAGATTTGCAGAAACCATAGAAAGTAAGCTTAGTATATCTTTTGCTTCTCGTACTATAAGTAAATTCAAATTAACTTCGTATAAATATTTTCCTATTTGAGCAGCTAGTCCGGGACCTCTTTCTGGAGCAAGTCTCATGTAATCAAGTTTTTCAATTACCTCTAAAAGATTATGTTCATCAACGCTTACAGATTGATGTATTGCTATTACTAATTTATCAGAACCAATAGGTATAGAAACTAATGGAGAAGATACCGGTATTCGATTAAAACTAACTTGAAGTTTGTCTTCTAATAACATATCCACTTGCTTACAAGAAGGCATGTCATCAAGATTTACATGTACTTCTGGATGATTTTTTTTAAATGAAGCTATGCACTTCGGTGCAAGTTGATAAGAAGATATTCCATAACCTATTTTTAATACCCCGCATTTTCCTATCGATACGTTTTTACTTAACATTTCAAAAGAATAAAAATTCTGCTCTAGTCGTTTAGCTTCAGGTAGTAATGTTCGTCCTACCGTCGTCAATTTAGCTCCAGCTCTACCTCTTTCAAATAACTTGCACCCAATATTATCTTCTAATCGTTGGATTTTCTTAGTAAGAGCAGATTGAGACATGAATAGTGCTTGAGAGGCCAAGCCATAATGCTCTTTCTCTGCCAATTTACAAAAAGCCTTTATTTGATCTATATCCATTCCAAAACCTCATCGAAATTTGAATTTAATTCATTATATCGAATTAAAAATACTTACTAAAGTATAAAAAACAACAACAGCCCTCATGTAATAAGGAAAACAGATGAATATTTTAGGAATTGCAAATAATGACTATTCTGGTGCGTGTTTGATTAGTAATGGGCAGATTGTAGCTGCCGCGAGTGAAGAACGATTTACACGAATTAAGGCGCATAAATCATTTCCAAATCACGCTATTAACTTCGTACTTTCGGAAGCAAATCTTACATTAGATCAGATTGATAAAATTGCATTTGGTTGGGCTTCAGATTTTTCTAAAGAGAAACATTTGGAATTATATTTTGATCGTATAGTAGAAGCTTGCCTGACCTCTTCGTCTGATGCCGTCATTTTAAGAAAGCGCTTAAAAGATGAAATGATTAATGATGCGGATACGCAAAATGAATTTCATCAATTTTTAAAAGATAACAATATATTAGATAAGGTTATTTATATTGACCACCATGAATCACATGCTAATGCTGCTTTTTTATGTTCCCCTTTTGATGACGGAATTACAATTTCCTGCGATGGTCGAGGTGACTTTCAATCATTTACACTATCTAAGTTTAGTAACAATAAATTTAAAGTCTTACAACGAGAAACTACATTTGACAGCTTAGGTTATTTCTATGGACGTATTACAGCGCTCTTAGGTTATAAACCAAATCGCCATGAAGGAAAAATCACCGGTTTAGCTGCTTATGGAGATCCAACAAAACTAATACATAAAATGAGAAAACTAATCGATATTGACCAAAACTATCGGATTAGAGCAAAATTTGAAGATGGTTATTTACCGTCATACAACAATAATTATCAACAGTTAAAGTTTTTATTTCACGGAGATAAACCTGAAGATATAGCGGCAGCTGCACAAGCACATATCGAACATATCGAACATATCGAACACATTCTAACGACTGTAGTTCAGCAATATGTATCTAAAGAACACCCACAAAACCTTTGTTTAGCGGGTGGTGTTTTTGGGAATGTCAAACTCAACCAGCGATTAAGAGAATTAGATGGGGTAAAAAACATCTACGTACTTCCCGCTATGGGTGATGATGGTTTACCTCTAGGAGCCGCAATTTGTTGTTTATTTGAGTTTGCAGGAACTCGAATTAAAGTACCATCAATGAAAATCGGACCTGAAATCAAACCATCAGAAGATATAATAAAATCATTATCATCGAACTATTGTTACACCTTATCAAATCAACATGATGTGATAGAAAAATCAATCAAGGCATTAAAATCAAATAAAGTTATCGGCTTAGCCAAAGGAAAAATGGAATTTGGCCCAAGGTCATTATGTAATCGAAGTATAATATGCAGTGCAAAAGACATAACGATTAATTCTTGGCTTAATGAAAGAATGAATCGAACAGAATTCATGCCTTTTGCTCCAATTGTTGCAGATCTTTTTGCTAAAGATTGTTTTAAAGATTGGGATTATGACCATGTTGCCTCACATTTTATGACAATGACTTATGATTGTACGGAATACTTCAAAACCCATTGCCCTGCTGTGACACATGTAGATGATACGGCTAGACCTCAAGTTATTACCCAAAGATCAGATCCGTTCACTCATCAACTTCTAGTTTGTTGGGAACAAGAGTCTAATGAACCTGCGTTAATTAATACCTCATTTAACATGCATGAAGAGCCTATTGTTTGTACTGCTGAAAATGCATTAGCTAATCTTGGAAAAGGCGTTATCGACTTATTAATTTTTAATGAAGACCTTATCGTATGGAAAAAAGATAATAATAAAGAACTGGAGTATTTAAATGACTAAGCAAAAATATATTTTTTTGAATGGTGGCGGTCGAATCATTCCCCAAAGTCTAAACGAGAATGAATCTGGCCTTATTATCGTTGCAATGTTAGACCAAAAAGCAGTGATTCTTCCTGTGACTTGTTCAGCCGACAATAGTTCTGAAGCTTTAAATATATATGAAGACAAGGTTGCAGGAAATTTAGATTCCTTAATGGTCATTACTACAAAGGAGTCCTTACATGTTAAATGAATATGAAGCTGCATTGATTGATTCTAAACCTGTGATTGAACTAGCTTGGACAACTGTAGCAACTAAATATGGTGTTAATATTAGCCCATATGAATTAGAACAGCATGTTCACGGTAGAAGTGGGCAATACACATTATCTTATTTGTTTGGCCACTTTACCGAAATCGAGCAGAAAATAATAAAAGAAGAAGTAGATTTAATTGAAGAGCGATCTCCGACAGCATTAATTCTAGGAGTAAAGCATACTTTAAATTATTTAAAGAAAAATGGCATTAAAGTTGGTTTAGTAACAGCTAGCTGGCCTGAAAGAATTAATTTTATTTTCGATTATCATAACCTTCATGATTTTTTTTCATGTGTAATTAACCGAGATGATGTAAAAAATGGCAAACCAGATCCTGAAGGTTTTCAACTTTGCTCAAAAAGGCTAAAAGTCCCTATTGAAAAATGTATTATTTTTGAAGATTCATTTAGTGGTTTGGAAGCTGGTCTTCGCAGTGGTGCGAAATGTATTGGAATAAATACATCTCAAACACCTGAATCAATAAACTTAATTGCTAGCTATGATAATTACTCTATTCTAAATACAGGCTTTCTGTCTAGATAATATCAATAGGAAGCGATGATATATGCTCGTAGAACTTTTAATCATTGGACAAAAATAATTACAGGCTATTTAATTAAGAGCCCAACTCGCTAGATATTTCCATATAAATAACTATAGTGACATTAGGGTCTGCCTTAATGTCACATGACAATGAAGTTATGACTCGTTTTCTTAAAATTTGAATTAAAGCGTGAGCACGATCAAAAAAAGGTCGCCAAATTTGACGACCTTTTCATAATCAATAACGTTAATACTATTGAGCTAGACTTACACGATCTACATCGACTTTCGTATAATTAAATTCTTTATCTATTTCACCATAAATTGTAATTTTAGTTGTTGGCGTCGCTTGTAAGCCAAACCATTTATCATGGTCAATCTCTACATGCATTGTACCTGTATTATCTTTAAACGTATAAATTTCACCGCCTAAAGACGCAACTAAATAACCAGTAAGTGATACTGGAGTATCATCACTAAACATACCTGCATCTAACACTGACTTTACAGTATTAATACCTGCTGATGGACCAGAAAAACCACCGTACTGTGCGTTCACTGGTTGGTTAATTACTTGGTTGTTAGCAAAAACAGACGATGATACCAATGCCGCTAATAAAATTAATTTTTTCATAAATAAAATGAGTTCCCTAAAAGTTAGTAACAACATTATTGCACTGTCAATATGAACTAGAAATGAACAAACATTAAAAATTTCAGACTAATTCAATCGATCAATAATTCTCAACTTATATACAGTATTTAGCTAGGTGACATTAGGGTCTGCCTTAATGTCACATGACAATGAAGTTATGACTCATTTTAGCGAAATTTGAATAAAAACGTGATCACAAGCAACAAAAAAGCCGCTAAATTTTAGCGGCCTTTGCGGTTCGTGATACGAGTGTTATGTAAAAAGTAACTTTCCTTTAAGTCCCTCTATAACCTTAATTTTAATTAAAATTCCCGCGAATCTACAATGAGCCTATTTTTTAAACTTGATATGGTCTATTTCAAGTAAGCCGTTACTCATTGATTCTATTTCTATCATGTTATTTTGATTCAAAGGTACAGAGCCTCTATAAAAAACAGCTTTGTTATTTATACCATGGCTATGCGTAGAAATATTAGCAATGTTATGTCCATTATTAGAAATCATAAATACCCCTCCTCCAGGCAATTTCTTGCCAATAATTTCAAAAGTACCACCATTATTCAGCTCAAATTTAATTTTGCTTCCAGAAGTTGTCGTTTTTGCTTTAGTACCATCATCTAGAAAAACATTATCTTTCGTAGTATCCCAATCTGATGAATATTCAACAGATGGATAGTCTGTATCTTCATTTCCACTTTCAGGTGGTAAAATAATGTCTGCCGCTACCCAGAATCCATCTTCATCCTTCAAAATCTGAAACTTCTGCTCTCTCGCCTCGTCTGTAAGGTAGTATTCGTTGCCAACTCTGGTCACATAGTAGTAATAATATCCAATTCTAACTACACGAGCCAGACGGCTGAGCCAACCGGCACCTCCCAGATAAGTTTTCAGTGTGGCGCTATGGATACCGCTGGAATGTTCAACGACATTTAACACTTCAGAATACACTCTGAACTGTTCTATCGCTTGAGTTGGAATCCTTCCCGGGGGGAGCATTTCATCAAACACATCTGGTACATATAATTTAAGCTTCGCTACATCAATACCTTGAGTTAGCAAAGCTTCTACTTGGTCACGAGCATTCAAGTATGCGTGTGATAGACGATTTTTGCGTGCTAGCTGAGCATAATTTGCTGACCAAAGAGAGTTTAATGGTCCTGTAAAGTGTACATTTGTCATCAGCTGGTGAAAGTTGGCAAAATCATCTACGTCTTTTAAGATGACAGTACCCGCATTATCGACTTGGAAATAATCCCTTAGAGAACCTTGACCAGGACCAAATGCATCATGATTCAAATATCGTTGAGGTACAAAATAAGTCGCTGGGAAATTTGCTTCAATGTCAGGGAATGGGTTAGATTCATCCGCACCATGGTGGATAAGCTCCATCCCTTTTCCACGGCCAAGACGATTATTAACTTTGTCTTTTAAACTATTAACACGTTCTGATATCGCCCCCAAGTGCATATTGTGCACCTTATTATACATGTCTTCATTGTCATAAAGTCCTTTTAATTTTGGACTTAATTCTTCTGGATTTTCAATAGTCGCTTTCCATTTACTATGTGGCACGGGAACTTTAACCAAATCAGACACACCATAATTTGATATGTGAGCCATAACACTGAATAGATCGTAGTCTGCTGTCATTGGCTTAAGACTTGTATAGTCCCCCATCACCATCAGTGGCATAGGAATACTAGCTCCGTCCTGAACGAGAATACTCCATAGGCCATCGTTCTGTTGATAATAGAAGTCAACACCATTTGACGTCCCCATTAGCATACCACTGTCTAGATCTTGGGCAAGTTCGGGAATAAGCGGATTGTCACCACTTTGCAGCTCTTTAAGGCGCTTGTCATCAATTGACAGAGGCACAGATCGCGCGGCTCTACTTTGAGTAGCGTTGTCAGAGTAATGGTTATATTTGCTTACATCGCTTTGAGCCGATGCTTTAGCATATTTCTGGTTTACAGGAATAAAACCAGCATGAGGACCCCAATCCGAACTTTTCGATTTAATTAGCAAGCTCTTACTGCTATATAACCCTGACTCTAATAAGCTACGGTTATTAGGGTCAACGAAGCGCACACCGATAATAACATTTTCAGCATCTGCTACGCTAGCAAAGGCTTCTCGGTCTTTGGACGGAATACCAACGATCGCATCTGGGTCAAAGTCGGGACGGTTATTTGATGAAATCCTAAAGTCTCTAGATTGATAAATCTTCGGTGAATAAGGGTCGTTGTTATCAATTTTTACGCCTTTAACACGCTGCTTAATCTTTAAAGATGCTGACTTCGCTCCTTTTACAATGTCGCCTACCGGAATAAGGTTCATTTCGTTAAATATCGTTTTAGGAACATTCAACCATGCTTTCCGTGCTTCGCCTCTTGCCGCTTTAGCATCAATATCAAAAACTTGACCTGAAATACGCTTATTATTTCCGATATTTACCTTATTGAATCTACTCGAAATTTTAAACTTACCAGGAAGTGCGTTTGACGCGATCTTGCCCGTTAATTTCACAGAGTTAAATACCGCCTCACCAATGGGTAGGAAAAAGGCAACATCTGACAGTAATCCCAGAGAAGCCATCCCGTAATTTCCTTTTTCAAAATCTTCTACGGTAGCCCATACTGGAACAATTGCCTGCAATACCCCTTTAATATAATCAGCATCTGTTGTTACTGTCTTGAGTTGATCGCGATTATCAATGAGATACTTAGTGATCAAACTGGCTATCAGATCTTCATCTGAAACGTTATTAGCACCCGTTTCGGTATATTTTGACTTACAGTAGTTGTAAGCATAATACATTGACTCGAAGTTCTCCCAAACACACTGATTAGCTACGTCTGGATTCATTTCCACAAATAAAGGAGACTCATCTTTCAAGTCGTAGTAATCCAACTCAGTGTCTCTGAGCGATATTTTGTCCGTATCAAATAGGCCAGGAATTGAATTTGGCAATAGTACTGTGTAGCCAAGACTAGTACTTGTTAACACATATTTATTGACCGATGGATGACTTATCGTTGTATTCTGGCCGATTAAATTGGACTCTTGCTTAATTTTATATAATTTAATTCCATGATGTAACCTTGCATCGCCTCTCGATGCAACCTGCGTTGTATACGCTTTTTTACCAGTCAGCTTCGCTTTTGCATCAATCATCACACCTAAAAAACGTCCAAGCTTTTGGGACAGAACATTATAGTTACGATGCCACTCCTGCTGTACTGTATTCGTTAGTGAACCAAGCTCATTCTTATCCTTGTTTACCAGCCATGCTTGTACTTTGTATCCATGAATGTGCAATAGATCAAGCCGTCCATGTTTCAAGTATGGCTTCCAGAGTTCTTCTACCTCGCTAGGCTGAGCTCCGTACCTGTATAAGCGTCCCTTCGCATAAAGCTCATCCGTAAGCGGGTAATTAAAAATATGTTGACCCGCCTCTGAATCATAATCTACTGCAACTAGTGCAGATTGAAGATCTTCATATCCGCTATGCCAAGACATTAACGAGTCATAGACCTCTTGCTTTCTTGCATCCTCGCTCATTGATGATGAGAATGTCATCCCAAGATTTGAGTTGGTAAAGGTATTATAGACAAGTTCAATAAACGCTTTTTTAGCATCTAACTGTGTTAAACCTTGAAATTCTAATTCGTCAAATAAAGCTGGCTCTAAGCCACTACCAATAAAAACTTCCAAGGCATTTTCTGTCAGTTGCAAAGAGAGTCGGTGCAATAAACTAGACTTGATATTGCTTGGAGAACCGTAAGCAAAGGTCGTATCAATCCCCACGGCATCAAGCGAAGCCTTTACACTTAATATTTCCCAATCTTCCAGGTCATCCACATCTTTTTGATAGACGGTACTGGCGATTTGAACGAAGTTTTTGCCCAGAAAGCCACCTTGAGCACTCAGATGGTTTATAGTGCCCGCTTCAATATCAATGCTTACATCAGAGTTATTACTAGAAAAGACTTCTCGCGCAAGATCAACACCATCTAAATCTGGGTAGTACATAGCCAATTGCATATGCATATACGCATCAGAGGGATGTATATTCATTTCACTATCCAAACTTTCGTTTTGAGGAACGAAGTCAGATGGAGGTATTGCTACGAGCGATAAAGGCTTTATAGAGAAGTCACTATCTAAGAACATAGGCAAATTTCCGCGGAAAGGCCCTTTGATTATTTTTTTTCCTTGCCCCACTAGTGAGTAGTAATCAGAAATCGCTATTGACCACCCTTCTGGAATTGAAGCCGAAATGGGCTCAAAAGGGTTTACATAGTACTCGTCTCCCATTGTTGCATCAAGTGCATGAGAGACATACATACCATTCTCTTCTAACGTTCTAATCGATACTTGTTTACCTTCTAAATCTTTCTTTGCATAAATAAGAGGAAAACCGATATCCAAAGCCGCTTTAGACATTTCATCATAGCTTCTTTCAATCTTATTCCATTCAGCGATAAGTGCATTAGAAAGCTGAGCGTCGTCCTCGATCAACTGCATATTAGAGGAGATAGCTGAAGAATATTGAAACGCGAGTGTCGCCTGAACATTCTGCTCGCTACCATATTCAAAATAAGAGTCTTGTTCTAATTCCGCGAGGATCGTTTTACGTAATAGTACGGCTAGTTGTGTTTTATTAACATTGGGAGAAACCAACCCATGAGCGACGGCAGGCTCGATTATACTTTTAGCAAGAAAGATTTCGATCTTATCGTTCGTTTTTTCTTCAAGAAAATTGCGAGATAATCCGTTTTTGAACGCCCCCTTAACTCCTGTCTTTCCTGACATTACCTCTTTGAAGAAGATTGCATAGTTTTCAACGTTACTTGTATTTTTCAGGCGAGCATCACCATCGCCCACCGTTAATGGCAGCATATCCACCAACTCTGGGCTAGTATCTTCCTTCAAGCTCATAATGAATGGAACGTTCAAAATGTCAGCGAGTGTTGTTAAACTTGATATTGGTCCGGCTTTTATAGGCTGCTCTTCATATACAGAGATGCCTGATTGAAAATCGTCGGATATGTTCGTCAGCTCACTTCGAACCATCCCTGAGAAACCTACATTTGTCACGACACATGTTGCGTTTGGATCCTGATCACCGTGAATCATTGCATCGCGAGTAAGACTTAGGCGTCCACTTTGCTCTTTTAGTACGCCGAAGAATACCTCATGCGCAATATATGGGTTTTCAGCTTCCTGATTGAAACGCAATATTTCGACATTAACAATCGAACCATCTGATAATTTATACCCAGATTTATCCTCAGCACCTAAATAAACTTGACACGCATAGTTCTTCGTGTCTTGGTTATATATATTTTTTGCATAATAATTTACATCTACAGCAGCAAGTGCGGCGCTAGGTAGCAGCGATACCGCAGGCAGCATAGCTAAAAATAAGGCGCTATACTTAAATATTTTTTCTTTTTTCATAATTTAACAGCCATACGTTACACCTTATTTTAAATAAGGTGGTTTTAAATAATCATCAACATAAAGGGTCATTAAATGCCTCTCTACTTCTTAAAATATAGAACTAGAAATCCATCAAGAAACACTAATCTCAAAAATAGTTTTCCCGATAATATCAATTATCACTCTAATTCACTGAACGGGGTTGTTGCAAAAAATAATTAAATATACTTTTTATAAACATTAGTAAACACAGTGGTGTTAATTCTGCTTATATTTACGCAGAATTAGCAAATTATTGTGAAGTGGCATAGTGAATTTGGCAGGGCAACCGCATACTGGTTCTGTCGCATCTAGATTGCAACTTTTCTAAAAATTAGCTCTCAAAAGTCAATGCTTCTCATTTTGTATCCTTATTTATGAATTTTTCTGGTTTCCAATACCCAAAAGATGTGATCCTGCAAGTTGTTCGCTATTACGTTTCTTACAAATTAAGCTACCGTGATATCGAAGAAATTTTTACTGAGCGAGGTATTGAAGCTGACCATTCAACATACAATCGTTGGGTTATTCAATTTGCTCCGCAAATTGAAATGAAGGCGAGACAGAAAAAGCGTGCAGTTTCTGGCTCATGGCGAATGGATGAAACTTACATCAAAATTAAAGGGGAATGGTGGTATTACTATCGTGCTGTTGATAAGAACGGTGATGTTGTTGATTTCTATTTAAGTAAAGATCGTGATGAGAATGCAGCGAGAGCTTTCTTAAGGAAAGCGATTGGCAGTAATGGGTTACCTCATAAAGTGGTCATAGATAAGAGTGGTGCTAATGCGTTAGCTTTGCATCATATCAATACATTGCTATGGTTTTCAGGCGTTTTAATGTTGAGTTTAATAGATGTTGTCGATATTAAATATCTCAATAACATTGTTGAACAAAGTCACCGTCCAATAAAACAGAAGATGGTTCAGGCATTAGGTTGGAAATCAGAAGCCGGTGCTTTAGCTACGATGGCAGGGCAAGAAACATGGACGATGATTAAACGAGGGCAGATTATTGGAGATAACTCGTTACCAATATGGGAGCGCTTTTACGCGCTCGCTGCATAATAGTGTCTGGAATTCGACTCGTTTGTACTTAACCAAAACTTTGCGACAGAACCCTTATCCCTTTCATTGCATTGTTTAAGAAAAAAATGACAAATCAAGAGCAAGCACTATAACTCACAAGCCTAATGCCGTAAGTAATCACAAAAGAATATTCATCTATATCGAGGCACTTAATAGTTCAATATATTACCTATAAATTAGGTGCAAAAGGTTAATCTATGAAACAACTAGTTACATATATTTATTACTGATGTGATAAATATAATGCGTCACAAATATTTCCAGTATAGAATCTCCGCTCAATGTCCAATCGGTGTCTTCGCTATATCTTTGCTTAAGAGCAAGGTGATGCTGAACACAGTAGATTTGTGATAAATAGACGCTGGCCAAACTTACTCATAAAGAAGTGAGATTTGGTGATAACAGCAATGATGTGACATTGAGAGAATAAAAATGAGTCTTACAACAACAAAACCAACCATTGTTATTGCCCTAGGTGGTAATGCTTTATTACGTCGTGGTCAGGTGCTTTCTTATGAAAACCAACTTGAAAATGTAAAGGTTGCGGCAAAATCAATTGCTAAACTAAGTAAAGATTACCGTATTGCTATTGTTCATGGAAATGGTCCGCAAGTTGGTTTATTAAGCCAACAAAACGATGCTTTTGATGCTGTTCCATCTTACCCTCTTAGTTGTTTAGTGGCTGAATCTCAAGGGATGATCGCCACCATGATTGCACAAGAATTACGTAATCTTGTTGATTGTAATGTAACGACAATTCTTACTCATGTAGATGTAGATAATGCAGACCCTGCATTCAATGACCCAATGAAATACATCGGTCAAGTCTATTCAGAAACAGAAGCAAATACTCTTGCTGCCGAATTTGGTTGGTCTATCCGTCAAGACGGTGATTATTTTAGACGTGTTGTTGCTTCACCTGCTCCCAAAAACATCCGTGAAAGTGAATTAATTTCATTAGCTTTACAACATGATCATATCGTAATTTGTTGTGGCGGCGGTGGTATCCCTATTTGTACAGACGAACATGGCATTACTAAAAATATTGACTGTGTGATTGATAAAGATTCAACGGCCTCGTTGCTCTCTCAGCAAATATCTGCTGACTACTTCTTAATTTTAACCGATGGTGATGGTGTCTTTTTTCATTACGGAAAACCAAACCAAGTTAAATTAGACATAGCGACAACCGAGGAATTAAAAGGCTATCCTTTCGATAAAGGTTCTATGCAACCTAAAATTGATGCCATGATCAATTACGTTGAAAATGTAGATATTTCTATTGGTATTATTACCGATCTTCACTTAGCGCTAGATGCTCTCAATGGAACGGCAGGAACTAAAATCGTAAAAGAGAAATTTTATGATGATTCTCTTTCTCATCAACAAAACGATGATGAATTGATCCCAGCATAGCCCTGATACTCTCAAAAAAGCCCTAACGCATTATTAGGGCTTTTTAATATCAAATAATATGATAGAAAATAATTTATAGCACTTTCTCTTTAATCACCGTAAACACACCCGCATCTTTGTTACTTGGTGCAATAAAACGTGCCGTCTCTTTTACTTGTTGATGGGCATTTTCCATCGCATAAGAGTAGTAACTCTCTTGCAGCATTTCTAAATCATTTAAGTAATCACCAAAGCTCATAGTCTCTTCATGACTGAATCCTAGTGTATTTTGTAAGTACTTAATCGCTGCACCTTTCGATGCTTCTGCATTCATAACATCTAGCCAAATTTTTGCACTTACCACCACTTGATGAGAATGATCAAACTCAGCATTAATGATCGGATTAATATGTTCTGCTGAGCCATCAAAATGACATAATGCAACTTTAATGAACTCATCATCAACGGCAAGTAAATCTTCAACGTATTCACAGCGGTGGTAATACTTAGAGAATTCCGCCAATGCCTGTGGATCTTGTGTTTCAATATAAGCAGAGCGTTTACCACACAATACAATGTGTGCACCTTCTATCGAGCGTGCAGTTTGAATGATTTTTTTGATTGATGGTGTATCAATCGTGCAACTATAAAGCTCTTGGCCTTTATACATAACTAATGTACCGTTCTCTGCAATGAACATCATGCGATCCTTCACAGGAGCAAAGGTCTCTATCAAACTGTAATATTGACGACCAGAGGCTGCGGCAAACATGATATTTTTATCTTCCAGTTGCTGATAAAGATCGAAGAAACTTGGGTCTAATTGGCTATGTTCATTAAGTAGAGTGCCATCCATATCGGCAGCAATAAATTTTACATTGTGTTTTTTCATTTGATTAATACTCAGAATAAATTGGGAAACTGAATGCGCTGAGGCGTGATAATGACAAAAGAGTATATACCTTAGCATTCTTTACTTCGAACGGAGCACCTTCAAAATGAGATCTTAATATCAAGAAGCTTGGCTTCTATTGCCTTTAGGTAACAGATTTTTACCACGTTGGAAATCAAGCTGTGCTTTTTTTAAATGCCGCATTGGCTTGAGTAATGCCCGCTTTAGCACTGGCAACTTGAGTTTGAAAAGAAGAGGGACCTGTTTGAAATAACACATCGCAGCACTAATTAAAGAAGCAAGAAGGGTTTTAGATTTCATAGCATAACCATTTAACTGTCGGATTTTGACAGTTAAATGATTGAAATTGTTAATGTTAAATTACAGAGATTGTGTCTGTAATTTACGTTGAGTGCAATTTAGAAACGATTTATAACTAACTTATTGATAGTAAATAAATTAAATCGATATCTAAAAGCTTACAAATTTACATTGGCTTGAAATGTCCAAGCAACAAAACGGCTGATTTTATGACCTTGAGCCATATCGACAGTCTTAATAGTTTTTACACCTAATCGAGCTAATTCTTGATAAAGCGTATCAACGTTTTCTTTCTTAGAAATTAACGTAGTAAACCATTGAACTTGCAGGGCAAACTCGCAGCTTTCTTGTGCCATTTTAGTGATAAATGCGATCTCGCCACCTTCATACCAAAGCTCAGCATTTTGACCACCAAAGTTTAATTTCTTCACGCCTTTTAGTTCATTATACGCGTGACCTTTCTTCGATTTACTCGTTGCTAGATTCTGTTGTTTACGCTCTGAACCTGCAGTAGCTTCTTCTTCTGATGCATGGAACGGAGGATTACACATAGTGAACGCAAATTCATCTTGCGGCTTAATAACACCTCTAAAGATATTCTCTTCATTCTTTTGCTGACGACACTCAATACTCTTTTTCAAGCTTGGGTTATTGTTGGCAATAAACGATGCCATTTTTAGTGCTTGAACATCAATATCTGAGCCCACAAAACTCCATTGGTATTCACGATGACCAATGATTGGGTACACACAGTTAGCGCCAACACCAATATCTAAACCACGAATATTTTTACCTGTTGGGATCTCACCTTCATTAGTAATTGCCAGTAGATCTGCAATGTTATGAATATAATCCGCACGACCTGGAATAGGTGGGCAAAGGTAACCTTCTGGAATATCCCAAAACGGAACATCGTAGAAATGAGCTAATAATGCTTTGTTCAATGCTTTAACAGCAAGAGGATCTGAAAAGTTGATTGATTCATTACCATATTGATTCGTTTCAACAAATGCTTTCAGTTCAGGAGACGTCGCAATTAATGCAGGAAAATCATACTTTGCATTATGTTTATTGCGAGGATGCATAGATTTTTTAATCGGAGCTTCGTTATTATTCTTAGATGCCGATTGATTTTTTGAAAAATGAGAATGAGACATGTGAACTCAATGGTAATAAATAATGGCAGATATAATAGCTTATCTTCAGCATAATTACTTTAAATAACGTAGATAAAACTACGTGAAATAATACTCTTTAACGCATAAAAAAAGCATCAAATGTACACAGACATTTGATGCTTTCTACTAAGTTTAGAAATAAGTTACGACATTAGAATGCTTGAGGAGCAAAACCTGTCATTTCTTTAAGTCCTAACTCTTTACCAAGCGCTGTCATTGGGTGGATAACAACTAAACCGCGAACTGATTTTTTCAGTTTACCCATATCAGCTTGCTCTGCTTTAGTAATTGCACGTTTGAATTCAAGGTTACGAACTTCTGTTCCCTTATTACCAGTTTCAAACTGCTTTTTACCATTTAATTTTGCTACTTTCTTTTCTAGCGTTTGGATTTCATGCAAAAACTGTTTAACGACTGGTTGATCGTCACGCTTTTTAGCAGCATCTAAACGGTGCTTACAACGATCTAGACGGTTATGAATTTTTTGCAGTTCTTCTTTTACACTCATGAAATTACCTTTGTATTGAAAATGGTGCGTATCGACGCTACCTGATAGTATACCCTCTAATAGAAGTTCGATCATAGGTTTATTACATGTTAACCATTTCAAATTACGTTCAGTTAGCCAGTTGGGAAATTGAACTCACCGCGATTAGAGCACAAGGTGCTGGTGGTCAAAATGTCAATAAAGTCTCTAGTGCAATCCATTTACGCTTTGATATTAATAGTTCAACACTTCCTCCTTTCTATAAAGAGCGATTGCTCAAGATGAAAGACAGTCGCATCACGAAGGAAGGTGTCATTGTTATTAAGGCTCAACAATTTAGAACACAAGAGAAAAACAGAGAAGACGCACTTGAGCGTTTAAAGGTATTGATTCAATCAGCGGCTGAAACTCAAAAAGCACGCAGAGAAACAAAACCAACACGTAACTCTCAACGTAGACGCGTAGACAATAAGACCCAACACGGTCAAACAAAGAACATGAGAAAGAAGGTAGATTACTAATGACATATCAGCAGACGTTAAAAAATGTATTTGGTTTTGATTCTCTTAGAGGAGGTCAGCAACACGTTATTGAAAAAGTACTTAATGGTCATTCGTCTGCAGCCATCTTTCCAACCGGATCAGGAAAGTCTTTATGCTATCAATTACCTGCGCTTTTATTACCTAATCTAACGTTGGTTATTTCACCTTTACTTGCTTTGATGAAAGATCAAATTACCTTTTTAAAAAGTAAAGGTATTGCGGCAGCATCCATTGATTCAACTCAAACTCGCGAAGAGACTCAAGCAATATTACAAGGCGTAAGAAATGGCGACATCAAAATTTTGATGATTTCAGTAGAGCGCCTGAAAAACGAGCGTTTTCGGCAGTTTATCGCCCAGATCAATATTTCATTATTGGTCGTTGATGAAGCGCACTGTATCTCAGAGTGGGGTCACAATTTTAGACCAGATTATCTTAAACTGCCTCAAGATAGAGAAGCATTAAACATCCCAAATGTCTTATTATTAACGGCTACGGCAACGCCTGCGGTTATTGAAGACATGCGTGAAAAATTCAAAATAGACAAAGACGATATTGTTATTACCGGTTTTTATCGTCCAAACTTGGATATTTCCATTATTCCAGTAGAAGAGGAACAAAAGCGTTCGGTTTTATTTGCCACGCTACAACAAAGACCAAATCAACCAAGTATTGTTTATGTCACGCTACAGCAAACAGCGGAGAACGTGGCTCAATGGTTACAAAGCAATGGCATTCAAGCCAAAGCCTATCATGCTGGTTTGAAACACGATATTAGAGAAGACATTCAACATAAATTCATGAATGGGGATCTTAATTGTATTGTGGCGACCATAGCATTTGGTATGGGTGTCGATAAATCAGATATTCGTCAAGTTATTCATTTTGATTTACCAAAATCCATTGAAAATTATTCACAAGAAATTGGTCGTGCTGGCCGTGATGGTGCCCCTTCATTTTGTACCGTTCTTGCTAATACCTCAGGGCTTAATGTCTTAGAAAACTTTGTTTATGGCGATACACCTGACAGAGAGGCAATTCAATATGTATTAGATGATATTTATAAGTCTTCTGACACATGGGAAACCCAATTATTACGCTTATCTAAAGACAGTAATGTCCGTCAGTTACCGTTAAAAACCTTATTGGTCTACTTAGAACTCAAAAAAATCATTCACGCTAAATACAGTTATTATGCGGATTACCGATTCAAAACCTTAATTCCAGTGAATGATATTATTGGAAAATTCCAAACAGAACGTCAGCATTTTGTTTCAATTATTTTCCAATGTTCTCCAAAAGCCAAAACATGGCACACCGTTGACTTCGATGCACTTTGGATGGGCTATCAAGGTGAACGTAAGCGTGTTATTGCCGCATTAGATTATTTCCATGAGCAAGGCTGGATAGAGCTTGAAAGCAAATTAATGACTGAGGTTTACCAAGTGTTGAATAAAGTAGAGAGTACACATGTACTTTCTCAAGAGCAGCATCAATTATTCAAAAATAAAGAAGAAAGTGAGATTAATCGCATTCATTCCATGCTCGATTTTTTTGAAACCAAGAGTTGCTTGAGCCATTCACTAGCCAATTATTTTGCTGATTTTAATGCACCAGTACAATGCGGTCATTGTTCTGCTTGTCGTTCTGAAGGCGCTCATTTACCAAGAAATAATTTTGCTTTTGTAGTAGATGACGAACAAGTTAAACATTGGTGCCAAGAATTACAAAATGGCAGTAATAAGCCTCTCGCCAATGCGGTTTTTGCACGTTTTCTATGTGGTATTCCAACACCTCTGACAACCAAAATTAAAGCCAATAAAATGCAAGGGTACGCAAAATTCGAATCCAAACCATTTTTTGACGTACTTGAATTAGTCGGAAAATTAAACGGATAATTTATAAACTGTGAGCGTCTTGGCACTTACTATATATTTTATGAACCCCATACGTTATAAGTGATAATATTCTTTCTTAATGCTGAAAATTCAGCACCTATTGGGAGAGAATATGATCGATCACTTTTTGGAATTTTCAGATAATAAATCTGTTGTACGTTTTATTATTCCTGAAAATACAACACTGAACCAATCTATTGAGGTAATGCATTTTCATCACGCTTTGCGCTTAATGGATGCCGATCTATTTTATCTTTTAGAACATAAAGTAGAAGAAATTATTTCTGCCGTTAATAAAGGTGATCTTAGTTCTATTGATGATACTGTAATTGCACAGCGCCTAAATGCTCAATTGTCTATCCATATTCAAGACGATGAAATGGAAGCCTCCATGACTGTAACAGGGGCTTATGGCGGACAACCTTTACGTGGCCCTGCAATTATTATGGCTTTGACAGAAAATAAAATCTTAAAAGGCATACAAAAAGAAAGTCTTAAAACCTTATTATTAAAAAGTAAATACCTTGCTCCAGGTGAAACCCATTCTGAAATCATTGCTATTGGTCGAGAAGCCATTCCTGGACAAGACGCACTATTTGAACCCTTAGTTCCTAATGTCAAAGAACGTATTCTGCAACCACAAGAAACCGACGACGGTCATGTGGATATGCGAAACTTAGGGGAAGTGATTAGCGTTAAGACAAATACACCATTAATGAAGCGCATCCCTGCAACACAAGGGGTTAATGGCAAAACGATCACCGGAAAAATCATTGTTGCTACGCCGGGAAATGACTCACCATTCCAGCTTTATCCTGGTTCATCTCTTTCTCCAAGTAATCCTGAATTACTCATTTCAGATATCGATGGTACACCACTTATTCACAAAGCGGGGGTTGGTATCGATAATTTACTCACTTTAAAAAGTGTTAATGCAACGACTGGACATGTTTCGTTTGAGGGCAGTATTTTTATACAAGAAGATATTGAATCAGGAATGAAAGTAACCTCAAGTGGTTCGATTATCGTTGGCGGTTTTATTGAGAATGCAGAGGTGACTGCAAAGCATGATATTACGGTAATGAATGGTATTATAGGCCGCCCTGTACACGATAATGAAAACTTAACTTGCGTACTTAAAGCCGAAGGTTCAATAACCAGTAAGCTCGCTCAAAATGCGCATTTAATGGCTCATAATGATATTTATATTATTCTTCATGCAAATCACTGCATAGTTGAGTCACTAGGTTCTATTTTCGTTCTTGATAAAGCAGAAAGAAATGGCACTATCAGTGGCGGAAGTCTTACCGCTAATGGTTCAATTAAAACCGCTAATTTAGGGATTGAAGGGGGGGCTTATACTAAGGTTCACGCTTTTCATAACTTCAATGAGCAAAAAGAAAGCCTCCATTCACTCCAAAAAAGTTTAGACGATATCAACGCTCAAGTTGTAAAAATTACACAAATAAACATTGAACGACAATCTCCAGAATTAGCAGAAAAAATTCTGCGCTCAAAAGAAAAATCAACTCAAGATTTACAGATTATAAAATCAAGATTAGCGAAAGAGCAGATTATCTTTAATACCAATTTAAAAGAAAATCATGTCTTTGTTACCAATAAAATCTTCCCAAGAGTAGACGTTCAATTTAACACTGAGCATTTAGTGACAAAAAGAGAATACAGCCCAAGTAAGATATCCTATTCTGGTTATGAAATAGATATTGAACCAGTCATGACCAAGAAACGATAACCACTAAATCAAGTTAATTCCACTGTAAAAAAGATAAAAAAATAGCATTGGCAATTACGCTCAATGCTATTTTTTATTGTGTTATTTAGAGGGTATTACTGCCCTGCTAATACCATTTTTTCTTCTTTATTCGATTTGAATACAAAGACAGCACCAATAAATAAGAACACCAACTGCAGTAACATAACGCTACCCATTGAGATTGGTCCTAAGTAACTAATGCTTGATACCATCGCACTTGCCGCTACACAGAACAGCATTTGTAAGAAGTTCAATAAACCAGATGCAACAGCACTGCCTTCTTTAAAATCCATTAATGCGTTATTTACCACAATCGGGTACACCGCACCATTCGCTGCTGCTAAGAAACAGAAAGGAATTAGCATTGGAATGATTGAGGTAGGTTCCATGCGCCATGCAATTAAGAACACAACACTCACACTCGCGATTGATAATTTTAAAATCCAAGGAAGTACTTTTTGGCTTTCAAAACGCTCTAGTGCCCAACGACAGCCGTAACCACCAACAATAAATGCAATCGTCTGTGGAATGTAGCTCAGACCAATATCAGCGCCAGAATAACCCATTTGTGTCATTACAAAAGGAGATCCAGTTAACCATGCAAAGAAAATCGCAGAGCTTGCTGCGTAAATCAGCATATTACCTGTGAATTTTTTTGACTTAATAACATCACGGAAAGTAATGGTTTTTGCATTAGGGTTTACCGCTTGTGCTGGTTCTTTATCCGCAAATGTTCTTGCCGCAAGACCAACACCAATAATCGTTAATGTCACAAAAATCATTGACCAGCCATAGAACTTTTCAATTGCAGCGCCCAATAGCGGAGCCAGTGCAGGAGAAAGCGCAACTAGAGGCATAATTGTCGCAAAAATACGTTGGGATGTTTTTGCATCATAACGTTGGATAACCATTGCTTGCCAAATAACGTTTGCACTACAAGCACCTAACGCTTGGAAGAAGCGAGCAACTAATAGCATTTCGACACTGGTTGAAAATGAAGCAACTAAACTGCTTATTGCGAAAATAGTTAAACCAATGATAAGTGATTTTTTAGTCCCTAACTTTTGAGTCAAACGCCCATAAAAAAGTTGACCAATAGCCATACCAAACAAGAAAATACTTAACGTTAGACCTATCATGCTTTCTGTTGTTGCCAGATCTCCACGAATAATATCGAATGCTGGTAAATACATGTCTGTTGCCAAAAAGCCCAACATACTTAGGCCTGCAAGCCAGATATAAGGGATCGATTGTTTTTGCTTATCCATGTTCTTTCTCCAAAGATGAACATATTTCTAGAATTATTTGCATTCTATTTGCTAGTTGCTACTCTTGTGAAACGATAATATTTGCACTTTGCATCAATATTTTTGATGTGAACAATTCGCCATCAGGTTTTTTATGTTTTCTTATCACGAATTAATCACTATTGAGTCTGTAGCACGGCTTGGCAGTTTTAGTCATGCCGCTGAAGAATTGCACAAAGTGCCAAGTGCGATTAGCTATACCATTAAGTCTGTCGAAAACCGATTAACCGTGTCTCTTTTCACTCGTTTACATCGCAAAGTAGAATTAACCGCAGCCGGTGAATATTTTGTTGAACAAGCAAGAAAACTGCTTAAAGAGATGGAAGACATACGTTTAAATACACAACGCGTCGCCAATGGCTGGCAGCAAAGTGTCTCTGTTGCCTTAGATAACGTGGTACGAGAAAACAGTGTGAATCAACTCGTTCGTGATTTTTACGCCACTTTTCCTGATATTGAACTTCAATTAACAATGGAAGTATTTAATGGCGTGTGGGACGCTTTAATGACAGGCAGAGCAGATATAGGCATTGGAGCAACCGCAACAATACCTATCGGCGGTAATTTCTCTTATCGTCCAATGGGAGAGCTTTCTTGGAATTTTGTCATGAGTACGACTCACCCTCTTGCTAGCTATGATGGTGCCATCCCTGACTCTGAACTGATGAAATACCCGGTGATCTGTTTAGAAGATACTTCTCGTATATTACCAAAGCGAACAACTTGGCAACTGGATAATCAACGTCGATTAATTGTTCCTAATTGGCACAGTGCTGAACAATGTTTTATTGATGGGCTCGGTGTCGGGGTGATGCCAAGTCACAAAGCTAAGCGGTTACTTTCTTCTGGGCAAATCATTAATAAAGAAATTGAGAATAATATTGACCCAAGCCCGTGTTGTTTAGCTTGGAATAAAAATAATGAGTCTATCGCCATCCAGTGGTTATTAGATTATCTCGGAGATACTGAGAAGCTAAATACAGAATGGCTAAAATAATAATCAATTTATTCAGATTACTGTAAACATAAAAATCACGATAAAACTAAAAAATGCAGAGGATCATAAGATCCTCTGCATTTTTTGATTATTTTCATAGATCAACAGCAAAATGAGTCAAGATCATGGCGCTAATCTATCGATCATCCACTCATCTTGATCTTTGCTGTATAAGAAACGATCATGCAAACGACTATCACCACCTTGCCAAAACTCAATAGAGTCAATCTTCACTCGGAATCCGCCCCAAAATTTTGGTACCGGGATTTCACCTTGCGCAAATTTTTGTTTCAGTTCTAAATATTTACCTTCTAACGCTGCTCTTGCGGTTAATCGGCTACTTTGTTTACTGGCCCACGCTGCAATTTGACTCTCTTTTGGTCTAGAAGTGAAGTACTTCATATTTTCTAATGCTGATAGTTTTTCTGCTGTCCCTGTAATATGGACTTGACGCTCAAGAGGGTGCCACGGAAAGTGCAATGAAATCTTATTATGATCTTCTAGATGTTGTGCTTTTCGAGAAGCAAGATTAGTGTAAAAAACAAATCCAGTTTTATCAAAATGCTTTAGCAATACAATACGTTGAAATGGCTGTCCATTTTTATCAACTGTAGCCACTGTCATTGCCGTTGGATCAGTCAGTTTTGCTTCTACTGCTTGTTTTAGCCATCGTTCAAACAGATCTATAGGTTCCTGTGGTAAGTCCGCTCTGCGTAGACCACCAAGGCTGTAATCACGGCGGATGTCTTCTAATTCCATATAATTAACTCCAATCTCTTTTGATGAAATTCTGCTCTTTTGAGACTTTTTAAACAAGGGGAAAAACTAAAAAAGGGCCAAAAAATGACCCTTAAATTAAGATTCTAATAAGATTAATTAAGTAATATCATCTAATTTAAACATCTGATCATTAAGCAACTTAGTCAATACTTCTGATTGATTAGAGAAGTTGGCGTTCTCAAGTCCAAAGGAATCAATAGCCCCTTCGACGATAATAGTATGTTCTTTACCTGCATCATCAGTAATCGATAAACTTAAGTCATCACCACTTTCAGAGACTGTAATGTGCTCAAGAAGGTCGGTCATATCTGATTTATGGATATCATCATTTAAGATTTCAGTTAGGTCAATTAAGTCCTCTCCGACAGTAAAGTCTTTGATAGTATCAATACCACTATCAGCGCCTTGGTCAACCCATTTGAAGATATCTTCTCCTGTACCACCAGTAAGAATATCATCACCAAGACCACCAATCAGGATATCGTTGCCTGAGCCACCATCAAGGATATCATTACCAGTACCACCGCGAAGACCATCATTATCACTACCACCGTTTAGGTAATCATCGCCTGCTCCACCAAACATGATATCAACGCCATTTTGACCAAAGATCTTATCATTACCGCCGCCACCATGGCCAAGGTCAAGATAAGCATTACTTTCAGCAGATAAGTTTTTAAATGCTCCTGATTCAACACCACCCTGGAGATGGCTTAAATCACTTCCAGTACTAAAAATATTTTCAACTACATTTTGAGCATTTATAAGCTTAGAATCATCAGGATCAACATCAAATCCCCCAGCATGACTGTCTCCTAAATAAATAGTATCGTCACCAGAACCAAGGTATACGTCATCACCAGCGGCGCCGACATCAACAATCAAACCAGCTTTTGTCTCATCACCATTAAAAGAAACCGTCGACTGACCTGAAGAATTCCAATATGTTTGTTCATGAATAGTTCCGGTATGAACAACTTGAACCGAATCAACCAAATTACCTTCTGATTTAACATCTGCATCATCGATATTTGGAATATCAGTGACTACCCAGTCAATAATTTGAGCTTCACTTCTTGCCTGATCTCCGTTACTAGTTTCAGTAGAAATAGCAACAATTGACACTGAAAACTTACCTATATAACTCAATGGTAATTGGATTTTAGCGGTTGATAATTGCTCTGCGGTTAACTCAACCATGCCATTGTTAATTGGGATAAATTCATCTCCAACTAATATTACTGCATCAACGGGAAGATTAGATAATTCATAACTTAACGTTTCTGAACCATCTTTATCTACTAATTCTCCGCCAATATAATCACTTAACGATATTTCAGTAACAAACCCGTTATTTCCAAGTTGAATGCCATTCACTTCTTCAATAACTAAATTATCAATTAATACACCACGACCAGCATTATGATGGATACCTGTCGATACTAACTGAATATTCTGAGGTTCTGACGAGCCATAAAAGCTCACTTCAATTGAATTCCAATCTAGGCCTTGATCTTTCGGGCTAGAACCGCTCCACGAACCAACAACAACCCCATCAACAACAATATCAAATGAGTTGTACTCTTCACCGTAACCCGGTCTTGGGGCAACATCTAGAGTTAGGGTATAAAGAGTTCCCTCTTCAGTATTTATCTCTCTTTCTACCCCTTTAGCTGATTCAAAATGAGAAGCTGAGTTTAATTCGATGAATTGGTTGCCATCACTCGCATGAACGGTACCCCCATCGCTCATATCTACGCCACTTTCCCAAGTTTCAATGGCTTCTTCGCCAGCTATCGGAGTCCATCCATCAACTTCTAATGAGAACTGTTTTTTATCATCTTCAGCTTGGTCTTCAAAACTTGACGTAAATATAGTCTCTGTTTTAGATATAATTGTTAACTCAGGAACATCAGCAACAGCATCAATATTGATTGTTACTGTTGCTGTATCTGTATCTGTACCACCATTTCCATCACTTATAGTGTAATCAAAAGTAACTTCACCACTAAAGTTTTCTGATGGTTTAAATTCAATTTCACCATCATCATTAATCGAAACCGTTCCATTAGTTGGGTTTGATACACCTACGATTGTTAATTCGTCTCCATCAGCATCTGTATCATTTCCTAATAAATCTTCTGCCATAATAGTGACAATATTATCTTCTGTTGCCAAACCACCTTGATGTGATAATGGATAATCACCCAAGTCTTTATATTCAATTAATTGGTTATTTCCATTAAATTTACCTAAATCAATAGAAAGCTCACAAGAGCCACCTTGATCCCAGTAAATAATTTCAATCTCATAATATCCAGAAGTATCGATATCAAAGTAAATATGACCATCTTGTCCAGGTATAGTTGTCGAAGAACTTTGATTGCCATCATATTGAGCAACAATAACACCATCGATCTTAATCAAATATCCATCATCTGCTGTTACTTTAAAGCCATACCTTCCTGCATCTAGAGCAACTTGACCTTCAATATGTAATATTGCGTCAGTCGAATCTTCTGGATCATTCGATAACGAATCAGCATCATCTCCTAAAAAATCTTGTAACGTGTCATCTTCGCCAAGGTCTTCAGATTCACGCCCATAATCTAAATCTTTTGCAACAAAAGTAGCATCAGGATCATTACCATTAATAAACTCAAGCACCTGGTCGATTGACGATAAATTATCGCCATCTTTATCATCACCTTTATCGTTATAACCATAATAATTACCTGATAGGCCGTTAATTGGATTATTAAAAAGTGTATCATCGACTGCATCAGGGGTTGAGTTTAAATCCATAACAGCATTATCAGAATCAGAGAATATTTGTCCTTCATAATTCATGCTTGCGTCAACGTTAATGGTTTCTCCATTTTCTGGAACATCAACTTCACGAGTGACGGTACCTAAAGCTATATCTTCGCCTGTTAACGTATATTCTTCTGCATTACCATCAATTGTGATCAATAAAATCATTCCTGCCACAGCAGCTGGTGGTAGTCCAAAGGTTGCTGTTACTTTTCCTTCTAACTCTGATTTACTAATGACTCCATCGTTATTTTTATCATCAACAATTGTGACTACAGGCTTAAATAGATCTGATACAGATTGAGGTCCTTCTTTATCTTCAAATTCAAACTGCTCAAAGTCACGGAAGATATGTTTATCACCTTCGACATCAATAATAACAATTTCACCATTTTCATTCAGGCTAACTTTACTGTCGGATAAGTTCGAATTGAATACAGCAGTATCTGTTCCTGCACCACCATCAACAACTACACGATCGTTTAAGTCGTCATCATTTAAAGTAAAGGTGTCGTCACCCTCTCCTAATAATACATAATCATCATAATCATCTGTTGCACTAAATTCACCGTGTGCGTAATGAGTCTTCTCAGAAGGAAGGCTTACATTACCACTCTCATTCGTTTGCGTGACACTAAAGAATTCATTATCACCTACTGGTGTTTCTGATAAGTCAGAAATATCAAATGTCCAGCTACCATTACTATCCACGGTTATAACTGTAGAAGGGTTAATAATATTATTATCTTCGTCATAAATAGTAATTGTTGCTCCCGGCTCACCAGTACCGTGTAATGTCACCGTTGAGTAATCGCTAGCTGCTGAGTCGTCACTAATGTTGGTGATTACTGGAGATTTTGGCGCCGTGAGATCCAGCGCAATCTCATCACTCACGCTGCCCATATTGCCCGCGG
>NZ_CAMLHO010000043.1 GCF_946479765.1 uncultured Aliivibrio sp.
AGAAGTAGAGGGGTTAACTCAAGCATTACTTAATAACCCTGTAGAACTTCAATTACAAAGTGCAGATGCAAGTACGTTAGTACAGCGCGTATTTACCGTTAATAAAGGTGAAAAAACAGCCGTATTAGCGCATTTGATCCATCAGCAGCAGTGGCGCCAAGCGCTTATTTTCGTTAATGCTAAAAACAGCTGTAATCACTTAGCGGATAAGTTATCTAAACGTGGAATTACTGCTGAAGTATTCCATGGTGATAAAGGACAGGGCGCTCGTAGTCGTGTTCTTGAAGCATTCAAAGCCGGTGAGATTGAAGTTCTGATTGCAACTGATATTGCTGCTCGTGGTTTAGATATTGAAAAACTGCCTGTGGTTATCAACTTTGATTTACCAAGAAGTCCATCAGATTACATGCACCGAATTGGCCGAAGTGGCCGTGCTGGTGAGGTAGGCTTAGCGTTATCGTTAATTGATTATGAAGATTACCATCACTTCAAAATTATTGAGAAGAAAAATAAAATCCGACTTGAGCGTGAACAAATTGCAGGCTTTGAAGTGGATGAAGAGATCACTAAAGCACTGTTAGAAGAGATCAAGCCTATGGCTAAGCCAGAAGGCACGGGTAAGAAGAATAAAAGAAAATACCCAGATAACTGGTAGAAACACGGTAAGTTTATTGAATTGATATAATTAAAAACACTCGGCATTTAATCTTGTCGAGTGTTTTTCTATGTATTGATCTTAGGAGTTAATATGAGAAAATTTTATACAACGGAAGGGAATACATCTTCCAAAAAACAAAAAGAAGCCTATCCTGTACTTGCACTGTGTGAAAACTGTGTCGGTAAATATACTGTCATTAGTGAAGGTGAGAGAACCTATGATAGTTGTGTTAAGTGTGGCGCTGACGACTAATTATTGTGATCTTATTTAAGATGTAATCGACTATCAACAATCGTATGTAAAGTAAGGAAATAAAATGAGCGCAATTGGTAATTTAATTTGGTTTCTTTTTGGTGGCGTATTCATGGGTCTAGCATGGTGCTTTTTTGGTGTATTAGCTTTTATTAGTATCATCGGTATTCCATGGGGAAGAGCGTGTTTTGTTATTGCTGGTTTTTCATTTTTCCCTTTTGGAAAAGAAGCCATTGCACGTGATGAGCTAACATTATCTGAAGACATCGGTACAGGTGGTCTTGGATTTATAGGTAATGTTCTTTGGTTTATTTTTGCGGGTTTTTGGTTGGCTATCGGACATGTAATATCAGCGGTTGCGTGCTTTGTTACTATCATTGGTATTCCATTTGCGATTCAGCACTTAAAACTTGCCGCTATTTCGATTGCTCCTATCGGGCAGACAATTGTAGATAAAGAAATTGCAGCGGCTGCTCGTCGTGCAAATGCTAACGCTGAAGCGAATAAATGGCGATAAATAATAAATAATTCATTTATTTGGTATTATCACTTGCCAGCGGCTTTTTTTTCACTAGAATCACGCAACATTTATTTGGTTAGTGATTATTTAATGAAAACTCTAATAGCTGGCACAATGCTAGCATCTACTATGTTATTAACAGGCTGTGTAACTTTTCCTACTCAGGAATCAAAAAAAGTAGATGTTATTTGGGATGAAGTCGGAGTGGTTCAGAATTGTGAACGTTTGGGTGTCGTTTTTGGATCTGAAGGACATTTCTATGATTACTGGTTACATGCAGATAAAGATATGGTTTGGGGCACATTAAACCAAATGAAAATTAAAGCAGCGGCACTGGGTGCTGACACTTTATATTTATACCAATCGCTTAATTTTTCAAGTTCGGTAACTATGTTTGGTAATGCTTATCTGTGTGATAAACAAGAAGAAAACCAAACGTCAGCGGAATAACGAATAAAATTAATTACATTTAAATTTCATATATAAAATAGGTAGTGAAGATAGCAAATATTCACTACCTATTTTTAATTATATTAGCCAAAACTGCCTAACAATGTGTTCCTTTTGATAAGGAATTGCAAATATAATTACTTCAGTAAGTTGTTCAATTTTTGGTTACTCAGCCGCAGATCTTAAAAACATAGAGAGTAGTCAGATTAAAAAACGCTCATGACGCTATATTTATTTACTTATATCAACTGGTTTGTAGAAGCAGTGACGACAAAGAATGTATTATTCGGTATTATGCTCCTTTATTAGAATAATGAATTGGCAATAAATTTTATGAAAATATCTGTTGATGGTGGTTCTTTTCAGGTTTCAGTTGAAACTGAATACGCAGGACTAGTGGTTGAAGCGACTAAGATTTTTCACACAACTCCTGAGCAAGCAGGATCAAATGACAAAGCGATCTTACGTTTTCTACAAATCATCATTGAACACCGTGAAGACAATGACGCTATTGGTTACGCATCAATGGGTTTGTTGGGTTGGTATAATGAAGTGATCTATCCGGTTGAAGATAAAGATATTGTATTCAATTTACCTAAAATCTTACCGCATTTGTTGAATCCAGCGGGTGATTTAACCGCAACAAGTGCCACCGAAATGAATACTTTTAAGCACTAAATATCGTGTTTAAAGCTTAGATTGTAATAATAAGCGATGCCCTCAATACACTGAGTATTGAGGGCATTTTTTTGGTCGGTTACTAATATAAATAACGGAATAGACGTGTTGCATCAATAATTGAATATCTATTTACTTTTACACTGGTGAAAATAGAACGTTAGATGTAAATAATGAGCCAAGAAGATATTCAAAAAACAATAGCGAGTTTTACTAAGATAGAGCAAGCACTAGACCATTTTGATATTGGCTTTGATAGCCGTTTTATTGATGAGAATCGTCTACAACTCATGAAACGTTTTAATGGATATTTATTACTGACAAAGCCTGATGATTGGTTCTCTGCTCGTCGTGCGCTTAAAAATGCTTATTGTAAGGTGCAACGGAGTTATTTAAGTAAACATACTCGATCTGCTTGTCGAGGTTGCACAACGTGTCAGCGTCGGTAAACTATATGAAAGAAGCTCTCAATGCGTTAACACTGAGAGCTTTTTATTATTTATGATGAATGAGTTTAAAAATGAATTACTTAACGTTTAAGTTATTCATTTGTTGTTGTAACTTATCTAATTGCTGCATTTTTGCTTTTAGCTGGAGTGATTCAGAACTGATAGACGCGGGATTCATCAACTGTCCTACTTGCATTGGATAATCAGGGAGGGTGCTAAAGAACTCACCTAATACGTCTTGCATTGGTACAAACAGCCACATGTTATCTGCCATCCAGCGCATGTACATACCTGATTCATGTGGTGCTTTTTCAAATGGGTCTGCACGTAAGTGGATAATTTGAGGCCAGTTTGGTTCTAGACGAACGGCATTTGAAATATTACCTTCCATCACCGCAAAGTTAAGCTTCCAATCCTGCCAACGAACTGCATTCAACTCACCATTTGCTGTGAAGTACAGTAGTGATTCACGAGGTCCTTTATCTACTTTTCCTTCAAACAGTGGTTTGAAATCATAGCCATCGATATGAACTTTGAACTCTTTACCATTTGCCTTGTAGCCTTTAGCCAGTTTTTCTTTCACATTAGGGACACCTGCGGCATCAAGTAAGGTTGGAAGCCAATCTTGGTGAGCCATCATTTCATTGATTTTAGTTCCCGGAGTGATAGTTCCAGGCCAGCGCACAAGTTGTGGAACACGCATTCCACCTTCCCATGTTGTGCCTTTTTCACCGTAGAACGGAGTTGCACCGCCATCTGGCCATGTTCCTGTTTCTGCGCCGTTATCGGTTGTGTAAATAACGATAGTGTTATCAGCGACGCCTAAATCATCGAGTTTATCAAGTAAAATACCTACGTGATCATCGTGCTCAAGCATACCATCAGCGTAGATGCTAACGCCTGATACTCCTTGGTATTTCTCTTGTAGACGAGTCCAAACGTGCATCCGTGTGGTGTTGTGCCAAATGAAGAACGGCTTATCTGCTTTGACCGCTTTCTCCATAAATGCTAATGACGAGTCTAAGAACTCCTCATCGGCGTGCTCCATACGCTTACGAGTCATTGGCCCCGTGTCTTCGATCTTACCATCAGCGTAAGATTTAATTACACCACGAGGGCCGTAGTTTTTACGGAATTCAGGGTCTTTAGGGTAGTAGTAAGTTTCTGGCTCTTCTTCGGCATTTAGATGATAAAGATTACCGAAAAACTCATCAAAACCATGAGCGGTTGGCAGATGTTTATCTTGATCGCCTAGGTGGTTTTTACCAAATTGAGCGGTCATGTAACCTTGTTCTTTTAAAAGATCAGCAATAGTCGGAGCCCAATCAGGAATACCGTGATCAGAGCCTGGCATTCCAATGGTTAATAAACCAGTGCGGAAAGGTTCTTGGCCAGTAATGAAAGCAGCGCGTCCGGCAGTACAAGATTGTTGACCATAATGGTCAGTAAAAAGGGCACCTTCGTTTGCAATACGGTCAATATTTGGGGTTTGATAACCCATCATGCCTTGGTTATAGGCGCTAATGTTCCAATAACCAACATCATCACCAAAAATAGCGAGTATGTTCGGTTGTGTTGCGGCCATTGCTGCACTCGATGTGGCCAGTAAGCCAATGCCGACAGCAACCTTACTTAAATGATAACTCATGACAGAACTCCAAATTGTTGCGATTAGTTGCCTGTACTTTAAATGAGAGGTGTTAATACGTCGCTTTATAGCAGTTATAACCAATGGTTATTTTTAGTGTAAATCATTGTATTTTATTGTTTATGTAGCTGATTTAATCAGTGGCTAATTGAGATGTAGATCAGAAATACGATATATATTTGTTAACTCAGGCGCAAAAGGAATAGAAACAATGGGCATTGTTGTGCACAAAAAACACACATAATATTAGATTCTATTTGTTTTATAGACTATATATTTAATCGTAAATGCTTATACATAAACAGGAGGTTATATGACGTTGAAACAAGGAACAAAACGCAGGTTAAGTATTCTTGGTGCGGTATTGATGGGGGCTTCAGGTTATACACTTGCGGCAGAAAAGCCCAATATTTTAGTTATTTGGGGTGATGATATTGGTCAATCAAACATCAGTGCTTATACCTTTGGACTAATGGGGTATAAAACACCAAATATTGATAGTATCGCTAACGAAGGGATGATGTTTACTGACTATTATGCTGAGCAATCTTGTACGGCGGGTCGTTCAACGTTTATAACGGGTCAAAGTGTTCTACGAACGGGTTTGAGTAAAGTGGGTTTGCCGGGTGCAGATATTGGTTTGCAAGCTGAAGACGCAACGATTGCAGAAGTACTTAAACCAATGGGGTACATGACTGGGCAGTTTGGTAAGAACCACCTTGGTGATAAAGATGAGTTTCTTCCTACAGCACATGGTTTTGATGAGTTCTTTGGCAACCTTTACCACTTAAATGCAGAAGAAGAACCAGAGAATGTGGATTACCCTAAAGATCCGGAGTTTCGTAAAAAGTTTGGTCCACGTGGCGTAATTAAATCGTACGCCGATGGAAAAATTGAAGATACAGGGCCGCTTACACGTAAACGTATGGAGACTGTCGATGATGAAACGGTCTCTGCTGCGATAGACTTTATGGGCCGAGCGGTTAAAGCAGAAAAACCATTCTTTGTATGGTGGAACGCAACACGTATGCACTTTAGAACTCATGTTAAACCTGAGTTACAAGGTTCTACGGGGATCAGTAATTACGCTGATGGCATGGTTGAACACGATAACCACGTTGGTGAGATCTTAAAAGCCGTGGATAAATTGGGCATTAAAGATAACACCATTGTATTTTACTCGACGGATAATGGCCCACACATGAACTCGTGGCCAGATGCCGGTACAACTCCGTTCCGTAGTGAGAAAAACACCAACTGGGAAGGGGCGTATCGAGTTCCAGCGATGGTTCGTTGGCCGGGTAAAATTGAACCGGGTGTTGTATCAAATGAAATCATGCACCATATGGATTGGCTGCCAACGTTTGCCGCTATTGCGGGCGATGACAATATTAAAAATGAACTGAAAAAAGGCACTAAGCTTGGTAATAAGAGCTTCAAAAATCACCTAGATGGCTATAACTTCTTACCTTATTTAACCGGTAAAGAAGACAAAGGTCGTCGAGCAGAGATCTTCTACTTTACAGATGATGGTGATTTAGCGGCGCTTCGTTACAATAAATGGAAAGCGGTATTTTTGGAGCAGCGTGTTCAAGGCACCTTGCAAATATGGGCAGAACCGTTTGTAGAATTACGAGTGCCTAAGCTGTTTAACTTACGTATGGACCCATACGAAGTGGCTGATGTTACCTCAAATACGTATTACGATTGGTTACTGGACCATGCCTATATGTTTGTTCCAGCACAAGCTTATGTTGGGGAATATTTAGCGACATTCGAAGAATTCCCTCCTCGTCAAAAAGCTGCCAGCTTTAGCTTAGAGCAGGTGATGGAGAAGCTACAGCAACCACACAATAAATAAACCAACCTTTGTAACAATAAGGCTCTTCGGAGCCTTTTTTGTTTATGGGTAATCACAATCCGTTGCAACAAAATTGAAATCACTATCATCATAAGCTATACCTAAATAACTGTTATTTAAGTTGTATCGATGCAAACAAGAAAGCAAGAAAGAGAATCAAAATACAAGGATGAGTATGATTATAAAATGGGTTTCCTATCGATTATGGCTATTGTGTATTAGCCTTGGATTACTGTCATTTTCGGTGTTTTCTGCCGATTTTATAGGAAATGAATCGTGTGTTGATTGTCATGAAAAGGAAGTGTCAGCATGGCAAGGGTCAGATCATGATATGGCAATGAAGCACGCGGATAAAAATAGTGTTTTTGGTGATTTTAATAACGCGACTTTCGAGTTTGAAGGTAAATCCAATCGATTTTTCAGAAAAGGCAATGAGTATTGGGTCAATATCGAAGGTCCCGATGGGAAATTTCACGATTACAAAGTTAGCTACACCTTTGGATTTGAGCCATTGCAGCAATATATGGTGGAATTTGAAGATGGGCGCATTCAATTAATTCCATTTGCTTGGGATTCAAGAAGTCAGCAAGCTGGCGGTCAGCGTTGGTATCACCTTTATCCAGACATGAAGAAAACCGATGAGTTTTATTGGACTAATTCTGGGCAAAACTGGAATTTCATGTGCGCCGATTGTCATTCAACTGACGTTAAGAAAAATTACGATATAAAAACGGATACATATAATACGACATGGTCTGAGATTAATGTCAGTTGTGAGTCATGCCATGGACCTGCAAGCGAGCACCTCGTATGGAGCAATAACCAAGAAGGTATGACTAATCAGCATTATGGTTTTGAGCGAGACTTAAGTAAATCAGTCAAAGAGTGGGTATTTAAAGAAGGCCACACAACACGTCAACCGGAGGCTATCCAAACAACAGACCAAATTACCGTGTGTGCACAGTGTCATAGTCGTCGTACTCAATTAAATGAAGATCAGGCTCATATCAAAGGCGATTCAAAAACGTTGTTAGACAGTTATTTACCAAGCTTAATAACCGCCGAGCTTTATCATAATGATGGCCAAATTTATGATGAAGATTATGTTTATGGCTCATTTATGCAATCAAAGATGGCCCAAAAGGGTGTGACTTGTACCAACTGCCATAATCCTCACACCACAAAACTTGATATCCCAGAAGAAGCCGTATGTGCTCAGTGTCATATCGCCTCGGAATATACACCTCAAAAACACACGTTTCATGAAGAAAATACGGATGCATCAAAATGCACCACGTGTCATATGCCAGAAACGACGTATATGGGCGTAGATGCAAGGCGTGATCATAGTTGGCAAATCCCAAGGCCTGATTTAAGTAAGAATATCGGGACACCCAATGTGTGTACGCAATGCCATGAAGATAAAGATGACATGTGGGCAGATAAACAAGTAGGTCAGTGGTTTCCTGATTCTCCTTATCGTAATCAACAACACTTTGCGGTGGCGTTTTACGCATCAGACATTAATTATCGTGGTGCAGGGGATGCGTTGTCATTCACAGCTCAAGATGCAAAACAAGCGGGGATCATTCGAGGATCAGCTTTACAGAGATTAGGTCGCTATCCCAGTAAAAATACACTCGTTGCCCTTGGGCGAGCGATAAAACATGAAGATGAATTAATCCGTTTTGGCGCAGTTCAAGGCTCTGCTGGATATGAATCTCATGATCGTTGGCAAATATTATCACCACTATTAACCGATAAGGTATTAGGCGTTCGATCTGAAGCAGCAGGAGCATTAGTGACTTACTGGGCTGAGCTCAATCCCTTACAAAGAGACCAATTAGTCCCGTCGTTAAATGAATATATAAACAGTCAACTGTTTAACTCTGACAGAGGGTTTGGACGAACCAATCTTGGCAATGTCTATCGCTCTCAAGGCAAATTAGAGCAAGCAGAGCAAGCTTATTTAGGTGCGATAAAAGTAGAGCCTTATTTCGTTAACAGTTATGTGAATCTTGCTGATATGTACCGTATGCAAGGTAAAGAGAGCAAAGGTCTTGCACTGTTAAACGACGGAATAAAAGCGCAGCCAAATTCGGGCGCTCTACCTTATAGTGCTGGGTTATCGTTATTGCGATTGGCTCAAAAAGAAGAAGCCAGTCAGTACTTTAAGAAAGCGGCTGAAATAGAGAAGCAAAACCCTCAATATTGGTATGTCTATGGCTTATCTATGGGATCTGTTGATGGAAGGGTTGCTGCTCAAGCTTTAGGTCAGGCTTTTGAATTAAGTACTGATCCGCAACACCTATTTGCTCAATGTGACATGCTGTTAAAACATGATTTAGCAAATGCGGCGCAGTGTATTACTCAATTAGAGCAATACGCTCCTAAAAATGTCATTGATGCATTAAAACAACGCCTTTAATGATGATGTGTATAACCAATAGTTATAGAACAAATACTTACAATGAAGTAATAAAATTTAAGTCGTTAGGCTAAGGAGCAAGCATGAATCAAACCCAAAAGGCAATAAATACACTGATCTCACAGGTTGAACAGTCTGTTATTGGTCAGTCGCACGTGGTTCGCTCATTGGTTATTGGGTTATTAACTCAAGGTCATGTTTTGCTAGAAGGTTTGCCGGGCACCGCAAAAACGCGCTCGGTTAAATCGTTAGCGGATAACTTACATACTTCATTTGGACGCATTCAATTTACGCCGGATTTGCTTCCCTCTGATGTAACCGGAGCCGAAGTGTATCAAGATCTCAATGGCAAGCCACAACTGCACTTTCAGCCGGGGCCTATTTTTAACAGTATTATTTTAGCGGATGAAATCAACCGTGCTCCGGCTAAAGTTCAAGCGGCCTTATTGGAAGCAATGGCCGAAGGAACAATAACGGTTGGCGATCAAACGCATACCTTACCTGACTTATTTATGGTGCTTGCGACACAAAATCCGGTCGAACAAGAAGGGACTTATCCATTACCTGAAGCGCAAATGGATCGATTTATTATGAAAGTAACGGTTGATTATCCTGATGATGATGCTGAGTTAGATATTATTCGTCTTGTTCGAAGTGAAGAGTCACCTCAAAAGCAGAATACAGAAAATGATTCTAAAATAGAGGCAACTATTCAGCTAGACCCCTCAATTGTTATGCAAGCGCGTTCTGAATTATCACAGATCGAAATATCAGAGATCAGTGAGCGTTATATTGTTGCGTTAGTCATGGCAACGCGTAAACCTGAGCGTTATGCCGAGTCCAATTTGTCACGCTGGATTGAGATTGGTTCAAGCCCTCGCGCTTCAATTTCACTTGATAAATGTTCGCGTGCTTATGCTTGGCTGCAAGGTCGAGATTATGTAGAGCCTGATGATATTCGAGCGATGGCTCATTCTGTCTTAGGTCACCGTGTCACCTTGAGTTATGACGCCTTGGCAGATGGAGTGACACAAGAACAAGTCATTAATGAGTTATTGGATCACGTTGTTATTGGGTAGGGCTTTTTATGAATAAGAAAAGTACCGACTCTCGTATTCATTGTGATTACCGCCAATTGGTGAAATTACAGCCCCAAGCGGGATTTTTCAGTTTATTGCCAAATTTAAAATCGGGGACGGCATTATCTGGTCGTCATTCGTCGGTATTTCGTGGGCGTGGTTTAAACTTTGAAGAGCTAAGACACTACCAACTAGGCGATGATATTCGCAATCTAGATTGGAAAGTCACCATGCGAACGGGCAAACCTCATGTGAGATCGTACACGGAAGAGAAAGATCGTAATTTTATTATCTGTGTGGATCAACGCAGCAGTATGTATTTTTCCTCTGTTGATACCATGAAATCGGTCGTAGCGGCAGAGCTAGCAGCATTAACCGCTTGGCGAATATTACAAGACAGTGATCGCGTGGGATTTGTTCTTCAATCAACGGAAAAACTCCATTGGTTAATCCCAAAACGCTCTCAAGGGGATTTGCTCCACCGATTGAAATTGTTAGCTACTGTAAATCAGTCATTAGATGTGACAAGTACAGATGCCGATGGTGTCGCATTTACTCAATTTGTAACCTTGCTTGGGCGTTTAAAGCTTAAAGAATCCACAATTATCATTTTAAGTGATTGGCATGGCGCAACCTCTGAGGATATTACTCACCTAAAGCACCTTCAAAAGCACAATGACGTTCTTGGTGTGCTTATTTCTGATCCTTTTGAGTCGAACTTTCCATCACAAAAGAGCGATTGGGTTGTGGGGGATGGCTCATTACAAATCAGTATCAATGAGACAAAGAAATTCGACTTAGCCAATAAAGGATTAAGTGAACACCAGAGTTTAAAAAGGGAACAGTTCATTCAATTAATGGCCGCCAAAGGATTGCCAATCATTGAAGCTGATACGTCAGGTGTTCATATTGAACAATTCAAACGAGCGATAGGAGGACGTCGATGAGCCTTCATACACCACCAAGTAGCTATATATTAAGAGATCTCAGTGAGGTGGTCACTCCCGACTCTATTAGCTGGTTTCCTCAAACGTTAGGTTGGCAGATTGTGGCAATTATTCTGATTGTATTTGTGACTTATAAAGCCACTGTGTGGGGGAGGATCTGGTGGGGAAACCGTTATCGCCGTGAAGCATTGGGGGTGGTTATTGCCATGAAAAATACGGTGGGTGAACAAACTCAAATAACGTATGACTTATTCGAAGTGATGAAAGCGGTTGTCGTTTATCTTAATCCGAGCAATGCCAATGCGTTTGGTAATGAATTTCTCAAACGGTTAGATGGTTATTTTTTGCAAAGTACAACGCCATTTTATGATGTTATTGGTGAGAATTGGATGCAGGCATTACTTCAGAAAAAACACGCCCTAACCGCAGAAGAACTAAACCAATTATTGAAGATATGTGAGGGGTGGTTACGCCATCATCAAGGGGAGAATCATGCTAGTTAATCAACTTGAATTCGCTAACCCTTATTGGTTGTGGATATTGCCATTACCTATTGTTATTTATTGGTTTATTCCAGCCTATCGTACTCGACAATCTGCCATTAAGGTTCCATTTTTTGATGTTGTTGTTAAAGCCCTAGATGAAGCGCCATCTGATGGTGCCAGTCAGCTTACTGCCAGTGTGTGGCAAAAAGCGATTTTAATTCTCTCTTGGGGGTTATTGGTATTCGCGTTAACCAAGCCAACTATTTTAGGAGAGCCACAAACGCGTGAACAATTAGGGCGAGATGTAATGGTCGTGGTGGACTTATCTGGTTCTATGGCTGAGCGTGATTTTGTGTCAGGCACTCCATCAGAGAGTGGAGAACTTAAATCCATTTCACGTCTTGAGGCGACAAAAGAAGTGTTAGCGGACTTTGTTAAAACAAGAAAAGGCGATCGCTTAGGGTTAATTTTGTTTGGAGATGCGGCTTTTGTTCAAACGCCGTTTACCGCGGATCAAACCGTGTGGCTTGAGTTGCTGAATCAAACCGACGTGGCAATGGCAGGGCAAAGTACTCATTTAGGTGATGCGATTGGTTTAGCAATAAAAGTATTTGAGCAAAGTGATGACGATGAAACGGCAATAGAGCTAGATAATACGATGGATATAAAACCAAGAGAAAAAGTCGCGATTGTATTAACCGATGGTAATGACACTGGTAGCTACGTTGAGCCAATTGATGCGGCAAAAGTTGCCGCTGCCAAAGGGGTGCGAATTCATATGATAGCGATGGGAGACCCAAGAACGGTTGGTGAACAAGCATTGGATATGGATGTGATTAATCGCGTCGCAGCGGCTTCTGGTGGGAGTGCATTTCAGGCGATGAATCGTGATGAATTAACTCTCGCTTATGATGCCATTGGTGATTTAGAACCACAACTGTATGAAAGTACGACTTACCGTCCAAAACAATCGATACACCAATATCCAGTAATGCTAATTGTAGGCTTGTATTTATTGGCTTTTGGTGTCGTGACAATCAAGCGTCAGTGTAAAAAAGCTACGGTGCAGCCAGCATCAACGTCAGGAGATGCCGATGTTTGATTTTCTGATGTGGCAACAAATTATTGAGCAGTTTCATTTTATTCGACCATTGTGGCTATTGGTCTTACTGCCTTTTTCCTTAATGATTTATTTGCGTTGGAAACAAGACAGTAAAAATGAATGGCAAGAAGCGTTGCCTGAACATTTGCGCCTATCGTTAACGATTAATAATGTCGGCTGGAAAAAGCAATTGCCCCTTAAGTTGCTCAGCTTCTCTCTGTTTATCGCCATTATTGTTTGTGGTGGGCCAACATGGGAGCGTGAAGCCTCACCCTTTGGCGAAGACAAAGCGGCACTATTAATTGTATTAGATAACAGTCCATCGATGCTGCAAAAAGATTTAGCGCCGAGTCGATTAGAGCGTTCTAAGCAGAAGATCCGAGACTTACTTACTGAACGAAAAGGCGGGCAAACTGGGTTAGTTGTGTTTTCTGGATCAGCACATTTAGCCATGCCATTAACGAAAGATAATTCTGTATTCGCGCCATTTTTAGCCGCGATTCAACCTGATATTATGCCAGTAGAGGGCAAAAATGCAGAGAGTGCCTTAGCGTTAATTGAGCCGCAGTTGGGCAGTAATAATGCTGGTACCGTGTTGTTGATCAGCGATGGCGTTAATCCTCAAACTATTCAAGCTTATGAACGTTATTTTGAAAATAGCCCACATCAATTATTGATATTAGCGGCGGGTAATACAGACAGAGTGAGTGGTAATCCAATGGATTTATCGTCACTACAAACCTTAGCCAGAAAGAGCAATGGTAGTGTGGTAGAAGTGACGGTTGATCAGCGTGATATTCAATCGATTAACAGTAAAATTCAACGTCATATGCAGTTAAATAATGAGTCAGCAATGCCTTGGAAAGACATGGGATATTACTTACTGCTTTTGGTTGCTCCGTTGATGCTGTCGTGGTTTAGAAAAGGTTGGCTAGTGAAATGGTGCTTAGTCGTGTGTGTGGTTTTTCCTACCATTTATTCAGCACCAACCTATGCTGAAACCGTGAGCTTAACAGCCAAAACTGAAGCGCCAGTTCAAACGGTGACATTATGGCAAAAAATCAGTGATGGTTGGATGGATTTATGGCTGACACCAGACCAACAAGGTCAATGGTATTTTGAACAGTCTGAATATTTAAAATCGGCAAAACAGTATCAAGATCCGCTTAAAAAAGGGACGGCTTATTACTATGCGGGAGAGTATAAATTAGCTCATAGCGCGTTTTTGCAAGTGAAGTCTGATTTGGGTGTATTTAATGCGGCAAATGCACTGGCAAGACAAAGAGAATATGTGGCAGCACGAGATATTTATCAGTTTTTATTGGACGGTAATATTGATTCGGAATTAAGAGAAAAAGCCGAGAATAATTTAAATGTAATGCAGAGTATTGTTGATGAAGTGAACCGTACCAGTGAGAGTCAAAAAGGAACAACGGATGGACCAGAAGAATCGTTTGAGCTAGGGGAAGATAAACCTAAAACGGGTGATGGAGCGGATGAAATGATAGATGCCTCTTTTGTGGTCGACGAGCGTTTGAATGCCAATGAAATCTTAGGTAGCCAAGAATTAGCCGATAAATGGCTGCGCCGAGTAGAGGCTGATCCTAAATATTTTCTACGTGCGAAATTTCAGCTTCAACGTTATGAGCAGACACGCAATCAAGATGCTGATACCGCGGAGGAGAAATGATGAGAATTAAGACGACACATTATAGTGCTTACCTCATGCTGTTTATGGTTATGTTTTTTACCGGTTTCAGCTTTTCAGCCCACGCGGGACAAGAAAATGAGCAAGAAAAGGCGGATAAGGTAATACTTAACACCTGGTTAAGTGAACCATCAAATAGCAATGAATCACTTAAAGAGCCTCGCTATGCCGTAAATGAACAAATTATTCTCTATATTGAAGTGGCTACGCCAAGATGGTTTACCAGTGGAACTCGAATAGCCAATATTGAAATTCCGAATGTAGTGACTAAGCAACGTAATACTTTAGCAACCAATTTTACGGAACGAAAAAACGGAGTGACTTGGAGCCATCAGCGTTGGGAAATTACCTTATATCCACAAGAAAAGGGGCGTTTTATTGTTCCTTCTACCGCCGTTAGTGTCGAGGTTTCACGCGAAGATGGTGGTAAGGGAGCTGCGACGCTATACAGTGCACCACAACAATTTATCGCGGTTATGCCATCAGGATTATTAAGCGCTGAACAACAGTGGGTGTCTGGTCGTGACTTTACGATAGAGCAACAATGGAGCCGTTCTAATGATCATCTTAAAGTGGGAGATGCGATTACTCGAACACTGATCATTAAAGGGGAGGATACGTTAGCGATGTTGATCCCTAAAATCATAGATCACACGTCTACAAATGAATATCAGACTTATGCTCAACCCACTCAGTTAGTCGACTCTCAAACGCGTGGTGATTATCTTTCAGAGCGTAAAGAATCGAGTGTCTATGTTTTACAATCTGGAGGCGAATTTACCTTTCCGACTTATCAATTTACATGGTGGGATTTGGATTCTCAGCAACTAAAAACCATTGAGGTCGCTGGCCAGGCTTATAAAGTGTCACACACATTATCGTCATGGCTCAAAATGTATTGGAAAACAGTCGTGATTCTATTCGTTAGTACCGCTCTTCTAGGTGTTCTGGCGATAAAACTACGTCATTATTATAAAACACATCCGTTACCTACATGGCTCGTTTATTCAAGAGCGGTGAAGCATGGCCAGTGGGGACGGGTAAGAGTTTTACTTTATCGCGCATTACGTCAGCAACATCAACTCATCGAGCTTAAAAGCTATGTTCAAGATGATAAATGGCAACAAGATTCGATGGATTTCCAAAACAGCAAGGTGACAGCATCGCAGGCCAGACGGTTATGGAAAAAGGTGAGTTTGTTATCAAATCCATGGGTTACTTTTTTATCAAGAGTGAAACCAAAGAGTGCGCTTCCTCAGTTAGATAAATATCGAAAGAGTTATCAGGATCAAGACCGATAGGCAGATTCAAGAGCAACAACACAGAATAGATGAATAGAGCTTGTGTATGTTTCTCAAGTATATACAGTGAAATTAGGATGAATTTACCGTGACGGTTAATATGAAAAGTACTGAATTAAACTTGATCCCTATCTTTGTTGCGATTTATGAAGAGAGTAATCTATCAAAAGCAGCGGCTAGAATGGAAATTAGCCAACCGGCGGTAAGTAAAGCATTAAAGCGGTTACGTGAGATTTATGATGATCCGCTGTTTCACCGCAGCACAACAGGGGTAGAGCCTACGGTCTTTGCCTCTGATATTTATCCTGCGATGTCGGCGGCACTCAAAAATTTCACTTCAACACTGTCAGCGTCAAGAGAGTTTGATCCTAAAACATCTAACCGTATCTTTTCTATTGCCGTGGTCTCTACGGTAACTCATTCTTTTATTCCAAGATTGGTGCGTCAAATTCGACAGGCTGCGCCTCATATTGCGTTAGAAATACATCCTCAATTTACCGAGGATCTTGAGGCTGATTTGCGCTTACAGCGATATGATTTAGTCATAGACATGGCTATCCGTGGCAGAACCATGTTGAGATCTGAAGTGATATATTCTGAAAAATTGATGGTCGTATGTAATAAAGATCATCCACGAATTGGCTCATCGATTACGCTTGAGGCGTTTTTACAAGAAGAGCATGTTGCTGCGGCTCGTTGGCATAGTCGAAGCAGTTTGCTTAATGGTGAAGACATTAAAGAGTTGGAAGCCCGTAATATCGTGATTAGAGCGTCAGGTGCATTAGAAATGATGCCGATTATTGGTACAACGAATATGATTGGTATGTTGCCAAAGTCAGCCGTCGATGGGTTAGGAAGTTATTATAATTTAAAAGCGATGGATTTACCGTTTGAGAAACAAGAGCATGACTTATGTACCATTTGGCATCCAAGCCGAACCTCTGAAAGTGGTCATCGTTGGTTGAGGCAACAAATACAAAAAGCAGCCAAAGCAGAGTTTAACGAAGCGAAGTGACAATGAAAAGCAGTGTTGATTTCTCAGCACTGCTTTTTTGTCCTTGGAATTATCGTCGGTTAATCTTGCGTTACTTCAGTTAATACCTCACCAGTCGTCCCACTTGGTTGCGTAATACCTAAAACATTCGATAAGGTGGGCGCAATGTCATAAGGGGTAATTTCACGGCTGATTTTCTCATCATCAATGTTATATCCAGCAAAGATAACGGGAACATGAGTATCATAACGCCAAGGTGAACCATGAGTGGATGCGATGGTTAACCCATCCATGTCATTAATGTAGTTTCTAGGGTTGTAAACCACATAAACATCACCAGAACGCATTGGATGATAGTTATTTTTCACCAGTTGCATTGTGTGAGTATTTGGTACTTGGTTTTTCTCAATATCTGAGCTTGTTACCGCGTAAGCAATGCCTTTTACTTTTAGTAACTCTTCGGCGACTGCCTTTTGTACTTTATCTAACGCGATGCCTTTCTTCTTGATTACCTCATGATTTAAATACACATAAGGTTGGGCATATAAACGAATCGCGTCTTCACCTAAGCCAAACTCTGTTTTTAAACGAGAGAGTAACTCTGGAGAGATTAAACTTTTTTGATTGAAGTAAGCCGCTTGATTTGCGCCTAACGCATTAATCGTAGCAGGGGCTTCTGGTACACCGTGATCGGCTGAAAGTACAATCAGTGTGTTCTTTAATCCAACTTGCTTATCGACTTTTTCAAGTAAGTTGGCAATGGTTTTATCTAATCGAATTAAGTTGTCTTCTGTTTCTAAACTTGATGGGCCATACATATGAACCACATAGTCATTTGATGAGAAACTAACCGCAAGGTAATCCGTAAATTCCCCTTTGCCTAAGTTTTCTTCTTTAAGGAGTGTTTCAGTAAAGTTCCCAGTGATTTCATCTCCAGCAGGGCTAAGTGTTAGCATTGTGCTGTAGTATTTATAGCTTGCAGGGCCATAAGGGTGAGGGAAGGTACGTTTAAATCCTGCAAGGTCAACTTTGTAATCTGGATTGCCTTCTTTTAAAGTATATTTATCTTCAGGCAGTGATAATGCCCATTTTTTCCCTGAGTATTGGTTAGGTACTTTTTGTTGGTTCCATGCGGTTACCCATGCTGGGTACTCATCATAATAGTAATTACTGGTCACAAATTCTGATTGTGCTTTAGAGAACCAAAACGCTTTGCCTGAATGACCACCTAACGAAATAGCGCCACGGTCTTTTACTGATACTGAGAATATTTTTGATTCACCATTGCTTGCTATCGCGAGTTCGTCGCTAAAGGTGGTGGATAAAATAGGCTCAGGTGAGCGGCCATCTTGGGTTGCGACCTTTTGAGTTGGGTCGATCTCGGTTGATTTATTTACACCAGCCCCTGAAGTAAGCATGCTGTAATTGCCATCTTCAACGTTATAGACCAAGCGTTCTTCATTTCTGTCATACCACACATTACCAACCATGCCATGAACACTTGGTGGTGCTCCTGTGGCAAGGGAGACATGCCCAACAATCGTTTCGGTATTTCCGTGTTGATAATGAGCATTGGTATAGTAAGTGCCATCCTCCATTAAATAGCGAAAACCACCTTCACCAAAGTTAGCTTGGTAACGCTCTAACAAATCACCACGAAGGCCATCAACCGTGATTTGTAACACTAATTTTGGGTTATGATCATTTGCCAGTACGGTTCCTGGTGCCATCATTACCCCAGCGAGTGCGAGATAATGTAATGCGTTGTTCATCATGTTTTTATTCCTTGCCAAAAGAGTAATAGTTATTAGTAATTTTAATTATTGATTACTTTGCATCTCTTACTAAGCGTAAACCCATATCTGCCATGATGATGGATTGGCTGGCGAAATCTCGGCGGTAGTTTTCTGATTCATTGGCTTTATAAGAGAAACTGCTGCCTCGTACTGATTTGTGCGCTAAACCACTTGCTTCATCACGAGCATTGTTTGGGTTCTTTGTTGGCGAAAAACGATAGAAATTATCGTCATAGGCATCGCTAACAAATTCGCCGACATTACCTGTCATGTCATATAAGCCTAGTTCATTAGGCTGTTTCATTCCAACAGGGTGAGCTTGATTGTTTGCGTTATCTGCGAACCATGCGACATCAGCAATGTTGTTCGAGCCACTGTAAGTATAATTCTGGCTTAGTTTCCCTCCACGAGCGGCATATTCCCATTCAGCTTCGGTTGGAAGGCGGTACGTTTCACCTGTCAGTTCATTGAGTTTTTTAATAAAGTAATTGGCTTGCTGCCAGCTTAAGTTATTTACGGGTCTGTCTGGAGATTGGAAGTAACTGAGAGATGATCCCATTACCGATTCAAACAATTCCTGAGTGACTTCAAATTTTGAAATATAAAAATCATCGACTGAAACAAGGTGAGCTGGCTTTTCCGCTTTCTTAGCGGATGGAGAGTCTGAACCCATTTCGTATTCACCACCTTCGACATAAACCATAGTTTCTTCTATTTTTAGAGTGGTGGGATGCGGTGGCGCACTGGCACATTCAACGAGCACTGAACTAAGAAATAAGGTGGTAAATAATGTTTTAAAATTGGTGAACAAAGAGACTCTAAACATGACATTCTCTACAGTAATGATTGAGTATTTATCATACAGTGAAAGCACTTTCCAAAATGGAATAACGTGTATAACTAATACCGATGTTCTTTTTGTTTATTATGGAGTTAGAACTTGCTTAACAACTGGCTATAAGGGTGGTTAATAGGCTTGTTAGGCAAGTTCAATTCATCAAATACTTACATTATCAATAGGAATCAACATGATCATTACTCAAGGTCCTCAGTTTCAGGGTAAGGCTTCAAAACGATTACACGTCATGGCAAAACCCATTGGTGCTGTGTGTAATATTGATTGCACATATTGTTATTATTTGAGTAAAGAGGACTTACTTGAATACAAAAAAGATTGCTCCCCACAAATGGATGAGGAGACATTAGAAACCTATATTCGTCAATATATAGAAGGACAAAACACGCCTGAAATTATCTTCTCTTGGCAAGGTGGAGAGCCAACATTACTAGGTTTAGATTACTTTAAGAAAATTGTAGAGTTTCAGAAGAAATATCAGCCAGAAGGGATCGTAATTTCTAATGATTTACAAACTAACGGTACTTTACTAACCGATAAATGGTGTGAGTTTCTTGTTGAAAATAACTTTTTAGTTGGTTTAAGTATTGATGGCCCTGAGTTATTACATAATACCTATCGCACTAACAAAGCAGGCAGAGGGACTTTTAACCAAGTAATGAAGGCGGTGGATTTACTGCATAAGCATCAGGTGAAATTTGCGACCTTAACGTGTGTAAATAACTTAACGAGCCGAAATCCATTAGAAGTGTATCGATTCTTACGTGATGTGGTGAAATCGCCACAAATGCAGTTTATTCCGATTGTTGAACAAAAAACCTTTAGAACGGTAGCGCCACAAACAGAGCAACTGGCAGCGCAATTGCGTCAAGGTGATAAACGCCTTATTCCGGGAAACAAAGAATCAATAATGGAACCTTGGTGTGTTTCAGATGAAGCCTGGGGTAACTTTTTAATCGCCGTTTTTGATGAATGGGCACAAAATGATCTAGGTAAAGTATTCGTCCAATATTTTGAAGCCAGTGTCGAAACTTGGATGGGGCGTAAGAACCCATTGTGCACCTTGGGCGAAATTTGCGGAAAAGGCCTAGCGATGGAGCACAATGGCGATGTGTTTTCTTGTGACCATTATGTCTATCCTGAATACAAAATTGGCAATATCCATACTCAAGAATTAGATGAGCTAGCGTACAGCCGTAAGCAACAAGAATTTGGTTTTGCAAAATCAAAAACATTAACCAGTCAATGTCAGCAATGTGAATACAAATTTGCGTGCCATGGTGAGTGTCCGAAAAATCGTTTTATTAAAACTCGAGATGGCGAGCCAGGATTGAATTATTTATGTGCGGGCTGGAAAAAATTCTTTGCTCATGCAGATAAGTCGGTTGCGTATATTTTGAGAATGCTAGGTAACCCTGTTCAGTATGGTAAATACAGTGATGTGAAAATGCAGCAAGTACAAAGAAGTGCTGTATTTCCAACTAAATTTTAATCAGAACATAAAATAGAGAGTGGGGAGTGTATTAGTGAATCACGCAATAAAGAAGTACGCCGCAATTGGTTTGGTGAGTTTATTAGGGCTTTCTGCTCCTTCATACGCATCAACAGGGGCTGAGCCTGCTAATCAAGCGCAAAACTTAACTCCTGAACAACAATTAGCGTATACCGCTCAAAATAAAAATGAGAATGTAGAGAAAAGGGCCGATGCATTACGTCAATTAACACGTTATCCAAATCAAAACAGCTTGGTTGCGGTGGCTAGAGGTCTAAAAGAAAGTGATCCTCTCTTACGTGAAGCGGCCATTATTGGTTCTGAACTCTATCAATTTGAACACCGTTGGCGCATGATCTCGCCATTACTTACTGATGAGAACTTAACGGTTCGTATGACGGCGAGCACCAATTTATTACGTGAGTACAGTACGATGACAGCTGATCAACAACAGCAAATTAAAGCCCCTTATAATGAAGTGGTGGCTTATCTCTCCGCACAGTTAGAAGATCAACAAAATACTTCATCTCAATTATTACTAGCAGATGTGTATCGTTGGCATAAGGAATGGGCAAAGGCGGATGAGTTATATCAACCGTTGACACAAAGTGCTGCTAAAAATAGCCAAGTATGGTTAAATTTATCTGATAATTATCGTGCTCAGAATCAAGATGCACAAGCGCTAGAAGCTCTAAATAAAGGGCTTGTTCAATTACCTAAAGAAGCGAGTTTATATTATTCAAAAGCCTTAACTCAAGTACGTTTAAACCAAAAAGAGAGTGCAGCACAAGCGATTAAAGTCGCTGCAACTTTAGCTGAAAACAACAGTTATTATTGGTATTTAAACGGAGTATTACAAGAGGATATTGATGTCGATTTCGCGACTGAATCGTTTGAAAAAGCGTATATGATCTCAGGCTCACCAGAGCAGTTGTATGCGGTATGTGATATTTACGTTCGTTACAATAATGAAAAAGCGGATGCTTGCTTAGTGGAGTTAGCCAAGGTCGCGCCTGACTATGTTATTACTCAATTAAAAGAAAAACAGAAATAACAACGATACACTTTAAGATGAAATATAAAGCATAAAAAAGCCTGAGATTAATACCTCGGGCTTTTTTATGAATTGGCTGAATTAATGCATTATTTGCAATTCATCAACTTCCATATTGATTTGTGCTGGGTTCTTTTGTAGCCAACGTAAGCGTAGACTTAATAGAATAGCTGCGGTAGTTAATCCACCAATAAAGCCAATCCAGAAACCATATACACCCATAGGTTCAACAATCCAATCTGTCATACCAAGAATGTAGCCTGCTGGTAGTCCAACAACCCAGTAAGAAACAAAGGTACGTTTAAAGATGGCATTCATGTCTTTATAACCACGAAGTGCACCAGCAGCGACGACTTGAACGGCATCGGTACACTGATAAATTACGGCTAAAAGCATAAGGCTAACGGCAAGTTCAACTACTTCTTTATTATCAGAATATAAATATGCAATGTTTTCACGGAAGATAAAGGTTAATGTTGCTGTGCAACATGCCATCATCAAACCAAAAGCAAGGCCGCAATAACTTGCAATTCTTGCACCCTCAAGATCGTTTGCACCTAATTTATGGCCAACACGGATACTAACGGCAATTGCAATACTCATTGGCACCATAAAGATCAAAGATGAGAAGTTAATCGCGACTTGATGCGCAGCAACAACGATTGACCCCAATGGCGAAACCAATAAGGCTACTGCCGCAAATAACGTCACTTCAAAGAAGATAGATAAAGCAACAGGCAAACCTAATTTGAATAAACGGTAGATCTCTTTCGCTTGTGGTTTACTCCAGTTTTCATACAAATTTACACGACGTAGTTTCGGCGCGATAAAGGTATAAATAACCATGGTCACAAACATCAACCAATAAACGATAGCGGTTGCTACACCACAGCCAACACCACCTAGCGCTGGAGCACCCATTTCGCCATATACAAACATCCAGTTTAATGGAACGTTAGCAGCAAGGCCGATAAAACCGATCACCATTGCGGGTGTAGTTAACGATAAGCCTTCACAGAAACTACGTAGTGCTTGGAATAATAAGAACGCAGGTGCGGCCCATAATACGGCGTGTAAATATCCTTGAGTTTTTGCAAACAACTCAGGTTCTACGTCCATAGCGGCAATGATAAAACCGGCATTATAAAGGATCAGCATAATCGGTAAAGAAACGATCAAAGCTAAGTAAATACCTTGATGAATTTCAAACGGGACTTTTTTAGATTTTCCTGAGCCGTTTAATTGAGCAACGACAGGAACTAATGCCATTAATAAGCCCACACCAAACAAGATGGCAGGTAGCCAAACACTTGCAGCAATAGCTACGGCAGCCATATCGGTAGCGCTAACGCCACCAGCCATTACTGTGTCAACAAAGCCCATGCCTGTCTGAGCGACACTCGCGATAAGAACGGGAGTTGATAATTTTATTAATTTTACGATTTCTTTCTGGTATCTGTGCACTACGTCACCGTATAAATATATGTGTAAATAAGGAATATAACTGTTGATTCTTCGTTACGGTGATGGCCGCAATAAGAATAAAAAGGTCTGATTGAGTGCTTTAAACAGAGGAACTGTCAAAGGTAAGCAGAATTCGACAGTATATAGAACTCGAGTGACTTCACAAAATGAAATATTCAACGTATGGTAGATATTTTAAAAAAAAGGATAGAGTAGAATAATACTCTTGATTTTTTTGCATTATAATTATTGGAGACACTGATGTTTACTGGGATTGTTGCTACTAAAGCCAAGGTTATTGAGATCATCAAGAAAGAGAATTTTCAAACGCATATTATTGAAATTCCTGCACCTTATGAGCAAGGTTTAGAAATCGGTGCGTCAGTTGCTCATAACGGCTGTTGCTTAACGGTAACGAAGATCAATAATAATCAAGTGCAGTTTGATTTAATTGAAGAGACATTGCGGTTAACTAATCTTGGTTTATTAAATATAGGTGATTCAGTGAATATTGAGCGTGCTGCTCGATTTGGAGATGAGATCGGTGGTCACTCAATGTCTGGTCATATTGTTGATGTAATGACAGTTCGAGAAATTAATCAGACAGCAGAAAATTGTCAAATTTGGTTTGATGTTCCAACTCAATGGACAAAATACATTTTACATAAAGGCTATGTTGGTGTTGATGGGATCAGTCTAACGATTGGGGATGTGGATGAAAATGGCTTTAATGTAAATTTAATTCCTGAAACGTTAGAAAGAACCAATTTAAGCCAACGTCATATTGGCGATAAAATTAATTTAGAAATTGATCCGCAAACACAAGCGATTGTAGATACGGTTGAGCGTGTATTAGCGAATCAAAATAAAGCGTAAAACTAGAAATTCAAAATAGCCCGTCTTCAACGCTATCGAAAGAAAAATTAACAGATTGAGTTAATGGGTTTACGACCATTTTCATTTCAATTGCGCGATGACAAGATGGGCAATCATCGTAGATTTGTTGACTTGATTGATTCTTGTCTATGACTAAGCCAATAGTGTATTGGCAGTTAGGGCATTTAATGTCTTTTCTTATGTAATTCATCACAATAACCCCTACTTATATTAGTGTTTCAATTATTCACCTTAACGAATGCTTAGCCTTAGGGTGAGTCACTTTGTTTAACATGGATAAAACAAAAAGAGACAACAATGTGATACGTAGATAATAAGAAAAAAAGTTCATTTTAGAAGTGAATTAAGTAGAAAAGTTGATCAGGGGTCTAATTTATCAATTTGTTACCGTTATAGGGTAGACAATTAGCTACCCTATAAACTAGCGATTTACTTATGATTCAGATTTAATTTTTCTATGAGTTGTTGGGCATGATTCATATATTCTCCACCAAACATAGTGCAGTGATTAAGTACATGATACAGACTATATAAATTCTGACGAGTTTCGAATCCTTCGGCTATTGGAGTAACGGATTGGTAACCTTCAAAGAAACTGTCTTGAAACCCGCCAAATAATTCCGCCATGGCTAGATCGCATTCAGGATCTCCCCAGTATGAAGCAGGATCATAACTGATAGGACCTTTAACGCTAAGTGCAATATTCCCATGCCAAAAATCGCCATGCAATAGAGCTGGCTTTGGCTGATGATTATGTAAAATATTTTTAGTGTTTTTAATCAGAGTGTCTATGTCGCCAAATTCCATGCCTTTCTCATGTAATAGCTGTAACTGCCAGCCAATGCGTTGCTCTGCAAAAAAACATGCCCATTTACGATGCCAAGTATTCACTTGTAAGACATTACCTAAATAATTATCACAATCAAATCCGTATTCTAGTTGATCTCCCCATTGGTGGTGGTTTGCTAGGCTGACGCCAAGGTCAAAAGAGGTTCGTTGATCCATTGGTTTGGTGGGTAAAAAATTAAGGACTAAAAAGGCGTGATCTTTAGTGGTTCCGACATGAAGTGGAGAGGGGACAAAAATGAATTCAGATTGATCCAGTTGATTAAGGCTTTCTATCTCTGTTTCAAAAATAGGAAGTTCTGCTCGGTCATTTATCTTAACAAAATAACGTTGAGAGCCATCACTGATCATGTAGCAATCATTGATTTCTCCACCATTGATTACTTCACGTTCAGAAATGCTAAAGGGTTGCCCTGTTACCTCAGAGATTTGCTTTGCGATAGCTTGCCACATAATTGCCTCTCTTTAATATCTGAAAATCACTTGGTTAAGAATAGTGCATTCTTAATATTTATCTGTGAAGTAAGGCAAAATTCACATGGAATATTATATATTCATTAAATTTATCGCTTTACTATCAATAATCAGTGATAAAAAGCGTGAGATTGTCAATGCTAGATGGAAAGCATTTGAGTGCGATTCTCTATTTTGATAAATTAGTGAGATAAACAGTAAATACAGATTTTAATGATTCGCTATGTTAGTCTCGTAGTGTTTTTAAATATTTTAAACGATTACAAATGGATAGATTATGATTGTTAATACTGAGGGCTACCATGCGCTTATTGAATACCTTACCGAGCATCTAGCCATCTTTGCTAACCAGCAAGGTGATACTGGAGAAGAAACCGTTGAAGACATTGTGACAGATTTAGTGGCTTCAAATTTAATGACGGTTTTTCAACAAAACCCAGAGCTTGATTCAGAAGTCAGATTTACATTGCTACGTGAGGCTGATGCTGTCGTTGCAGATTTAGGGGAAGTACTTGCCGGAG
>NZ_CAMLHO010000044.1 GCF_946479765.1 uncultured Aliivibrio sp.
GAAAGGTAGCGTAAAATTTAAGCAAAGAGTGTCAACTATCTTGAAAAACACCGCAAAGAAGAAGCTCAAAGCTAAGAAAGAGTAAAAGTAATAGTGGCACAATACTAAAACAATAAAAAGAACGGCATAACCAAAAGCGATAATACTTGGTATTCCAATGATGTTTTCTAGCCACCAAATAGTTGTTATATAAGAGAGTGAAACCCAAAGTAGAGTCGGTAAAATGAGTAGCGCAATCCAAAGTCCTTTTTTATGCATGTAACCTCCATTTATTACCTTTATGACCCAGGCTATTTGACTTGTCTTTGTTGTTTAGTATGGGGGATAAATTAGAGGTTTGCGCAAAATTATTAATGCATTCAAATTAATAATGAACCACAGCGAATCATAAGTTTATCTTCAGTAAATCTTAAGTTTGATATGTGACACTCATCTCATTCTTAAAGATCCTGAAGGTATCCTTGTGTTGTCGAATTTGTTGTCAAAAATTAAAAATCCAAAAATAACCATGAATATGGTGTCTTTGATAACCGTGGTTTCACTTTATTTTGCCGTGGTTTTTAACTATCCAATTAATGAAAAAATTTATGAGCTCTCTCAAGGGGAAAGTATTTTTTTATTTCTAACTCCTGCAATTCTTACTTGTGCTTTTATGATTATTTTCTCAATGATTGCCTTACCTTTTTTGTTTAAAGGTATTGTGGTTATTTTAACGCTAACATCGGCAATGGCGTTTTATGCAGCATTGCAATATAACACCATGTTTGATTATGCGATGATCGAGAATATCTTTGAAACTAATGTCGGTGAAGCTTCATCTTATTTAAGCTCGGCATCTATAGGTTACTTTATTGTTTTTGGTGTACTTCCATCATTGTTTCTATTAAAAGTAACCGTGACTCGCAATGCTTCATGGGCTAAAGAGCTGTTCCATCGTGCGGCATTAATTAGTGTTGCTATTGTTGGTGTATTACTGATTTCCGTCTTTTACTTTAAAGATTACGCGTCAATTGGCCGAAATAATTCATATCTTAATAAAATGATTAACCCAGCGGATGCGTTTAATACCGTTAAATACATTAATAATACGTATCTGACCGAGCCGTTAGAATATTTAACGATTGGTGAAGACGCTCAAATTATCGCTGCGAAGAATGGTAAACCAACCCTAATGGTTGTTTTAGTCGGTGAGACTGCTCGCGCGCAAAACAGTGCTTATAATGGATATGAAAGAGAAACAAATCCATATACAAAAGATCTGGGTTTGATTGCTTTTCAAAATGTCTCATCGTGCGGGACAGCAACGGCTCACTCTTTACCATGCATGTTCTCTAATATGGTTCGTACTAATTACAACAGAGACCGTGCCAATAACCAAGATGATGCCTTAGATGTATTAACTCATGCTGGTGTTAAATCCGTATGGATAGATAACGATGGTGGCGATAAAGCGGTTGCCAAGAACATTGAAAAAGAGATGATTTCAGGCGATTACTCTGTTGATTTATGTGATGGTTCAAGTTGTTATGATGAAGTGTTATTACAGGGCTTAGATAAGCGAATTCAAAATACGACGGGTGATCAACTGTATGCACTGCATATGATTGGCAGCCATGGACCAACGTATTGGAAGCGCTACCCTGAAAATATGGCGGTATTTACACCAGCTTGTAATCGCAGTGATATTGAAAACTGCAGTGATGAAGAGATCACCAATGTCTATGACAATACCTTAGTTTATAGCGATTACGTGATTGCGCAGACGATTGCCAAACTAAAAACGTATTCTGATAAATATAACGTTGTGATGTTATATATTTCAGATCATGGTGAATCATTAGGTGAGAATGGCTTATATCTTCATGGTGCGCCTTATATGATCGCGCCAAAAGAACAAACTCACGTGCCTTTCTATATTTGGATGAGTGATGATTATGCAAATCAAAAAGGGATAGATAAAGCCAGTATTGTTAGCAAAGCAGTAACAGGTGAATATTCTCATGATAACTTATTTCATACGCTACTTGGTTTATATGGAGTGAAAACAACAGCAAGAGATAACACTTTAGATATTATGGTGAACTAGTTAAAGTCGCGTTTCTTAAATAAAGAAATGGGTTAATCATGGGAATGGTTAGCCCATTTTTGCTACTATTACTCTATAAAATAATAAAGTGGTACAGAATAATGAAAATATTACTAATAGAAGACTCTGCACACTTGCGACGTAGTTTAGTCGTCGGGTTGAGTAACCTTGGTTTTACGATTGATGAAACCGGAGATGGCTCAATAGGTTTATCAATGGCTATAACTAATGAGTATGATTTTATTATTTTGGATTTAATGCTTCCAAATGTAGATGGTATTACGCTATTAAAAAGCATTCGAAAGATGGGAAATGACGTAAAAGTGATTATCTTATCTGCAAGATCACAACCTGAAGATCGTGTTGAAGGCTTATTGTCCGGTGCGGATGATTATTTAGTGAAACCTTTTTCTTTTGATGAGTTACACGCTCGTATTTTAACGGTGGCTCGAAGAGGCGTGGTTAAAAACAGCGATGATGATGTTAGGTTAGGGGATTTTAAGCTCGATTTAGCAAAAAAAGAGTTAGAGTTTTCGGAGCAGTTAATAGATCTTACTAAAAATGAGTACAAGATTATTGAGTGCTTATTCTTATCTAAAAACCAAGTCATGACGACTGAGAATATCAGTAATTATGTCGTTGGCTCGTTTGATTCATTATCAAAAAACACGATAGAGTCACACCTCTCTTCTGTGCGTAAAAAGGTCAAAGTCTTGGGTGGTGAGTTGCCAATTAAAAACAAACGTGGTTTTGGTTATTATCTGGAAAAACGCTCATGTATTCAATAAAAGACAGGTTAGTTAATACGCTGACAGTGATTATCGGTATCATTCTGTTAGTCGTTTTTTTATCTTTGGACTTCATTCTTGATGCTTGGGTTGACCAACAATTTGATGATGCATTAGTTGAAAAATCAAATTATTTAAAGTCGTTAGTTGAAGTAGAAAGCGATGAAATTGAATTTGAATATCATACTGGTTTTATGCCTCAATTTGAGCGTAAAGATAATGCTCAATATTTTCAGATTTGGTTAGATAGCGATACTTTTGCTAAATCACAATCTCTTGCTTATTTTGAGGGTGTAGACTTAAAGTATAAAGACGTTCCTATCCATGAAAACCGTATTTTTAGGATTCGATTACCTGATGGGAGTATGGGTAAAGCCATTTCTGCTCGTTTTCAGCCTCAATTATCATCGGATGTTAACCCAGCAGATGTAACCTATATCGACAGTATGTACTTGACGTTGGCTATCTCAAATCAAAGAGTTAGTAACATACTATTGATTGCTGATTTATCGTTGTTATTTGTATTTATAACGGCAATTTTCGGGGTGAGATTTGTTGTAATTAAGGTCGTGGATAAAGAGTTAGATTCACTTTATTTATTGAATAAAGAGATTTCAGAACTAGATGCTCATGCACAACAGATAAAGAAAAACCCGAAAGAGAGCCGAGAAATAGCGCCAATTAGAAAAGAGTTAAATCGATACATTGAGTTAAATATTCAAAATATTGCGAATGAGAAGCGTCTTTCTTCTGATATCGCTCATGAGCTTAAAACACCGATAGCTGAGCTTATTAGTTTGAGTGAAATGAATATTCGTTTTCCTGATGACATTCGGATTTCAGCGACCTATAAAGAAGATGTGTTATCGATTGCGAACAATATGAAAAACGTTGTTAATCAGTTGATTACATTGAATCAAAGTACATCGGGTCATTATTATATTGAAAAACAAGAAATCGATATCCGAACTTTAGCAGAAGAGATCAGTTCAGAACTGAAATTTAAGTATTCGGATATAGATAATAGAATTGTATTTGTCTCTTCTTTAGTGTTCCCAATCATTTATGTCGATAAGTTTAGTATCGAAACTATAGTGAAAAACCTATTGGATAACGCTCTGTTCTATAGTGTAGAAGATTCGATAGTTTCTGCGAGTATTGCAAAAAATGGTGACGGAAGTATTGTCATTAAGATAAAAAACACGTCCTCTAATCCATTAACTCAGAATGATCTTGAGAGCATATTTAAACCGTTATATCAGGTGGATAAATCAAGAACGCATACCGATAGACATGGTTTAGGTTTATCCATTGTAAAGAATGTATCCCAATTAAATGGTTATCAACTCTCAGTCGATTATAAAGAGAGCCAAGAGGTTATTTTTACCGTGGTGATCCCACAAGACTAATAAAAAGAGGTGCGAAAAGGCTCCTCTTTCGTTTTATATTCTAACCAATATTGTGGATCTGCAAGGTTAGGTGGTAATCCATCTTTATTATGCATTTATACCTATCTTCATATTGATGTTTTGATTATTAAATATAACCACAAAGCTCTGAATAATCATTAGTTATACACTATAATCGGGACGAACATAATAAAAATACTCTTTGATGGATAAAGGAAAAACGGATGAAAAAGTGGTTGTTATTGCTCAATAGCGTAATACTTTCTTTTGGTGTTAATGCTACGGATACATGGAAAGAGATAGAGCATAAAGCGAAGGGACAAACCGTATACTTTCATGCTTGGGGTGGAAGCCAAGAGATAAATAATTACCTTCGTTGGGCTGATAAAGAATTGAAGCGTAATTATGGAGTAACGTTAAAGCACGTTAAAGTGGCTGATATATCGGAAAGTACCTCTCGTTTGATTGCAGAGAAAGCTGCAGGTAAAAGCGAGGGTGGTAGCGTTGATATGGTTTGGATTAATGGTGAAAACTTTAAATCCATGAAGAATAATCAACTGTTGTTTGGTCCATTTGTTAACGATTTACCAAGCTGGGGATATGTAAACAAAACATTGCCAGTAGACAGTGACTTTTCTGAGCCTACATTAGGTTTGGAAGCGCCGTGGGGCGTGGGTCAGCTTGTATTTATCCATGACACACAAACACTAAGTAATCCGCCACAATCTTTTGCTGAACTACTTAGTTACAGTAAAGCCTTTCCAAATAGAATTACTTATCCTAAGCCGCCAGAGTTTCATGGGACAAGCTTCTTAAAAGCACTATTAATTGAGTTAACCAATAATAATCCTCAGCTGATGAAGTCAGTAGAACAAGCAAATTTTGCTGAAATCACACAACCATTATGGATGTATCTGGATGAACTTCATCAAAACGCATGGCGTAAAGGAAAGCAGTTTCCATCAGGTACTGCACAATCATTACAACTATTAGATGATGGTCAAATTGATCTTGCAGTGACGTTTAATCCAAATGAAGTGTTCTCAGCACAAGCCGGTGGTAAGTTATCTGAAACAACGCAAGCTTATGCAATGGATGCGGGCGCATTATCAAATATTCACTTTCTTGCTATTCCTTGGAATGCATCAGCAAAAGAGGGCGCTCAAGTCGCAGTTAACTTTTTACTGAGTCCTGAAGCTCAGTCTCGTAAAGGAGATTTAAGTGTCTGGGGTGATCCATCTGTGCTGTCGTCACAGTATTTAACGGGCTCTGCGAAGAATACGAAGCTATTCAAATCTTTAGCAGAACCACATCCAAGTTGGCAGATAGCATTAGAGAAAGAGTGGTTAGTGCGTTACGGAAAGTAATTTTATTCTAAAATGATAACAATGCTCGTTTTGATGATTAATGTATTTAAACGAGCATTTTTTTGTTTGGGAATACAAGCCGAATTTATAGATAGCCTATCATTTTCATTGCTTATAATACGATGTCCTGTCTGGTGTTATAGGATTATTCGGGTGTTTCTACTCTATTTATACATATGATCCTCCTTTTTTATAGTTAACACCCTTCTGGTCATACCTGCTCGCTTGCTTGTTCTATGCTCTAGATCTTCTTTTTGTTATTCTAATGCGCATTTTTTGTGCTCGAATGCTCATTTTGACCTTGGTGACATTTCAATTAATTATAAAAGGAGTACATTTCTCGCAGCTTAACGTGAATGCGGTATACGTACTTTAATAATAATTGGACCGTTTATCTTAAGTATATAGAACGTGTATATACGTTTGATGAAATGAGTACATAACGAAACAAAGGAATGAATCATGGCGAATAATGAACAACATACATTACTTGGACAATGCATCGCTGAATTTATCGGTGCAGGTTTATTGATCTTTTTTGGTGTCGGCTGTGTCGCTGCCTTAGTGTTAACTGGTGCTGAGTTTGGTCAGTGGGAAGTCAGTATTATATGGGGCATAGGCGTTGCTATTGCTATCTATTGTACTGCAGGTGTTTCTGGTGCTCATCTTAATCCAGCAGTAACCATTGCGTTGGCTGCGTTCCATGGGTTTGATAAAGCAAAAATAATTCCTTACATCATTGCTCAAGTACTTGGTGCTTTTTGTTCTGCTGCGTTAGTTTACGCGCTATACAGTAATTTATTTGCTGATTATGAAATTGCGAACGGTTTTTTACGAAGCAGTGAAGCTGCATTATCAACGGCTGGTATCTTTTCTACTTATCCACATCCTTCTTTATCGATACTAGGCGCATTTGCTGTTGAGTTTGTTATTACTGCGGTTCTTATGTTTGGCATTCTTGCATTAGGTGATGAACATAATGGCGCATCTCGTGGTGCAATGAATCCTCTACTTATTGGTTTATTAATTGCCGTGATTGGTGGTTCTCTTGGTCCTCTAACTGGCTTTGCAATGAACCCTGCTCGTGACTTTGGTCCAAAATTGTTTGCTTACTTAGCGGGTTGGGATTATGCATTAACAGGAGCAAAAGAAATTCCTTACTTTATTGTTCCAATTTTAGCGCCAATTGCAGGTGCGTGTTTCGGTGGCTGGGCATATCCAAAAATGATTGGCGCTTATCTACCCAAAGCAGGGCACGGCTGTACTATTCCTAATCAGTGTGACTCAGAAGGCGAAACTAAAACCGCTGAAGTGTAATAAAGACTTTAAAAATAATACTAACAATTATCTCCCTACGAGCCAATAAATCACAAACTAATACATAAAAGGACTCCATCATGACTGAGCAAAAATACATTGTTGCACTTGACCAAGGAACTACTAGCTCTCGTGCCGTCATTCTTGACCACGATGCCAATATTGTCAGTGTTTCTCAGCGTGAATTTACTCAGATTTATCCTCAAGCAGGATGGGTTGAGCATGATCCACTAGAAATCTACGCAACACAAAGTTCGACGTTAGTTGAAACCTTAGCGAAAGCAGGTATTCGCAGTGATCAAATTGCGGCGATTGGTATTACTAACCAACGTGAAACGACGATAGTTTGGAATAAAGAAACGGGTAAACCAGTCTATAACGCGATTGTTTGGCAGTGTCGTCGTACGGCAGATACATGTGAAAAACTGAAAGAAGCAGGTCTTGAAGAATACATCCGTGAAAATACGGGTTTGGTTGTTGACCCATATTTCTCTGGTACAAAAATTAAGTGGATTTTAGATAACGTTGAAGGCGCTCGTGAAGACGCTGAAGCGGGTAAATTATTATTTGGTACGGTGGATACATGGCTTGTGTGGAAAATGACGCAAGGACGTGTTCACGTTACCGATTACACCAATGCCTCTCGTACCATGGTATTCAATATCAATACGCTGCAATGGGATGAAAAACTGCTGAAAGAATTGGATATTCCTCTTTCAATGATGCCTGAAGTTAAATCATCATCAGAAGTGTACGGTGAAACAAATATTGGTGGTAAAGGCGGTACGCGTATTCCAATTGCAGGTATTGCAGGGGATCAACAAGCAGCACTTTATGGTCAAATGTGTGTAGAGCAAGGCCAGGCGAAAAACACCTACGGCACGGGTTGTTTCCTGTTAATGAATACAGGCAAAGAGAAAGTAACGTCTCGCAATGGCCTATTAACGACACTTGCTTGTGGTCCTCGTGGTGAAGCGTCTTACGCACTGGAAGGTGCGGTATTTATGGGCGGAGCATCAATTCAATGGTTGCGTGATGAAATGAAATTACTGGCGGACGCAAAAGACTCAGAGTACTTTGCAACCAAAGTAGATTCATCAAATGGCGTGTACGTGGTTCCAGCCTTTACGGGGCTAGGTGCTCCTTATTGGGATGCGTATGCTCGTGGTACGATTGTTGGTCTAACGCGTGGTTGTGGTTCTAACCATATTATTCGTGCAACGCTAGAAAGTATAGCTTACCAAACACGTGATGTTATTGATGCGATGCAAGCAGATTCAGGTATCAAATTATCAGCCCTTCGTGTTGATGGTGGTGCGGTAGCCAATAACTTCTTAATGCAGTTCCAATCGGATGTATTAGATGTTGCAGTTCATCGTCCACAAGTCACTGAAGTTACCGCTTTAGGTGCAGCTTATCTTGCTGGTTTAGCGGTTGGATTCTGGGGTGGCCTAGATGAATTGGCTGGCAAAGCTGTGATTGACCGTTCATTTGAACCTCATCATGATGAAATTAAACGTAATCAACGTTACCGTGGTTGGAAACGCGCAGTGAAATGCGCTCAATCATGGGCAGAGATGCATGACGAAGAATAAAACCAATCTGATTTGATGATTAAACAAACAAAAGGAGTGCATTTATTGTGCTCCTTTTTCTTTTTCGAACTTTATTTGATATATATCACGCATATTCATGTCAAATATTTCCAATCTTTATGGCTTCTTTGTACACTGATTTCAGATAAAAATAATAAGTCATTGATTGTTCGAAATTAGGGGAGTAATTCGTGAAGCAATTATCAAGACATCAAGAAATCGTAAACCTTGTGCAACAACATGGATATGTCAGCACTGAAGATTTAGTGGAGCAATTCAAAGTCAGTCCGCAGACCATTCGTCGTGATTTAAACGAACTTGCTGATGAAAATAAAATCCGCCGTCATCACGGTGGTGCAACCATTCCTCTTAGCTCTGTAAATACGGCTTATACCACGCGTAAAGTGATGCAGTTGAATGAGAAAGACACGATTGCAGAAGCGCTTGCAAAGCATATTCCAGATGGTGCAACATTGTTTATTGATATTGGTACAACACCAGAGTCAGTAGCAAAAGCACTAGTGAAAAACCACAAAGACCTACGTGTCGTGACCAATAATATCAATGTTGCAATGATCTTAATGGCGAACCCAGACTTTAAAGTGATTCTGGCTGGTGGTGAAGTTCGTAACCGAGATGGGGGTATTGTTGGTGAAGCAACGTTAGATTTCATCAAACAGTTCCGTTTGGATTTTGGCATATTAGGGATCAGTGGTATTGATTATGATGGTTCGCTATTGGATTTTGATTACCACGAAGTTCGTGTGAAAAAAGCCATTATCGAGAACAGCCGTAGCGTATATCTTGCGGTTGATCATACTAAATTTGGTCGTAATGCGATGGTCAATTTAGGAAATATTAGTGAGCTGCAAATGATCATTACCGATCAAGAGCCACCAGAAGAGATTGTCGCCATTTTAAAAGACAATGAGATCCCTTATGAAGTAATTTCAAAGTAACTCTCATTGATTATTAACCTCAACTCGGAATAATTTAAGCCATTCAGTACTGCTTCTTTAGCGCCTAACTGCGTTAAAATCAACGCAATAGACAAGCTATTGACTTGTGATTTTGCCTTATTATGCATCTAAATTAGCAGCACTGACTTATTGTTTTAAAGTAAGTATATGAAAATATAAAACTCGTCGACTTTCTTATCCCAAGTTGAGGTTAAGAAATAAAAAATCCCTGTTCTTGATTGAGATCAGGGATTTTTTGTATCTGTATCACAGTTAATGTTCGAAATCGAAAATAAAAAGTGACTCAAAACGAAAGTTAAGATATCGTAAATCTATCGTAATTAATGTTCGTTCGCTCATTTGGGCACTTGAGGTCACTACTATGAATAATGGAAACCAAACACACACAGACTGCGCTGTTTTAGATTTAATCGTAGTTGGTGGTGGTATTAATGGCGCTGGAGTTGCCGCTGATGCTGCTGGACGAGGCTTAACTGTTGGCCTATATGAAGCCGCTGATTTTGCTTCTGCCACTTCATCTGCAAGTTCGAAATTAATTCATGGTGGGTTACGTTATTTAGAGCATTACGAGTTTCGTTTAGTATCAGAATCATTAGCTGAGCGTGAAGTCCTATTAGCTAAAGCCCCTCATATTGCAAAACCAATGCGTTTTCGTTTACCTCATCGTCCATTTTTACGTCCAGCATGGATGATCCGTGCTGGCCTGTTCCTTTATGATAATTTAGGTAAGCGCACCACCCTTCCTGCAAGTCATTCAGTAAATCTAGCGGCTTCAGGTTTATTAAAACCTGAAATGACAAAAGGGTTTGAGTATTCTGATTGTTGGGTTGATGATGCGCGTTTGGTTATTTTAAATGCAATGGCCGCAGAGAAAAACGGCGCAGAAGTTAAAAACTATTGTTGTGTTGAAAAAGCAACACGTGTTGATAGTATTTGGCATGTTACTATTTTTGACGAGCAAACGAACACGCGTTTTGAGCGTAAAACTAAAGCGTTAGTAAATGCGGCTGGCCCATGGGTAAAACAGTTCTTTGATGACAGTTTAGAAGTTGAATCACCACGAAATATTCGTTTAGTTAAAGGCTCTCATATTGTAGTACCTAAAATACATAATGAAGAGCAAGCCTATATTCTACAAAACAAAGACAATCGCATCGTATTCGTTATTCCTTATATGGAAGACTTTTCAATCATTGGCACAACCGATGTCGAATACAAAGGCGATCCAAGAAAAGTAGAAATATCTGAAGATGAAGTAAATTACTTAATTGATGTAGTGAATCAGCATTTTGTGGATCAAATTCAACGTGATGATGTGGTGTGGACTTACAGTGGTGTACGTCCATTATGTGATGATGAATCTGATTCACCTCAAGCGATTACGCGTGATTACACTTTAGAGCTTGAGCAAGAGTTAGATCAAGCACCATTGCTGTCAATTTTCGGTGGAAAATTAACGACTTATCGAAAGTTAGCGGAAACAGCAATGAAAATGTTAAGTCCATATTTCCTAAAAATAGGAACACCATGGACAAGAGGCGTGGCATTACCAGGTGGTGATTTTGACTACCCACGTAAACAATTAGTGAATAATATTTGCAGTAAGCATCAATGGTTAACAGAGAAAACGGCAACACGTTATGTGAATCAATTTGGTACTTTGGTTTGGACATTATTAGAGGGCATTACTTGTGAAGCTGATATGGGACAAGCGTTCGGTGAAGGTGTATATCAAGTTGAAATCGATTATTTAATGCACCATGAGTTCTCACAAAGAGCGGAAGATGTATTGTGGCGTAGAACGAAATTAGGTTTGTACTTAAATAAAGAGCAACAAGCTGAAGTATCACAATATATGGCTGATAAATTAGGCACAAAGAAGAGAGTGGAATTTACACAAGTGAGTTAAATGTTATTTGATTTAATATATAGCCTGAAGATATCTTCGGGCTTTTTATTGCGAATTTTATAGAAATGCTTGGTTTTACTATTCATCGGAGTAATATCAAAAAAATAATTAATCATGAGATAATAAAATGAAAATTAAACTCCTTTCAATGCTTATCGCTTCTTGCGTTGCTTATTCGGCTAGCGCCTGTACTGGTATCTCTCTTTCAACAATCAATAATGATTATATTCAAGCGCGAACGATTGAATGGGGTCAGAATGATCTCGATAGTAAATTGATTATTTCTCCTCGTGAATATACGTATGTATCCACTATGCCGGATCAAAAGAAAGGACTTCAATGGAAGTCTAAATATGGCTTTGTTGGTATCTCAGTGAGTGATGACCGTTTCATTGCTGATGGGGTTAATGAAGAGGGATTAACCGCTGGTTTGTTTTATTTTAAAAATTACGGATCATTAGAAAAATATAATCCTAAAGACACGAAAACAACCATTACGGATATGGATTTTAACCGTTGGATGTTATCGCAATTTAAAACAGTTGCTGAAGTAGAGCAGGCGTTAGGTAAGATTAAAATTATTCCTGTTTATATTGATGCTAAGGGCATCCCATCGCCAACAGCACATTGGCGCGTGGCAGATAAACAAGGAAATAACATTGTTATTGAAATCATGAATAACGGTGAAGTGAATATTCATAAAAATACGGCTAAAGTACTTACCAATGCGCCAGATTACCAATGGCAAGTAACAAACTTAAATAACTATATTCATTTAACGCCTGGTGTTAGCCAAGGACAGAAAATTAATGGTGTGGATGCTTTCTCATTTGGTGTAGGCTCTAGTTTCTTTGGATTACCAGGAGATATCACGCCACCATCTCGATTTGTACGTGCGGCTTTTTATGTTAACTCAGCACCGGAAATAAAAGAGAGTAATGAGGCTGTTTCTCAAGCATTTCATATATTGAATAATTTTGACGTTCCTATTGGTAGTGAGTTTAATAATAAAGAACACATCCCTAATTTACCAAGTGCGACTCAATGGACCTCAGTTGTCGATCAGACAAATGGATTGTTTTTCTATAAAACGATGTGGGATAGTACTATTAAAAAAGTGGATCTAAACAAGCTTACTTTTATGGGAAAAACGGAAGAAAACCGCCCATTAGATACTGGGACATTCCATGTAGAGGAAGTAACTCCTTAACTTTGAGTTTAGGCGATAAAAAAATAAGCCTCTGTTCTGAGGCTTATTTTTTATGATTGTTTTTTACGCCTTCTTTTGTTTATGTACATTTGCTTATCTGCGCTATCTAACGCTGTTTTGATGTCATTATTAATGAGAGAGACACCAAATGAAAAGGACAGATTTAATGCTTCCTGCTTAAAATACAGTTCAAAATGAGAGCGTATAGTACGCATTTTTACGTTAATGTCTGTGATTGAAGAGGAATCAAAACAGAGAACAAACTCATCTCCACCAAATCGAATTAAGAGGTCTTCTTTTCTTAGATATTGGTTAATTAATCGAGCCCCTTCTTTAAGCTGCTTATCTCCAAACTGATGACCATGCTGATCATTAATATTTTTAAATCCATCTAAATCCATAAATACAATTATGTTATAAGAATTTACATCAATTCGTTCTAATTTTTCTTTAGTAAAACATCCCGTCAATGGGTCAATTGATGCGTGTGTATTATTATCGTCTTCATAAACAAAAGTCATAATAAAATTATTATCAAAATATTTTATTTTTTGTCTATACGTATGAAAATTTGTAATATCTGAGCCAACTTCGACTGTTTCATTTGACATTAAAATATCAGATTCATTATTTAGTAATTGCTGATCCAGTTGTAGGCATGTCTGATAATCTGGAAAACGAGTTAATACATCTTTAATCGGCATACCAACCAAGTCACAGCCAAGGTAATCTATGTGTTTTTGGTTATTGTATATAGTAACGCCATGCTCATCTCGTAATATAAAAAAGCAGTTACAGTGATTGATTAAATGTGTAGTAAATAGGGTTGATGGATTTTTTATTCCATCTAATAGTTCTTGATATTTATTATTAAGCGCTGAAATATTGAAATTATCATAATCAATACCCAATAAATTAAAGGGGTCTTGTGGTTTTAGTTCTTCTAATGCTTTATTTAATTCAGTGTTATTTTTCGCTATATTAATATTGTAAATAAAGCGGTCAATGGACGGCATTTCAGTGGCGGATTTGTTATCAAAAATACTTATGTTTGATTTTATATTAGTATTTAGTTCAACGATGGATAATGGGTATGATAGATAATACCCTTGGGATATAACAGAGCCGAAAGAGTGTATTAAATTGAATTGATTTACATTTTCGATCCCCTTTATCACCACGTTATGACCTAAAAAATTACTCAATTTATGATAAAGAGAGCGTAGGAAGCAGAAGGACAAATAATCATCACTAATAGCATTAATAAGGGAACGGTCGATCTTGATATAATCGAAATTGAGTTCTAATAATGGATCTGAGTGCTTACATTCTGTGCCGTAGTCATCAAGCGTAAAGAATAGCTCAAGTTTTTTTAACCTCTGCATATTTATACGTATTTTTTTAAGGTCAATATTTTGATTATTAAAGTTTAGCTCTAAAGTAAATCCTTTATGCTGGTTAAACACCGCCTCACAGTAATCAATAAAGGATTCTGATTCTATACTTTCTGCTGATATATTGATTGAAATATGAATATTATCTTGATATTGCAAGCTTAATTTGTCTGAGATTACGCGAGAAATAACTTCCTTATCAAAACGTTCTTTATCTTCTATTTCAGAGATGAAGTGCATCGGTGATTCATCTGAGTTTTTGAATCGTAATAATGCTTCGTAAGAAACAATAGAACCTTCGAAGAAATTAGGTTGATAGATAAAGTAGTTATTCTTGAGCATTATTTTTATTATATCCAGACTGATTTTTTTGCTAATTTATCACGCTTAAAGTGACTTAACCTACATGAACGACCGTTACTATTGTGATCTGTGTCACATTTATTGGATGGGAAGGTATATTGTAATATATAAGGTTCTGTGATGTTGTTTTTTTGAGTATCAGTCTGAATAAAGATGTAATAGAAAGAGTAAGGCCTACTCATTTTTGAGACAGGCCAATGTGGAATACTTAAACTAACGCTTCACACAACAAAGAAATCGGATGAATTGTTGTAACATTGGTATTTTCTTCAATTTGCCATTTACAGGTTTCACAATCGGTAATTGCATAATCTGGCTTAGCTGCTTTTATTTGGTCAAATACGTTTTTACCAATAGCGATAGAGGTATCGTAGTTTTCTGTTTTAAAGCCGTAAGTTCCTGCTAGCCCACAACACTCACTGTTGAGTACTTGCACTTCTAAGCCCGGTATCGCTCGTAATAATTCAATGGTGTAAATATTGCCGCCACTGCGCTCTAGGTGGCAAGGTGTATGATACACAATCTTCTTATTTAACGGTTTCATTTTAGGACCGCGCCCATCCATTATTTCTTTTAATAAAAAGCGAGTAACGTATTCTATTTTCTTTGCTACCTTGCTGTTGTCGACATCTAATACGTGTGGATATTCTTGTTGTAAGGTAAATGAGCACGTTGATGAGGTTGATAAAATAGGGACATCTCTACGTTCAATGGCCGCTTCTAAATTAGCAACATTAAACTCGGCGTTTTTCTGTGCTTTTTTATGAAAGCCGTTAGCAATTAATGGAACACCACAACATTTTTCTTTATCTAATAACTGCACGCCAATGTGCATGTTATTCATCACTTTAATAAAGTCTTTACCCAGTTGTGGGTGGTTATAATTTACAAAACAGCCATGGAAATAATGCACTTGTTGTTGGTAAATAGATTGGTCATTGGCTTCTTTTTTATACCACTTACGGAAGGTGCCGTGAGAGTATTTTGGTAATGATTTATGGTCATGAACTCCAATGGTTTTGTGCATCACTTTTTTAACTAATGGCACGCTCGTAATCGCGTTCACAATAGGAGCTACCGGCGTTGCGACTGAGCCAAATAAATCAGTATGACTTAATACGAAATCACGAATGCCTTTCATGTTATAAGCGGGTTTTCCATATTTTCCACGGGCTACCGCAATCATGTCACCAATTTTAACCCCTGACGGACAAGCGGTTTCACAGCGTTTACAGTTAGTGCAGAGTTTTAAGGTTTCATCATAATATTCTGGGCTTTTAAAGCGTAAACGTTCACCATCAGGTCCACATTGTTTTGGGCCGGGATAATCAGGGTTCTCTTTAGCAACCGGGCAATACACGGTACATACGGTGCATTTTAAACACTGATCAAAACTGGTATTAGCGGGAGCTCTAAAAATTAAATTATCTTTTGCAAATTTGTCTTTTAATAATTCGCCTTTTAACAAATTATCTTTTAATAGGTCAGATCGAAATAGTGGGCTGCTCATAATGCGACCTCTTGTTGTTCCATTTTATTGTTTGATAAAAACTCAGGTCTTATTTGCTTGATTATTGATTCTGCAGCATGAAAGCCAGAGCTAATTGCAACACCACTACCGCTGCCTTCTAATACTGGGTTATAACCAGATAATATTGCACCTGCGCAGTAAACGTTATCAATCACATGGCCTGATTTTATCGCTTGTAGTTGTGGCGTTGTTTTTACACCCATACTTAAAAATGGATGTGATTGTGGGCTAAAAAAGGCAGAGTTGTACCAGTCTGTGCGAGAAGCGGTCTGATCCATATCTAAACCAAAAATAGGCTCTTCCATTGAATCCGCTGTGGCTTTTAAACCTTGGCTAAAGAAGCTGCCGGTCGCGAGTACAAATTGCTTTGCTTGTAGTGGAAAGTCACCATGATTTTTAGTAAAAATGCGGTTTAATCGGTAGTGTGAATGCTTAGGATCTTCTTTATCTACGTAGGAGAACTCACCTTGAATAACGTGATCTCCATTGAGTAGCATTCCACCTTGCTCAATGAAGGCGTGTTTCATGGTTTCTTCTAATCGAATACCCAATAATGATGGCGGCATTGTTGGTACTTCACATAAGGTGAGTTGGGTTAATGCTTCAATTTCTTTTAAAAGCCTCAAGCCTTTTCCGTTACCAAAGATAGCGGGGATCACGACAAGATCCCCTGGGTTTGCGTGTTGTTGCAGCGCGTGTGCAAACTCTTGCAGGCTAGCTCGTTTGGCAAGTAGTCGAGAAAGATCGATGGAGCGCAATTCACAGTGATTACGTTGAATGTCATTAAAAGCAGACAGAGAGACGGTTGCTGTTGAGATTTCAACATCAGATAATTGAGTGATTTGTTTTAAATTATCTTGAGCTAATTTCGGTTGAAAATCACGAAAGCCATCAACAGTGATCAGTACGATTTTTTGTACCATATTATTTTCTAATGCCATAGGGAATTGATGAACAAAAGGCTGTGATAACCATGTTGATTTCATTGTACCTAAAGGCGTTAATCGATAATGATTGCATCCGTTTACTTGAGAAGTAAGCGGAACTCCAATAGTAGATAAGGTTGTTTGGTACCAATCAATCGCACGATTTATGGTTTCTCTTCCTAATCTGGCATAAGGGTGCTCAGGGTAATGAGTCGAAAATCCATCAATTGCTGCTATTGGGTCGATAACATGCGTGCCATCAGGTGTTTTTGCTAATACATCGATAGAGCCTGATGAGAAGTGTAGAGCACTTTGACCAGAGGCAATTACCGCTGTTTTTAATCCTGCCTCTAAACAGCGTAGAGCACAGCTTAAGCCAGCCATGCCGCCGCCGATGATAATGGTATCGAAATTCATAATGTTGCCTCTTGTTCTTTTTGTTGTTGAGACGTTTCTGTTTGTTCTGATGGCTTTGACGTTGGAATATCACTGGCACCAAATAACCCTTCATAAATCCAATAACTGAATTCAGCCTCACGTAATGCATCGCCCCAGAAAACGGGTTTAATGCCTTTCCAGCGTTCTTCTAAAAAGTGGGTTAATAATTGGCTAGATTGATTGCCAGAGACTTGCCCACACTCTTCAAATAATCCTGCCGCGCGGTAGGTGCAGAGTTCACCTTGGCACGGTCCCATTCCTAACCGTGTTCTGCGGCGTAAATCCACTAAGTTATGCACGTCTAATTGTTTAATGGCGTAATTGATTTCACCTTGAGTCACCATTTCGCACTCACAGATCACGGCTTGATCTTTTGCATCATCCGTTAAGAATTGATCTGCTCGTTCACCATGACGATAAATCGCACTTTGATAAACGGGTTTTGCTAGGCTTGCTGTTTTCTTGGCGGCAATAGAGGCACCGTTCGATCCAGGAAGCGATCGTAAGTGAGTCGTACACTCTTGGTTGTTTCCCAGTTTTCTAGCGATCATGTCGGTGGTCATTTCAGCCATGAGTCGAGAGGTCATTAACTTACCCCCCGTAATTGTCGTAAAGCCGTTCAGTCCGTCTTTTTCTCCATGATCCAGTAATACAATCCCACGGCTTATATTTCGACCTGAGCCGTCATCATCGACAGCGACTAATGGACGAACACCAGCATAAGCGCGAAGTACACGAGTATTCGCCATTATCGGTGCTAACTTCGCCCCCTCACTTAATAGAATATCCACTTCTTTAGCGCTGACATGTAAATCATCAATTTTATCGTAGTCAATGTGTTCTGAGGTTGTTCCTATTAATGAAATCGTATCCCCAGGTACTAAAATGTCAGCATCAGAAGGTTTACGGCAACGGTTGATTACCAAATTATTAATACGATAATCTAGAATTAGTAGAGAGCCTTTTGCTGGGAACATCTTGATACTTAAATCAGCGTATTCACAGATGTTTTGTCCCCAGATCCCTGCGGCGTTAATCACTTCCTGAGCAAAAATTTCAATTTTTTGGTTGGTTCTAACATCAATGCAATTAACCCCAAGTACCGTATCTTGGTGGCGAATAAGCGAAGTTACGTGAGTGTGTGTGAGCAAACGCGCGCCATTTTCTTTCGCATCCAGCACATTTGCTGCACATAAACGAAAAGGATCGAGCGTTCCGTCTGGCACTTGAACCGCACCAATAAGATTAGGGTTTACATTAGGTTCTAATAATAAGGCTTCTTTAGGGGTTAATTGTTTCGCGTCAATTCCTGCTTCTTGGCAAGATTGAATAAATTGAGTTTGAAAAGATAAGTCATCATCAGGTAAGGAAATAAAGAGGCCTTGTGTATCTTCAACACAATGCTTTGCGATTTTTTTTAGGATTTTATTTTCATGGATACATTCTTTCGCAGATTCATTATCCGTGACGGCATAGCGAGCGCCTGAGTGAAGTAAGCCATGGTTGCGACCAGTAGTTCCAGAGGCTAAATCGTCCTTCTCAATCAAAATACAATCGATGCCACGCAGTGCACAATCACGCATTATTCCTGTGCCTGTTGCTCCTCCTCCAATGATGATGACGGAGGTTTCTAATCGAGAAGTTTTGTCCATAATTTAGTCTCTTTTTACCACTTTGGATGTATGAATCTATCATGATGTTTATGTTCGACACTTTCTTTGATTTAGCGCAATTATGCTCGTTCGCGCTTTCGTTTTGTTTTCGTAGTGGTACATGAGTCACACGTTTTTCATTAAACGAAGGCTGTTTCGTGGGTTTTACCAAATGATAGAGAGAATAAATAGCGCGTTTTCGAGTAAGACTAGCCCAGTTTTGAGAGTCACTTCAAAATAACAAAAATTGTGATGATATAATCGAGATAATTATTAGTAAATCTAGGTACTGAATGATGAAAATAACTATAGATAACCAAACATTCACTATCGATGAAGAGATAACACTGTTAGCAGCGGCAAAGGAATGCAATGTCGATATCCCTTCACTGTGCGGAAACAACATTCATGGTGAAAAAATACCATGTGATTTGTGTGTAGTTGAAATTGAAGGGCAAGGAGTTCAACGTGCTTGTGAAACTCAAGTCGTTGATGGAATGCAAGTGATCACTTCGTCTGAAGCGTTAGCAAAACGCCGTCAAAGTGCATTAAATAAAATACTTTCTGATCATTACGCAGATTGCGAAGCGCCGTGCCAAACCGCGTGTCCTGCTGGCGTGGATATACAGTCATATCTGTATCATATTTCACAGAATGATCATCAAAAAGCCATTGAAGTCATCAAACGAACATTACCAATGCCATTATCGATTGGTCGTGTGTGTCCTGCTTTCTGTGAAACAGAGTGTCGTCGTGGTTTAGTTGATGAACCATTGGCTATCCGTCAACTAAAACGTCACGCGGCTGATGCCGATTTACACGCTCAAGAATCATATGTACCACCAAAAAAAGCAGACAAGGGTAAATCGATTGCTGTTATTGGTAGTGGCCCTGGAGGTTTAACCTGTGGTTATTACCTAACCAATGAAGGTTATCGAGTCACGGTATTTGATTCGATGCCTAAAGCGGGTGGTTGGTTACGCTATGGTATTCCTGAGTACCGTTTACCAAAATCGATTTTAGATAAAGAAATTGAGTTGATGTGCCGCAACGGCATGGAGATCCAAACCTCGGTTAAGCTAGGTGAAGATTTCTCGTTATCGCAACTAAGTGATGATTATGATGCGGTATGTTTGGCTGTTGGTGCGTCTAAAGCGGTTGAAATGCATTATCAAGGCAGTGATCTGGGTGGTTGTTATTTAGGTGTTGATTACCTAAAAGATTACGTCATGGAATCTAAACTTATTACGGGTAAAAAAGTAGCCGTGATTGGTGGTGGTAATACCGCGATTGATTGTGCTCGTACTGCGGTGCGTGATGGTGCTGATACCACGCTTATTTATCGTCGTACTCGTGAAGACATGCCAGCCGAAGACTACGAAGTGGTTGAAGCTGAATATGAAGGAGTTAAATTCCATTTCTTAACTAATCCTGTTGAGAATATTGCGGATACAGAGGGTCGTGTTACTCAAGTTCGTTTAGAGAAAATGGCATTGGGTGAACCTGATGCATCAGGCCGCCGAAGCCCTAAAGCGACAGGTGAATTCTTCATTGAAGACTTTGATACTGTAATTTCAGCGGTATCTCAAAAACCAGATTTAAGCTTTTTAGAAAACGACAATATTGATTTGCCGTTAACACGTTGGAACACGGCTGATTCTAATAGCCTAACCATGCACAGTGGTGTGAAAAACATCTTTAGCATCGGTGATTTCCGTCGCGGGCCAGCGACAGCGATTGAAGCGGTTGCTGATGGTCGTATTGCGGCTGAAGCGATTGATCGTTTCTTTAAAGGCGATATGGAAAAAATTCCAACCAAACAGTTTAATTCTCAAAAAGAGAAGAAGACCAAGCAGGTTGATCCTCAGTACTTTGAGCATATCCAAAAAGCGATGCGCGTGATCATGCCTGAACTTACGGCTGAGCAGCGTGAGCAAAGTTTTGAAGAAGTAGAAACGGGCTTTGATAATGCGGATGCAATTAGTGAAGCGGAACGTTGTTTAGAGTGTGCATGTCAGGCAAATACCAATTGTGGTTTACGTGACTATGCAACGGAATACAAAGCCAATGAAACCGATTTAACCAACGAAAGTAAACAGAAGTTTGCTATTGATACCAGCTCTGAGTTCATTGTGTTTGATGCCAATCGTTGTATTAGCTGTGGTCAGTGTGTCGAAGCGTGTAACGAAAAAGGCGTGCATGGTGTATTAAGCTTCATGAAAAATGAAGATGGTACCAATGCCTCTCGCCCTGAATGTCGTGCTGGTTTTGAACATGGTTATCAAATGGGTAACTCCAATTGTGTGCAATGTGGCGCGTGTGTTCAAGCGTGTCCTGTTGGTGCATTGGTTGATTCCCGTGATAAATCTCAAGGCCGAATCGAAGTTTTAAAACCGGTTGATACGATTTGTACCTATTGTGGCGTAGGTTGTAAGTTAACCATGATGGTTGATGAATCGACAAACAAAATTAAATATGTTCAAGGTGCGAAAGGCTCCCCAGTTAATGAAGGCATGTTATGTGTGAAAGGACGTTTTGGTTTTGATTTCGTTGGTAGTGATCAACGTTTAACAACACCATTAATTCGTAAACATGGTGAATTAGTACCAGCAAGTTGGGAAGAGGCAATAACGCTTGTTGCTGACAAGTTTAGTGCAATTAAAACGCAACATGGCGGCAATGCATTAGCGGGTTTTTCTTCTGCAAAAACTACTAATGAAGATAACTACGCCTTCCAAAAATTGGTTCGTTGTGAGTTTGAAACCAATAACCTCGATCATTGTGCGCGTCTTTGTCACTCAACTACAGTCACGGGTTTAGAGGCCTCTATCGGCAGTGGTGCAATGACCAATGATATTCCAAGCATCAAACATTCAGATCTGATCTTTATTATTGGTTCAGACACCACATCGGCTCACCCTATTATTGCTTCGCACATTAAACAAGCTATTCGTCATCACGGTGCGCGTTTGGTTGTGGCGGATCCTAAGCAAGTGGATATCTCGGATCATGCTGAGTTATATGTAGCGCAGCGTCCGGGTACGGATGTGATGTTACTTAACGGTATCATGCAGCAGATCATTAAGAATAACTGGCATGATCAAGCGTACATAACAGAACGTGTTGAAGGCTTTGATGAACTAAAAACTGAAGTGATGTCAGAGACATATTCGCCTGAGAAAATTGAGCTAATCACTGGCGTGAAAGCGCACGATGTGATTGAAATGGCACGTTACATTGGTACAGCTGAGCGTACTGCAATTTATTATTCAATGGGTATTACGCAGCATACGACAGGGCATGACAACGTTCGCTCTATTGCTAACTTGCAAATGTTGTGTGGCAATATTGGTATTGAAGGTGGTGGTATTAATCCACTTCGTGGTCAATCAAACGTACAAGGTGCGTGTGATATGGGCGCATTACCAACGGATTTTCCGGGTTATCAAAAAGTAGAGAATCCTGCGGTTTACGAGAAATTCGTAAAAGCATGGAATAAGCCAAACTTACCAAGCAAGAAAGGGTTAACGTTAACGGAAATCATTGATGCCGCGTGTCATTCTGAAGTCAAAGGCTTATTTATTATGGGTGAGAATCCAGTATTAAGTGATCCTGACCAAGCGCACGTAATTCACGGTTTAGAGACGTTAGATTTCTTAGTCGTACAAGATATCTTCATGACAGAAACGGCCGCTTATGCTGATGTTATTTTGCCATCGTGTTCGTTTGCAGAAAAAGCGGGTCACTTTACCAATACTGAGCGTCGTGTTCAGCGTATTTCTCCGGCAGTTAATCCTCCGGGTGAAGCGAAAGAAGATTGGTGGATAATTCAAGAGATTGCGAAAGCGATGGGCGGAGATTGGAGCTATCAATCGGTTGAGGAGATCACAGAAGAGATCACTCAGGTTACGCCGCAGTATCAAGGCATGCATTGGGATGCTATTGGTAAAAATGGACTTCAATGGCCATGTAATGATGCGAATCCAGAAGGGACTCGTATTATGCATAGCGAGCACTTCATCCGTGGAAAAGGTCAAATGGCAGCGGTTCCATTTAGATATGCGGCTGAGCTGCCTGATGAAGAGTATCCATTAGTGCTCACAACGGGTCGTTTGTTAGAGCAATACCATACAGGCACCATGACTCGTAAAACCAAAGGGTTGAATAACCTTGCTGGTCCTCGCGCTATGATCAGTGTGGCAGATGCTGAGCGTCTTGGTATCTCTAACAGTGAAATGGTTAGAGTTTCGACTCGTCGTGGCACCATTGACGCGCCGGCATTTGTGACTAAGCGTATGCAAGAAGGGGTGGTATTTGTTCCGTTCCACTTTGTTGAAGCAGCTGCGAATAAATTAACCACAACAGCGTTAGATCCTCATGCTAAAATCCCTGAGTTTAAAGTCGCCGCAGTGAAGGTTGAAAAAATAGTAGTGCCAGAAATGAATGAATAATCATCATGCGTTAAAATAAAAAATGCCCGATGGTTATACAATCATCGGGCATTTTTGTTTGTGATTTTTATTGTTTTGAACAGAGTTAAATTACTTATTGTTTAGGGCATTTTGCTCTGCAATTTTCACAATTACATTAACTGCTTGTTTCATGCCATTAATCGTAATGAACTCATGAATACCGTGGAAGTTGTAACCACCGGTAAAGATATTAGGGCAAGGTAATCCCATGAATGATAAACGAGCGCCGTCTGTTCCGCCACGAATAGGCTTGATGTCTGGTTGCACATCACACGCCGTCATCGCTTGTTTTGCTAACTCAATGACGTGTGGATGAGGCTCTACCATTTCACGCATATTGAAGTAACTGTCAGTTAAAATCAGCTCAACACGGCCTTTTTCTAGTTTTTCGTTCAGTTCATCGACTTTTTGTTGCATGAAGGCTTTACGCTCTGCCATGCCTTCACGACTAAAATCACGCACAATATAACCAAGTTCAGTTTTGGCAACACCCGCATCCATTGATTTTAAATGGTAGAAACCTTCGTAGCCTTCAGTGCCTTCCGGTGTTTCTTCAGCAGGCATCATCAATTGAAATTGTGCGGCAATGTTCATTGAGTTGATCATTTTGCCTTTGGCTGTGCCCGGGTGAACGTTAACTCCGTGACAAATCACATCAGCGCTAGTGGCGTTAAAGTTTTCATACTCCAATTCGCCAACGGGGCCACCATCAATGGTATAGGCCCACTTGGCATTGAATTTTTCAACATCAAATAGATTTGCGCCACGACCAATTTCTTCATCTGGCGTAAAGCCAATGCAGATATCACCGTGAGGGATCTCTGGGTTTGCTTGTAAGATGGCGATTGCAGTTAAGATTTCTGCAATGCCCGCTTTATTATCTGCACCTAATAGAGTCGTGCCGTCGGTGGTAATTAAATCATGACCGATAAGGTTTTTTAAATCAGGAAATTGGGTTGGATTTAACTCTTCACCGCTGGTGCCTAATGTGATTGTTTCACCTTGATAGTTTTTAATAATTTGTGGTTTTACATTTTCACCTGATGCATCTGGTGCCGTATCCATGTGGGCAACAAACCCGATAGCAGGCACGTCATAATCAACGTTTGAAGGCAAGCGAGCCATGACATAGCCATTTTTATCAACAGAGACATCGGCAAGCTCTAATTCTTTTAGTTCGATAACTAATTGGTTAGCAAGATTAAGCTGTTTTTCTGTACTTGGACATTGTGGTGCTGAAGGGTTAGATTGAGTATTGATACTCACATAAGAAAGAAAGCGTTCTACAAGGTTTTTCATGATAGTCACTCTGTATAGTTGAAAAGAAGGCAAGGAGTGAGTATGGATCAAAAAGGAAAATTAGAAATTGCGATGGGTCATAAAAAAGGAAGGTGTTGGTAGCGCATATTTTATCCATATACGCTAAATAGATTGTATGTTTATTTGGTCTCTTTTGTTTTTAAAATAAAGGCAAATTGCTCAATTAAGTTACTGATTGATTTAAACAACATAGTTCGTTCCGATTTAGAGTATTTTGATAGTTGCTGATGAAATTCAATCACATCAGACATAGTAACACCCAACCAATCCGAAATGTTATCACTTCCTGATATGATCCAATTGATCTCTTTTTTCAGAACAAAACTTAACGGTATTAATTTTGATATGTGTGGACTTGATAGGCCACTGGTCCAGTTAATGACCGTTCTGGTTGATACGTTACATGCTGTAGCAATTTGAGTATTGGAGAGCCCCAATTCAGATTTTCTTGCCTCGATCCGTCGAGAGATACTTTCCATGGAGGTGTTTTCATCTAACACAATAAACCTCGGAAATGTTAAATTATTGATGTAAAGAAATGATGTTAAGTGTGCGGTTAAATTATTCACCATCGTATTTATAATGAGGGTTAAATAAATAAAACCTTTATGAAATCTACTGCTAGATTAAGGTTTTTATTTTTGTTTTTCTTATATCAAGAATATCCCAACAAGCGAAACGCTATCCCGTTTAAATTTTTTAAATGTGTACAGTATAAGTAAAGGAGTATTATAAATAATGAATTTTAATAGAGTATATACTCTA
>NZ_CAMLHO010000045.1 GCF_946479765.1 uncultured Aliivibrio sp.
TTTCAAGACCGGTGCTTTCGACCACTCAGCCATCCCTCCAATGCCGTGAATAATAATTACATCCTTACTTTTTGTAAAGCAGAAAATGAAAAATAACAGTCAAGTGTTTTATTTTTATGCATTGTGCTTCATTTTTAACTTATTAGCGGGTTGTGATTATGTTATTTGTCATTATAAAGATCCCATTATTATCAAAATATGGATTTTTATACGCGAGAATATTATTGATTTACAGTTGCTAGAAGATACGATGAATATAAAAAATCCCTTTATGAGAAAGGGATTTTTTGGGTTATTTATTTTTTAGGGTGGTAAAACCGTTTTAACTCAGAGATACCTTGCATCAATAACGACAGCTTAGGCTTTTCATCCGTCAGACGATTATAGTTCTCATCGTACACTCTATAGTTACCAAAAGTATCAATAACGACAGTATTGTTCTCTGTGATTAATGCTATATTTTTGCTATCACCAGCCAGTAACCAATTACGTTCATTGTCTTGAGTAAATAAATGTTGACCGCTGCTGTAGCTGTCCGATGGAGTAGTAGTTTTTAAAAACGACTCCATCAATGTTGGTGCTAGATCTAAGTGGCTTGAACGAGTTGTTACTAACTCGGGTGCAATGTCAGGCCAATGAATTAGCATAGGAACTCGTAATTGGTATTGACTAAAGTTAGTGCTAGATCCCCAACTATTGGTATTGGTTTCATCAAACTCCATACCGTGATTTGAGGTGATTACTACAATCGTTTTTTCCCAATCAGGAGATTGTTTTAATGCATTTAATACAAGGTTAAGTTGTTGATCTGTTTTCTGTACCGCTTTACGGTAGTTAGCTTCAAATAAACTTTGATCTGAATTATTCGTTGAAATGGGGCTCGTTGCATCATATTCAGAAACCGAAGTCAGTTCTAAATAACTAAACCAAGGGGCATCAGACGTTTGTGTTTTAAACCAATCATGCCATTGAGTGATAGCTTTACTATCAGACATCTTCTCGTTGGTGTCGCTGATCTCACCTTTAGTAAAGATAATCTGTTTATATAATGAAGACGTAAAATCATCACCACTGAATAAACCAAATTGATAATCACGGCTATGTAGCTCGGCTAAGATTGGGGATTCAATTTCTGAATTTCTAAAGTTATCGACGTAATTGCCAGGTAAGCCATAAAACAAACCAAATAAGCTGGTTGGGTTATTACTGGCGCTGTAGTGATTGTTATAGTTTAGATTGTTCTGAGCAAAGCGAGTTAGATTTGGTGTGTCAGTATGATTTAATGTATCAGCACGAAGGCTGTCAATCATAATGATTTGTAGGTTGTAGCCCGTTTGCTTAGTGTTGTACTTTATTGGCTCAAGAGGATAACGCATCGCTTCTTTTGCCCCACCAGTTCCTTCTTCTTGAATTTGTTTTGCTAGCGCTTCACGGTCAATAAACCCATGTTTTTCTAAAAATGAACGCGCAGTCATTGGGTACGAGAGCGGGAAAGTTGCACGTTGAGCGGTTACTGGTCCATAAGCTGAGGCATCGGCCCAAGTATGAATTAAGTGACTACCAAGAAAAGCGACGGCGAATATGATCGCAAAAGGGCGACCCACATGTTTGTGAGCAAGCTTACGTAATTTATTCCATACCCATTCTGAAAGGGAAAGCTGGAGTAAGAATATGACGGGAACCAGAACAAACAAATACTGCCATTGAGTATTTAAATTTGATTTATCATTATTCAATAACATATCCCAAACCAGTGGGGTGATATGCAAATGAAGGCTTTGGTAAGCGTAAGTATCAAGTAACAGTAATGTCATGCCTGCGGTTGCGATGCCGACACTCAATACACGCATTAAGCGTTGGGATGGCGTAATAAAAGTCAGAGGGAATAATACAAGAATATAAAATCCAAAGACTAAAAAGCCAAAATGACCTATCCAGTTTAATACCAGATAGGTCTGTCCAAGTAGCGTTTCAGGCCATGGTGATTGCGATATATAACGCGTACCAATAAGCATTGCAGCAATGATATTGAAAAAGCTAAACCAGTGACCCCAAGTAATTAACTTGGACACTTTATCGCTGTAGGTATTTCCGCTATCAACCATGGTAATTGAATTCTCGCTCTTAGTGAGTTTTTGGTAGATCTAGTGAGCTAAGAAGTGCTTGAGCAAATTTTTCAGCGATAATTTTACGCTGCTCTGCGGGCACTTCTTGGTTTAGAACATTAGTTGCAATGTTACCAACCAACATTAGCGATAGATCAGCAGGCGAACGATGTTTATCTAGTACATCGACCATCTCTGTTAACATTTGTTCAATTTTTTTGTTGCTGTATTTCGAAGTAGTAATAGCCATAAGTCTTTTCAGTTAATGATAGTGAAAGCGGCTTATGATAACCTACTATGTACGTCAACTAAAAACCTTTTCTATTATGAGTTTAATCCTTTCAAACGTAATTTTACATAAATTAGTCAAAAACGAACAAGATGAACTAGAAGTTTGTCTACGAAATCAAACTCTTGAGAACGAAGAGTTTACAGAAACGTTAGTTTCAGAACTGCATCGTGTATTTAACGCAAAGGCAGGCAAAGGCTTTGGTGTTTTCAAAACTGAAAGTGAGTTTGGACACTGGTTAGGGTCTGTTCGTAAGAATGAAACCCAATTCTTAGAATTTAGTAATAAATCGGCTGAAAAATTAAAATCAGAGCTGATTAAATACCCATTTGCTGAAGAAGGTATCTTAGTGATTGCTGAGTACCGCTCATTAGCAACTGAATATCTGTTTGTTGCTGTATTACCATCAAATGAAAGCATAAAGGTAACAGACGAGTTAGATATTAGCTCAACAGATTATCTTGATATCGCGAAAATGGATATTGCGGCTCGTATTGATTTATCAACATGGGAAACCGATTCTGATTCAAATCGCTACCTGACTTTTATTAAAGGTCGAGTGGGCCGCAAAGTGTCTGATTTTTTCTTAGACTTCTTACAAGCTGATGTAGGTATGGATACTAAGGTTCAAAACCAAGTATTGATGCAAGCAGTAGAAGATTTCTGTGCTGATGAACGTCTAGAAAAAGAAGAAAAACAGCAATACCGTAAGAGTGTTTATGATTACTGTAATGGTCAGCTGCAAGCGGGTGAAGAATTAACGATTAAAGAGTTATCAGGTGAATTACCTACGTCTGAGTCAGGTTCAAATTTTTACCAATTTGCAGAAGAGCAAGGCTATGAATTAGAAGAGTCTTTCCCCGTTGATCGCACTACTATGCGTAAGCTAACGAAATTTGTTGGTGCGGGTGGTGGTTTATCACTGAATTTTGATGCAATGTTATTGGGTGAACGTGTGTTTTACGATCCAGAAACGGACACATTAACCATTAAAGGCATACCGCCAAACCTTAAAGATCAATTAACACGACGTTTAGGTTCTTCTGGATCATAATTAGTGTTTATTTATTGATAATAAATATTGAGATAATTGCGTGTATTTATGCGTAATTTAAAAATACTCAGTAAATTATTTTTTGCAAAATGATATCCTATCTATCCTTTTATTATCATATTTTGGCTAGGTAGGGTTGTTCATGAAACACACCTCTAAACACTTTTCATTTAATCTACTTTCTATTTTTATCTCTTTGTTTTTTCTTAATGGTTGCTCTTTGCTTGAACTAAAAATTGAATCTCAAGCGGTTCCATTAACAACGACAGAGCTGAATACTCGAATTTTAACACGTGCATACAGTAAGCATTTTTTTAGTGAAGTCGAAGCGGCGGCTGATGAAATCTCATCAACGTACCCTAAAGACGATGTTTTACATCAATCTTATGTGTTGTTGTGGAAAATTAATGCTGAAGAAGGATTGCAACGTGCGGCATATCAAGTTTCTCCAAAAATCGCCTTAATTGACTCATGGGTGTTTGCTGCTCAAATGGAACAGTTTTTTTCTGCGAATGGAAAAGGGGCAGAATTATTTGATAGCAATGTTGATTTTGAAGCCAGTCAACTCCTACATGAGGATGTTAAAGCTTTAGCAGAAACGTTGTTGTCGAGTACTGAGTTTAATGAAGCACAAGATTTTATTATTAAGTTTGTCGCTGAGCATCAGTTTGACAGTTTAATGATGCGAAGAACCCCAGCACTAAAAGCGTGGTTAGCTAATCAAAATATTGATGAAACTGAAGCGGTAGCAACATTAGGAACCATGCCTGAGGCTTTAGGTGATGTATCGGACCGTCTTGGTTTAGTATCAGAGCAAACACCGAAGATCATGACATGGAAGGCACAATTGATTGCGTTGAACAGTAGTGTAAGTGCTAATGATATTAATAAAACATTAGAGAGTTTGCGAAATACCTCTGAATCATTCCAAGATTTTGTGAAAAACAATCCAGAGTATATGCAGAATTTAGCAGAGCAGATGAGCTTGCAACTACAGCCTTTACTTGATGATCTGGATATGAAAACAGACGATAAGCTAAATCAACTTAGTGCGGAGCGTGTGGCTTTAGAAGCAATGGTCGCAAGAGAGCGTGAAGAGTTAGTCAATATGGTAGAACGAGAGCGTAAAGCCATTGCGATAATTGTTTCTCAAGAGCGTGAAAAGTTTACTCAAGATCTCGATAAAGTGTCACAAGATGTACTTACGTTAGCAATGGATAAAGTGATTGATTTGATTAAAAGCACCATCATCTACTTTATCTTATTCATCTTCGCTATTTTCTTTGCTCCTTTAGGTCTAGGCTACTTCCTAGGTAAGCGATCAGCAATAAATAAAACGGCTGTGTAAAAATAGAACGGGTGTAATAGACATAAAAATGCCAGTGGTTGAATTAACAATCACTGGCATTTTTTATTTAGATAACCTAATTAATTACATTGGTATCAAACAGAATATTCTTAGTTGAATTACGCTGTTTTTGTATCTATAGCAATAGTGTCATCGGTATCTTCTGCTGTGATTGTTGGTTCACATTTATCAACAAACCAACCAAAGTAAGAAGTAACGATCGTCACGATGATACATACAAAGCTTAACCACATGAATGGTGCGTAAGACAGTGTTGCTACGCCTAAAATACTCGCCATGTAGATACCGTTATCACTCCACGGAACCATACCTGATGTCAATGTACCACCGAACTCTGCGTTACGAGAAAGGTTTTTACGTTTGTAGCCTAAGCGGTCGTAGTTTTTCGCACAAATCTTTGGTGTAAGGATAAGCGATACATACATTGCTGAGCCGAAGATGTTACCAAAGAAGGCGGTTGCAATCGTACTTGTCGCTAGCGAACCCGGACCTTGTACGCGTTTTTCGAATAGTTTAGCGACGGTTTCTAGTACACCTACTTTATCTAGTAGACCACCAAAACCTAGACCAAAGATAATCACCGCAACCGAACCAAGCATAGAGGACATGCCGCCACGGTTTAGTATTGCATCAATGAATTCAACACCAGATGAAATAGAATATGGTGCCCATGCCGTGTTGAACGCAGTTAAGAAGTTAATATCTTGAACCATTACCGCCCAAACAATACCCAGAAGAGAACCAAAGCTGATCACTGGGAATGAAGGCATACGCATTGCTAGTAAACCAAGAACAATGACCACAGGTACAAATGAGAATGGGGTAATAACAAACTGCTCTTCCATTGCTAAAATAACTGAGTCCACTTGGCTCATATCAACGTTGCCAGCGAAATGGAAACCAAAAGCCGTGAACATGATACCCGTAATGATGTAACTGATAAGCGCAACTGGAAGCATCCCCTTGATGTGTTCCATGACTTCAACGCCAGACATAGAAGAAGCAAGAATTACTGAATCAGACAGTGGAGACATCTTATCGCCAAAGTAACAGCCAGAAAGGACAGCACCTGCGGTAATTGGAGCAGGAACACCAAGGCCTTGACCAATCCCCATCATTGCTATACCTGCGGTACCAGCAGCACCCCAAGAAGTACCGGTTGCTAGCGCCGTTAATGAACAGATGATCATCGTGGCAAGAAGGAAAATAGATGGGTGAATTGCTTTTAGACCATAGTAAATAATGGTCGGCACAATACCGCCAGAAATCCAAGTACCTACTAAAGCCCCAACCGCCAAGAGAATTAATACCGCTCCTAGTCCATTGGAGATGCCATTTAGAGCTGCTTTTTCTAAAGATTTATAATCATGACCTAACTTGATACCAAGAGTAATGATAATAAACCAACCAATATAAAGTGCTAATTGGATTGGAAGATCAAGTTGTGCCGTGAAAGAAAAGGCAAGAAGTAGAAATAGCCCTAAAGATATAATTACCTGCGTTATCGAAGGTAACTTTGTCGTTGCTTGCTTCATGTATAAAGCCTCTTTTTGTATGCATGAATAAATTCATACGATAAGGGATTGTATTTTCTAAACAAGATGCACTTTACCTTATGATCAACAAGAGATCGATTAAGTATGATTGATTTGTGATTCTTATCTCTAGCGGTGTTAATTAGATGAATTTGAGGTGATAATTTAGTTAAATTTAGGTTTCATTCTGTGGTTAGTTTGATTTTAACACTAAGTTAGTGTGTTTATTTTATGTTAATTAACGGTGTCTTGTGTGATTTTAATTTGCAATAATTAACTATAAGTTAGATTAATCGTTTGTATTTGATGGCAAATGTGAAGTTTTATGAACTGTAACGGTTTGTAATTATCCTTAGTGTTAGTTTTTAATGGGGTTAACTGAAAATATTGTTGTAAGCGGATGAAAGTATGCTTTATGTTAATTAAAAATGGAGAGATAAATAAAGTTAATTTTAGAGTTGTTGTTTTTTTGCACTTTTAAGTTAAAGTTAGGGTGTAAACGCATTAAATTTTGATGCAGAAAAAAGAGCGGATAAAACAAATAGTACTTGAGATTTGTTTCTGTTCATCATATAGATGGGGTAAGCACTTTTTATTTTTGAATTACAGGGAGAGTACAATGAGAGTAGGTTTAGTTGGCTGGCGTGGCATGGTAGGGTCTGTTTTAATGCAACGTATGGTAGAAGAACGCGATTTTGACCATATTGAACCTGTATTTTACACCACTTCACAAGTCGGTATTCCAGCACCAAATCTCGGAAAGGATGCAGGATTACTTCAAGACGCATTTGATATTCAATCGTTATTAAAATTGGATGCGATTATTACCTGCCAAGGTGGTAGCTATACGGAAAAAGTTTACCCTGCGCTTCGCCAAGCAGGTTGGAAAGGGTATTGGATTGATGCCGCTTCTACATTACGTATGAAAGATGACGCAATTATTACGCTTGATCCAGTGAACTTTGATCAAATTCAACAAGGCATTCATGCAGGTACTAATACTTATGTTGGTGGTAACTGTACGGTTAGCCTGATGCTAATGGGCCTTGGTGGCTTATATAAAGCAGGTTTAGTTGAGTGGGTGAGTGCTATGACGTATCAAGCGGCTTCTGGTGCTGGTGCGAAAAATATGCGTGAGCTAATTTCTCAAATGGGCGTAGTGAATGATTGCGTGACATCTGAACTAGCAAATCCTTCAAGCTCTATTTTAGATATTGATAGAAAAGTAGCAGAGACAATTCGTTCTGATTCTTTCCCAACATCAGAGTTTGGTGCTCCACTGGCGGGTTCGTTGATCCCTTGGATTGACGTGAAGCGCGAAAACGGCCAGAGCAAAGAAGAGTGGAAAGCAACCGTTGAAACCAACAAGATCCTAGGTCTACAAGATTCTCCAATTGCGATTGATGGTACATGTGTACGTATCGGTGCAATGCGTTGTCACTCACAAGCACTGACAATTAAACTGAAACAAGATGTGCCGATGGATGAGATTGAAGAGATCATTGCGACTCATAATGATTGGGTTAAAGTGATCCCGAATGAGCGTGATATTACTGCGCAAGAACTAACCCCTGCAAAAGTAACGGGCACACTGTCTGTACCTGTTGGTCGTTTACGTAAGATGTCGATGGGTAATGATTTCCTAAATGCCTTTACGGTAGGTGACCAATTATTATGGGGAGCAGCAGAGCCACTTCGTCGTACATTGAGAATTATTCTAAACGAAAAGAAATAACGTCTGATTGAGACTTAATAGAACTTAGTTAATAGCAATTAGTTAAATAGAACGAAAAAAGGCTTCTCACGAGATAATCAGGGAAGCCTTTTTATTGTATTCAGATTACAGCTTTGATTTAGTGAGTCAACTCACCGCGCAAACTCTGTTGCATCATTGTACGCATGGTCTCATAAGGCAGATTTTTGCTTAGAAGGTAATGCAATTTAGCCAGTGCCGCTTCTGGAGTCATATCATAACCGCTGATAACTCCTGCTTCTGCTAATGCACAGCCTGTTGCATAACCGCCCATGTTTACTTTCCCAGATAAGCATTGTGTTAAGTTTATAACGACAATACCACGCTCAGAGGCATCTTTTAATTGTGCAAGAAGCTCTGGGTTTTGAGGTGCGTTACCAACACCGAATGTCAGCAAAATCATTGCGTTCACAGGTTGGCGCAGGGTGTTTTTAATCACTTCCGCGGAGATGCCAGGATACATGGTCACAACGCCAATTGGTTGTGGCGTAATATCATTGACGGTGAATTCACCTTCTGGCTGCTTATTAATTTCTGCACCATTAATTTGAATATTAATACCTGCTTCCAATAATGGGGGCAAGTTTGGTGAAGAGAACGCATCAAACCCATCAGCGTGAGATTTTGTACTACGATTGCCGCGAATAAGTTTGTTATTGAAAAATAACGTCACTTCGTTAATTGGGTAGTTAGCCGCAATATGCAATGCATTTAATAAGTTGCTTTGACCATCTGATCGCAGTTCAGCAAGAGGAATTTGAGAACCAGTTACGATCACTGGCTTTCCTAGATTCTCTAGCATGAATGAAAGTGCTGATGCTGTGTAGGCCATGGTATCCGTACCATGAAGAATCACAAATCCGTCGTATTTATCATAGTTAGCACGAATATCATCTGCAATACGTTGCCAATCTTCTGGCGTCATATCAGACGAGTCAATTAATGGCTCATATTCGTGAATGGTGAAAATTGGCATTTCTGCACGGTGAAACTCAGGCATTTGTTTTAGTTGATGTTGCATAAAGCCTGATGCAGGAACATAACCATGATCATCAGATTTCAACATGCCGATTGTGCCGCCTGTATAGGCGATGTAAATGTGTTTTCTTTCCATAATAACAACGGTACAGAGTTATGGGAGGTGGTGCGATTATACTGTGCATTTGGCATAAAGAAAGCCCGACATGTGTCGGGCTCGTCATGCTTTTAAAGATTGCTACAGTTCAGGCAGAACAGATATTGTCCTTTTGGGTCATTAAAGTTATTTAACATGTTAATGTCTGTTGCAACTTTGCTTATCGTTGGTTGCAAAGCCTCTGGTGCCAATGAAAAAAGCGCTGTTTTTATATTGGCATTAAAGCTCATGCTTAACTCTTCAAGGAATTGGTCCATTGGCGATAATGGCTCTTTAACCCAGTAAAGGTTATATAATTCCATATTAGCGAGTTGAGCGGCTGCTTGAACGGCATCATCAAAATCACCTAATTGATCAACTAACCCATATTCAAGGGCATCTTTACCTGTCCAAACTCGACCTTGAGCTACTTTATCAACGGCTTCTAGGGACATATCTCGATGGTCACTAACCAATTTAATAAAGCGATGGTAGCCATGCTCAATGCCTAGTTGCATTACTTGAGCAACATCATCATTTAATGGGCGAGTTAAGCCAACGCCATTAAATGGAGATGTGGAAATCCCGTCACTGTGAATGCCCATTTTTTCCAACCCTTTTTCAAAGGTCGTTAAAATACCAAAAATACCAATAGATCCGGTAATTGTGGTTGGTTGAGCAATGATCTTGTCTGCACTTGCTGAGATCCAGTACCCACCAGAGGCAGCGACGCTCGACATTGAAATAACGACAGGTTTGCCTGATTCTTTTAAAGCATCAACTTCATTACGTATTACTTCAGAGGCAAACGCACTGCCGCCAGGGCTATCAACTCTAAGAACAACCGCTTTTACTTTGTCATCTCCACGAGCTTGGCGAAGTAGCGCTGCGGTAGAGTCTCCTCCAACAGTACCTTGGCGCTGAGTACCATCCATGATCGGTCCGCTTGCCACAACAATAGCGATATCTTGAGCATCAGGAATAATTGTTGGACGCACTTGTGAGCGGTAATCGTAGTAGCTTACTTGTTTGAAGCTGTCGTATCCGTTTGAGCCAAACTCAGCGATCATATCAGTGCGAACTTCTTGACGAGTGGCTAGTTTATCAACTAAACCAAGCTCAATGGTCATTTGTGATAAGTCACCATTAAGAGTCTTTAATTTTGCAATAAATTGATCCATTGGCATGGTTAAGGTTTTAGCATCAATTTGACGATTGGTTGTTACATCATCTAAATACGCATCCCATAATTGAGTTAACCAAACAGAAGTCGATTCTTTTGCAGCATCAGACATATCATTACGAAGATAGGGTTCAACTGCTGATTTGTAAGTACCCACACGGAAAACATGAGTAGAGACATTCAAATTTTCTAATAAATCTTTGTAGTAAAGTGTGTAGGCACCGTAACCACGCAGTAAAACAGTACCATCGGGGGCCATGAACACTTTATCGGCATAACTGGCAAGATAATACTGGCTTTGGTTGTAGTAATCACCAATAGCATAAACGGGTTTGCCTGCGGCTTTAAAAGTATTAATCGCTTTAGCAATATAACGAAGCTTAGTTAAGCTAGTTTCATTCATCTCTTTTAAATGGAGAACCAAACCTGAAACATTATCATCAGTAGCAGCAAAACGAATAGTGTCAACGATATCAAACAACACATTTTCTTGTGATTTTTGGCTGCCTAATAAATCAGACGTCACTCGTTCTAGAGGCTCGCGAAACTTACTTTCTTCAACAATAGGGCCGGCTAAATCTAGGATTAAAGCCTTTTTCTCAACCTGTTGAGTTTCGACGCTTGATTCATCGCTACTTAAAAAAGTAAAGGCGATAAATCCAACAAAAGCGAGAAAGAATAGATTTAATGCCAGTTGACGCGTGAAGGAAAGTAACTTCCATACCGCTTGAAAACATTTTCCTATGAAGTGGAATAACCCTTTCATATTGTTCCTTATTATTAGTTTAAACTCTGTCACTATCCTACGCTAACTGACACAGAAAGTAACTAGACGAAAGAGTTCTAAATGAGAATTGGTTTGATTAAGGAAATAAAGAATAAAAGATTTGATGGATGTTGCATATTTGTGAAAACTTAATTGTAGCAGAGGCCTATAAATATTATTCTGGTCAGACCACAATAATTATAAAAGCGATGGATTGTTATGACGTACCCGCACCTTTTTCAGCCGTTAGATTTGGGATTTACTCAGTTAAAAAATCGAGTCTTAATGGGGTCGATGCATACTGGATTAGAAGAGAGTAATGATGGTTTTAAAAAATTATCAGCCTTTTACGCTGCAAGGGCGAAAGGTGGGGTAGGCCTTATTGTTACTGGTGGCTTTGCTCCCAACTTTCGAGGTCGTTTAACCCCATTTAGTGCTCAATTTAGCTCTTCTCGTGCTGCCGAAAAACATAAAGCATTGACTCACGCGGTGCATGATAATGGTGGAAAAATAGCCTTGCAATTACTTCATGCGGGCCGTTATGCAATGCATCCTCTGTCAGTCAGTGCCTCTGATATTAGAGCTCCGATTGGCATGTTTACACCGAGTCAGATGAGTGAGCGTCAAATTCAAAAAACAATCCGTGATTTTGCGAATAGTGCTCACTATGCCAAACAGGCTAACTATGATGGCATTGAGGTTATGGGATCGGAAGGCTACCTTATTAACCAATTTATTTGCGCTAGAACCAACATGAGATATGACGATTGGGGTGGTAGCTATCAAAATCGCATGCGTTTTCCATTAGAGATAATTAAAGCGATTCGTGAAAAAGTAGGGATAGATTTTATTATTATCTTCCGCCTTTCTATGCTCGATTTGGTAGAGCAAGGAAGCACGTTTGAAGAGGTGGTAGAGCTTGCTCAGGCTTTGGAGAAAGCCGGGGTAACAATCTTAAATACAGGTATTGGTTGGCATGAAGCTAGAGTGCCGACTATTGCGACTCAAGTACCGCGAGCTGCTTTTAGTTGGGTAACAGAAAAACTCAAAGGTAAGGTGTCGATCCCCTTAATTACCTGTAACCGTATTAATACACCTGAAGTGGCTGAAAATATATTGGCATCGGGACAGGCTGATATGGTGTCAATGGCTCGTCCATTCTTAGCGGATGCCGAATTTGTTAATAAAGCAGAGCAAGATAAAGCAGAATTAATTAATACCTGTATTGGCTGTAACCAAGCGTGCTTGGATCATGTATTTAAAGCAAAACGAGCAACGTGTTTGGTTAACCCACAAGCCTGCTATGAAACCGAATTAGTACTAGAACCTGTGATCACAAATAAATCAGTGGCAATTATTGGTGCTGGAATGGCTGGTCTCTCTTGTGCTACTTCTGCGGCAGAGCGTGGTTATCAAGTGACGATCTTTGAGCGCAGTGACCGAATTGGTGGGCAATTCAACTTGGCAATGCAGATCCCTGGAAAAGAAGAGTTTAAAGAAACGATCCGTTATTTCTCTAATAAAATCGATCATAAAAATATCATAGTAAAACTGAACTACAACGTTGAGATGGATGAACTACGCCAATTTGATGAAGTCGTGGTGGCAACAGGGGTTAAACCAAGAGCACCACAACTAGAAGGTGGTGACCATCCTAAAGTGATTGATTATCAAACTTATATTAAGACTCAGCCTAAACTCGGTCAAAAAGTCGCAGTGATTGGGGCTGGTGGGATTGGTGTTGATGTCGCAACTATGATCACTGAGCCAGAAGATCATACATTAGATGCGTGGCTACAAGATTGGGATATCGATAAAAATATAGAATTTGAAGGCGGTCTAAAGCCTCAAGAGACCTATAAATCAACCCGTGAAGTGTGGTTAATGCAGCGTAAAAAAGGAAGTATAGGAAAAGGCCCAGGTAAAACGACAGGTTGGATCCATAAGCGTACATTGCAAAAACGAGGCGTACACATGTTAGCGGGGGTTGAATACCTTAAAGTAAACGATGAGGGGTTATACATTCGCCAAAACGACGAAGTTAAGTTGTTAGATGTTGATCATGTCTTAATGTGTGCAGGGCAAGTCCCTGTTAATGAGTTAGTTGAGACATTATCGTCAGCAGATATTATTCATCATGTGATTGGTGGTGCAGACCATGCCGGAGAACTTGATGCGAAACGTGCTATTCGTCAAGGTGTCGAATTAGCGGCGAAACTATAAGTGATACCAATTTCAGCAAGTTAGACAACAAAACTTGATAACTGTCTATTCATACAGGTATAGTGCTGATGTTATTCATTACATCAGCACTTTTTTATGTCACGATTATTTATTGCAGAAAAACCAAGTTTAGGCCGAGCGATTGCTGCTGGTCTGTCAAAGCCACAGAAGAATCAACAAGGTTACATTGAATGTGGCAATGGCGACATTGTAACTTGGTGTATTGGTCACTTATTAGAACAAGTTGAACCTGATGCTTATGATGATAAATACAAATCGTGGCGTATGGAGCATTTACCCATTGTTCCTGAGCAATGGCAGCTTCGTCCAAGAAAATCCTCTAGTAAACAACTTACTGTGATCCGTAAACTGCTAAAAAATGCATCTCAAGTGGTTCACGCGGGCGATCCTGATAGAGAAGGGCAGCTGTTAGTTGATGAAGTTTTGGATTATTTAAAACTGTCTAAAACCAAAAAAGCCGCAACTCAGCGTTTATTGATCAGTGATTTAAACTTACCTGCAGTAAAACGCGCACTGTCTTCGATGCGAAGTAATCAAGAGTTTATTCCTCTTTCTATTTCTGCTTTAGCGCGCTCTCGTGCTGATTGGCTTTATGGAATGAATATGACGCGCGCTTATACCTTGTTAGGTCAACGAGGTGGCTATCAAGGTGTCTTATCCGTAGGCCGTGTACAAACACCGGTCTTAGGGTTAGTGACTCGTCGAGATGAAGAAATTGCGAACTTTGTGCCTAAGGCCTATTTTACATTAGAGGCACTTATTCCTTATCAAAATCCTCAATTGAATGATGGACAAGCGTTTGATATTCGAGCGAAGTGGAAGCCAAGTGAAGCGTGTCAACAATGGCAAGATGAAGAAGGGCGCGTGCTCAATCTTAAATTGGTAGAAAACGTAGCTCAGCGAATTGCGAATCAACCTGCCACTGTAACCAAAGCTGAAAACAAAGAAACCAAACAAAATGCGCCGCTACCGTATTCGTTATCCTCACTGCAAATTGATGCCTCTAAGCGCTACAATTTAAGTGCTCAACAAGTATTGGACGCGTGTCAGGCATTGTATGAAAAACATAAACTAATCACTTATCCTCGTTCGGATAGTCGTTATTTACCAAAAGATCACTATAAGCAACGTGAACAAGTATGTGCAGCTATTGGTAATAACGATAAGCAGTTATCTAGTGCGGTAACCAACACCGATCTAACACTTAAATCACGGGCTTGGAATGACAGTAAGGTTGATGCTCACCATGCAATTATTCCAACACCAAAATCCAGTAGTTCAGCAGGGGTATCGGGCTTTGAAGAAAAGGTCTACCATCTTATTGCACGCCAATACCTAATGCAGTTTTATCCTGCGGCTATTTATGCAGAAGCTCAATTGGTGTTCGATATTTCTGGTGGGGTATTTGCAGCTAAAGGGAAGCAAATGCTGTTTGCCGGATGGCGAGTATTACTTGGTAAAACTCAAACCCAAAACAGTGACGATGATGTCGCAAATAAAGTACCGCCATTAAAGAAAGGGGAAGTACATACTTGTCGTGAAGGTGAAATTAAACACAAAATGACAGAGCCGCCTAAATATTTTACTGAAGGTACGTTATTGCAAGCAATGACCGGAATTGGTCGCTTTGTAGAAGATAAAGAACTGAAAAAAATATTAAGAGATACAGATGGATTGGGTACAGAAGCGACACGAGCAGGAATTTTGGATACCTTATTTAAACGTCAGTTATTAACTCGTAATGGTAAAAATATTCATGCAAGTGAGGCAGGTAAAGGTTTGATTCATGCTTTGCCAAATGAAGCGAGTTACCCTGATATGACCGCGCATTGGGAGTTCCAATTACAAGGAATGACAGAAAGAACCTGTTCATATCGCCCATTTATGGCAGCGTTAGAAATAAAAGTCTTGAATTTTATGCAGGGGGTACAGCAAGGTCCGGTGCCTGATTCGTTGAGAACGCTCAAAAGTCCGGCAAAATCGCAATTTAAACGACGTAGAAAAGCAAAGAAATCATAAAATCAGATCCGTATCATCGCATAATAGAAAAGAATAAATTAAGGTGCCTTTTTAAACATTACTTTTAATAGAATTTAAGAAGGCACTATGACGTTTAAGCATGTAATTGGTTTTGGTGTGGCAGGAAATTTTGCTGGGCATTTAGAGCAAGCGGGAGAAGCCACCGATTTTTTAAATGTGAAAGTTGACAATGCAATTCAACCGAAAGCGTTATTTCCTTTTTATGTCCCATCCCAAAGCGCAGGTTTTTTATCTCAATATCCCCTTTCTTCGGATTCTATTATTCCACCGAATGATGCAGATAATCTACAAATAGAACCAGAAGTCGCTATCGTTTTTGATATTACTTATCAAGACAATAAAGTCGTTGCGTTAACGCCTGTAAAATTTGCCGCCTATAATGATTGTTCTATTCGTAAGCCTAATGCTAAAAAGATCAGTGAGAAGAAAAACTGGGGCAAAAACACAAAAGGTATCTCTCAAGATTTTATTGAATTATCTTCTTTTACAAAAGGGTGTGAGCTAGATACGTATCGTATCGCTAGTTTCCATATTAGAAATGGCGAAGTGAATCGATATGGCGAAGACAGCGCAGCGATTGATTACAGTTATTTTCATGAGCAACTGAATGATTGGATGATTGATCGTATGAATAATCAGAAAGATGAAGGTCCAGCTGAAGATCTCGCACTTTATTTATCTGAAGCAAATTACCCTGAACAAGCGATTATTAGTATTGGAGCGACACGATATACAGAGTTTGGTGAAACGAATTTCTTACAATCAGGCGATGAGAGCATCGTCGTTGTTTATGATGGTGAGCGATATGAAACTCAGGAAATTGAAACGATGGTCAAGACGAAAGCTTACCAAAATCAAGGATTATCATTGCTTGCTCAATCTGTGCTGTAACTATGTTTTTAGGGGATTTATTGTCAGCTTGGTGTTAGAAATAGTATATTTGCAAGATATTCAGCAAAAAAATAGGTAGTATTGTCTGTTCATTTTTTGTTAAAGAATTTATGCATGCCGAAATCAAATTTAAAACATATATTTATCATTCCAACGCTGTTTTTAGTGTTAATTGTAGGTATTGTTTTAAATAATCATATTAGCGCTGTTGAAAGACAAGTGAACCGTGAATATGACCGTATTATAAATTCTTTACAGCGCTCAATAAAAGTAATGATCTCTCTTGATTACAATCTGTCTCAGCTTTATAAACAGAGTTCAGGGGAGTTTTTTAATCATAGATTCGAACTAGATGAAAAAGCAGGGCTGTGTGTTATTCGCCCAAGTGAAAATTTAGATGCAGTAATGGAAAGTCAGGAGGTGTCTGTTCCGGGAGGTCGACTTGATTATAGTATAGCTGGCGATGAATCCTTATGCGATCCTACCTCTGAATTGTATAACATAGCCTCTAAAAAAGTAACGCTAGCACCGGTTATTTCATTTATCCATGATTATGAAGAGTATCTTCATGGGATCTATTTCATTTCTAAATATGATTATATTATATCTTCTCCAAAAGAAATTGCAGAAAACCTTACTAAGCAGACGTTAGAAATAATATATACCCGTCCATACTGGAGAAACAGTATGAACAATAAAAATGAAAGACACATTACGTTTACCGCCCCTTACACAGATGCTTTTTTTGATGGTTTAGAAGTATTAACGTTTTCGACGCCAATTTATTATAAAGATCTCTTTAAAGGGGTATTAGTCTTAGATCTCTCTGTTGATAAATTATTACATTCAGGGGATGAAGTTTCGCGATATATTCAGCTATTGGATAGTGATAAATATCAACGTTTTGAGCAGTATCGATTTATGCAGCCAGTTAATCTTCCAGATACGGATTTTACCTATTTTCTCTATTATAAAAGTTCGATGAAGGATGAGTTAATTCGTTTTGTTGCACATGATATCAAAACATTAACGTTAATTGCGGTAACTTATATTCTTACGTTGCTATCAATGTTTTATTATCAGAGTCGTCTATCTCAGCGTTATTACAGTAATTTAGCAAAACAAGACCCCATGACGGGATTATACAATCGTCGTGGTTTTGAAATGAGTTTGAAAGACCGTGTTGTTAAAAAATTTGTTGGTTTTGCTTTATATGATATTGATGACTTTAAACAAATTAATGATGTGTTTGGTCATGACGTTGGCGATGAAGCGATTATATACGTTGCAAAAATACTTAATAAGAGTGTTCGTGACAGTGATATTGTCTCCCGCTTTGGTGGCGAAGAGTTTGTTATTTGTATTAATGCTGATTCAAGAGCCAGTTTAGAAAATGTGTGTGAACGAGTAAGAAAATCGATTCAAGATTCATCGGGTAAAGTGGTTACTGGAGGTTTTACAGTGTCTGGTGGTGTTGCTGTTATCGACTCACAACGAGAATTTTCGTTTGAACATGTCATTAAGAAAGCGGACGATCTATTATATAAAGCTAAACAAGACGGAAAAAACCGAGTTTATTTTTCATAAACTCGGTTGTTGTACTAAGCAAATAATTAACTAACTCTTTCTAGCTCTTGGTATAAGCGCTCGACAATAGGATCTGATTTTTTATGGCTTCTAATATCGATAAAAATATCTTTCGCTTCTGTGTATTCTTGACGAAGATAGACAAGCCACTGTTTAACTCGATTAGAGTAATATTGGCCTTTGTCACCTGCCATTTGTAATTTTGAATAATGAATTAATAGTGCAATCACTTCTGGCCATGGCATTTTGGCGTGATTGTGTTTAACAACATTACCTAAATTTGGCATATTAAATGCGCCTCGACATACCATTAATGAATCAATGCCTGTTGCTGCTATGCAGCGTTGGCCATCTTCATAATTCCAAATCTCACCATTAGCAATAATTGGAATATCAATTTTTTGGCGAACTTGGTTTATGTAATCCCACTTTATCTCTTCAGCACGATAACCATCTACTTTGGTTCTTGCATGAATAGTCAACTCATTTGCGCCTGCTTGTTTAATGGCATCCGCAATAGCAAAACACTCTTCTGGGTTTTCCCAGCCTAAGCGGATTTTTGCAGTGACTTTTTTGTCACTTGGCACCGCATCACGGCATGCTTTAACTATTTGATAAATTAATTCAGGTTCTTTTAATAGAGCTGCACCACCACGACTTTTGTTGACTGCTTTTGCAGGACAACCAAAGTTTAGGTCCAAGCCATCAGAGCCTAGGTCAATCGCACGGGCGGCATTCTCTGCCATCCAATTAGGTTCTTGACCTAATAATTGTAGACGGATAGGGGTGCCAGATTTGGTTTTACTGTCGTTATGTAATTCCGGACAGATACGGTGGAACACGTGTGGAGGTAACAGTTGATCAACGATTCGAACAAACTCAGTCACACAGAAATCATAATCATTAATCTCTGTTAATAGCTCGCGCATTAAGTGATCGAGTACGCCCTCCATCGGGCCTAGTATTACTTGCATATCCCACCTCTTTTATTGGAGGTGGGATTGTAGGGGTAAAAAGGGGATATGTCACTTATTTTGGGAAGGTACCATACTCTGTTATGGTTTCCCCAGTAAGTACAGAATAGCGCATTGTATATCCTTTATGGGAATTATCTTCTATATTTGAAGTGTAATAGTAAAGACACTCATTTGAACTGTTATACCAATATTTTATATCGGAATTAGTTGGGAATATAGTTGTTGAATATCGCTCAATTGTTAAATCTGTAGTGATTAGGGAATGTAATAGTTCGCCACAACCATCACCAGTAATACCACTACCACCAGGAGTTGATGCGCGATGAGTGGTACCTACTGGAAAACCTTTACTTGAAGGGTAGATGATTTCATCTGCAAAGATAACACCATCGGCAGAGCTTAGTGACGGTTCACCTTGTAATATCCAAGCTCCATGGTACATATTCACAGCGGTAGTAAAGGCACTAAATGCCGCTGCTGTTCTAGAGTCATGAGCATTATCTTGTAAGTTTAAAAATTTGGGAGCAGCGGTCACCGCTAAAATTCCTAAAATAACAATAACCACGATTAGTTCAATTAAGGTAAATCCTCGATTCTTTTTCATAAAATTTCTCGACAGCAAAATAAAAAATAATAACGGCACTTAGGCTCTAATAATTATTTGCGCTATACTACGCCGAAAACTTAATTTCGGAAGTGAATAAATAATGAAGTATCAATTAATTGCACTAGATGGTGTTGATTTGAACTGTTCTGGCCTTTTTCTTGAAGGTGCAGTCCTTGCTGCGAATATGGCAACGAAGCCATTAGCACCAGAAGCGTGGTTAGGCGATCTTGTTGGTGCAGATAATGCACTTGAAATGATAAAGTCTGTTTCTCAACAAATTGAGCATCAATACTTATTACTTAAACGTAATGAATACGAAGTGACTGAAGTGGTTAACTTTGATGATCTTGAGCAGCTTACTGATTTTGCTGAAGGCTTTATGACGTTGTGGCCGACGATTGAAGAACAATGGTCAGATCTTCAAGTTGCAGATGGTACAACACGCATGCTATCTGCATTGTTGAGTACAATGATGCTTGCGGTTGATGAAGAAGAAACGCATCGTCAAATGACGGAAGCAGGAATTGATACGCCACCAACACTAGATCAGATGTTACCTAAAATTGATTTTATGATACAAGAAGTAGCTATGGCTGCGGATGAATATCAAATCGGCTATAAAGGTCAGAAAGTGAATCCGTACAAAAATGTAGGTCGTAATGATACTTGTCCATGTGAAAGCGGTAAGAAGTTCAAGAAGTGTTGTGGTAAATAGATAGATTTCTATTTTCTGATTTAAATAAAAAAGCCATCTAGTAATTATTACTCGATGGCTTTTTTGTTATTCGCTATATAAATAGTTAATTATGCGCTTTTCTTATTGAAGAACTGAGCGATAACAAAAATAGCTAAGGCAACAAGGTTACCGGCAAAGATAATCACCAACCACTGTGGCATGGTTAGTGTTAGAAATTGCCAAACGATTTTGCTGCAGTCACCATATGCTTCAAACATCCATGGAGCCCATTTGTTTAACGGAGCCCATGAAGGGAAAGTAACAAATAAATCACAAGTTGCAAAAGGGGATGGATTTAGCTGAAAATCAACGTGTTGCATAGCTAACTTTAAACCCCAACCCGCACTTATACCCCAAGCAATGAAACCGCACCAACGAATAATAAGGTTGTTCGGATTAAGTAATCCGATGATTGCAGCTCCTGCAATGCCCATCATAGCAACACGTTCATAAATACACATGACACAAGGGGGGAGTTTCATTACATGTTGAAAGGTGAGGGCTGCTGCTTCAAAAAAAGCCATACAGAGAAGTAATAGCAGCCAAGATAAACGAATGCGAGAGAAGTGATTAAGGGTTTGCATTTTTATTCCTTGTAAAAATAAAGGCTCCGTATAATACAGAGCCTTCTCTATCAAAAGTGATTATACCTTACTAATGACCACTAGAAATGGCAGAAGTTGCACTTTCAATTGTACCGTGTGTAATCCAACCTAAATCGTAGAACATTGCAGTCATTGGTTCAAGGAAGAAAACGATACCAAACAAACCAACAAGTGCTAATACGATAGTGTATGGCAATGCCATCCATACCATACGACCGTAAGATAATTGAATTAATGGAGCAAGTGCTGATGTTAATAGGAATAAGAAAGCAGCTTGACCATTTGGCGTCGCCACTGATGGTAAGTTAGTCCCTGTATTAATCGCAACCGCCAATAAATCAAATTGGTCACGAGTAATTTGTCCATCTAACAATGCGGTTTTTACTTCATTGATATAAACCGTACCAACAAATACATTATCAGAAACCATCGATAGCACACCATTAGCGACATAGAACAAGGCAAGCTGTGTCCCTTTATCTTCAACGGCTAATACGGCATCAATAATAGGTTTAAATAGTTCCTGATCGATAATTACGGCAACAATTGCGAAGAACACGGCTAATAAAGCAGTAAATGGTAACGCTTCTTCAAACGCTTTACCCATTGAATGTTCTTCGATAACACCAGTAAATGCAGTTGCTAAGATAATTACAGATAAACCGATAAGGCCGACAGCAGCTAAATGAAGTGCTAGAGCAACGATTAACCATACAGCGATAATCGCTTGAATAATCAGTTTTGCATTATCGATATTAGTGCGATTTTTACGCTCTTCGGCTTCGTATTCTTCAAGAATATTACGCACGTTAATAGGTAATTTAGCACCGTAACCGCAGATGCCTAATTTCTCCACAGCAACACACGTTAACATGCCACAAACAAAGACAGGGGCGGTGATAGGCAACATTCGTATAATGAATTCACCAAACATCCAGCCAGCTTGATCGGCAATAATAAGGTTTTGAGGCTCACCGACCATAGTCATTACACCACCAAGAGCAGTACCTACACCTGCGTGCATTAGCAAACTACGTAAAAATGCACGGTAGTTTTCTAAGTCGTCACGAGATAATTCATCTGTTACGTTTGAATCACAAGTATGGTCATGGCTAGGTGTACCACCTTGGCCTGAAGCGACTCTATGGTAAATAGCGTAGAACCCAACAGCCACACTGATAACAACGGCAATAACCGTTAATGCATCAAGGAAGGCAGATAAGAAGGCAGCAGTAAAACAAAATGCAGCAGAAAGTGCCGGTTTAGATTTTATGCCAATCAGTATTTTGGTAAAAATAAACAGAAGCAACTGCTTCATGAAATAAATCCCAGCAACCATAAACACAAGTAATAACAGTACTTCGATGTTAGCAACAAGTTCGTGCTTAACTTGTTCAGCACTTGTCATCCCAATCGCGATGGCTTCAATAGCCAATAGCCCACCAGGTTGCAGAGGATAACATTTTAGAGCCATGGCCAGAGTAAAGATGAACTCGACTACTAATAACCAACCAGCAGTAAATGGGTCAATTAAAAAGAAAACAAAAGGGTTAATAATTAAAAATGATAATATTGCAATTTTGTACCAGTCGGGGGCTTTACCAAGAAAATTTTTGATAAATGCATTCCCTAGCGAAATAGACATGTTATGTTCTCTACATTGTTACAGTGATACTATAAAATAAGGTTAAGCAGGGAGTTGATAATAATCGCCTAACATATTGTTATTTTTAAGATAAACAACTATTTAGAAAAACAACAAAACGCTTTTTACTGTTTTGCCAAATAACTACCTATATATACTCAACCTTATACCAAACGCCTGAACTTTACTCTTTATTAATCAATAGTCAATATTTGAAAAGAGGTAAATTGATCAAAATGTGTCTTTGGTCGGTTTTATGAATAAAACTAATAAAATGTATAAAAAAATAACCGGTCAGCAATTGATTTGTTTGGTTTTTTGAGGCTTGAAAGTAGGAATTATGTTTTAAAATATCGACTTAAATTAATAAGTGGTTAAGAATTTATTGAACTGGTGGTATGATGAGTAGAGTTATTTTATATAAAAACGGGTAGTAAACTTGTATGGTTATTAAGGCGAAAAGTCCTGCTGGATTTGCTGAAAAATACATTATTGAAAGCATTTGGAATGGTCGATTCCCTCCTGGTTCAATTTTACCTGCAGAGCGTGAGCTTTCTGAGCTTATTGGTGTGACTAGAACAACATTGCGTGAAGTTCTTCAGCGATTATCTCGTGACGGTTGGTTAACGATTCAACATGGTAAACCGACGAAAGTGAATGATTATATGGAGACATCAGGTCTGCATATTTTAGATACATTAATGACATTAGTTGATGCTAATAATGCGACGTCAATTGTAGAAGACCTGTTAGCAGCTAGAACTAACATTAGTTGTATATTCATGAGACAGGCATTTAAAACGAATAAAGAGGGGTCTTTACGTACTCTTGATCGTGTTATTGATTCTTGTGAACAACTTATCGCAGCTGACAATTGGAACGCCTTCATTGAAGAGTCTCCTTTTGGCGCAAAGATTAAAGCTGAAATAAAAGAAGATAATGAAAAAGATCCAGCTAAACGTGAAGAAATCTTAATTGCAAAAACATTTAATTATTATGATTACATGCTTTTTCAAGGGGTGGCATTTAAGTCTGGAAACCAAATTTACGGCTTGATTTTTAATGGCCTTAAAAAGTTATATGCTCGTGTTGGTAGCTATTACTTTTCAAACCCAGAATCACGAGAGCTTGCTTTACAGTTCTACCGTGATTTAAAACAGATCTGTGAAGAAGAAAGAAAAGACGCAGTAATGCCAAGAATGCGTCAATATGGTATGGAAGGTAATCTTATTTGGAATGAGATGAAACTGGATTTACCAAGCAATTTTAGAGAAGACGATAGTTGATTTATTATCTAAAAATAAAAAAGCAGGTTTGTAACCTGCTTTTTTTATGTCTGACATAAAAATGTCTAATTAACTCAAAGTTGGGTCACTGATGTACGTTAATTTAGAGACTAACCTAATGCTGAAGTATGCAATTAGGTTAATTAACATTATCGACATACTAATAATTACTAGGGGATAATACTACAATGATAGATTAATTCATCGCAGTGTCATTTGCTTCTGATTTGAGAATAATGGAAATAATTTGAAACAATAAAAAGATTTATTTTTAGTTAGAAGATTAAGGGTAGATTGTGGATTTATGAAGCAGAAGATATAAAAAAACCACTACTTAGAGTGGCTTTTTTTATATTGGATTTCAGAATTACATTAAGAAATCTTCTAAAGCTTTGCCTGCGTCAAGATGAGTTTGTAGTGCAGATGGAGTGCGGCCTTGACCTGTCCATGTTTTTTCTGCGCCAGCATGATCTAGGAATTTGTATTTAGCTGGACGAGGGGCACGTTTTTGCTTCGTTTTAACTGTTGTTGAAGACATAGTATCTAATAGGTCTTCTGGAACAATACCACTGTCAAGCATCATTTGACGGAATTCTTCAAGTTTTGCTTGTTTTTCAGCAAGTAAAGAACGTTCTTCTGCTTCAGATTCTTGGCGCTCAGCGACAACTGCTTGCAGTTTTTCAAGAGCTTCTTCTAATTGCTCAAGTGTCATTTCGCGAGATAGTACACGTAGACTGCGTAGGTTTAGTAGTGTTTTAATAGTATCAGACATGATGGATTC
>NZ_CAMLHO010000046.1 GCF_946479765.1 uncultured Aliivibrio sp.
TTAACTAAAGCAGGACCTTTATAAATGAAACCAGAGTAGACCTGAACCAGATCGGCACCTGCCATCATCTTCTCTTTTGCCGCAACATAAGAGTCAATACCACCCACCCCAATGATTGGTAGAGAATCACCAAGTAGTTCTTTAAGACGACGCACGACTTCAGTACTGCGAGTTTGGATAGGACGACCACTAAGCCCCCCCATCTCTTCCGCGTGTTTCATTCCTTCAACCATTGAGCGATCTAATGTTGTGTTCGTTGCAATCACACCATCAATTTTATATTTCATTAAAGACTCAGCAATTTGAGATAATTCATTATCATCTAAGTCAGGGGCAATCTTCAGAGCAACAGGAACGTATTTACCGTACTTTTCAGCCAACTCTGTTTGCTTTTCTTTTAATTGAGACAAAAGATCATCCAGTGCTTCACCGTATTGCAGCGTACGAAGTCCTGGAGTGTTTGGTGATGAGATATTAATCGCAATATAACCTGCGTATTGATATACCTTCTCCATACAAATTAGGTAGTCTTCCGTACCCTTTTCAATTGGTGTGTCTTTATTTTTACCAATGTTAATACCAATAACACCGTCGAATTTTGCTTTCTTTACGTTCTCAACTAAGTTATCAACACCAAGGTTATTAAAGCCCATACGATTGATAATACCTTCCGCTTCAATAAGGCGGAATAAACGTGGTTTGTCATTACCCGCTTGAGGACGAGGAGTTACCGTACCCACTTCAATGAAACCAAAACCCATTGCAGCAAATGCTTCAATACATTCACCGTTTTTATCAAGACCAGCCGCAAGGCCAACCGGGTTTTTAAATTGAATGCCCATCACTTCTACTGGTTTTGAAGCCAGTTTTTGACGGTAGAATAGATCGAGAGGAGTGCCTGTGAAACGCTTGAAGTTTTGAATTGCTAGGTCATGTGCTTTTTCAGCATCAAGTTTGAAAATGCCAGCTCTGGCGATGCGGTATAACATTGTAGCTCCAAAAAAAGTCCCGAATAAACGGGGAGTCATTATTCACTGATTTTATTAACAATTCAAACTTAATCGTACTTTATCCATCATTATTTATTACTACTTAAAAGCTCATGATTAGACAAATACATATATAACCAATTTAAATGATTAATAATATAGATAAGTGGGGGTATTCTCGGGGAAACAAAAAGAAGAAGTGAATAAATACCCACTTCCCCCTTCATTAAGCAAACGATTATCTGACTAAATTAATCAAGTAATCCGTTATTTATTGCCGTTCGATGTGCAGCTCAAATTTAGAAGCGTCAATTCTCTTAATGCCACAGAGAACTTAGCAAATTCATGAACAGAGCCCACCTTAAACTCATTCAAGATATTATCCCAGCGCCCTACTGATGCCGTGTTCTTCTCACACCACTCTTCAATTGCACTTTCAACAGAATCTGTATCTTTATATTCCACAAGTACTAATTGAGTCAGTTGACGTTGTTGCCAATCTAAATCTTCACGGAATGAAGCACGAGCCAGAGCTTGCCAATGATTATCAACACCTTGGTTATTAATTTGTTTTAAGAACCAATGCAGCGATAATTTATCACCAAGCACATAGTATAAACGTGCCGTAGTTGACACTGGTTGCTTAGTATCTACCGCGACTGCTGAGATATCCATTGCTGAGTACAAGCTGCTTAGACGCGCAAGTACATTACCGAGTTCACAAGGCACACCCATTTCTAGGTAATGATTTGCTTGCTCAATATGTTCAACCACTTCGTCATTCACTAAATAACTATCAAGGTTCACTTTGATGTCATCAACCGCAGGCTTATATTTCTCGATAAGCTGCTGAATCGTCATGTTTTGTGAGCCATTCCGTAGCAACCAACGAGTCACTCGACGAATCGTACGACGCATCGCAAATAAAGCGTCATATTGTGCTTCTGTTGTAGATATATTATCCAGATGACGGATCTCTTTAAATAAGTCACCAAATTCAAAAATAGCTCGAGTTGCCGAGTAAGCATTCGTAATATCAGTGACACTGTAACCCGTTTCTTCTTGCAGACGAGTGATGAAGTTACATCCCATCTCGTTAACCATCTGATTTGCTAAGCAAGTCGCGATAATCTCTGAACGCAGAGGATGGTTATCCATTTCTGCTTTATAGTTACGTTGTAACTCAGTTGGAAAATAGGTTGTCATTAGATCAGCATGATATGGGTTATTAGCGATCTCATCACAAGCTAACTGTTCTTTAAGCACCATTTTTCCGTAAGCCACAAGAACGGAAAGCTCTGGACGAGTTAATGCCTGCCCCATTTTTTCACGCTCAGTCAGCGTTTCGTCATCAGGAATAAATTCTAATCCACGATCTAACTGGCCTTGCTTCTCTAAGTGATGAATAAAACGGATCTGCTCTTTAACTAATGACGTACCTTGCTGCTCTGTCACCGAGATCGACTCAGCTTGGCAATAAGCATCATCAAGTACAATCTCGCCAACTTCGTCTTCCATTTTCTGTAGTAATACATTACGTTGCTTGTAAGTAAGATCACCATTCGCAACCAGACCATTTAACAAGATCTTAATATTAACTTCGTTATCTGAACAATCAACACCACCTACGTTATCAACGAAATCGGTATTAACTCGGCCACCTTTAAGACCATATTCAATACGACCCAATTGAGTCATACCTAGATTACCACCCTCACCAATCACTTTCGCATTTAGCTCTGAGCCATTGATACGTAAGGAATCATTAGCACGATCACCAACATCTGTATTAGTCTCTTTACTTGATTTAACGTAAGTGCCGATCCCGCCATTCCACAACAGATCAACGTTCATTTTCAAGATCATTTGAATTAAATCATTCGGCGCTAAAGACTGCTTGCGCGTTCCTAGCATCTTCTGAATTTCAGGAGAAAGATCAATCGATTTAGCACGGCGAGAGAAAATACCACCACCTTGAGAAATCAGATCTTTATTATAATCTTCCCAGCTAGAACGTGGCAATTCAAACAAGCGTGAACGCTCAGGCCATGTGATTTCAGCATTTGGATTCGGATCAATGAATATATGCATATGGTTGAATGCCGCTTGAAGACGGATATGCTTAGATAGCAGCATACCATTACCAAATACATCACCGGCCATGTCACCAACACCTGCAACCGTAAAGTCCGTGGTTTGGCAATCAATACCCATTTCACGGAAGTGACGTTTAACTGATTCCCACGCCCCTTTTGCAGTAATACCCATGGCTTTATGGTCGTAACCATTAGAGCCACCAGAAGCAAAAGCATCACCTAACCAAAAGTTGTACTCTTCTGATACTGAGTTAGCTAAATCAGAGAACGTTGCAGTCCCTTTATCTGCTGCAACAACCAAGTACGGATCATCATCATCATGACGAACTACATTGTGTGGTGGAACAACTTCACCTTCAATGATGTTATCTGATACATCTAATAGCGCTCGGATGAACTGTTTGTAACAACGCTGACCTTCGGCAAAAATATCATCACGCGTAGTGAAGTTATGCTGCTTCTTACAAACAAACCCGCCCTTTGCACCTACTGGAACAATAACGGTATTCTTAACTTGTTGTGCTTTTACTAAACCAAGTACTTCAGTACGGAAATCTTCTTGGCGATCTGACCAACGTAATCCACCACGAGCCACTTTACCACCTCGTAAATGCACACCTTCAATATCTGGTGCATAAACAAATATTTCAAAAACCGGCACAGGTGCTGGGATTTCAGGGATATTCGATGGTTGCAGTTTCAGAGATAGCCACGGCTTTGGTTGGCCATCTTCTGCGGTTTGATAGTAGTTAGTACGTAACGTAGCAACAATCATTTCAACATAACGACGAATGATACGATCATCATCCAAGCTTTCTACTTTATCTAAGCTTGCGTAAATCGCATCAAGTTGTTTTTTCTCTTTCTTCTCAGACCAACCAGCGGCAGGATCAAAGCGAAGTTCAAAGAGATTAACGAGGGATACCGCAAGTTTTGTGTGTGTCGATAAGGTATCTTCAATGTATTGTTGACTGAATGGGAAGCCCACTTGACGCATATAACGAGCATAAGCGCGTAAGATAGTGACTTCACGACCCGACAAACCCGCACCAAGTACTAAACGGTTAAAGCCATCACTCTCTAATTGACCACCCCAAATTTGAGCAAACGCTTCTTGAAAACGACAACGAGCTTGGCGTAAATCGACTTTTTCCGAACCATTATGGATCATTGAAAAATCTAAGATCCAATCAACCGAGCCATCACTCTTCTTAACCGTATAGGGTGACTCACCAATCACTCGTAAACCTAAGTTTTCAAGCATCGGCATTACATCTGATAAGTGAATAGGCTCATCACGATGGAATAATTTCAGTTTAACGTTCGCAGAGCCTTTTTTCTCTTCTTGTGGACGATAGAACAACATCCCCAATTTATTATCATCGCTCAACAACTCAAGAAGCTCGATATCCGCAACCGCAGATCCAGGAAGCGTTGCTTCTTTGTATGAACGAGGGAAAGCACGTTGGTATTTCTTCGCAATCGCAGTACCAGTACTCTCCCCTAAATTGGCCACAATCACATCACATAAGCGATCATCCCATGTAGACGCCGCTTCCATTAAATTATTTTCAATATCTTTCACATTAATGTCGCCGTTATTATTATCTACACGAATAATATAATGCGTTCTCGCTAAAGCACTTTCAGAGAAGAACGTTGTAAATTCAACTTCTTGATCAGAGCCAAAATAGTTTTTCAAAATACGTTGCGTTTGACGACGAAGCTCAGTGTTATAGCGCTCTTTAGTCACATACACCATACAAGAGAAGAAACGGCCAAATGGATCACGACGTACAAACAAGCGCAATAAATCGCGGTCCTGCATCTTAACGACACCCGTACCTACTTCAAGCATCTCTTCTTCAGTGGCTTGGAACAGTTCATCACGAGGATAAGTTTCAAAAAGATTGCTTAATGCTTTGTATGAATGAGAGCCTTTAATGTATTGGCTTGATTCTAAAATACGCTCGACTTTATTACTAAGTAGCGGAATGTTAGAAACACTTTGATTATAAGCAGTTGATGTATAAAGTCCCGTAAAGCGATGTTCACCAATCACTTTACCTTCTTTATTCAAGCGTTTAATACCAATGTAATCAGTATAAGCAGGACGATGAATTCGAGACTTTGTATTCGACTTTGTTAAGATCAACAAATCTGATTTCTTCGCTGCGGCACGTGCAGAAGATGGCATATCAGATAATTTAGTCGCATGAATACGAGAATCTAAAGAAAATAAACCTAACCCTATTTCTGCGGTTGGCGTTAACTCATGATCACCTTCAATGGCAACCAAGTCAAAATTCTTATAACCCATTAATGTGAAGTTATGATTTTGCAGCCAAGTTAAAAACTCAATGGCTTCATTCACCTGCTTTTTAGCAATCGGAGAGTCGTTATCTTGAAGCTCTTTAATGACATCTGATAGCTTATCTGACATCGGTTTCCATTCATTCACCACACGATGAATATCTTCTAAAACCAAAAGTAATTCAGCTTGAAGCGCTTTCATTTCAGAGAGATCATTTAAATGATCCACTTCAAAATGGAAAAGAGTTTGTTGCATTTTACCATCACTACTACAGATCGAAATAATCTCACTGTTCTCATCACGAGTAAAACAGTGTGGACCGTGCAGCATAAAGTGACTAGTCATATCAAGACGGGTAAGCGCCATCTTAACGGAATCAACTAAAAAAGGACTGTCTGGCGTAACAATTTCAACCACACTATGGGTTGACTGCCAGCCATCTTGACTTAATGTTGGGTTAAAAACACGAACTGAAATATCAGACAAGTTAACATCGGATAAATGATTCCAAAGACTGAGAGTTGCCCCGTACATATCTGATTCATTACGTTGCTGTAAATCATCATCATCAATGTTGGCAAATAAACGCTGAGCAAGTTGCGTTACTAAGGATTGTTGAGGCATTTCAAGCTTTTCAGCAATTAAAGCGTACACTTTCTCGAGTAGTACTGGAACGATAGGATCACGCGTCGTCATAAAGCGAATGCTCCGTTTCTTATGATTAGAATTATATAAGTGTAGCAGTTGATACTGCTTATTCGCCTCATATTGTAAGTATAATATGACAGAAACGTTATGACTTTTTTGCGTGCTAGAGTCTTTATAGTTAGAAATGTGATTAAGGTAGAGGTTTATCCTACTTGCTCAAGATTTATAAACCGATTATTTTGATCAACCGTTAAACGAAAGCGACCTTTCACTCCCAATTGCGTTAAAAATGCACGAAAACGTGAAGCAGGTAATTGCAGCTTCAATCCTTGCTCAGTCATTACCATAACAGTACTGGCAGCTCCTGAGTAATGACTAAGAAAAGCTTGATAGCTAACGTTAACTCGAAAATAATAAAAGGTATTCATGATCCGTAAGTAAATCTATTCAGTAATAAGAAAATAAAGTATAAAGAAAAAACAAAAAATGGTCAGCATAAAATACTGACCATTCTCTATTTATATTTACCTACTCAATAGGTAAGATCGTAACTGGATCGTACTTACGTAAGTGCTTTTGTTACTTTCTCAAATAGATCTTTTGCTAAGTTATCTAGATCAGCCAAACGTTGCAGTTGTGCTTTCATTAGATCTTGCCGAGCCGTTTCGTACTTATTGAACTTCAATAATGGATCAATTAAACGCGAAGCCACTTGTGGATTGCTCACATTAAGATCAAGTAAGATATCACCTAAGAATGCGTAACCTTCTCCTGATTTACTGTGGAAATTCACCGCATTATTTGCAGCAAATGACCCAATCAGACTACGAGTACGGTTTGGATTTTTTAAGCTAAACGCCTTATGATTCATTGTCTCTTTGATAGTAGACAAAGCATCAATACTTGGGTTTGAGCCTTGTAAAATGAACCATTTATCCATAACCAAACCATCATGCGACCATTTTTCACTGAAGTCATTCATTAAGGTTTGACGAATTGATAATTCAGCGGCATTCGCAGAAACCATCGCTGCCATCGTGTCAGTCATATTATCTGCACTGTCATACTGTGCTTTAACTAATGACTCACCAAGATCTGTTTTTGCTAAATAACTTAACGCGCAGTTACGTAACGATCGTTTACCGATCGCATCGTGATCCACTGAGTACTCACCCTGCTTCAAGCTGTGATAAATAGCAGAAAATTCATCTTTTAATTCTGACGCTAATGTTTGTTTAATAAAGCCAAGTGCCTTATCAATCGCATCGACATCAACCGTAGTAAACCAACCAGTGATCTCATTGTGATTAGGTAGCACAAACATTTCAGCAACAAAGGCTTGTTCAAGATCTGAATTTAATAACACACCACGGAAAGCATCAACAACCACTTCAGGTAAAACAAGTGCTTCATTATTTTGAACGTGACTAATGTTCGCACGGATGTAGTTTGCCAGTAACATCTGTCCTGCATCCCAACGAGCAAAATCGTTTTTCGCATGAACCATCAAGAAAATAAGCTCTTCATCAGTATATGAATAATCTAACTTAACGGGTGCAGAGAATTCTCGCAGTAAAGAAACAACTGGTTTTTCAACTACTTGTTCAAAAATAAACGTTTGTTCTGCTTCTGTTATATTCAATACATTGTTGATTTTACTATTGTTACAGCGTAACTGAATTACCGAACCATCTTGAGCATACAGCTCAATATCTAAAGGAATATGCAGTGGTAATTTCTCTGGCTGTTCTTCTGTTGCAGGCGTTTGTTGTTTCACCGTCAACGAGTACGTTTGTTTCGACTCATCATAGTCAGAAGTGACCGTTAATACCGGAGTACCTGATTGACTGTACCAACGACGGAACTGAGTCAGATCAACACCTGACGCATTTTCCATTGCTAACACGAAATATTCACAGGTTGCAGCCGTACCATCATGACGTTCAAAATAAAGTTTCATTCCTTTTTGGAAGTTCACTTCACCTAATAACGTATGCATCATGCGGATCACTTCACTGCCCTTTTCATATACAGTCAGCGTATAGAAGTTATTCATTTCTATTACTTTTTCTGGACGAATTGGGTGAGACATTGGACTCGCATCTTCTGCAAATTGTGGGCCACGCATAATACGAACATTGTTAATTCGATTTACAGATCGAGAACCTAAGTCCGATGAGAATTCTTGATCGCGGAAAACCGTTAACCCTTCTTTCAAGCTCAACTGAAACCAATCTCGACAAGTAACACGGTTACCTGTCCAGTTGTGGAAATATTCATGACCAATAACCGCTTCAATACCTAAGTAATCAGTATCTGTTGCCGTTTCTTGCTTTGCTAAAACAAACTTAGAGTTAAAGACGTTTAAGCCTTTGTTCTCCATTGCGCCCATGTTGAAAAAATCAACCGCAACAATCATATAGATATCAAGATCGTACTCTAGATAAAAGCGGTCTTCATCCCACTTCATCGAGTTAATTAGGGAGGTCATTGCATGAGGTGTACGATCTAAATTCCCTTGATCAACATAGATTTCAAGAGCAACATCACGACCTGACTTTGTTGTATAAGTATCTGTTAATACATCAAAATTACCCGCAACTAAGGCAAAAAGATAAGCCGGTTTAGGGAACGGGTCTTGCCAATGAACAAAGTGTTTTCCACCTTCAATATCACCATGAGCAATACGATTACCATTACTTAAAAGATGTGGGTAAGCCACTTTATTTGCAATAACTTTAGTCGTAAAGCGCGCTAAAACATCAGGGCGATCGAGATAATAAGTGATGCGACGGAAACCTTCCGCTTCACACTGAGTACAAAAACCATCGCCTGATTTATACAAACCTTCAAGTGCAGTGTTCTCTTGAGGATTAACTTCAGTCACCATCGTAAGAGTAAACTGACCGCTGACATTATGAACAGTTAACTGCGTGTCTGTCTGTGTGTAATCAATATGATCAACATCATCTATTTTCAACGACACTAATGTCATCCCTTCCCCTTCAAGAAGAAGATCGGTTGATTCTTTTAGTTGTTGTACTTTTGAGGTCGCTGAAATAAATGTTTTTGTATCATCAAGATCAAAAACTAAATCGATGTCTGAAATGGTAAATTCTGGAGACTGATAATCACTGCGAAATTTAGCCTGAGGTTGTTGGCTCATAATATGTCCTTATGATGTCTATCACTAAAAAATAGGGCTAGTGATAGTTACTATTTAACCCTCCTATTCTCGCATAAGACCTATTGAATTTGTTAATAAAAAGTTTATTAGGCTAATATTTCTATCCCGAGAGTCACATTACTCTCTAACTAATAAGGCATACATTCCAAATTGTTCATTTTTTATCTCAAGGAGATCCTCTTCAATATGAAACTTAGATTCTTGCTCTCCTCCTTCATAAAGTAAGACCAAGTCCGTCTTTTCAAAGTAATAGTAACCAATTTGTTGATTTATTTTTCCTGTCTCTGAGATCACCTCAAGAGTGAAAATAAAATCTGACCGTAACTTTAGATTCAGAGATTTCACATTGCTCGCCATGATATCTTCACCTGAAACTAATTGTGAATTCCACGACCCCGTTATTTTTTCAGGAACAACTTTAAAAAATTCCACTCCATTAAGGTAAAGACGATTATGGCTAACTTGGTAGTCATATACTTGTGATGCTTCTGACCCTCCTTCAAAACGAATGCTATCTTGAGAAATATCAAAGCTCCCTTTCCATTCTTCAGCTGTATTTGATTTTACCTCTATCATTTCGATTACAAATTCATGCTCAGAGTTTAGTGATATATGTAAAACATCATAATCATTTTCAATATTATCCGGTTTAAAAAAATACCAATCACCAATAAGAAAAGGATTTTCAAAATAAGTCAGAGATTTATTTTCTAACTCTATAGAAGCTGTCGAACCTAGTGAGGGGAATAAAATGAATGAGAAAAATAAGACTATTGATTTTACACTCATAGTAATACTCCGTTTCACAACAAATGAAAATACATCTTTAAGCTAATTCCAGTAATTATCTGTTCATTCTTATTCTTAAACGATTTCTCTACGTAACAAATAGATAATTAATGACATTCATATAATTAATACTAGATGAGTTCTAAGTAATTTGCTGTTTTCTAGGCAAAAAAAACAGAAATCCAAATGGATTTCTGTTTTTTATAAACTTTTTACTAGTTACTTTTGATTCATAACTGCTAAATCAATCGTAATTGATACCGCTTCATCAAGATAAGCATCTGGTACTTCATAATCTTTTGGAATATCATCAAGAGTCTTAAATTCTTCTTCTTTAAGAAGTTTTTGTCTCTCATTCACTCGAGTAAGACGACGAACATCAGCTTCATCACTTTCTTTCTCACGAATTTTTTTATTCAATGAAATTGAAGTGATGTCTTTATCTGCTTTATAGCGAGCAATGTCTTCTTGAATAAATCCGAACTCTTCATCCGTTTTAATTCGCTCAACATGCTTTTTCGCTAATGGTTCAATTGTATTTGCGATCTGATTAGTTTGAGCATAGTTCGCAGCCTTAATACTATCCCAAGGAAGCGCATTATCTTCAACACTTTCACCCGTTTCTTTTGGATCAATCGCGGTTGGGAATGCAATATCAGGAACAACGCCTAAATTTTGCGTACTACCACCATTAATTCGATAGAATTTCTGGATTGTGTATTGAACATGACCAAGCGGTTTATCAAAAAGATCATAAATATGATTTAATGAACGATGCTGTTGAACAGTACCTTTACCAAATGAATTTTCACCTAAGATCACGGCACGGCCATAATCTTGCATCGCTGCTGCAAAAATTTCAGATGCTGATGCACTGTACCGATTTACTAATACCGTCATAGGACCAGTATATGAAATCTCACCATCGGTATCAGCATTAACATTTACTCGTCCATAACTATCACGAACTTGAACAACAGGACCTGAAGTAATAAATAATCCAGATAATGCCGTTGCTTCTGTTAATGCACCTCCACCATTGTTACGTAAATCAACAATAATGCCGGTAATATCTTGTTTTTTTAGTTCATCAATCTGTTTTTTTGTGTCTTCAGCTAAGCCGACATAGAAACTAGGTACTTCTAATACACCCACTTTCTTACCATCTTGCTCAATGACTTCAGATTTAACGGCTCTGTCTTCTAAACGGATCTTATCTCGAACAATTGTGACAGTGTGACTTTTTGAATCTTTACCTTCTGGCAAGATATCAAGGTACACTTTTGTCCCTTTTGGTCCTTTGATAAGTTGAACAACGTCATCTAAACGCCATCCGATCACATCAACTATTTTTCCACCTTCTTGGCCGACACCGATAATTCGGTCGCCTTCAGAAAGTTCTTTACTCGTTAATGCAGGACCACCCGCAACTAAAGAGCGAATAACTGTATAATCATCCGTCGCTTGCAATACTGCACCAATACCTTCTAATGAAAGATTCATTTCAGATTGGAACTGTTCTGCATTACGAGGAGACAAATAACTAGTATGAGGATCAACTTCACGAGCAAAAGCATTAATGTAAAGTTGGAACGCATCTTCATTATGACTTTGAGTCAAACGCTTAAGCGCATTATTATAACGCTTGCCTAACATCTCTTGGATTTCAGGCCAATCTTTACCTGTCATAGACAAGTTCAGAGCATCAAATTTAACACGTTTACGCCACAGCTCATTTAACTCAGCTTCATCTTTTGGCCAAGCTGCTTCTGAGCGATCAAGTTCAAGAGATTCATCAATCGTATAATCGAACTCTTTATCTAGAAGAGATAGCGCATAAACATAGCGTTCAAAGCGACGTTTGAGTGATAAGTTATAGATGTCAAAAGCAGCTTGAGAATCACCAACTTTCAGTTGGTCATCTAACTTAGTAGATAATGGGGCGAATGAAGTCAGATCGGCTTGAGTAAATATATTACGATTATAATCAAGCATGTCTAAATATCGCTCATAAATGGCAACTGAAAAGTCATCATCTAATGAGAAATGCTTGTAATGAGAACGTGTAAAACGAGAAGTAACACGCTTACTAGCAGTGGCATGCTGCGTTTCTGCTGTTAATACTGGTAAGTCCGTTTCTGAATACTTGGTTTCGACAACCTTAGCTTCAAGTGCGTGTGCAGACGCTGCTAGCATTACGCCAGCAGCAATCAGCGAGACTCTAAATCGACAATTCATGCGTCGGGAGTGCTCCTTTATGAACGAAGATTCTCCGCTTTAACAACCATTTGTAGGCCGTTTGATAAGCGAATTCGTACATCATCCTTGTTAATTTCAACGATTGTCGCAGGCATATTACCTTTACCCATGTTCACGCTTACGTTGTTACCAACTGTAATTTCATTAGCGTTTAGAGCACGAGTTTCAACTGGTTCTTCTACTTTTTTAGCAGCAACTGGTTGAGGGCGACGCTTAGGTGGAGTAGCAGCACGAGCTGTTTTCTTAGCCTTTGCTTCTTCTCTTACTTTTTTAGCTTGCTCTTTACGACGAGCAGCAACTTTTGCTTTGCTCTCATCTAAAGTCGCTTTAGCGTGATCAATGTGTTCTTCTTCAAGCTCACCACAAGGGTTACCATCTAAATCAACGCGAGTTGCGCCCGGCTTAACACCGTGTAGGTAACGCCAAGAAGAGGTGTATTGACGCAAACCAGCACGTAGCTGAGTTTTACTTACTTTAGGATCGTCACTTAGACGTTCAGCTAAATCTTGGAAGATACCAATTTTAAGAGGTTTAGCTTCGCCTTCTAAAATAAAGCATTTCGGGAAACGCTCAGCAATGTATGCAATTACTTCTTTGCTGTTCGCTAATTTTTCAGAGTTTTCCATGTAGTTTCCTGATAGTACGGTTCAGCCCGTATTTAGGTGTATTTCTAGTAAATATATTCCGCTATTATAGATACTTAAGCGTGAAAAACCACTACTGAAAGAAAATTAAAGCCTCTTTTCTGCTTCTTTCATGAAATGAACCAGTCCTTTTTCATCAATTTCGCTAAATCGTGCAATATTTGGACTATCAATATCCAATACTCCTGCTAATTTTCCATTTCTATAAAATGGAATAACGATTTCAGAGTTACTGGCTGCATCACAGGCAATATGACCTGCGAATTGATGGACATCATCAATACGTTGAACCGTGTTTGTCGAAAAAGCAGTGCCACACACACCCTTTCCTATGGTAATTCGAATACAAGCAGGATTGCCTTGAAACGGACCTAATACTAATTCATTTTCTTTAAATAGGTAAAATCCGACCCAATTAATGTCGTTTAGTTCCATATTTAATAATGCACTAAGGTTTGCTAAATTTGCAATTAGATCAGTTTCGTCTTCAATTAGGGCAATCGCTTGTTGCGTTAGTCGCTCGTAATGTTTTAATTCCATTTATCATTTCCCTGTATTCACTTGTGACTCTATATATACTGAGTACAATGCCTTCGATAAGATCAAAATAGGAATCATTCTCACCATGAACAGTGTAACATCCTCTAGAATTAACTGGAATTGGTTATTAAGGCAAGCAAAAACCTATAAAAAACGGTTAATTGCTGCAAATTTCATCGCTATTATAGCTACACTAATCAATGTCCCTATTCCACTACTGATGCCATTAATGGTTGATGAAGTACTTTTGAACAAGCCAGCAACAGGGGTTGAACTATTAAACTCATTATTGCCTGCGGCTTGGCAAGGTCCTCTAGGCTATATCTTGCTTGTTCTCGTTCTCGTCATCTTAATGCGTATTATCAGTCAAATTCTGAATATTTTTCAAGGAAGACAATTTAGCTTAGTCTCCAAAACCATTACCTATCAGATCCGTCTGCAATTATTGGACAAACTGAGCCGTATTAGCATGAAGGAGTACGAATCTCGCGGCAGTGGCGGAATAAACTCTCATATCATTACAGACATAGATACGATTGATAAGTTCCTCGGTCCCACACTAAGTCGCTTTATTATCTCTTTTTTAACCGTCATAGGAACCGCAGGGGTGCTTCTATGGATAAATTGGCAACTTGGCCTATTTATTCTTCTTGTGAATCCTATTGTTATCTATTTTTCACGAAAGCTTGGTAACCGAGTCAAAGATCTTAAACGTAACGAAAACCAATCTTATGAGCACTTTCAAACACGCTTAATTGAAACCTTAGACGGTATTTATCAATTACGAGCATCTAATCGTGAGCGCGTTTTTTTAAATCAATTAAAAACCCAAGCCGATGACATAAGACACAATGCCTACCAATTTTCTTGGCAATCAGAGGCCGCAGGACGTCTCTCTTTCCTTTTATTCTTACTTGGCTTTGAGTTGTTTCGTGCCGCTGCAATGATCATGGTATTGCTGAGTGATTTAAGTATTGGCCAAATGTTTGCCATCTTTAGCTACCTTTGGGTGATGTTATCTCCTATTCAAGAATTACTGAGCATTCAATTTTCATGGTATGGCGCGTCTGCTGCATTAAAACGCATAAACACCTTATTACACATCGACGAAGAGCCTAAAATTACCTCAAGCATCAATCCATTTGCAGAGAACAGGCCTACTGAAATACAAATTAACAATATTAATTTTAGCTATAATGATGAATGCCAAGTATTGAATAACCTCTCTTTAACGATTAACGCCGGTGAGAAAGTGGCACTTGTTGGTGCCAGTGGCGGCGGAAAATCGACTCTTATTCAACTATTATTAGGCCTATATCAACCCAGCGATGGAGATATCCTGTATAACGGTCACAATACAAAAGAGATTGGATTTGAAAATATTCGTAATCAAATCTCTGTTGTATTACAACAACCTATACTATTTAACGATACATTAAGGCATAATCTGACGTTAGGTTCAGACTATTCTGATGATTTATTGTGGAATGCACTTGATGTTGCTCAATTACAGGACGTGGTTATTCAATTAACTGATGGCCTAGAGACTCAAATTGGCCGCCAAGGGGTAAAACTATCAGGCGGACAACGTCAGCGTTTAGCTATCGCAAGAATGGTATTAACTGACCCTAAATTTGTTATTTTAGACGAAGCGACCTCTGCTTTAGATACCGCGACAGAAGCGGCGTTACATAAGGCATTAAGTGAATTCTTAGTTGGACGCACAACCTTAATTGTTGCTCACCGATTAAGCGCGGTAAAACAAGCCGATACCATTTATGTATTAGATGATGGTAAAGTGTCTCAATCAGGCACTCACCACGAACTAGTTACCCTGCAAGGACTGTATCAAACGTTATATGGATCAATTCAAAGTTAATCAATGGGACACCAACTGTGGAAGACGCTAAATTCCGTCGCTGCCACGGTTGCGATCTCGTTGTTAAAGTAACAAAGGTAGATAAAAAGCAGAATGCACACTGCCCTCGCTGCAATACACAATTGTATCGTGGTAACCGAATTTCACTAAACAGTGATTTAGCTATCGCGATTGCTGCGTTGCTACTATTTATACCTTCGCACTTTTTTCCGATGGTCACCATTCAATTATTTGGTGTAATGATCCCGGCTACGCTTCCTTCTGGCACCATCACCTTAATGGGTGAAGGATTTCCAATGCTTGGCTTATTGATCTTATTTTGTAGTTCGATTGTCCCTTTTCTTGTTTGTGGCTCGGTAGTAACGGCACATTTAGCTCTCAGGCTAAAGTGGTTTACTCTATTTAGAACCAGTATTTCAACGGTCCAGCATTTAAAAGACTGGATGATGTTAGATGTTTTTCTCGTTAGCTTAGCTATCGCCTGCTTTAAAATACAAGATCACGCAGACGTTTTTATTGGCTCAGGCTTATATGGTTTAATTCTTCTGCAATTTGTAACCTCATTACTGTTAACTCATGTCAGTGCAAGACGCTACTGGCGCGCATGGCAAAGAAAACATCAACAGCACATTGAAGCACCGATCAGCATACCTGAGAATTCGGTTCATTGTGAGCATTGCCATTTTACTCAACAAAAAGGCAGTCACTGTATACGTTGCCACCGAGCTATACACTTTAGAAAACCAAAATCCATTCAAAAAACATGGACCTATTTACTTACTGCTGCCATTTTCATTATTCCGGCTAATATCCTCTCTATCTCTATTCTATTAACCAATGGAAAGCGATTAGAAGACACGATATTTTCTGGGGTTGCAGGGTTAATAAAAACCGATATGTACGGCATTGCCATTATCATCTTTGTCGCAAGTATCGTTGTACCTGTCGCTAAAATTCTTGGCCTCGGCTATTTATTGCTGTGTGTTCAATTTAAGCGAACTGTTTTTCATCGCCAAAGAATGTCGATATATATTGCAGTAAAATGGATCGGTAAATGGTCAGTAATGGATTTGTTTGTTATTTCTATTATGATGACATTAATCGATCGTGGACAAATTTTAGATTTCACTCCCGGCCTGGGTGCCGTTGCTTTTGGTTTAGTTGTGGTATTCACCATGCTAGCCGCCGAAAGTTTTGATTCTCGTTTAATTTGGGATAATTATGAGCGACACAAAGAATCTTGATTCAGCTATTGAACAAGTAAACATCAAAAACGAACGAGGAATATCCCCACTGTGGATACTTCCTCTTCTAGCCTTATGCCTTGGTGGCTGGTTGGTCTATTCTGCTTTTATAGAGGCAGGTCAACGTGTTCAGATCTATTTTGAAGATGCACAAGGGCTAATTGCCGGCCGAACGACTGTTCGTTATCAAGGTCTTGAGGTAGGCATGGTGAAAAACATCACTTTGTCTGACGATCTCTCTAACATTTATGTTGATGCAGATATCTATCCAGAAGCATCTAGCCTTCTCAAAGAAAATACCCAATTTTGGCTTGTTAAACCTCAAGCCTCTTTAACCGGGATCTCAGGATTAGATGCGCTAGTCTCTGGTAATTACATTGCTATTTTACCGGGTACTGGCGAAGTAAAAACCACATTTACTGCATTAGCAAATTCTCCAGCTATTCAGCCAGACTCTACTGGTTTAAGTGTGACTCTTCGATCTAAAGATTTAGGGTCAATTTCTGTTGGTTCAAAAATCTATTACAAGAAAATCCCAATTGGCGAAGTGTATAATTTCAAACTAGACCAAAAAACCGACAACGTCCGAATTAAAGCGCTTATTCAAGAAGATTACGTTCATTTAATCACCTCTAAAAGTCGTTTTTGGAATGCCAGTGGCATTGGCGCAAGTATTGGTTTTAATGGTGTTGATGTACAATTTGAAAGCCTATCCGCTCTTATTGGCGGTGCGATCGCCGTTGACTCACCAGACGATGGTACAGAAATTGAGAATGGCAAAGAGTTCCGCCTTTATTCCAATATTAAAACTGCAGGTCGTGGTATCCCGATTAAAATCACCTTACCTGATAACAACCAAGTTAGCCCAAACGGTTCAGCTATTATGTACCGAGGTCTTGAAATTGGACAAATTAATAGCTTAAAACTGTCTGATGATAAAAAAGACATCATTGCTTCAGCAACCATCGAGCCTTCTTTTACTGATTACTTGAATGATGGATCTCGCTTTGTTCTTGAAGAAGCGAAATTAGGCCTCTCTGGCGTTGAAAATATCGGCAACCTTGTTCGTGGTAATTTCCTGACCTTAATACCAGGCCAAGGTGAGAAATCACGAGCATTTACTGCGATTAGAAAACCAGAGTTAATCAAACAAGATGCAAAAGCCCTAACCTTCTCATTATATGCTGATCGCTCTTTTGGATTAACACCAGACACCACGATCTTATATAAAGGCATTAAAGTGGGTGCTGTTACTCACGTAGCCTTAGTTAATGACCGAGTTAAATTCGATGCTATGGTTTTTGAGAAGTACAAACACCTGATTAAATCAAACAATAAATTTTTTGTTTCTGGCAGTGTTTCTGCGGAGTTAACCGACTCTGGGGTTAACATCGATATCCCACCAACTCAAGCGCTGATCTCTGGTTCAATTAGTTTCACCAGTGAAGGCAAAGGCTATAAACAAAAGAGTTATACCTTATTTAAAAACAGTTCTCTTGCGGAATTGGCAGAGTTTAAAACAGAGAAAAGTACAGAGCTCACCTTATTTAGCCCAGAGTTACCGCCAATTACTAAGAATAGCCCTATCTTATATCGCAATCTTGTTGTGGGTAAAATTACCGATTTCAGTTTAGGTAATGATGGTGTGAACATCAAAGTGAATATTGAAAAGCAATACGCACACTTAATCCAAGACGATACCGTATTTTGGAATTACTCTGGCGTTAGTGTTGAGGCAAGTTTAAGTGGTGTGAATATTCAAGCAGCCCCTCTTATGTCGATGATCCGCGGTGGTATTGGCTTTGATAACATGCAAGGTGTTGAAAACAAACTAGGCAAAAAATGGAAACTTTATTCAAACCTATCTGAAGCGCAAGAGTTTGGTAAAATTATTGCCTTTACAGCAAAAGACAGTAACTCCATTTCAAAAGGAACCTTAATTAAATATAAAGGGGTTTCTGTTGGTGAAATTAGCAAAATCACGCCAAACTTTAAGCAAGGTAATGTTTATGTTCAAGCCCGTATTTACCCTGATTATGTTGAGCAAATTGCTATTTCTGGTAGTCACTTCTGGGTGGTTAAACCAAGTATTAGCCTTTCAGGTGCAGAAAACTTAGATACTCTACTTGGTAGTTACATTCAGGTAACTCCGGGGGCTGGTAAAACGAAAACTCAATTTAGTTTAACAGACCAACCTCAAGGTAATGAGTTAATCTCCTATACTTTAGAGTCAATTACCCGTGGCTCAGTAAAAGTTGGCACTCCTATTTTGTTTAGAGAGATTGAAGTCGGCGAAGTAACCGATGTTAAATTGGGTGATTTATCTGATCGCGTTATTTTCACTATCGGTATTAATCCTAATTTTGGTTACCTTGTTCGTGATAATACCGTCTTCTGGAATGTGTCTGGCGTAAATATGTCGATTGGCTTAAGTGGTGCAAAAGTACAAGCCGGTACCGTTGATAGTATCTTACGTGGTGGTATCGCCTTCTCTACCCCTGATAATGAAGCACTGCAACCTAAGGCAAAGGCAAACAAATCTTATCTATTGTATAAATCAGCAGAAGAAGATTGGCCTTTGTGGAATGCAGCGATACCGAACCGAACCCAAACAAATAGCAAGACAGCAATAAAATAGGTAAATTTAGGCAGCCAAACGTATCTTGGCTGCCTTTTCTAATTTAGCCTCTTAATTTTCCTCAATATTTAGAATCCATTTAGACAATAACTCGATTTGCGTTTACACTCCCTGCCATAACATCATCCTAAGAGATTCATCCGTGCACGATAATATTTTTCTACCTGAAGCCTTCTTAACGCAAGTGCAAGAAACCATGCCTTCCCACCTTTCAATGGAAGACTTTGTTGCTGCTTGTAAACGCCCTTTACGCCGTAGCATTCGTGTAAATACATTAAAAAACAGTGTAGAAGAGTTTAAACAACGTGCCGATGAAAAGCAGTGGCAACTTGAACCTGTGCCATGGTGCGATACCGGATTTTGGATCACAAGACCAGAAACTGACACTGTAAAATTAGGCAGTACGGCTGAACACATGTCAGGGCTATTCTATATTCAAGAAGCCAGCTCTATGATGCCAGTAACAGCCTTATTAAAAGACAATGACAACATTGAAATGGCATTAGACATGGCCTCTGCTCCAGGGTCTAAAACTACACAACTTGCTGCTGGCATGAAAAATCAAGGGGCATTAGTTGCCAATGAATTTTCATCAAGCCGAGTAAAAATACTGTGCTCTAATGTGCAGCGCTGTGGCGTTAGTAATGTTGCACTTACCCATTTCGATGGTCGAGTATTCGGCGGTTGGTTACCTGAAACCTTCGATTCTATTTTATTGGATGCGCCTTGTTCTGGTGAAGGAACCATTCGTAAAGATCCGGATGCCATGCATAACTGGAGCCTTGAATCAGTCATTGAAATTGGTGATACTCAACGCGATCTAATCGAAAGTGCTTTTCATGCGCTTAAACCAGGTGGCGTGATGGTTTATTCAACTTGTACGTTAAATCATCAAGAAAATCAGAATATCTGTCATCATCTAGTAGAACAATTTGGTGACGCCGTCACGTTTGAGCCATTAGGTGATCTCTTTGAGAATGCAGAAAAAGCCTTAACCAAAGAAGGCTTCTTACACATCTACCCACAGATCTTTGATAGCGAAGGCTTCTTTGTTGCCAAAATCCGTAAAAATTCAGCAACAGTACCTCCTGAAGTTAAAAAACGCTTAGGTAAATTCCCCTTTGCTGCTGCCTCAAATAAAGAAGCAACAGACATCGAAGCCGAATTAAAAGCCACCTTACAACTCTCAATTCCAGAAGCGAACGAGTTATGGATAAGAGATAAAGAAGTATGGGCTTTCCCTAAACGTATGAAACCTTTAATTGGTGAAATGCGTTACCACCGCATTGGGTTCAAGCTTGCGGAAACTCATAAAAAAGGGTATCGCTGGCAACACGAAGCAATCATGGCATTGGCTGATGCAAACAACCCTACTGCGAGTGAGTTAACCATTGAACAAGCGCGTGAATGGTACATGGGTCGTGATGTACGTCCTGAAATCGTAGGCAAAGGCGAAACCATTGTAACTTATTGTGGCGCTGTTATTGGCCTTGGCAAATGGGTCGGAAATCGAATTAAAAATGGACTACCGAGAGAGTTAGTTCGTGACGGTAACTTATTCTAGCTAACGAACTACATCCATCGTACAGTTAAAGGGATAGATATAAATAACCGTAAATAAAACGCATTAAAAAGGCCAACTATAATAGTTGGCCTTTTTTATTTCAAAAAGCGATTATGCACGACTCATGAACTTGTGTTCAGTTGTGTTAATTTTCACTTTCTCACCGTTAGCGATGTATTCTGGAACTTGTACCGTTAAGCCAGTTGTCATTGTTGCAGGTTTAGTACGAGCACTTGCAGAAGCACCTTTAATTGAAGGCGCAGTATCAACGATAACTAAATCTACAGCTGAAGGTAATTCAATCGCAACTGGAGCACCGTCAACGATAAGAATTTGAAGACCTTGTGTCTCTTCAGAGATGAAAAGTAACTCTTCTTCAATAGCTTCTTTGTTAAAGTTGTATGGTGTGTAGTCTTCTGCATCCATGAACACATACTCATTACCATCAACATAAGAGAACGTAGCACTACGACGGCTAAAATCAGCTAAAGTAATAATATCATCTGATTTAAAACTCTCATCTGCTTTTGAACCAGTAGCTACATCATACATACGCATACGAAATAATGTTGCGCCAGCACGACCACTTGGTGTTAGCTTGCTGATTTCTTTAACGAAAAATACTTTACCGTTGTGTTCAATTGCTGAACCTTTTTTAATGTCACTTGCCTTTGGCATGATAAAAAATCCATAAATAATTGGTATGTGAAAAATACCATGAACTTTTTATATCTCCAATAATTATGTGCTTGAAAATTGCTATTTATCGGCTATTTATTGGGCACTTGATTCAATTATTGCTTCTTTTCGACCTTGCAGCCAAGATCTCAACATAGTAACCGCAGTATAAAGAACCACAAAAGAAACTAGCCATGAAAGCATCTCTACATCTAGTGACTTCACAATAAATGCAGCGATAAATACCCCAATAGAGCCAGTTACCACCACCACTAATGCCGCTCTTGAGTTTAATGCTTCTTTTTGGATAAAGTTACCTGATGAGAAAAAGCATAAAAATGCACAGGAACACATCATGATAGGAAATGCCGCTAATGGATTCATCCCTAATAAGTAAATCATGGTCATACAAGGTGCATATAAACCAATTCCGACCGTCATTAATGCACCAAAAATAAAGTTACCTATAATCGCAATAACCAATTTTTCACCAGACAGACCCAATGCATCACCACCGAGCGGAAACAGATGAAACTGACCTGCAAACATCAGCATAGCAACAACAAACAGCGCGCCCGTCATAATTAAACGGATCAACTGACGATCAAAGTTGGAAACTAACCGTGCCCCGATTGTCGCACCAACGCAAGCAGCAACAATTAAACTCAATAACGTGGTTAAATCGACATTAACGGCAGTTAAAAATATTAACGCTTGAAATACCGTTGCCATCGTTGCTTGAGCATTCATGGTGCCAGGTAAGTCTTTATCATCAAGAAGTTTAAATTGCTTATATCCCGCCGTTTTTATGGCAAAACTGCCCACACCTAAAGTGTCACAAAAATTGGCAAATCCACCAATAAGCCCAATGGCAATAATATTAGTGTGCTTTTCTGACTCTTTTTTACGACGCCATAATGAGATCAGCATATAAAGAAAAAGCAAGCCCCCGGAAATCAGGCTTGCTTGTAATAAATGTAGAATAGTCATAATAATTCACAAGTACCAATAAAAAACGCATGGTAAATTAATTGTAGCCCCACTTCCAGTGAGTTAACTGATCATTACTTGTTTTAAATCATCTATAACTTAAATTATTTACTTAAATAACCCTTACTCCGCAACAGAGAACCCATTCCGACCCGCACTTTTACTTTTATACATTTCTAGATCGACTTCATGGTATAGATCATCAATATTAGACGATCGACAAAACTTCGCTCCTATGCTCACTGTAATTGATATTTCTTTACCATCTAAAACCATTGTTTTATCACTAATTGCTTTACAAATATTCTGGCATACCTGAGTGAGTTCCGTTTTATCTGTCACCGTCGTTAAAATACTGAACTCATCGCCTCCCATTCGTGCAAGCATATCCTTAGAACCAATTACGGAACAGACTTTACTAACGACATAGTTTAATGCCTGATCACCCACAAAGTGACCATAAGTATCATTAATCAATTTGAATTTATCCACATCAATAGTGATTAAACTAAAACGTATCTTTTGCTCAATAAGCGCATCAAAGTGATTACACAATGCGTATCTATTGTAGACGTCGGTTAATGTGTCATGCTCAACCAAGTATTGTAACTCTTTGGTTCTAAGTGCTAATTTGTATCTCAACGCGTCTTTAGAATGAAGGCTAAAACGAACAATACAAGCAATTAAAATCGAGATAAAAATACCGCAGATTAAAGTAATTATCGCGTTTGATGTAATACTGAAAGTACGTAATGCATTTTTTTTATACTTAATTTCCCAGGGACGACCATAAATATCGATATGCTGACTGACCACAGTCTCTTCTTGTTGATCTAACCACGTTTTGCTTTGATATAAAATTGGGTCATCACCACCAGAAGGGCCATGATCAAATACCTTAATGCTATAACCACGTGACTTTATCGCGTCTAACTTTAAATGTTTTTCAAAAAATGCATCTATTCTAATTGCAGACATAAAAAAACCTAGCATTTCACTCTTACCCTGATTAAAAACAGGGTAATACATTAGCAATGCATTTTGTTTTTCTTGTCGCTCAGTATTACTGACTTCCTTATTGTATGTGTCTTGCAATAGAAATACACGATCACTTAAATATGGTTGCTGAGTCGCTTCCATTTTCTGCACAATATTTTTAACACGGGTACTGATAGAATAAAAACCAAGAATAGAAATATTTTCTTTTGTGATTGGGTACACCTGGGACACAACATAGAGAGGTATTTTTCGCTCTAACAACGTTGAAAAACGCTGTACCTTTTCTTTACGAAAATTAAAATCCGTAAAGCTTAGATAG
>NZ_CAMLHO010000047.1 GCF_946479765.1 uncultured Aliivibrio sp.
TTCAAGCGTTCTCCAAATTGGAAAAAACCGGCCTTTAAGAAAAAAACCACACAAAAGCCACGCCCTGCACCAGAAGATCGTAAAGTCCTTATCTTTAATAAACCTTTTGATGTACTGAGTCAATTTACCGATGACCAACATCGCCAGACGCTCGCAGATTTTATTACAGTTAAAGACGTTTATGCGGCAGGTCGTCTTGATCGTGACAGTGAAGGCTTATTAATTTTAACCAATGATGGTGTGCTGCAAGCCCGTTTAACTCAGCCTGAATCTAAATCACCAAAAACATACTGGGTACAAGTGGAAGGCGCACCGACAGAAGAAGACTTAGAGAAACTTCGTCAAGGTGTTGAGCTAAAAGACGGCATGACACTACCCGCTAACGTTGAAATTATCGAAACACCGGATTTATGGGATCGTAATCCTCCGGTTCGATTCCGTGCGGCCATCCCAACAACATGGATAGCGATTACCATTATTGAAGGCCGTAATCGTCAAGTTCGTCGTATGACGGCACATATTGGTTTTCCAACATTACGTTTGATCCGCTATTCAATGGGAGATTGGACAATCAAAGATGTTCCTCATGGTGAATGGAAAGAAGTCTCACTTTAGAGCAATAAATAGAAATGTAAAAAATAAGTTAAAAACAGCTACCCGTTTGAAGTTTTTTAACTTAACATTAAGAAAACATGATAAGAATAAAGGAATAAAAATGAACGTAATCATCAAGGTAGCAGGGATTGCCAGTGTAATATTTTTAAGTGCTTGTGCCCCAGCAGATAGAGAAGACATTAACTCTACTGAACTCACTAATGAGCACTATGACAATCAAGAAAAACAGCAACAAAACTGCATGTTGACTGGTGAAATTGGTTGCGCAAACTAAACATACTGTAATATGGAAAAAGGGCTAATAGTATCAATACTATTAGCCCTTTTTATTTATTTTTAATACCGATTAAAAACAATCGTTATTACTATTATTCATCACCCATGAAACTCATGTCTGGTAATGATTCTAGATTTTCTTTATAACGCTTTTGGTTGAATTCAGCGCCATTCTTCATCACATCAACGACTTCAATTGCCAACGCGCAAGCCATCATTTCAATCGCATCTTCACGAGGGTTACCCGTCATAACTAGACGCATTAGTGTCTCTTTTGCTGCAATTGGGCTGCCGTCTTCAATTTGATTTTTTACGGTTTCAATCAACGTTTCTTCAGTCATGAAATCGTCTTGTTGGTCTGTCATCTTTCTTCTCACTCAATAATTTCGCCTACTATGCCATAAATGAAAAAAAGAGTGTTCATAATTATTTCATACTCTGTTCCAAGCACCTTAATTATGTAGGGGATAGGAAATTTACATCGTTTAGCGAAACGCTTAAATTTAAAGGGCTAAATCAACATAAATAACCCTAATTTCACAGATATAATTATGTGATTTTAGTCTCGGATCTGTCCCCAGCATATTCTTTCTGTTAGAATCTGCCTCAAGTTTTATTAGTGGTGTTAAAGAATGTCAGACAACAGCCAAAAGAAAGTCATCGTCGGTATGTCCGGTGGTGTAGATTCTTCAGTATCAGCCTATCTACTTCAGCAACAAGGATACCAAGTTGAAGGTCTTTTCATGAAAAACTGGGAAGAAGATGACAACGAGGAATATTGTACCGCTGCCGAGGATTTAGCCGATGCACAAGCCGTGTGTGACAAATTAGGTATTCACCTTCACACCATTAACTTTGCTGCTGAATATTGGGACAACGTTTTTGAATATTTCCTTGAGGAATATAAAGCGGGCCGTACACCAAACCCAGATATTCTTTGTAATAAAGAAATCAAATTTAAAGCCTTCTTAGAATTTGCTGATGAAGTATTAGACGCTGATTTCATTGCAATGGGTCACTACGTTCGTCGTACTTTCCCAACAGCAGAAGAAATCGCAAATGGTGCTAAACCACAAATGCTTCGTGGTTTGGATTCAAACAAAGATCAAAGTTACTTCCTATACACATTAAGCTCAGATCAAGTATCTCGTAGCTTATTCCCTGTTGGTGAACTTGAAAAACCTGAAGTACGCCGCATTGCTGAAGAGCAAGATTTGATCACAGCGAAGAAAAAAGATTCTACTGGTATCTGCTTTATTGGTGAGCGTAAATTCACTGAATTTTTAGGCAAATACTTACCAGCACAACCAGGTAATATCGAAACCCCAGAAGGTAACATCATTGGTCAACACCAAGGTTTGATGTACCACACTCTAGGTCAACGTAAAGGGTTACACATCGGTGGCTCTAAAGGCGGCGGCGGTAACGAAGACCCATGGTTTGTTGGTGAAAAAGATTTAAAACGTAATGTGCTAATTGCCGTTCAAGGTAAAGATCACCCATTACTGAAATCTCAAGGTTTATTAGCCTCTCAACTTGATTGGGTTGATCGCACACCGATCAAAGCACCATTGAGCTGCACGGTAAAAACACGTTACCGTCAAACTGATATCCCTTGCACCATTATCCCTATCGATGATGAAAATATTAAAGTTATTTTTGATGAACCACAAATTGCAGTAACCCCAGGTCAATCTGCTGTTTTCTACTTAGGTGAAGTTTGCCTAGGTGGCGGTATTATTGAAGAGCGTATTTAAGGAGTCCTAGCGTGGCGAACACTTTATTTGACAGAACCATTGCATTTGCTGGCATTTGCCAAGCGGCAAGCTTAGTACAAAAAATGGCGAAAGATGGACACTGTGATCAAGCCGCGTTTGATACTGCTATCCAGTCTATTTTGGAAACGAATCCAAATAATACGGTAGGCGTTTACGGAAAAGAAGCCAACTTACGAGTTGGCTTAGAATGCCTTGTACGAGATTTTGATAACACACCAACAGGTAGCGAATTAACCCGTTATCTGATCAGTTTAATGGCGCTAGAGCGTAAGCTTGCCGGCCATCGAGATGGCATGAGTAAGCTTGGTGAACGCATCAGTACGATTGAGCGCCAACTTGAACATTTTGACATTCATGACGAACAAATGCTTAGCAACATTGCCAGTATTTATTTAGATGTGATCAGCCCTATGGGTCCTCGCATCCAAGTCACTGGTACACCTGCAATTTTACAGCAATCAATGACACAACATAAAGTCCGCTCCCTGTTACTGTCAGGGATTCGCTCAGCGGTGTTGTGGCGTCAAGTGGGTGGCAAGCGCCGCCATCTGATTTTTGGTCGTAAAAAAATGGTCGAACAAGCAAAAATTATATTAGCTCGAATTTAAAAATTAAAGCCTATTAGTCTTCCAAGTAGGCTTTATCCTTTAACCTTTATAGATATCTAGGAGATTCACATGGAATTGTCAGCATTAACTGCTGTTTCACCTGTAGACGGTCGCTACGGAAGTAAAACAATTTCTCTACGCAGTATCTTTAGTGAGTATGGCTTACTGAAATACCGTACTGTTGTTGAAGTTCGTTGGCTTCAAAAATTAGCAGCTACGCAATCGATTGCGGAAGTGGCTACATTAAGCGCAGAAGCGAATCAATTCTTAGATAACATCGCTGCAAATTTCAGCGAAGAAGACGCTATGCGTATCAAGGACATTGAACGCACAACAAACCACGACGTTAAAGCCGTTGAATATTTCCTAAAAGAAAAAGTAGCTGAGCTTCCAGAGCTTCACGCTATCAATGAATTTATTCACTTTGCTTGTACTTCAGAAGACATTAACAATACGTCTCACGCTCTTATGCTTAAAGAAGCACGTGACACGATCGTTCTTCCTGAAATCCGTAACGTTATCGATGCAATTAAAGCATTAGCGAACGAGTACCGTGATATTCCTCTTCTTTCTCGTACACACGGTCAGCCAGCTTCACCTTCTACAATGGGTAAAGAAATGGCGAACGTTGCATACCGTATGGAACGTCAATACAAGCAAATCGAAAACGTTGAGATCCTAGCGAAAATCAACGGTGCTGTTGGTAACTACAACGCTCACCTTTCTGCTTACCCAGATGTTGATTGGCACAAATTCAGTGAAGAATTCATCACTGAATCTCTAGGCGTTAACTGGAACCCGTACACAACTCAAATCGAACCGCATGACTACATTGCTGAGCTATTTGATGCGATTGCACGTTTCAACACCATCCTTCTTGATTTTGACCGTGACGTTTGGGGCTACATTGCTCTTGGTCACTTCAAACAAAAAACGATTGCAGGCGAAATCGGATCTTCAACTATGCCGCATAAAGTTAACCCAATCGATTTTGAAAACTCTGAAGGTAACCTAGGTCTTGCTAACGCAATCTTTAATCACCTATCTCAAAAACTGCCTGTATCTCGCTGGCAGCGTGACCTAACTGACTCTACGGTTCTTCGTAATCTAGGTGTTGGTTGTGGTTACGCTATCATTGCATACACGTCGACTCTAAAAGGCATTAGCAAATTAGAAATCAACCGTGCTGCACTTGAAGCTGAGCTAGATAAAAACTGGGAAGTTCTTGCAGAACCTGTTCAAACAGTAATGCGTCGTTACGGCATCGAAAAGCCATACGAAAAACTAAAAGAACTGACTCGCGGTAAACGCATTGATGGTGAAGGCATGCGTTCATTCATCGACAGCTTAGAAATCCCTGCAGACGAAAAAGTTCGTTTAAAAGAGATGACGCCAGCAAACTATATTGGTCAAGCTATCGAGCTAACTGACAAGCTGTAATCTTTACGGTTATTTTTAACCACACAGATTAACAGCACTAAAAAGCCCCGTATCAAACGCCTTTAAAGAGCGATTGTTACGGGGCTTTTTTTATTTAGTATTTACTCGTTCGAGATGATACCAATTACATCACACACTCTTGCATGTCTTGTGCTCGTTCAATGCCTTTCTCAATTAAGCTTTCTGCTTGCTCATTTGAGAGAGTCGCCATGACCTTATTCAGCAAACCTTCCGCAGTGGATTCTGATGAGGCTTCAACTAAACAACTGTAGGCATTTGCAACGTGCTCTTGAATTTCAATTAATGCTTTAGGATTACTGTAATCCGCATTTAGGGCTTCATCGATTGACTCAGCAAATTCAGCCGCGGAATCAGCAGCATCACCGAATTGTTCGATATTCAATGCACTCAAGTCTACTGACTCTAATTTAGATTGAGCCATATCTACTGCCTTATTTGCCACATCTTGTGCTCTATCGATTGCTTCACTTGCGTCATCACAACCAACCAAAACAACAGTAAATAATAAAGGTACTAATAGGTTTTTGTTCATTCTTTTTCTCACTATAAATTTATGAATACCATCAAAACAGGCTAACAGAACATCATTGTTCGAGGAGGTTAGTATATACATAAACAAATATAAATTAACATTCGTGAAGCTAACGTGAATATTTCGTAAGTTTTATACATAAAAACACCTTATTTATCCTAATGAAAGTTCATATTTAGTCGATAAGGCATTATATAAAAACATTTTTATCATTAGGGAACTATGTTTAAATCAATCAAAACACGTATCGCAATTAGTGCTGGGCTTGCCATATTTATTACATTAAGTACGGCTATGTTTTTTACAACGGTATCTTACAATGGGGTAAATGAAGAAATTACTGAGCATGTATCTAGTCAACTCATTGAAAACATTGATTATAAATTATTAGCTATTGCTAACCAACAAAGTGCAGAACTGAACGGAATGTTCTCTCCTGTAATTAGTAATTTAAAGCAACTTAAGTCTGTTTTAGAGCTATCTAATGATAACCAAGCAAATGCTGAACTTTTAATTAAACAATTTACCTCTTCATTAAAAAATCAAAATGAGAGTGTATTCGCTGGTTATATGGTCTGGGAGCAAGGAGAGTTTATTAAAGATAATTCTGCTCTTACTCAAAAAGCATTGAATAAAAATGGAGTGTTATCTCCTTTCTTTTCTCCAATTGATTCTAGCTTTGAAGCATTAGGAATGGATAGTTTTAACAATACGACATTAAATAATAATGGCGAACGTATTGATGAATGGCATTTAGCTCCTTTTGAAACAGGCCAAACCTTTGTAATGGAACCTTACTATTACAATGTAAGAGGCAATCAAGAGCTAATTACAACGATCAGCCTACCATTAGAATCAAATAATAAAATTATTGGTTCTCTAGGCTATGATTGGTCAATTAAAAGTTTTCAGGCCATTAGTAAACAGGCAGCTCAAGATATCGGCATTCCAAATGCTGTTGTTTCAATTATCTCATGGAACGGTACTTTATTGTCTTTTAGCCAAGATGAAAATTTAGTTGGCAAAAAAGTAAAAGGTGGAATCGCTCAAAGCTGGGCCCAAATACAACAAGAAGCAAAAGCAAATAAACCATTCTTAAAAGATATTGATACGTTAAAAGTAGCCATTGCAACCATCAATACGGGTTCAACACCTTGGATTGTAATGGTTTCGATTCCTTCTAAAATTTTAGAAAAAGAAATTACTGATTTTAATTCATTAAGCACTCAGTTAAGTGATGATGCACTTTTCAATGGCTTATTAAGCGGCTTGATCTCGTCTATTATCGGTATTTTCATTATCTTTCTTTTAGCAAAACAGATCGGTACGTCTTTAATCAATCTAACTTCTCGCTTTGAAAATATCGCTCAAGGTGATGGTGACTTAACTCAACGAATTGACATCACATCTAAAGATGAAATTGGTCAACTGGCTTTCTGGTTTAATACCTTTATCGAGAAAGTTCAAAACACCCTTCATAATGCAAAGGATACCGCTGAATTAGTCTCTCAATCATCAATGAATACCATGGCTGAAACTGAGAAATCACAAATTAAGCTACAAAACCAAGTGAATGAAGTAACTCAATTAGCGACAGCTATCAATGAAATGAGTGCAACAGCCCAAGAGGTTGCTTCTTCGGCATTACAAGCAGCGACAGCAGCAAGCCAAATTCAAGTAAGTAGTAAAGAAGGTCAAAAAATAATGAACCATGCAGCAGCTTCTGTTGAAGAGTTAGCTAAGTTTATTAATGAAGCCCAAGAACAAGTCGTTAATTTAGCGTCATCAAGTAATGACATTCAAAAAATTCTGACTGAAATTGGTGGCATTGCAGAGCAAACAAACTTACTAGCATTAAACGCGGCGATTGAAGCGGCTCGTGCTGGTGAGCAAGGACGTGGATTTGCTGTTGTTGCCGATGAAGTTCGTAACCTAGCAAGCCGCACACAAAGCTCAACTCAAGAAATCAATAACATGCTTGTGATACTACAACAAAATACTCAGAGCATTGTGACGATAATGGATAATAGCCAGAAGCAGGCATTATCAACCAAAGAAGAGACAATGATTGCACAAGAAAACCTGAAAGAGATCAGCTCTGCTATTTTGGTTGCCAATGACATGAATAACCAAATAGCCTCTGCAGCTGAAGAGCAAAGCTCGGTGTCAGAAGAGATTAACCGTAATGTAACCAGTATCAATGAAGCCGCTAATGACGTTCTGGAAGATATGCGCACGTCATTAAGAGATACGGAAGCACTAACCAAAGAGAGTCACTCATTAACTAAAAAGTTGAGTGAATTTAAAACTCAATAATCTCAAAGTAACATAACATCTAATAACCTCAAGCCATGCAATATCTTACTGCATGGCTTTTTTTTGACTTATCAATACTGCCATGAACTTTATGAACAAAATCCCCTTTATGTTCTAAATACCCATTATTTCCCCTATCTAGTCAAACTCCTCGCAAAGAAATAATATTTACGTAACAACCAAGAGAAAGCAGAAAATATTGATGAACACAAACAACCCAAAGAGGTTGGTATCCCCTACTATTATAAGGAAATGCTATTCATGCTTACTTCATTTAAAAAACAGATCACAGCTTCAATGATTGCAGCCACTTTTGCGATGTCAGGTTCAGCGTTCGCTGCTGAACTTGAGAAGATTCACTTTATTATTCCTGGCGGCGCAGGTGGTGGTTGGGATATGACAGCTCGTGGTACAGGTGATGTACTACTTAAATCAGACATTATTGAGCAAGCATCTTATCAAAACTTATCTGGCGGGGGCGGCGGTAAAGCCATTGCTCATCTCATTGAAACCGCAGAGCGTCAACCAGACACATTAATGGTGAACTCAACCCCAATAGTGATCCGATCGTTAAGTGGTATTTTCCCTCAGTCGTTTCGAGACTTAACCCCTGTAGCTGCAACTATTGCCGATTATGGTGCAATTGTCGTAAATAAAGACTCTAAATACACAAGCTGGGAACAAGTGGTTGCGGATTTTGAAAAAGATCCTCGCTCAGTAAAAATTGCAGGCGGTTCAGCACGAGGCAGTATGGATCACCTTGTTGTTGCAGCTGCATTTAAAGGCGAAGGCTTTGATGCAAGAAAAGTACGTTACATCGCTTATGATGCAGGCGGTAAAGCAATGGCAGCCTTACTTTCAGGCGAAACACCGTTGCTTTCAACCGGTCTTGGTGAAGTACTAGAAATGTCTAAAAGCGGCCAAGTTCGCATTCTAGCGATTACTGCACCAAAACGTTTAGAAAGTGCACCTGATATTCCAACACTAACCGAATATGGCAACGATACCGTATTTGCTAACTGGCGTGGATTCTTTGCTGCTCCGGGTACACCCCAAGCCAAAATTGACAAATACACACAAGCGTTCGACAAAATGTACGAGACTGAACAATGGGCAGTGGTACGAGATCGCAACGGTTGGATTGATAATTACAAAGCAGATAAAGACTTCTATGTCTTTCTTGAAGAACAAGAGTTACTCATGGGCACACTAATGCGTGAGCTTGGTTTCTTAAAATAACACCACCACTTTAGCTGCCTTGGTATTTAATGACTCCACCGGATATGGTTCATTAATTCCCCTTGTTATACCAGATAGATCCCTTGCACTTTACGCCAAGGCAGCCTTTTCTTTACTTTTTTATTTAATGGATTCATGGAGAGAACTCATGTCGTACTCTAGCTCTTCTCTATTATGCCGAGATCGTGTTGGCGCAATTATCTTCTTATTAGTGTGTCTTTGTTATGGCTATCAGACTAGCTTAATTCCTCTTTTCCCTGGTGATGAATATGAACCATTCACCGCCAGAACCTTGCCCTACATGCTGACCTTTGCTGGGATTTTTCTTTCTTTATTACTGATTGTTTCAGCCCAACCCGATGAGAAAAGCGGGGCTACCTTAAGTTTTAATTGGAAGCTGCTTATTGGCTTTTTAGTATTAATGGTGCTGTATGGCATTGGCCTTACTTGGCTTGGTTTTGTATTAGCAACAAGCTTATTTCTATTGGCAGGATTCTATCTATTGGGAGAACGCAGAAAACCGGTGTTATTCGGTGCTTCATTCCCTTTTGTAACAGGATTTTGGCTACTTCTTACCAAAGGTTTAGATATCTATCTTGAACCTGGTTATCTTTTTCTTGCTTGGTAACCCCTAGGACTTAATTATGTTAGATGGAATTTTAGCAGGCTTATCCACCGCAATAATGCCAACCAATTTAATGATGGTAATGATCGGCTGTTTTGTCGGTACCTTCATTGGAATGTTACCGGGACTTGGCCCTATTTCCGCCATTGCACTCATGATCCCAATCAGCTACGGCTTAGACCCTGCATCAGGCATGATCTTGATGGCTGGTGTCTATTATGGTGCGGTTTTTGGTGGCTCAACCTCATCAATCCTTATCAATGCTCCGGGCTGTTCATCAACCGTAGTAACCGCATTTGATGGCTACCCAATGGCACAAAAAGGCCAAGCAGGTAAGGCGCTTGCATTGGCTGCTTATTCTTCTTTTACTGGCGGAACTCTATCAGCAATCATGCTTTTAATAGCGGCACCCGCTCTTGCTAAAGTCTCTTTGAGTTTCCAATCCCCTGATTACTTTGCCTTAATGCTAGTTGGTTTATCCGCCGTCGCGGCTTTTGCTGGTAATGGACAAGTCATTAAAGCATGGATGATGACCATCTTAGGCTTAATGCTTTCAACCGTTGGTATTGATAAAGGCATTGGGGTTGAACGTTTCACTTTTGGTTTAACCGATTTAATGGACGGATTCAGCTTCCTATTACTTGCTATGGCAACCTTTGCTTTAGGCGAAACCTTAATGGGGATACTAAAACCAGAACAAGACACGCGTGGTGATGAACAAAACAAAATGTCCGATCTTGGTAGCATGAAAATCACCAAAGAAGAATTTAAAGAAGTCGCTCCTGTTGCTATTCGCTCATCTATTCTTGGCTTCTTTACGGGAGTCTTACCGGGTGCAGGCGCAACTATAGCGGCATTTTTAAGCTATGGTATGGAGCGAAATTTAGCACCTAAAGATAAGCGAGATGAGTTTGGTAAAGGCAGTATTCGCGGATTGGTTGCTCCAGAATCAGCCAATAACGCCGCATCTAGCGGATCATTTGTTCCACTATTAACCCTTGGTATTCCAGGTTCAGGCACGACCGCGATCATGCTTGGTGCGTTAATCGCTTACGGTATTCAGCCAGGACCAAGACTGTTTGTCGATCATCCAGATATTTTCTGGTCGGTTATTATCTCAATGTACTTTGGTAATATCGTGTTAGTTATCCTTAACTTACCGCTTATTCCCTACATTTCAAAATTATTAGCGGTACCAAGAACCGTACTATTACCTATGGTGTTATTCTTCTCTATTACCGGTGTCTATTTAGTCTCCTTTAATACCGTCGATGTCTTCATCATGATCTTTATCGCAATGGTGGCAATAGCGCTACGGCTTGCCAATTTCCCGCTCGCCCCCTTGTTACTCGGCTTTATATTGGGCGGCATGATGGAAGAGAATTTACGTAGAGCCTTGATGATCAGTGATGGTGAACTCAGTTTCTTATGGGAACGTCCTATCACCTTTTCATTCACCGCTATCGCAATTGTCGTTGTTCTGCTCCCAATGGTGCTTACTTTCATCAACAAAGTGATACGTCCTAGAATGGCAATAAAATCCTAGTAACTATAAATACACACCAATAAACAACTGGTTATAAACATACACCAATGCTGAAATAGCATTGGTGCTTTTCCCCTGCTACCATTTCTTTTTTTCATGCTACAATCCCCTTCTATTCATATATCTGAGATTTCACATGCCATTTTCTAAACTTGGGTTAAGCGATCCAATTTTAAAAGCCATCGACGAATTGGGTTACCAAGCGCCTACGCCTATTCAACAAAAAGCGATTCCCGTTGCGCTTACCGGAAAAAACTTAATTGCTGCAGCACAAACTGGTACTGGTAAAACAGCCAGCTTTGTATTACCAATTTTAGAAATACTCAGCGAAAATCCAACTAAAGTGCGAGCAAAACGTATTCGCGCACTTATTTTGACACCCACTCGCGAATTAGCGATCCAAGTTGAAGAGAATGTTCAACAATACAGCAAGTATACAGATATCAGATCTCTTGCTATGTATGGTGGTGTCGATTACAAAAACCAAAAAGAACGCCTAATCGAAGGTGTTGATGTTCTGGTTGCGACACCCGGTCGTCTTTTGGATATGTACACTCAACGTGCTATTCATTTTGATGAAATTGAAATCCTAGTCTTAGATGAAGCAGATAGAATGCTAGACATGGGTTTCATTGAAGACATCAATAAAATCATCGAGCGTTTACCGTTAGATCGTCAAAACATGTTGTTCTCAGCAACCTTGTCTGACCAAGTTCGCTTTTTAGCGAAAACAGCAGTAAATAATCCGATTGAAATTTCGATTTCACCAAAAACAACGTCTGCACCCCAAATTGACCAATGGTTAATTACGGTAGATAAAGATAAAAAATCAGCACTGCTTAGCCACTTGATTACAGACAATGAGTGGGACCAAGCGCTTATCTTTATTGAAACTAAACACGGTGCCGCGAAATTAGTAAGCCAATTAGAAAAACGCGGCATAAAAGCAGAAGCATTCCACAGTGGCCGTAGCCAAGACGCTCGCGCCAAAGTGCTGAATGACTTTAAAGAAGGCAAACTACAATATTTAGTAGCGACTGGCATTGCTGCTCGTGGTATTGATATTGATGAGCTAACACGTGTTGTAAACTATGATTTACCTTTTCCTGCTGACGATTATGTTCACCGTATCGGTCGTACTGGCCGTGCAGGCGCTAAAGGTGAAGCGATCTCATTTGTTTCTCGAGATGATTTTAAAAACTTGTGCATGATTGAAAAACGTCTTGGTCACTTAATTGTGCGTAAAGAAATTCTAGGATTTGAACCAAAGAAAGACGTGCCAATTTCAATTTTGAACTTTAAGCCGGAAAGAAAGCCAGCACCAAAGTTCTAATTACAGCTTTCGTTATACTACTCAATTAAAAAACGCCCATACTTTTTACTAGAAAGAGAAGTGAAAAGTATGGGCGTTTTTATATCTATCTGTTGATTCAGAATCATTTATAACAGATGTTTTAATGCATGCTCCGCTCTTTCATACCCTAAATCAATCATCTCTGCGGTACGTTCAAACTCAAAGGTTCCACATGCGTCTCTTGCTATTTCAACCGTAATGTCTGGCGGATAGGCCGCGAGCTTTTGTCTTGCTATGGTACTTTGCATCGCATCAAATGCTTGGTTGGCGATATCGTACATCCCTAAATCAATTCTCGATGTTTTGGCGGTTAGCGAACCAAAATAATCACTTACCTTCCGATGGAAAGACGTATCTTCTTCTAATTCATTCTCTGAAATATCAATTTGAACTTCTTTAAAATCATCAAGCTTATGAGAAAGCTCTCCTGCCAGATTTACAGCTAAAGTAATATCAGAATGGTCCCCAAAAGTTGGAGCAATAGGCACGGGGTTTAATACACCACCATCAATTAATGTTTTTCCATTAAATTCAATTGGCATTAAATACAAAGGTAAAGAAATAGACGCTCGGATCGCTTGTAGTAATGAACCTTTTTGTAACCAGACTTCTTTTTCATTACTAATATCAGCAGCGACAGCGGTATAAGGGATCGCAAGATCTTCAATATTTAGATCACCCAAAATACGCCCAAGGCGACTCATTACTTTATCACCTTTGATTAATCCGCCTTTACCCCAATTAAAATCCATTAAAGACACAATATCTAATTTGGTGACGGTTCGCATCCAGGCTTCAAATTCATCGAGCTTTCCTGCTGCATATACACCACCAATTACAGTACCTATAGAACAACCAGATACAGAGACAATATCAAAATCATGCTCTTCTAACCAACGAATAACACCAATATGAGCAAGCCCTCTTGCTCCACCACTGCCTAAAACCAGTGATACTGTTTTTTTATTCACGGTGCCTCTCCTTGCCAAATAATACCAATACACCTTTCCTTGGTATTATTCTGCTTTAATATCCATAAATTGTGCGTTTAACACTTGGTGTAAATCTTTTGGTGCAAGCCCTATATCTAGACCTCTTTTACCACCACTGACATACATGGTTTGATACAGTTCAGCACTGATATCAATCACCGTTTTTAAGCGTTTCTTTTGCCCTATCGGACTCACTCCGCCCATCACATACCCTGTTGTTTTCTGCACAAGGCTCGGATCCGCCATTTTGGCTTTTTTACCACCGACCGCTTTAGCAATTAATTTCATACTTAAATGAGCAGCAACAGGAATAATGCCAACGACTAACTCTTTTTCATCTATTTGAACCACTAAAGTTTTAAACACCTCTTCATGAGGCAAACCCAATTTTTCTGCCGCTTCTAATCCATACGCTTGAGCTTTAGGATCATGATGGTACTCAAGCACCTGATGTTCTATTTTTGCTTTTTTTAATAGTTTCGTTGCTGGTGTCATTAGTGCGTTACCTTTAAAACAAACCTATGATTTAAATGCTTTATATTTTAATACTATTCTGCGCTTTAAAATAGGTGCGCTCTGGTCGTCCAACACTGCCATAAGACAAATCAGCACTCAATTCTCCAGAGCTGATAAGATATTCTAAATAACGACGAGCGGTGGTTCGACTTGCGCCAATTAACTCACCTGCTTGATCTGCCGTTAACTGATTTTGATTAACAAATAACTGGCGCACCTTTTCAAGCGTTACGCCATCAATGCCTTTCGGTAACCTTGATATGGTTGCTGAGCTAGTGGAATTCAACATCGCATCTACCATGGATTGATCAATATCAACTCGATTTGTAAATTGTTGTTTTTGACTTAAGTACTTATTTATCGACTCTTCTAATCGACTAAAAATCACTGGCTTCAATAAGTAATCTATCACACCACCACGCATCGCTTCTTGCAGCGTATTCACATCTCTGTCTGCCGTAATTAAGATAATATCGGGGGATGATTCTTTTTGACGTAATTCACGCAATATATCAAGCCCATTACCATCAGGAAGATAAATATCTAACAACACTAAATCAGGATTTAATACATCCAATAAGATCACTGCCTCTTCTTTACTCGCAGCAATTCCTATCACCTCTACAGTGTCAATTTTATCTAAATTACGGCGGTGTATTTCTGCAATTCCGATGTCATCTTCTACAATCACAATGCTGATTTTACTGCTCACACAATATCCTTTTGTTTATCTTTTTTGATCGCTTTATACCAATCGAAATAAGTATTAGTGCAACTCTTTTGGTAAATAAATCGTCATCAATGTTCCTTCACCTTGCTCACTTCTAACGGTAAATTCACCTCGATACTGATCAACTAACTGTTGGATCAGATACAGCCCGACTCCACGTCCTTGATCTAATTTTGTGGAAATGCCACGCTTAGTTAATTGCTTAAAGCTAAACGCCTCCGGTAGGCCGCACCCTTGGTCTTCAACCTCTATAATCACTTCTTTTCCAAAATCAGTCACGCTAACCATTATTGCTTGAGCTTCTTTATTAACTTGGTTTAACGTCGCATCAAACGCATTATCAATTAAGTTGCCAATAATAGTCACCATGTCTTCTGCGCGAATATGTTCAGGAAGTTGATCTAACTGTGTTCCTTCGTCGATCTCTAATCGTAATCCTAGCTCTCTTGCTCGTTCACTTTTTCCAAGCAATACGCCCGCGATCATAGGCTCAGAAATACTCTTTCTTAAAAACTCGATTAACTGTTGATAACGCAAACTTTCTTGACCAATAATCTGTTGTACTTCTGCTATTTTTCCTAATTGAATAAGACCACTAATGGTATTGAGTTTATTTCGATGTTCATGAGTTTGCGAACGCAATAAATCGGCATATTGCTTCACTTGTGACAATTGGAGCATCAATTCACTGATCTCATCTTTTCGTCTAAAACTGGATACCGCTCCCACGACTTGACCATCAATTTTAATTAATTCGCGGTTTGCAATCACTGACTGACCATTCAGTAATAGTTCAATGTCGTGCTCTGACTGTTTTGTCACTAATAATTTAGTTAAGTCACTATCAGGCAGTACCTCAATAAATGGCCGATTTAAAGACCGATTAGGATCAATATTTAATATGTCACAGGCACTTTTATTAATTGATCTTAATTTGCCATTGGCATCAATACTAAGTACACCCTCGCGTAAGGTCGAAAGTGTCACTTGTTGTTCTTTATACAAACGTCCAAAGGCTTCAGGCTCAAAGCCAAAAATGGATTGTTGAAAACGTCTTGCCACAAAGTTTGCAATAATGGCATTGGCAAAAATAACTAATACCGCCATACCAAGGAAGAACACTAAGAAATGAGATACTTTGCTATCAATCGCCGTTAATAAATAGCCGACAGAAACTACCCCAATGATCTCACCTTGTTCATTAATTATCGGGGTTTTACCGCGAACCGAATGACCTAATGAACCTTTAGCATAGGAGATATAAGATTCGCCGAGTAACAATGCTTGTTGATTATCTCCCCCTTGCATCACTTTACCAATGCGCTCTTTGATGGGGTGCGCAATACGAATTCCCTCTTTGTTTCCCACAACAATAAACGCGGCACCAATGGAAGATCGTAATCGTTCTATTTTCTCTTCAATCAAACCTGGGGAGTTTTTTTCTACTGCTTCCATAACTATTGGCGATTGAGCAAGAAATCGTGCAATCCCTAATGCTTTATCCCCACTGTCTTGCGATTCCCAGTGCTTAACATATAAAAACGCACAGATAGATAAAAGGAGTAATTTTACGATCCCAGAGATGGTCATCACTGATAATAATCGACGTCGGAAACTTAAATCACGCCAAGACATAAATTCCTCATTTTTCTTATAAAGCCCACAAACAAAGACTATCACAAGCCATTAACCTATTCTTAATCCTTGTTCATACTCTTGATCACACCTTATAAATATTTTCATCAATTCCATATTAAATTAGGGGAATTGATTCAATATAGTCCTATTTATGTGGTATAAAAAGCGCGCTTCTTTTCAGCATTTTTAACTCTTCCCTAAAAGGTTCCCGTTACTATGAAAAGCGATATTGAAATCTGCCAAACTGCGACACTTATACGAATGAAAACGATTGCGTCAAACTTAGGGCTGCATGATGATGACATTACCCCACAAGGTCGCTATAAAGCAAAAATCAATATTGATGCCTTAAAACACCTAGAAAACAAACCAAATGGTAAGTTAATTCTTGTTAGTGCGATTACCCCAACCCCTCTTGGTGAAGGTAAAACAGTCACAACCATTGGCTTGGCACAAGGCCTAGCTAAGTTAGGTGAATCTGTCAGTGCATGCATTCGCCAACCCTCAATGGGGCCAGTTTTTGGTGTTAAAGGCGGTGCGGCAGGTGGTGGTTATAGCCAAGTTGCGCCAATGGAAGAATTAAATCTTCACTTAACTGGTGATATTCACGCCATTACTGCCGCACATAACTTAGCCTCTGCGGCTATTGATGCTCGTATCTATCACGAACAACGCTTAGGCTATGACGAATTCGCTCAAAAGAATGATCTGCCTGCGTTACGAATTGACCCATCTCAGGTGGTGTGGAAACGAGTGATGGATCATAACGATCGTGCTCTTCGCATGGTCACGATTGGTAAAAATGAAGACGGTAAAACGATTAACGGTTACCAACGTGAAGATGGTTTTGATATCACTGCCGCTTCTGAACTAATGGCTATCCTTGCATTAGCTACTGATCTTCAAGATTTACGTCAACGTATTGGTCGTATAGTTGTGGCTTATAATCTTGATGGCGAACCAGTAACAACTGAAGATCTGCAAGTTGCTGGCGCAATGACGGTGACAATGAAGTTTGCGATAAATCCAACTCTGATGCAGACATTAGAAGGTGTACCTACTTTTATTCACTCAGGTCCTTTTGCTAACATCGCTCACGGTAACTCGTCTATTATTGCTGATAATATCGCACTAAAATTAACTGATTATACGGTGACTGAAGGTGGTTTTGGCTCAGATATGGGGCTAGAAAAAGCCTGTAATATTAAAGCGCCTATATCAGGTAAAGCGCCTGATTGTGCCGTGCTTGTTGCAACACTGCGCGGTATTAAAGCGAACTCAGGTTTATTCCCATTATCTCCAGGACAGGCGTTACCAAAAGCCTTATTTATGCCAAACCAAGATGCATTAAATGCAGGGTTAAGTAACTTACAATGGCATATTAGCAATTGTGCTAAATACGGCTTACCCGTTGTTGTGGCTATAAATAGGTTCCCTGAAGACACTCAAGAAGAACTCGATTTCTTGAAAGATTGGATTTCAACATTATCAAGCCACATGAATGTCGATGTTGCAATCAGCGAAGCCTTTGTAAAAGGTGGCGAAGGCGCACGAGAACTCGCTCAAAAAGTCATCTTGGCTTGTAAAAAACACACGATATTTACTCCTTTGTATACATCAGAAATGAGCCTATTTGATAAGCTAAATGCCGTTGCCATTAAAGGTTATGGCGCTGAGCGCATTGAGTTATCTGAAAAAGCACAACAACAATTAGCCAAATTTGAAAAACTAGGTTACCAATCATTGTCTGTTTGTATGGCGAAAACACCAGCGTCAATTTCTACCGATGGCAACATTAAAGGCGCACCAACCGATTTTATCGTGCCTATTCGAGAGTTAAAATTGTGCGCAGGTGCAGGCTTTATCTATGCATTATGTGGCAATGTAATGACTATGCCGGGCTTGCCAGAGAAGCCTGCGTTTATGAATTTAGATATTGATGCCAATGGAAACATCACAGGACTAAGCTAAGATCACATAACTTAATGTAGATCATATTCTATGTGTTACATTTACTGTTAATCTAGCTTCAACTTTTTATACAAATTTACTTATAATTTTTGAGGTTATCCTAATGGATATGACTAATGCTCAACGCTTAATTCTTTCAAACCAGTATTATCTGATGTCTCAAATGGACCCTGCAAACGCAGAGAAGTACCAGCGCCAACAGCTGATTGTTGAACGTGGTTACGAACTTCAAATCCGCGAATTAGATAAAGACTTTGGCTGCATTACAGAAACAGAATGTCGTGAAATTATCGACTTCATGGAGATGTACCATGCAATGCAAGAGTCTTACAACATGCTAGTGCCTGAGTGCCAAGCAAAAGTAGATGCACGTCGTCTTCAGTTCTTAGGTTTTGATATTGCAACTGAAGCTCAAGCTGTAAATTACGTTCGCTTCTTAACAAGCTCTGAAGGTTTATACCCTCAGTTTGATAAGGCAGATCATCACTTCAACAGTCAAATGCCGATGATGGACAAATACCGTCGTATGCTAACAACATGGCGCAACTGCCCACGCCAATACCACTTATGCTCAACTGAAATGGCACAAATCTTTAACGCTTAATTTCTATATAAATAAGATCAAGCATAAATAATCTATTTAAAATCCTCGCACTGGCGGGGATTTTTTATTGATGGGTCTTTTTATTCTAGAAATGAAGAAGTACACTGCTGCCCTAATCTAATTTCAGGTGTGGTTATGTCTTATCAGTGCCCTTTATGCCAACACGAGTTACGCTTTGCCGATAATCAATACCGTTGTGAAAACAACCATCAGTTTGACAATGCAAAGGAAGGTTATGTAAACCTAATGCCAGCTCATCACAAGCGCTCTAAAAATCCGGGTGATAATAAAGAAATGATGCAAGCAAGACGTGCGTTTCTTGAGGCAGAGCACTACCAATCAATGCAACAGCAAGTCGCAGAGTTATGCCAGCACTACGTAACAGATAGCTCAGCAAACCTATTAGACATAGGTTGTGGCGAAGGCTACTACACCTCAAAAATTGCAGAACAATTGAATGGAGAGAATGCTACCGTCTTTGGATTAGATATATCAAAGGTAGCCATTAAATATGCAGCTAAACGTTATCTTAACTGTCAGTTTAGCGTAGCTTCTAGTCACCGCTTACCTTTTTCAGATCAGAGTTTAGATGGAATTGTGCGAATTTATGCACCGTGTAAAGCAGAAGAACTTCACCGTACTATTAAAGAGTTTGGGCACCTATTTACAGTAACGCCAGCAAGTCATCATTTATACGAGTTACGTGAAGGTGTTTATGGTGATGTTCGCCTACATGATGAGGCTCCAGAAGAATTAGCAGGCTTTGAACTTATTGAAGAGAAGAAATTAACTTACAATATGCACCTAAACGGCCTAGAAGCATTACATCTGTTAGACATGACGCCGTTCGCTTGGAAAGCCACCGCTGAATTTAAAGCGGAATTAAAAGAAAAAGTCAGTTTTGATTGTAAAGCTGATTTTATGATTAGAGTATATCGCAAAGTATAATAAATAACGTAGCCATCTGAATAAGCAACCGATGGCTACTAACATTAAACAATAGAAAATAAATCCAGCGTTTTATTTTTCTACATTCACGTTTTCTACCGCCTGATCCACCTTCTGTAATCCACTCTCTTCCGCCCTCAATTCTTTATCTTTCAACAAAGACTGTTTTAGCAGTGCAGAATATAAGGGCTGCCCGCCAAGCGCTTGAGCAATAAAAGTGGCACCTAACGTTGTTACCAGTAAAGGTAATATTAATTGATAATTATTAGTCATCTCTACCACAAGAATAACACCCGTCACTGGCGCTCGCACTGTTGCAGCAAATAACGCTCCCATTCCAGCAATCGCATAGACCCCTGGCTCTGAAACCCATTCAGGGAACCAAGCCGCCATTACCACACCAAAAGATAAACCAAGCAATGTTCCCAACGCTAACATTGGCGCAAAGATGCCACCCGGTGCACCCGATGAGAAACAAGCGACCGTTACAATGACACGCAGTACAAAAAATCCAACCATGACCATCCATGCCATTGGGCTATAGAACATCTCGGTAATAATTTCCATACCACTACCAGATAGTTTTGGCGCGATTAACTGTAATAAAGCAAATGTTCCACCAAATACAGCACCTAATAAAACAAGGCGTGACAATTTATTTTGGTGGATCTGTTTAACCTTACTGGTCCCTTTTAAAATCCATTTATTAAAATTCACACCAATAATGCCAAATATAATACCTAAAATAGCAAATAAGAGTAGAGAACGAAGTGGCGGAACATCAAAGCTTGGAATAGTTAGAAATGCTTCTTGCCCATGTAAAGATCGCATCACAATGGTTGCGACTGCCGTCGCTAGCGTCACACACTTAATAGACGTAATGTTATATCGAAATTGAGGACGCATCTCTTCAACAACAAACAGAATGCCGGCTAAAGGCGCATTAAATGCAGCAGCTAAACCTGCCGCGGCACCTGCTGCTGTTAATATATGAGAAGAGTGAGTAAAACGTTTACCTTTACTCGCAATCATTCGACCAACAGCCCCACCAATTTGAATCGATGGACCCTCTCGACCAAGTACCATACCTGAACCTATCGTCAACGTACCTGCGAGAAATTTAATAGGTAAAACTCGTGCCCAACGAATATCATGCGTACCATCAAGCGCGCCTTCAATATGGGGAATGCCGCTACCCGCAGCTTCTGGTGCAAATCGAAACGTCAGCCAAAAACCTAAAGCCGCCATTGCAGCACCAGCAAGCACCGCAGCTACGGGCGCTAAATATTCAGAATAAGGAAAGGAGTGAATAAAGGTTAAGCGCTGCTCTGAAATTAAACGAATTGACGCTTCAAATAAAGCCACAACAGAGCCAGCAATACCACCAACTAACGCCGATAGAAAAAGCAGTGCATAGTAATCAGTTTGTGTTGTTAAAAACTTAGGAGTAGTACGATGTTTTAACATCCCACCTTGAAAGAAGCGAAAATTTGGTGATTTTGGCATTTATCAAATCAACTTAGCACATAAAGAGCGTTAGCAGCATTATTAGAAATGGATCACAAATAATTATACGCTTCAGCAACAGATAGACCCTAACCATTTGTAAAAACTTAGATTGATTAAATGACCGAGATCGAGCTTTGATATAAACAAACAAAATAAATAGATACAAAAAAAGCCCATTTCATCATGAAGTGAGCTTTTTAAAAATAATATCAATCAACGTCTAAATTAGTATAAACGGCTACCATCTGGGCGAGAACGCAGTAAATTTAGTACCCACATATATTGCTCTGGGCGCTCAGTAACGAGCTGCTCAATCGCAATATTCATTGCACGTGCATCAGTCTCTTCATCCCCTGATGGGAAATCAGCAATCGCTGGCAAGGTTATAATTTCAAACTGCCCTGTTTCTGCATTATATGACGGTAACATTGGAACCACTTTCGCTTTAGATAAACGAGCCAACTTACCAAAGCCTTTTAGAGTTGCTTTCTGTGTCGCAAAAAATGGAACAAACACACTATTTTGTGGGCCATGATCTTCATCTGGCAAGTAATAAGCTAAATACCCCTCTTTAATGGCTTTAATTAATGGCTTAATCCCTGCGCTACGAGCGTAGATTTTACCGCCGTACTGCATACGTTGAACATGCATTAGCCAATCAGTAATTGGGTTCTTTTGAGGCTTCATCATTGTTGTTACATGGTAGCCACGAGACGCAAGTAAAATTGCAGGGAAATCAATCGCCCACGCATGAGGCGCAAGAATAATAATATTCTCTTTTTGCTCCAAAAGAGGAAATAAGTTTTCCCCGCCAACAAAAATTCCTCTGTTTTCATTATGCTTACGACTACGAACCATCAACTCAGAAAAACCAAGCATAACTTGAGCGCCCGTAATATACGTATCTTCAAGTAACTTTTGTTGTTCTTGTTCTGATTTTTCTGGAAAACAAGTCGCTATATTTAATTTAGCCCTTTTAATGCCACCACTTGGTTTCTTTAATACCAATTTTACGATCTTTGCTGCTAATTTATCGCGTAACCGGAATGGAACAAAAGCCAAAATAATAGCAAAACCAATACCTAACCATGTAGGCCAAAATCTAGGATGCAGAAACGCCCATTGAAAAGTTGGGTTATAAACGTTTTTATCGACTTTTTCACTCATGAATAGAATCACTTATTCTTCATTATCAGCTGATTATGATATAACAAAGTATTGCTGATAGAAACCAAGGAAATACGAATGGCTTTTCAATTACATCCTCGTTTACAACAAGACTGCATCATTTTAGGCAATCTTCCCTTATGCAAAGTGTTAATGATTAAAGAAGATATTGGGCCTTGGTTGATTTTAGTACCAAGAATTACTGATTTGAAAGAAATCCACCATATGACAGAAACGCAACAAATCCAGTTTATTCAGGAATCAAGCGCTGTAGCTCAACTGCTAGAAGATAACTTTGCACCAGATAAAATTAACATTGGCGCATTAGGAAACTTAGTTCCTCAGCTGCACATTCATCACATCGCTCGCTTTACAACTGATTGTGCTTGGCCTGGGCCTGTATGGGGAAATACAAAAGGTATCGTTAGAGAACAATTATCTCAAACCAAATTAGTTGAACACCTCAAAGAAAAATTAAGGTTCATTGCCAATTTTAAATAATACCCCTGTAAAAATTCATTAAATATAAGAGGAGGATTTACCACCTCTTATTACCATATAAATCCATGTAGGCTAACTGGCACCCCAAATGAAAGCCACTATATCTAATTGTTACGGGATTGCTCACTTTTTGACGTTATTTATAACAAGCTAAGCATTAATATTACCACCCCACTTAAATTTTTCTTACAATTAAATATATTACCATTTCTTATTTAACCCCCGTATAATATTAAAAATATCATTCAAATTAAAGGTACAAAGAATCCAAATTATTTGTAATAAATAACATAAGTTTTCAATGTTTTAATTACTTTATTACGATAATTTTCTTGATATAGTTAATACTTGTTCTGACTTTGCCAACTTTACTAACTTTACTAACTTTACTAACTTTACTAACTTTACTAACTTT